>JALNYK010000009.1 GCA_023229845.1 Gallionella sp.
TGCGGGCCGATCAGGATGCCGACCGCGAGGTAGCCCAGCATCACCGGCAGATGCAGGACGCGGCACAGCACCACCACCATCACGGCGGTGGCGAGCAGGATCAGGACGAGAGAGAGGGTGCTATCCATGGAGTTTTTGCGTGTCTATTATTCACCCCCGATGATGCCGCAACTCGCGTTGTTTTCAAAATAAATCCCGCTCTGCGGCCGTGGCGATCGCATCGTTGCCGGAAACGCGCCCCGCCTTTGCCTCCCTTGCTATAATGCGCGCCATGAATAAATCCCTTTCCGCCGCGCCGCGTGCGCTCGATCTGGCCCGCGAAGTGTTGAGCATCGAGGCGGCTGCCGTGCAGTCGCTGGTCTCCCGTATCGACGAATCCTTTTTGCGCGCGCTGGATGTGATCCTGCGCTGCGAAGGCCGCGTGATCGTCAGCGGCATGGGCAAGAGCGGCCACATCGCGCGCAAAATCGCCGCGACCCTGTCCAGCACCGGCACGCCGGCCTATTTCGTGCATCCGGGCGAGGCCAGTCACGGCGACCTGGGCATGATCACCGAGGAAGACGTCATCATCGCGCTGTCGTATTCCGGCGAGAGTCAGGAGCTGATGACCATCGTGCCGGTGATCAAGCGCCAGGGCGCGAAGCTGATCAGCATGACCGGCAATCCGGCCTCCAGCCTGGCCGAAGCGGCGGACGTGCATCTCGATGCGCATGTGGACAAAGAGGCCTGCCCGATGGGGCTGGCTCCCACTACCAGCACCACCGCGGCACTGGCGCTGGGCGATGCGCTGGCAATGGCGCTGCTGGATGCCAAGGGTTTCGGTGCGGAAGACTTTGCGCGCTCGCATCCTGGCGGTAGTTTGGGGCGGCGTTTGCTGACCCATGTGCGCGACATCATGCGCAGCGGCGACCGCCTGCCCATGGTGGACGAAGGCGCAATGCTGAGCGACGCGATTCTGGAAATCTCGAAGAAGGGCGTGGGCATGACCGCTATCGTGGATGCCGAACAGCGCGTGCTGGGCATCTACACCGACGGTGACCTGCGCCGCACGCTGGAGAAGAGGCTGGACTTCGGCAGCACGCCGGTGCGCGACGCGATGTCGGCGAACCCGCGCTGCATCGGCCCGGACAATCTCGCCGCCGAGGCGGTGCAGATGATGGAGCAATACAACATCAGCCAGATGCTGGTGGTAGACGAACAACGCAAGCTGGTCGGCGCGCTTAACATGCACGACCTGCTGCATGCCAAAGTGATTTAAGCAGTTGTTAGACGTAAGACGTAAGTTGTTAGTTGGATAGGGCGTCGATTTTTAACTTACGACTTACGTCTCACGACTTAAGACTTAAGTTGTTAGTTGGATGCGGCGTCGGTTTTTAACTTACGACTTACGTCTCACGACTTACGACT
The DNA here is from genome assembly GCA_023229845.1 of Gallionella sp. Lineage (GTDB taxonomy): Bacteria > Pseudomonadota > Gammaproteobacteria > Burkholderiales > Gallionellaceae > Gallionella. The sequence goes on from JALNYK010000009.1 coordinate 1,408, forward strand.
ATTTTCAGGAGATTTAATATGCTGACGAGCCGCGCAAAACTGATACGCCTGATGGCCTTCGATGTGGATGGCGTGATGACCGACGGCGGGCTGTACCTGTCGGATTCCGGCGAGGAATTCAAGCGCTTTAATTCGCTGGACGGACACGGCATCAAGATGCTGCGCGCCAGCGGGGTCGAAGTCGCGATCATCACCGGTCGCACCTCTCGCTGCGTCGAACTGCGCGCGCAGAATCTCGGCATTCAGCATGTCTATCAGGGCGTGGAGCGCAAGCTTGACGCGATGGTCGAACTGCTCGACAAGCTCAAGCTGTCGCGCGATGCCGCGGCTTATATGGGCGACGATGTGGTGGATCTATGCGTGATGCGCCATGTCGGGTTGGCGATCAGCGTGCCGGAATCGCCGCAGATAGTGCGCGAGCATTCCGATTACGTCACCCAGCGTAGCGGCGGGCACGGCGCGGTACGCGAAGCCTGCGAGCTGATCATGTCGGCACAGGGCGTGCTGGATGCCCAGTTGGCCCCCTATCTGAAATGACCTTCGCTTCCCGCCCCCGCTACTGGTTGCCACTGTTGCCGCTGCTCGGTTTGCTGGGCGTTACTTACTGGCTGGATCAGCAGGTGCGCCCGGAGCCTGCCAAGGCCGACGTCGTGCAGCGCCACGATCCGGATGCGGTGATGGAAAACTTTTCCGCGATCAAGATGGACGAGCAGGGCTCCCCCCGTTTCATCATGGCGGCAGCGAAAATGCAGCATTACCCTGACGACGACAGCACCACGCTGGACGCGCCGCGTTTGACCTCGCTATCGATTGAGCGTCCGGCAATTCATGTGGTTGCCCGGCGCGGCGTCGTTTCCGGCAGCGGCGATGAAATATTCCTACACGACGACGTCGAGGTGCTGCGCGAGGCGAGCGCGGGACGCGGCGAGCTGACGTTGCAGACCGATTATTTGCGCATCGTGCCCGAGCGCGACTTGGCCGACACCGATCATGCGGTCGCGATTTTCGACGGGCGCAACACCATACATGCGGTGGGGCTGGAGATGGACAATCGGGCACGCACCCTGAAGCTGCTGTCACAGGTGAGGAGCGTTCATGAGCCGCGTTAGCCTGTTGTTTGCCTTGCTGTCGTTCGTTCTGGCTGCGCCCTGTCTGGCCGAGCGGGCCGACCGTGACAAGCCAGCGCATATCGAGGCCGATCAGATGTTGGTGGACGATGCGAAGCAGGTCAGCACCTTTGTCGGCAATGTGCAATTCAATCAGGGCACGATGCTGATTCGCGGCGACAAGATTGTCGTGACGCAGGACAAGGAAGGGTTCAGGCATGCCGCGGTGTTCGGCAAGCCGGCGAGTTTTCGGCAGAAGCGCGAGGGGTTGGACGAGTATGTCGAAGGTTATGGCGAACGCATCGAGCACGATGCGCGTGCCGAGACGCTGGATTTTTATGTAAAGGCGCGCGTGGTGCGCGAGCGGGACGAGGTGCGCGGCGACCATATCACCTACAGCCAGAAGACCGAGGTGTTTCAGGTCAGCAGCGGTTCTGCGGGGGCGGACGGCGCGTCGTCGAAGCGGGTGCGCGCGGTGCTGCAGCCCAAGGCTAGGACGGGTGCTGCCTCGTCGCCGTCGGAGGCGCTGCCGATCGCGCCCAGCACCACCCTTACCCCGATGGAGCAGGAATGAGCGAGTTGCGTGCAGTCGGATTAAAGAAAAAGTACGGTTCGCGCATCGTGGTGCACGACGCTTCGCTGTCGGTGAAGAGCGGCGAGGTGGTCGGTCTGCTCGGACCGAACGGCGCTGGCAAGACCACTTCGTTCTACATGATCGTAGGGCTGGTCGCCGCCGACGGCGGCGAGATATTTATCGACGATCAGAACATCACCCATCTGCCCATCCATCGTCGTGCGCGTCTCGGTCTGGGCTATCTGCCGCAGGAGGCGTCGATCTTCCGCCGCCTGACCGTCGCGCAGAACATTCAGGCGGTGCTGGAGTTGCAGGGGCTGGACGACGACGAGTTGCAAAACCGGCTGGACGAGCTGCTGGAGGATCTGCATATCGGCCATATTCGCGACAATCCGGCGATCAGTCTGTCCGGCGGCGAGCGTCGTCGCGTCGAGATCGCGCGCGCGCTCGCGACCAATCCGCGTTTCATCCTGCTGGACGAGCCTTTTGCCGGCGTCGATCCGATTGCCGTGCTGGACATTCAGAAGATCATCCGCTTCCTTAAGGAACGTGAAATCGGCGTGCTGATCACCGACCATAATGTGCGCGAAACGCTGGGGATTTGCGATCGCGCCTACATCATCAATGCCGGCGCGGTGATGGCAGAGGGCAGTCCGGATGAAATCATCTATAATGAAGGCGTGAGAAAAGTATATCTGGGCGAGCACTTCAAGCTTTAACGCAAGATGGCATCCGGATACCAGAACAGGCAATGAAACACACGCTCCAACTCAGGACTTCCCAGCAACTGACGCTTACCCCGCAGTTGCAGCAGGCTATCCGGCTGCTGCAGCTGTCGACGCAGGATGTGCAGCAGGAAGTCGCGCGCATGCTGGACGAAAACCCGATGCTTGAATTGGCCGACGATTACGCCCCCGCGATATTTACCGGCGAAGCGAGCAACGTTCAGACAGCAGAGACCGCACCAGCACCTAGCTCCGACGACCGCGGTTCCGACGATCGGACCCCGGACGATTTCGGCATAGAAGCGGCCGACTGGGAAAGCCGCGACCGGGCGCGCAGCGTCGACGACGAGGATGAGTCTTACCCGGAGCATTCGGCGGGGCAACTCAGCCTGCGCGAGCATTTGCATGAACAGCTTGCCGCCGGGGCTTTGGATGGACGGGATCGCATCATCGTCGGGTTGCTGATCGAGGCGCTGGATGAGAACGGCTACTTTGCGCAGGATCTTGCGGAGTTGGTCGAGTTGCTGCCCACCGAACTGGAAATCACGCTGGACGATCTGGAGACTGCGCTGGTGCAGTTGCAGCATCTCGATCTGCCGGGACTGGGCGCGCGCAATCTGGGCGAGTGCCTGGTGCTGCAGCTCAAGGCGCTGCCGGAAGATACGCCGCAACGCGAGCTGGCGATCAGGCTGGCGGGTAGCCATCTGGATACGCTGGCGGCGCATGATTTCAACAAACTCAAAAAGCTGCTGCACTGCACGGATGTCGAACTGCGCGCCGCCCAGCACCTGATCGTCGGGCTCAATCCCAAGCCGGGCGCGGAGTTCGATCGGAGCGTCGCCGACTATGTGGTGCCGGATGTGATCGTCGAAAAGCACAAGAATAAATGGCGTGCCCGGCTCAATGTTGAGGCGATGCCCAAGCTGCGCGTCAATAGCATGTACGCAAATATCCTGCAGCAGCGCGACAACGGAAATGCCTCGCAGTTGTCCGTGCAGTTGCAGGAGGCGAAGTGGCTGATCAAGAATCTGCAGCAGCGTTTCGAGACTATTCTGCGCGTGGCGCAGGCCATCGTGGAGCGTCAGGAGAAGTTCTTCGAACACGGCGAAATCGGCATGCGCCCGCTGGTGTTGCGCGAGATCGCCGATGAGCTCGAACTGCACGAGTCGACGATCTCGCGCGGCACCACACAGAAGTTCATGTTGACGCCGCGCGGCATCTACGAATTCAAACATTTTTTTGGCAGCGGCCTGGCGACGGAGAGCGGGGGAACCTGTTCTTCAGCCGCGATACGCGAGTTGATCAGGCAACTGGTCAGTGCGGAGAACACCCGCAAACCGCTTACCGACAGCCGCATGTCGGAAATCTTGGCACAGCAGGGCATCGTAGTCGCCCGGCGTACCATTGCAAAGTACCGGGAAGCATTGCATATTCTCCCGGTGAATCTCCGTAAATCACTCTAAACAAGGAGCGCATCATGAACGTCAACCTCACCGGACACCATCTGGAAATCACCCCCGCCATCCGCGACTATGCGACCGGCAAGTTCGGCAAGATCAAGCGTCATTTCGATAACGTGATCGACGTGAATATCATCCTGTCCGTGGAGAAACTGCAGCAGAAGGCCGAGGCTACGATCCACATCAGCGGCAAGGACGTATTCGTCGAGTGCGAGGACGAGAACCTGTACGCCGCAATCGATGCGCTGGTGGACAAGCTGGATCGCCAGGTGCTGAAGCACAAAGAAAAAGTGGCGGCGCGCCGTCATGACGATTCCGGCAAGCCTGTGGAAGCCGAGTAATCAATAATGGGCGGCGTTGCCGCCCATTTTCAATTCCAAATTCCCATGAACCTGATCAGTAAAATTCTAGCGCCCGACAATATCCTGCTGGATACGGAATCGACCAGCAAAAAACGGGTGTTCGAACGGGTCGGCCTGCTGTTCGAGAACAACCAGCAGATCGCGCGCAGCCAGGTGTTCGACAGCCTGTTCGCGCGCGAGAAACTCGGTTCGACCGGTCTGGGTCACGGCGTGGCGATTCCGCATGGACGCATCGCCAAGTTGCGCGAAGCCACTGCGGCCTTCGTCAAGACCAGCCATCCGATTCCGTTCGACGCTCCGGATGGCGAGCCGGTGAGCCTGATCTTCGTGTTGCTGGTGCCGGAACGCGCCACCGATCTGCATCTGCAAATTTTAGGCGAACTGGCGCAGATGTTCAGCGACACGCAATTCCGCAACCGCCTGCTGGCCTGCGAAGACGGGCCCAGCATTCATCAGCTGTTCTATGAGTGGAATGGAACAGCATGAGTGAAGTCAATGTCCGGCAACTGTTCGACGATAAACAGGCGCGGCTGGAGCTCAGTCGCGTGGCCGGGGCTGATGGTAACGACCGCATCATCACCTCCGAAGAAGTTAATGCTTCCAACAATGGGTTGATCGGACACCTCAACCTGATCCATCCGAACTGGGTGCAGGTGCTAAGTGGGACCGAACTCGATTATCTGCGGGGCTTGAGCACGGAAGAATGCAATGCCGCGTTTGACCAGATCGCGCGGAACAATCCGACCTGTCTGATCGTGGCAGGAACCAACGACATTCCTGCCGAACTGATCGAATTCGCAAACCGTACGCATATCCCGCTGTTCTGCTCGCCCAAGCCCAGCGTGCATCTGATGTGGCTAATCCGCCATTATCTCGCGAAGGAGCTGGCCGAGTCGACTACGCGCCACGGTGTGTTCCTCGACGTGCTCGGTGTCGGGGTGATGATCACGGGCGAGAGCGCGGTGGGCAAGAGCGAATTGGGGCTGGAGCTGATCACGCGCGGAAACGGTCTGGTCGCCGACGATATCGTCGAGCTGCACCGCATCGCGCCGGACACGCTGGAAGGTCGTTGCCCAGAGCTGCTGCGCGACTTCCTCGAAGTGCGCGGACTGGGCGTGCTGAATATCCGCACGATGTTCGGCGAGACCGCGGTGCGACGCAAGAAAAGTCTGAAGCTGATAGTGAATTTGCACCGTCCTCCAGGCGGCGACTTGTCGCAGGTGGAGCGTCTGCCGCTCAACGCCAGCTATCAGGATATCCTCGGTGTAAACGTCAGCACGGTGAACATCCCGGTGGTTGCCGGGCGCAACCTGGCGGTTCTGGTCGAGGCCGCCGCGCGCAACTTCGTGTTGCAGCAGCGTGGTATCAACAGCATGCAGGAATTCATCATGCGCCACGACCAACTCCTGCACGACGATTGAGTATGTCGATGCAACTCATTTTGATCAGCGGTCTGTCCGGCTCGGGCAAGAGTGTCGCGCTGAAAACGCTGGAGGATGCCGGTTTCTATTGCGTCGACAACCTGCCGGCCGAGTTGCTGCCGAGTCTGATCGATCAGCTCTTGCCGGGAGGTTGCCGCAATATCGCGGTCAGCATAGATGTGCGCAATGCGCACAGCGTGCAGGTGCTGCCAACATTAATGCTCGAAATCATGCAGAGGGAGTTGGCGGTGCATTTACTGTATCTGGATGCCCGGACCGACACGCTGGTGAAGCGATTTTCCGAGACGCGCCGGTTGCATCCGCTTAACGATGGCGTAAAGACGTTGCCGGAATGTGTCGCCTATGAGCGCGAGTTGCTTACCGGGATCAGCAGCATCGGTCATCATATCGATACCTCCGACTTGAATGCCAATGCGCTGCGTGGTTGGATCAAACAGTTCATTCAGCTGGATCGCGCACGCCTGACGCTGTTGTTCGAGTCGTTCGGTTTCAAACATGGTATCCCGCTCGACGCCGACCTGGTGTTCGACGTGCGCTGCCTACCAAACCCATATTACAACGAGAGCCTGAGTCCTCTGAGCGGCCGCGATGCCCCGGTGATCGAGTTTCTCGAACAGACCGAATCGGCTCAAAAGATGTATGCCGATATCCGCGACTTCGTCGCCAATTGGTTGCCCAATTACATTGCCGACAATCGCAGCTATCTTACCGTCGCGATCGGCTGCACCGGCGGCCAGCATCGTTCGGTGTACCTGGCCGAAAAGCTCGCCCGTCATTTCGAGCAACAGCAGCAGGTGCTGGTGCGCCACCGTGAGCTCGGACGGCGGAGCGTGGACGGCTCGATTTCCGGCTCAACAACTGTAGGTGCTGGTGCGCCCCGTGAACTGGCATGAACCGTTGCGTGCGGATGTATTGCCGCATCTCAAGCCCGGTGACTGGCTGACACTGTTGCTTGGGGGGATCTGCGTGGTGGTGCTGGCGCTCACGCTGTGGAACGGCGAACTCGCCGATCGCGCCGTCATCCGCAGCGGTGGCAAGATATTTCGCGAAGTACCGTTGTCGCGTGACCAGCAGATCGAAGTTCCCGGTCCGCTCGGCACCAGCGTCGTCACCATCGAGAAACGCAAGGCACGCATCAGCTCCGACCCCAGCCCGCGGCAATATTGCGTGCGCCAGGGTTGGCTGCAACAGGCCGGCGAAATCGCGATCTGCCTGCCGAACGAGGTCAGCGTCGAGCTGGCCGGTAGCCGGAAGAAATATGACAGCCTCAACTACTAGAAACGAGGACTGAGTGCTGAGTGCTGAGTGGGCCACGCTGCCCCGCTTTTTCTCAGCACTCGGAACTCAGTCCTCAGTACTGTTAATAATATGACCACAACTATTAAACTGGACAGCTCCGCGGAAGATCATCACATTGCGCGCATGGCGGCGGTGGCGCTGGGGCTGGCGGTGCTGGAGAACGCGATTCCTTCGCCGTTGCCCGGCGTGAAGCCGGGGCTGGCGAATATCGTGACGCTGATTGTGCTGGCGCGCTATGGCTGGCGAGTCGCAGCATGGGTGTCGCTGCTGCGCGTGGTGGCGGGCAGCCTGCTGTTCGGCAATTTTCTCGCGCCCGGTTTTTTTCTCAGCTTGTCCGGCGCGGTGCTCAGTCTGATCGTGCTGGCCGCGGCGCAGCACTTGCCGTCTCGCTGGTTCGGTCCGGTCAGCCACAGCATCTACGCCGCGTTTGCGCATATCGCGGGACAGATGGCGATGGTCTACCTGTGGCTGATCCCGCATGCCGGCATCGCCTATCTGATCCCGATATTCGCCGCCGCTGCGCTGGTGTTCGGCGCGGTGAACGGAGTGATCGCCGCGCGGTTCATGAATACTGCCGTGGAGGGATTTTCGGCGAAGCCTTCGTAGCCCGGAAGAAGCGTAGCGGATTCCGGGGGCGAAGTGGCGATATGGGTGTTCCCGGATTACGCTGCGCTACATCCGGGCTTGTATGATTTTACTGCACCCATCAAGGTGCCGGGGTGGAGGGACGATCCGGGCTATCTGCCAATGTTGTGGACAGACTCACGTAGCCATGTCCCCATCCTGTCTTCATCAACGTCGATTTGGGATGCAGCGGCAGGCCTCACCAACCTGACCGCCGATAGATACAAGCTAACGCATGAAGACAGCCTCCCCCAGCGCGGTTGAGTGTACTGCGTTAACGCTTGTCTTCCCACAGCGCCGCGTTTGCCGCAGATACCTTACGTTTCCGCTGTGGCTCAAGGAGGCTGCCATGTCTGAACATCCAACGACCCCTATAATCTTCGGTGCTGATGTTGGCAGCACCGAAATCGTCATCGCCTGCGCTGACTCAAACCAGGCCGTGAAGACCATTGCCAATAATCGCCGGGAAATCGAAGCGTGGTTGGCGCATCTTCCCGGGAATTCCATCATCGGTATGGAAGCGACAGGCCGCTACCATTGCACGCTGGCCGATTGCGCGGCACAGCGCGGCTTTCGTGTTTACGTCATCAATCCCAAGCGGTTGTCGCTTTATGCCAAGGGCGTCGGCCAGCGCGGCAAGACCGATCCTTTGGATGCCCGTGTCATTGCGCGCTACGTGGTGCGCGAAGGGGACCGGCTGCATCCGTATGCCATTCCTACCGCCGTACAGCGCACACTACGTAACCTGCTGACCCAACGCGCAAACATCGTCAGGCATTGCGGAGCAATTCGCCAGTGCTTGCTGGCTACCGAATCTATCGACAGTCAGACGTTGAAGCGCGCCCACAAGAAGGCGCTGCAAAGCCTGCAAAATCTGATCGCGGAAATTGATATCCAACTTCGTAAGACGGTGAAACAGGATGCGGCGCTCGAACAGAAATGTATGAAGTTGCAAACGATAATCGGCGTCGGCCCGCTCAACGCCTTGGCGCTCACCCATCGGTTTGATCGCACACCATTTGCCAACAGCGATGCCGTGGTAGCGGCGTATGGACTGGACCCACGTCCGAAAGACTCCGGCAACAAGGTGGGCAGGCGGTGTCTGACCAAACAGGGCAACGCGGAAGACCGGCGATTGATTTATCTGGCAGCCCAAAGCGCCGCAAAGACCAAGACCTTCAGGCCGATGTATGTCGCCCTTCGGGCAAAAGGCTTCGCGACTACCGAAGCCATTGTTGTTATAGCCCGTAAGCTACTTTGCGTCGCCTTTGCCGTGTGGACTTCTAATCAGCCATTTAATCCAGAAAAACTTGGATTTCAGGCTTGCAGAAAACCATAGGATCTACGCGTTCTTGTGTGCGAGGTGTTGCTGCAATCCGTGCACCAGATTCTGTGCCAGTTCTGCCTGTAGTTCGTTGATCGGTACTGTGACGCCGAGTTCGCAGGCCTGGGTGACGCGCAGGCCTGCATAGCCGCAGGGGTTGATGTTGGCGAACGGCGATAAATCCATGTCCACGTTCAGCGCGAGGCCGTGGTAGCAGCAGCCGTTCTTGATCTTCAATCCGAGCGAGGCAATCTTTGCGCCGTCGACATAGACGCCGGGGGCGTCCTCGCGGCTGTGCGCGGCGACGCCGTATTCGGCCAGCAGGTCTATCACAGCCTGTTCCATCAGCCGCACCAGTTCGCGCACGCCGAGCTTCCAGCGGCGCATGTCCAGCAGCAGGTAGGCGACGATCTGACCGGGGCCGTGGTAGGTGATCTGCCCGCCGCGGTCGATCTTCACCACCGGGATATTGGTCGGGTTCAGCAGATGCTCGGGTTTGCCCGCCAGCCCTTGCGTGTAGGTTGGCGGATGTTGCACCAGCCAGATTTCGTCGCGCGTTTCGCTTGTGCGTTCGGCGGTGAAGCGCTTCATCGCGTCCCAGGTCGGCTGGTAGTCGACCATGCCCAGCGTCCTGATATGCGGTGTCACAGGACCATCACCACCATCGGGTGGTCACACAGCTCCTGATAGACCGCATCGAGCTGTTCGCGCGAGGTGGCGCGTATCGTGCAGGTCAGGCTGACGTAGCGCGCGTTCTTGCTGGCGCGCATCTCCATGCTGGCGGCGGCGAAGCCGGGGTCGTGCTTCGTGACGACCTCCAGCACGGCCTGGGCGAAGCCCGCTTGTTGCTGGCCGAATATCTTCAGCGGGAAGTCGCTGGGATATTCGACCAGGCTGTGGTTCAGTTCTTTCGATTGGTTCATTTGCGCATCACGTTGTGTTTGTATTCCTGGTACAGGCTGTGCAGCCGGGCGAACATCGGCCCCGGCTTGCCGTTGCCGACCGGTTTGCCGTCGAGATGAGTGATCGCCAGCACCTCCTTGGTGGATGAGGTGAGCAAGAGTTCGTCGGCGGAAAAAAGTTCCGCCTTCATCACGCGCCGCACTTCGCAGGGGATGCCGTTCGCGGCGGCGATTTCCAGCATCACGTCGTAGGTGATGCCGGGCAGCATCAGGTTGTCCTTGGGAGGGGCGAGCAGCGTGCCGTTCTTCACGACGAAGATATTGCTGGCGGCGCCTTCGGTCAGGAAGGCGTCCCCGTCTTCCGATCCATGGCGGATCAGGATGGTCTCGGCGCAGCCGGCGTCCACCGCCATCTGGCGCAGCAGCACGTTGGGCAGCAGCGCGATCGCCTTGATGTCGCAGCGCAGCCAGCGGTTGTCCTGTGCGGTGATGCAAGAAATACCGGATTCCAGCAGAGCGGCAGGCGGGGTGGGCAGCGGGCTGCTCATCGCGAACACCGTGGGCGGTACCGGCGGATTGGGGAATGCATGGTCGCGCTTGGCCGCGCCGCGGGTGATGTGCAGGTACAGGTACTGGTCCTCGCCTTCGTTGCGCGCGATCAGTTTTTCGACAATGCGCGTCCATTCGGTTTCGTCGTGTGGATTGGCGAGCTTGATGCCGTCCAGGCTGTGCTGCAGGCGCTTAAGATGTTCGGGCAGCCTGAACGCGCGGCGCGAATACACCGGAATGACTTCGTACACGCCGTCGCCGAAGATGAAGCCGCGATCCAGCACGGAGACCTTCGCTTCCGCGATGGGCAGGAATTCGCCGTTCAGGTAGATCGTCATGTCGCTCTCCTATTCGAACATCAGTCGGATGCTGTCCCAGCCGCGCGACAGCACGTTAGCCAAGGATACGCTGTCCAGTGCGACCAGCGGGTATTCCGCATAAGGCTTGCCCGCCAGCGTCAGTTTGAGCACACCCAGCTGCTGGCCGCCGGTGACAGGTGCGAGGATGGGCTGGCGCGTCTGCACCGAGGCCTTGATTTGAGCGAGTTTACCTTTGGGTATGCTCAAGAACAGGTCGTTGCGGAAGCCGACGCCGATCTCGCTCTCGCTGCCTTTCCAGATGCGCAGCTGAGTGACCGGCTGATCCTTCTGGTACAGGTGCACCACGTCGAAATTCTGGAAGCCGAAATTCAGCAGCTTCTGGCTTTCGATTGCGCGCAGATTGTCCGAACTGGCGCCGAGCAGCACCGCGATCAGGCGGCGGTCGTTGCGCTTGGCGGTGCCGACCAGGCAGTAGCCGGCGGTTTCGGTGTGCCCGGTCTTCATCCCGTCCGCATAGGGGTCCATCCACAACAGCCGGTTGCGGTTAGCCTGCGTCACATTGTTGAAGGTGTAGTCGCGCATCGCGAACAGATGCTGATGCTGGGGATAGTCGCGCACGATGGCGGCGGTCAGCAGCGCCAGATCGGTCGCGCTGCTGTAATGTCCGGCATTCGGCAAGCCGACCGGATTACTGAAGCGGGTGTTGTTCATGCCCAGGCGCTTCGCTTCCTTGTTCATCATGTCGACAAAGCCCGCCTCGCTGCCGGCGATGCTGAGGGACAGCGCGATCGCGGCATCATTGCCGGATTGCACGATCAGGCCGCGCAACAGTTCGTTCACGGTGACCTCCTGGCCGGCTTTGAGCAGCATGCGCGATTCGCCGCCCTGAGTGCGCACCGCGCTAGCGGGGACTGTCAGCGGCTGTTCCAGCGACAGCGTCTTGTGTTTGAGCGCGTCGAAAGTCAGATAGGCTGTCATCAGCTTGGTCAGCGAAGCGGGTTCCATGCGCGCATCGCCATTCTGGTTCACCAGAATCTGGTTGCTGGTGTAGTCGTACAGCAGATAGGACTTGGCGGACAACAGTGGCGCGGCGGGCATAGGGGGCGGAGATGCGAGGCCGGCGGCGGGCAACAGCAGGCTGGCTAATAGCAGAATGGATCTCATGGTCGGCTGATTTTCCTTGGGGAGGCGATTATAGTCCGTGCGTGCCGAGCAGCGAAGGCGGATTCGGCTTGCTTGCGGGAAATCGCCACAAGTCTAGGAAATGGACTAGGCCGGAATATATAGGCATTTAGGCATATTGAAATTGCGGCCAAGGGCGGATATAAAGGCCGCAATACTAATGAATGGAGGTTGATATGGCGCTGCTGGCGGGAGTAAAGGATTTTTTTGGATTCGATGAGATGCGTGCCTCACGCAAGGAACTTAATCTGTTGGGCGCTGCCGAGGCTCACATCCTGTGGAAGGCGCGCCTGGGGCATCATATCGAGGGCAATATTCGTGAGCCGCTGGAGCATGTGTTGGTCGGACAAAGCGGGTTCTGTCAGTTGGGCTGCTGGATCAATGGGCCGGAACTGGAGCCGTTCCGGGATATGCCGGAGTTCGATCAGTTGAAAGAAGCGCATCGGCAGTTTCACCAGTTCGGCGGGCTGGTCGTCGAGAAGCTCAAGGCAGGTGAACGCGCCGCCGCGCGGGAAATATTCCGGAACGAGTACAACCAGGCGTTACGCGCCATCATTCAGGCGCTGACTGGGATCAACAGGCACCTGCACGAAGGCTGATTTCTTCTCAATCCGCCCTAGATTCCGGTCATATGGGCGGCCTGTACCGCGAGTTCGTTGGACTGGGCGCGAATTTCTTCAGCTTCCGACGGATTGATGCCCAATTCTTCCCATTCGAAGTCCGTGATTTCATCTCCGGTATGTTCGGCGATGCCGAAATCCGGCAGAACTTTCTCGGCCACGCTGATCAACCTTACCAGCAGATTTTTCTCCGGCATCTCGTCCACATAGGGGGGATGGTGGTAGCCCAGCACCGCGGATATTTCTGCAGGCAGGTTCCAGTGTCGCGCAATCTGCGATCCGATATAGCAATGCGTGATCCCGAGCGTCTCCAGCTCGACTTCCAGCACCGGGCGTTTGGGCTGCAGGCGAATTTGGTGATGCAGTTCGTTGCTCAACTTATGGTCGAGATAGTGCAGCGCCATGAATCCGATGTCGTGCAGCAGTCCGGCCAGAAAGATTTGATCTTCGGGGGGGCGGATGCGGTAAGGCATAGCGGCGGCGATGGTGCGCATCACCACGGCGATAGTCATACAGTGCAGCCACAGGTCTTGGGGTTTGAAATCTCGGCCCGGCGGGAGTTTGGTGAAGTCGGACATCGAGGCGATGCCGATGGCAACCGATTTGACCCGGGTCAGGCCGAGCAGCAGGGCGGCATCATTGACGGTTGATATTTTGCGCGTCACGCCCATGATGGGCGAGTTTGACAGGCCGACCAGTTTGGCGGAGATCTGCGGATCTTGACCGATCAGTCGGAGCAGTTCCGTTTCGCCTTCGTCGGTGTTGAGCTCGAGAGCGAGTAGTTTTTGCGCGATGCTGGGCATCGCGGGGAGAGATTCGAGATTGGCCAAGGCATGTTTAAGCCTGGTGCGGGTACTTTCGTCGGTCATCGGATATTTGTGTGTGTCGCGTGGTTCGGCTTGTGGCTGGTAGCAGCCTAGGGCGAACTATACGAAAGAATCACGGAATCCGCGAGGGCTAATTCTAGTCCGTGCGTGAGGGCGGCTTGCCCAGCTTGCGTTGCAGGGTGCGGCGGTGCATGTTGAGCGCACGCGCGGTGGCCGAGATGTTGCCGTCGTGTTCAAGCAACACCCGCTGGATGTGTTCCCATTCCAGATTGCCGATCAGCGTGGGTTGTGCCTTGGGCGGAGTGTTTTCGTCGGGCGCGTGGCTGAAGGCCGCGACGATTTCGTCGGCATTGGCGGGTTTTGCAAGGTACTGGGTCGCCCCTAGCTTGATGGCCTCGACGGCGGTGGCGATGCTGGCATAGCCGGTCAGCATCACGATGCGCGTGTTAGGGTCGAGCTCGTGCAGCGCCTTGACCAGCACGAGCCCGGGGGCGCCATCCATCTTCAGGTCTACCACGGCATATTCCGGCGGGTTAGCCTGCGCCAACGGAAGCGCCTGTTCCACGCTGTGTGCCACGCAGACGCTGTAGCCGCGCTTTTCCAGCGCGGCGGACAACACCCGGCAGAAGGTGGTGTCGTCGTCAACCAGCAGCAGCGAAGCCTGTTCGTTGGATGCGCAGCTCATGACCGTAACGGCAGGGTGATTTCGGTGGTGGCGCCGCCGCCCTCACGGTTGAACAGGCGCACCTTGCCGCCCATCCGCTCCACCGTGGCGTTGGCGAGGAACAGCCCCAGCCCGCGGCCTTCCTCCTTGGTGGTGAAAAACGCCGAGCCGGCGCGTGCGGCGGCTTCCGGTGTGAGTCCCTGCCCGTGGTCGTGAATGGATAGCTTGAAGTTGTCGGCATCCCAGCGCGTCTCGATGTCGATCTCGTCCGGGGATGCGTCGGCGGCGTTGTTGAGCAGATTCAGCAGCGCCGCGCGCAAGGCGGGATCGATGCGCAACTGCGGGGCGGGTTGAATGCTGGATGCGCGATAACGGTAATGTACGGTGGGGTGCAGCAACTGCCACTCGTCCAGCGTCTCCGTCAGGAACTGCTCCAGCGATTGCTGCGTTTCGCCATCCTGCGCATGGGCGAGCAACTTGTCGAGGATGCGCTTGCATGCACGCACCTGCCCGTCGAGGATGTCCAGATTGTCGCGCCATTCCGGCTGCATGGCCTGTTCGCGTTTTAGTTCGCCGATCACCACCGCCAGCGTAGCCAGCGGCGTGCCGAGTTCATGCGCCGCTCCGGCGGCTTGCGTACCGAGCGCGACGATGCGCTCGTTGCGCAGGGTCTCTTCGCGCACCCGGGCCAGCGCCGCATCGCGTTCGCGAACCGCGTGCGCCATCTTCACCACGAACCAGGCGATCACCACCGCGCTGATGACAAAGCCTAGCCACATGCCGAATACATGCAGGTTGAAGATGCTGTCCTGAGGCAGGTTGCTCATGTCCATAGCGTTCATGTCATGGTTCATGTGGTCCATGCCGGACATGTCGCTACTCATGTCGCTGTTCATGTCGTGCAGGGTGGGCAGCGGCACGTAGTATTTCATCAGCAGCGTGTAGCTGCCGGTGGTCAGCGCGGTCATCGCCCAGGTGTAGCCGTGCGGCAGCGTGGCGGCGGCGATCACCAGCGGCAGCAGGAATAGCGAAATGAACGGGTTGGTCGATCCGCCGCCAAAGTAGAGCAGCACCGACAGTGCGAGCACGTCGGCGCAGAGCTGGGCGAACAGTTCAGCATTGGAAACCGGCCGGCTGCTGCGCAGGCGCAGCCAGGTCAACAGATTCAGTGCGGACAGCGTGGCGACGGTGGCGAGCATCGGCAGCCATTGCAATTCCATCTGGAGGAATCGGTACACCAGCACCAGCGCGGCGCATTGGGCCGCTACGGCGATGCTGCGCAACCATATGAGGCGGCGCAAATGGCTGTGCCCGGTCTGGGCGGCGAAGGGGGAGGAGTTCATGGGGTGCGATTTTACCGGGTTGCCGGGCAGCCCGGGTGCGGCAAAATGCCGCATTCACGGCGCCGATCTTCTGACCAATAATCCATCCCGCCGATGGATCGTATGGCAGGCCGAACAAGGGTTGTTCCGAAGCTTCGCATGCAGTGTCTCCTCCCGTCCTGTGCGCCACAAGCGGCCAGCCATACGATCTTCGCGCAACGGCCCCGGCGGGGACGTATAATTCGCCGCTCCAGAATTCTATCGACGGAAGACATCATGATCAGTTTGTATCGTATGGGTGGTTTGTTGGCGGCGCTGTTGTTGGGCGCCAATGTTTATGCGGCCGATGTGGCGGTGGAAGGAGTATGGTCGCGCGCAACCGCGCCGGGACAGGATGCTGCGATGGTGGATATGTCCATCACCAGCAAGCAGGCAGCGACGCTGGTGGGTTTTTCCAGCCCGGCATGCAAGGCGGCCGAGCTGCACAGCATGGTGCATGAAGGCGGCGTGATGAAGATGCGCGAGGTGAAGGAAATCGCCCTGCCCGCCGGACAGCGCGTCAGCCTTGGCGAGAGCGGTTTGCACCTGATGCTGATCGGATTGAAGGCGCCGCTCAAGGCGGGCGAGGACGTGCCGCTGACGCTGAACGTCCGGATGGCGGACAAGCGCATTGTGAAGGTCGAAGTCAAGGCCGCGGTCAAGCCGCTGACCGAAGCCAGGGCTGCGACTCAGGATGCCGGGCACATGCATCACTCTCATCACTGAGGCAGCGTCGAGGCGAGATGCATCGATGGGGGAGCGGGGCAGGTAAGTGTTCGCTCTTCCCGAACGACAGGCGGCGCGAGCCGCCTGTTTGTTTTCTGGTGTAGAATTCGCGGCAAATTTCATCGGCATTTCGCCTGACTGCGGATGCCTGTTTATCCCCTTTTTTCGAGGAAAAACCATGTCTCTCACTCCCTCCGCCGCCGACAAAAAAGCTCGTACGCTGTCCGAGGCGATGCCTTATATCCAGCGCTTCTTCGATAAGACCATCGTGGTGAAATACGGCGGCAATGCCATGACCGATCCGCAGCTGCAGGAAAGTTTCGCGCGCGACGTAGTGTTGCTCAAGCTGGTTGGGATGAATCCGGTGGTGGTGCACGGTGGCGGGCCGCAGATCAACGACCTGTTGAGCCGCGTCGGCAAGCAGGGTACTTTCATTCAGGGCATGCGCGTCACCGACGAAGAGACCATGGACGTGGTCGAGATGGTGCTGGGCAAGGTCAACAAGGATATCGTCACGCTGATCAATCGGCACGGCGGCAAGGCGGTAGGGCTGACCGGGCAGGACGGCGCATTCATCCGCGCCGAGAAGATGATGCTGGAGAGCAAGGAAGAGCCGGGCAAGATGCTGGACATCGGCCTAGTCGGCGAGATCACCAAGATCGATCCGGCGATCATCACCTTCCTGGATTCTGGCGACTTCATCCCGGTGATCGCGCCCATCGGCGTCGCGCCCGACGGCGAGACGCTAAACATCAACGCCGATGTCGTGGCGGGCAAGCTGGCCGAGGTACTGAACGCGGAGAAGCTGGTGCTGCTGACCAACACGCCGGGCGTGCTGGACAAGGACGGCAACTTGCTGTCCGGACTGACGCCGAAGAACATCGACGACCTGGTCGCGGACGGCACGTTGTCCGGCGGCATGCTGCCCAAGATCAGTTCGGCACTGGACGCCGCGCGCAGCGGCGTACGCTCGGTGCACATTATCGACGGCCGCGTGGAGCACGCGCTGCTGCTGGAGATCCTGACCGACGAAGGTGTGGGCACGCTCATCAAGAGCAAGTAATGGAAAAACCTGTCTGGATTTTCGATCTGGACAACACGTTGCATAACGCGACGCCGCATATCTTTCCGCACATCAATCGCAGCATGACGGCCTACCTGCAGGAGCATCTGCAACTGGACGAAGACGCCGCAAACGCGTTGCGCATGCATTACTGGCAGCGCTACGGCGCGACGCTTTCCGGGCTGATGCGCCACCACGGCACCAAACCGGAACACTTTCTGTGGCACACCCACCAGTTCCCCGAACTCGAACGCATGGTGCTGCGCGAGCCGCGCTTGCGCCATGTGCTACAAGCCTTGCCGGGCAAGAAGGTGGTGTTCTCCAACGCGCCGCAGCACTATGCGCATGCGGTGCTGAAGCTGTTGCGCATCGACGGCCTGTTCGACGACGTGATGGCGGTGGAGCAGACGCGTTATCGTCCCAAGCCGGACAGCTTCGGCTTCATGCGCTTGTTGCGGCGGCATCGCCTGAAGGCGGCGCAGTGTGTGATGGTCGAGGACAGCCTCGAAAACCTGATGGCCGCTAAACGGTTGGGGATGCGCACCGTCTGGGTGAGCGCCGAGACGCGCAATCCGCCCTGCGTGGACGTGAAGGTGCGGAACGTGATGGAGTTGCCGCGCGCAATGGCGCGGCTCAACTGAAGGGGAACGACATGGCGGCGAAACCGGGCGAAAGAAAGTTGCAGATACTCCAGACCGTGGCTGCGATGCTGGAGCAGCCCAAGGGCGAGAAAATCACCACCGCGGCGCTGGCGGCAAGGCTGGAGTTGTCCGAAGCGGCGCTGTACCGCCACTTCGCCAGCAAGGCCCAGATGTTCGAAGGCCTGATCGAATTCATCGAACAGACTGTGTTCGGGCTCATCAACAAGATTACCCAGGAAGAGAAGAGCGGCGTGCAGCAGGTCGACGCCATCGTCTCGATGCTGCTGGGGTTCGCGCAGAAGAATCGCGGCATGACGCGCGTCCTGATCGGCGATGCGCTGGTCAACGAAGACGAGCGCCTGCAAGTCCGCATCAACCAGTTGATGGACCGCATTGAGGCCACGCTCAAACAATCGATGCGCATCGCCGCGACGCAGGGCGAGATGGGTGAAGCCGTGGACGTGAGTGCGCACGCCAACCTGCTGCTGTGCTACGTGATCGGCCGCTGGCAGCAGTTCGGCAAGAGCGGTTTTGCACGTGACCCGCTGGCGGGGTGGGCGGCGCAACGCGCGATCTTGCTGGGTAAATGAAAAACTACTGCGGTGGTCACCTGCGGCGTTGCGCGGTGCTCGGAATCCTCATGTACTGAAGTACATTCCGGTTCCTGCGCTCCGTGCGCCTTGCATCTGACCATCCTCGCTACGTTTTTCAACAGCCTGTCGAAGGCCGGCAGGATGCATATAAAAGCATCGTGCACAGGATGTGATCCAGCTTGCGGATCGCGATTAATCGCGAATGATGAGCCGGGTAAGTCGGGTTACGCTAACCTGATCTACGATTGATTATGCTTTGCATGGGGGAGTGTTGCTTGTACTTTGCCGAGCAAAGCAATTATTGCAGCCTCTCATATCAAAGGGTATTGCTCTATGTTTGAACATATCGTTATTCGTCGAGCTGAAGGAGGTTCCTCAATCTCAGCTGGTCGTATTGCGGAGGCTCTACTTTACTATCAGAAAGTGCACCTCGTTATTGATCGCGGGACATTGTCTGGACTTATTCGGCAGATCGGAATGAAAAGTGTTCTCGCATTATTGCGGCGCTCCGAGGTGTCTGCTGTTTATTGCGAAGAACTTCTTGTCACAAAATCAGAGTCTGTGGGGGTAACCCAGTATCACAACTTAGTTGAAATGACGTTCGTCGGACATAAGAGCATTGGTAAGTTTAAAAATCCACAAGACCGCTTGAGATATGAGCTAGAACGTGAAGGCATTCCAAAATCTGATGCCAGCAATTTTTCAAGGTTATTTTTTGATCTTGTCCCCCTGCGGAAATTTTCTGGGGACTATTTCTTAAAGGGGGGAATTGCAAAGGCTGCAAAGCGCGATCTCATAGATGTGGAATATGCGAGAGAGGCCTTCCGTCAGGCTGTAGCGATTACTCCTGGTGGTTACTTGGCGGGTGACGATCTAAAACTAGAGGTAATTGATACAGAAAGAGGAATGGTCGTTTTCTTAAATATTGATCTGACTGCAATTAATCAAAGGCGAGAAAAAATCGATCCGTCTATTGGGACGCTATCAATTGCTCATTTGTTGACTAATATCTTGGAAGCTAGAGCTGACTTAGCTTTGTCCTCATTCTATGGGGGAGACTTTGTAACTTCTGCAGTTACCTCATCAATTATTCAGGTAAAGCATGCTGAGCTTCTGCGGCGATCAATAATAAATGAAACTTCACTAAAACAATTCTCGGAGATTATCTTGCCTGACTCTCCATGCTTGGCAGAAGTAATAGATTCGGGAGAGCAGTCTTTTGACGATTTCCTAAAGTTACTTGATCGTGCGGCACGATTTAAAGATTGGCTGAAGTCGGTCAATCCAGATGAGGGTTTAATTAAAACCTACATGCGAGATGTTGCATCAGAAGGTTGGATACAAAAGCTTCCAGCTAAAAGCCTCCGCTATATGTTTACAACAGCACTTGGAGCAACAAATCCTGTGACAAGCTTAGTTTCTGGATTCGCTGATACTTTTTTGGTGGAAAAGTTACTTGCTGGCTGGCGCCCAAATCATTTTGTTATGGGGAAACTTTCTCCGTTTGTAAAAGGGTATTGATAGTTGCGTAGGTCGGGTTAGCATAGCGTAACCCGACAATTCGCTCCGTCGGGTTACGGCCCTTGGCCTAACCCGACCTACAATTCTGCCGTCCAACATACAGTAAAGGTATAGCGAAAAAATGATCCTGATCCTCGGTTCCAACACCGGCGAGCAGTCGCCGGAATACCGCCAGTTGCTGGCGCATCTTGCGACGCTGCCAGGCATACAGACGCGCGTGCATGTCGAGCGCGGCAGCGAGCAGAATCTCACCGAGATCTACCTGATCGGAAATACCAAGGCGCTGGATATCGAGGACATGCAGAGCCTGCCCTGCGTCGAGCGCGTGGTGCGGGTGTCGGAGGAGTACCGCATCCTCGGGCGGCACAAGGACGAGCAGCGCCCCACCCATTTCGACTACAACGGCGTGCGTTTCGGTCAGGACACGCTGCATGTGTTCGCGGGGCTGTGCGCGGTGGATAATCGCGAGCATGTCGAGATCATGATGAAGGCGGTGGCCGACGCCGGCCAAGTGTGCACGCGCATGGGCGCATACAAGCCGCGCACCAGCCCCTATGCGTTCCAGGGGCACGGCAAGGCGTGCCTGCCCTATGTGTTCGAACTCGCGGGCAAGCATGGCATCAAGGTGATCGCGATGGAGATCACCCATGAGTCGCATCTGGACGAGATCAACGAGGCGTTGCGCCAGACCGGCAACCCGACCGGGGTGATGCTGCAGATCGGCACGCGCAACACGCAGAACTTCGAATTGCTGAAGATTGTCGGGCGTCAGACAGCAATGCCCATCCTGCTCAAGCGCGGCTTCGGCATTACGCTGGACGAGTCGCTGAATGCGGCGGAGTACTTAGCCTCCGAGGGCAACCGCAAGGTGATTTTCGGACTGCGCGGGATGAAGACCAACATGGGCGATCCGCACCGCAACCTGGTCGACTTCGCGCATGTGCCGGTGGTGAAACGATTGACGCGCATGCCGGTGTGCATCGATCCGTCGCACTCGGTCGGCACGCGAGCCGCTTCGTCGGATGGCATCCTCGACGTGATGCATGCCACCGCGCAGGGCGTGATGGCCGGCGCGAACATGGTGCTGGTGGATTTTCATCCCGCGCCGCCCAAGGCGCTGGTGGACGGGCCGCAGGCGTTGCTGCTGAAAGAGTTGCCGTACTTCCTCGAAGACGTGCAGATCGCGCGCGAGGCTTATCTCCGGCGCGTGGTGTTGCGGCAGCGCCAGGAGTAATCATCCGGGCTCAGGCGAGCGGACAGTTCGGCGCCTGGGCGGCCAGCGCGGATTTCAGCCTGAGTATGTTGACCGGCTTGTGCAGCGCCGGCCAGTCGCAATTTGCGGCTTCACGGATAAACTCGGCCGAGGTGTCTCCCGTCATCAGCACCGCATGGAGGGGGCGCCCCAGTTTTTGCCGAACCAGATTCAGAAACTGGATGCCATTGAGCGAACCGCCCAGCATGTAATCGATGATGAAATAATCGGCGTGTTCGATACTGGCGTGGTGCAAGGCGTCTTCCGCACTATGGAAACAATTTACTTTTCCTCCCATCCCTTCCAGCAGCGAGACCATGGCCTGCGCGACCAGCATGTCGTCATCCAGCACAATAAAACGCTTGCCTTGCATGAATAATTTAGCGCTGGGCTCCTCCGGTGTGGTGGCAGCAACGGTTTGCTGTCCAGCCCTGATCGAGGTGACGTCCAGCGGCAAGCTGAATTCGAAGACGGAACCGCGCCCGGCCTGAGAGCGACAGCTGATCTCGCTGTTCAGCAGCGCCAATGCGCGTTTGACTATGGACAGCCCCAGACCGAGTCCTCTGGTGCGGTCACGCTGCGGATTGCCGACCTGGTAGAACTCGTCGAAGATGTGTTCGATGCATTCCTCTGAAATGCCTATGCCTGTATCCCAAACCTGAAACAGCACCCCACCTTTGCTCCGTCTGGCGCTGACCATGATGGGGCTGTTCGACGTGAATTTGATCGCGTTCGAAACGAGATTCATCATGACCGAGTTGATCAAGCCGATGTCGCTGCGGATGACCAGTCTTTCCCTGATTGGAAAGTGCAAGCGGAAGTCGATCTGTTTTTCCGCGGTCAATGCTGCGAAATTCTGTTCCAGCCAGCCGAATATCTCGGCCACATCGATCGAGACGAATTCCGGTTTGATCACGCCGGCGTCGAGTTTCGAAACATGCAGCAGGGTGTCGAGCAGGCCGTTGAACGTGGACATGGCCTGATCCAGTTGCAGGATGATCGCGCCTTGCTGGGCAGTGGGATTGGTCAGCTTGAGCGTGTCGATGAACAGATTGGCTGCGGCCAGAGGTTGCCGTAAATCATGCCCCGCCGCCGCAAGGAAACGGGATTTGGCCAGCTCTTTTTCTTCCAGTTGGTGCATCGATTCGATCAGTGCGTGCTCGATTTTCTTGCGTTCGGTGAAGTCGATAAACGTGCCGACATAGTTCGTAACCTTGCCGTCCTTTCCGACCACCGCGGTGATGTTCAACCATTCCGGATAAATCTCCCCGTTCTTGCGCCGGTTCCATATCTCGCCCTGCCAGCTATTGTCTTGGTGCAGGCATTTCCACATGCGTCGGTAAAACTCATCGTCCTGACGACCGGATGTGAGCATCGATGGCTTGTTGCCGATTGCTTCCGCGGCGCTGTAGCCTGTCATTTGGGTGAACGCATGGTTGATCCGGATGATTACTCCGTCCTCGTCGGTCACCATCATGCCCTCGTCGGTCTCGAAGGCGATGGCGGCGATGCGCAATGCCGCCTCGCGTTCTTCCTGCACCGACATCATGTTGTTGAAGGCGTGCGCCATCGCGGCGATGTCCTTCGGCCCGCCCGGCTTGGCGCGCACCTGGGATTCGCCCATCTGGGCACGCTCCATGCTGTCCGACAATTCGTCGAGCGGACGCGCCATGTTGCTGGAAAGAAAACGTATCAACAGCAGGAACAACAGCGCGAAGGAAAACGAGGTGGTCAGGTTGGTGGCAAATATGTCCGACGTCAGTCTATCCATCGCCGCCTTGTTCATTGCCACGGCAACGCGCCCGAGAAACTCGGGCGGAGCGGCTTCGCCGAACGGCGATTCGGAAAAAGGCTGCGAATAAACCGGGGCGGCGAACAGCCATGCGTCGGCGCTTTCGACTTCGAGCGCGGCGGCCTGCAGACTGCCGGCCGGTTCCGAACGAGCCAGGAACTGACCCGGTTTGCTGTTGCCGCGAGACAGCAACAAGCGCCCGTCGGCATGGAATATCTTCACGCCGACCACCCCGGGAAAAGCCAGCGTGGCATTTACCGCGTCTTCCGCGTTGACGGATGAATCGAAGACCAGCGCCAAGGCGCTCTGGCGGGCCAGGTTCTCGGTGATGCGCCGGCCCTGTTCGATCAGGTCGTCGCGCACCCGTTTATTGCCCTGCCATGAGCCGACGATAGAGGAAAGCAACGCCAAAAAGAGGATGCCGAGCGTAACCGTGATACCTAGTTGGCGCTGGAAGGTGAGCTTTTTTGAAAATGACGCGAGTATTTTTTTCACGATAGTCGCGTCTTACGGTTCCGGGAACGTCATGTCGAAACCTTGTGCGTGGACGGCATCGACCCCGAGGTGTTTTGCGGTGCGCAGGTTGAGCGCCGTCAGCACTTCGCGCAACGGCGTCATGCCGGAGGCAGCGCCTGTGCCGGAAGCCAGCAGGGGCAACGCGGAAACGGCCAGTCGGCGGCCCAATTCAACGTTGTCTGGGTACATGGAAAACAGTGCGCCGCGTTTGACATGGTCGAAACTGCAGGAGAACACCGCCAGGTTATGTGCCCAGGATTCCTGCAGCACCAGCGGCAACACCGTGCCTTCTTCCACTGTGGTGGAATCCTGCGGCAGCCATAACGCATCCTGGCGGCGATCGGCGGTGGCGAAAATATCCTGATAAGCGCGCATCGCGCTACGCAAGTCCTGTGCTTCGTAAACGATCAGCTCCAGTTCCTGGCTGCGCGCGGCGCTTTTGGCCAGCCGCATCATCCACTCGCTTTGGCGCGGATCGTAGACGACGAACACCCTCCGCACCTTGGGCATCATCCCTTTCAGCCGCGAGAACAACAGGGCCGGGTCCGGCGACAGGATATTCACCTGCATATTGCGCACGTCATTGTTCTGCGCTGCCAGTACCCCACCGACCACCACATCCATATTGTGATCCAGCACGGAAGCTGCTTTCATTCCCTGCCGTCCCAATGCGATCACCACCCTGACTCCCTGACGGCGCAATGAGTCGTTCAGTTCGCCTGCATCCACTTCCGCCCCAACCGCGACAGTGATTACCCGCCCTCTGGCTTTCTCTTCGATACCGCTGATAATCTCTGCAAATACGCTGCGATAGGGTTCGGCGACATCCGGGTAAATCACCGCGATGTGATTGGCTTCCGATGACAGTGTCATGCTGTTCAGGCTGGTGTGGATGATGGCTTTAGCCGCGGCCCATGCAGGAATTGTGGCGATCGTTAACAACGAAGCCGCCAGCAGCCAGCTGGCGGCATTTATGCGCCGGGAAGAATAAAGCCCGGCACAAAATCGTGTTACGAATTTCCCCATGACATTATTTTTCGATATTGCTCTGTGGAATTGGCCGCACGAGCAATCATTTACCCCTGATCAAGTTTGATGGCGGATTCTTTATTGTTTTGCGCTACGCCGTATGACAACCGGCGGAGCAAGATTTTGCGTCTTGCTCCAGTTCTTCGTCTGAGCGCTATTGCACTCGACTTATAACCTCCCTTAGTGTCTGGAACAATAGGTCGAAATATCTATATATTTCGGCCTAGGGAAAATCCTAGATCAAGCCCATCGCTACTAGAGCAATGAAGGCTGCGAACAGCACAAAGTGGCTGATGCCCTCGATCGCATTGGTCTCGCCGTCGTGCAGGTTGTTCATCACCGTGAGGAAGGTCAGCAGCAGCATGCCGGCCTGGACCGGGGTGAGCGCCATGTCGATGCGTTCGCCGCTGAACAGCGCGATGGCCTCGATCACCGGCAAGGTCAGCAGTACGGTGGCCAGCGAGGCGCCCAGCGCGATGTTGACGGTGGTCTGCATGCGATTTTGCTGTGCCGCTTTCAGCGCCGTGAGTATTTCCGGGCTGGCGGAAATCAGCGCGACCAGCACGGCCGGGATCGCCTTCGGCAGGTCGCTGCCTGACAGCCCTGCATCCAGCAGCACCGACAGCACTTCCGACAGCAGGCCGACCAGCACGATCGCGCCTATCATCACTGCGACGTGCAACACATTCGGGCTATGCGCCTCATCGTGCGCTTCGTCGTCGGTCTCGCTGGAGTATTCGAAGAAGGTGCGGTGCTCCACGGTCTGCAAGCGCAGGAATGCGAGGTACATGATCGCCATGATGCCGATGGAGAAGGCCGAGTAGATCTGCCATTTCGATTCTGGCACGAAGTCCGGGATGAACATGCCGACGCCGATCGCGACCAGCAGCATCGCGATGAAGGAGTTGGCCGAATCCACGTTGTATTTGGTGCTGCCGTGCTTCAGTCCGCCGACGATGGCGGCGAGGCCTAAGATGCCGTTGATGTCGAACATCACCGCGGCGAACACCGTGTCGCGCGCCAGCGTCGGGTTGGGTTCGCCCATCAGCAGCACCACCAGGATCACGACCTCGACCGAGACCGCGGCGAGCGTGAGGATCAGCGTGCCGTAGGGCTCGCCGAAGCGCATCGCCAGCACTTCGGCGTGATGGGCGATGCGGAACGCGACGCCGATGATGGCGGCGAGGATCACCAGCAGCAGTCCCCACAGCATTCCGCCGCCGTGTTCGACGGCCCCATGTTCGAGTGCGAAGCCCAGTCCGAGGACGATCAGGGCGATGGCGATGGGGAGTTCGGATTTCAGGTATTTCATCTGGGTTGGTGTCGAAAAAGATGTTGCGCACACTAGCGGCTCGGTGCTGCAACGTCAATACGAAACCCGTTGAATTTGTTGACCGGTCGGCTTGCGGGCCATATCATGAGTCGGGCGGAGCTTTGTTCGTCGGTTCAGATATTTACAAGGAGGCATCATGGTAGAGCAAAAAGCAAAAACTGTAGCTGGCAAGAAAACCGTCGCGACTGCAAAGTCGAAAACTGTGGCCCCGGTTACAAAAAAGGCTGCCGTAACTGCCGTGAAGAAAACTGCTGCGCCTGCGGCGAAGAAAGTTGCTGCACCGGCGGTGAAAAAAGTTGCAGCGCCTGTTGCCGAGAAGAAAGTGACAGTCAGAAAAGCCGCGGCCCCCAAGGCCAAAAAGGCTGCAACTCCGTCGCCGGAAGAGCGTTACCGGATGGTCGAGATGGCGGCTTATTTCATCGCCGAGCGTCACGGATTCCAAGGGAACTCGACCGAACATTGGGCTGCTGCCGAGCGGGAAATTGCGGGCATGCTGGGAGAGTAAGTTCAGGGCGATTTAATCCGCCTGGTTTTCCATGCGGAGAGGCGGGAAGATTAAATGCCTGCGCCGATGGATTTGTCTGCGTGATTCGGCTTTGGCTTGTATGGTCTTTTGATCTGCAATTCGAATTCGGTTAGCGGGACCGCTTTGCTGAACAGGTAGCCCTGGAAGGCCTGGCAACCGTTCTCCCTCAGAATTTCCAGCTGTTCTTCCGTCTCCACCCCTTCGGCGATCACTTCGAGATTGAAGTTGATCGACATGTCGATGATGGTCTTGACGATGATCGCATCGCTCTTGTCGGTCACGATGTCGCGCACAAACGACTGGTCGATCTTGATCTGGTTCAGCGGCAGTTGTTTCAGGTAGCTGAGCGACGAGTATCCGGTGCCGAAATCGTCCATGGAGAATTGCACGCCGAGCTGTTTCAGCGCGAGCATTTTCTGCACGGTTTCCCCCACGTCGGCCAGCACGACGCTCTCGGTCAATTCCAGTTTCAGATACGTCGGATCGATGCCGTATTCCGTCAGCATGTCCCCGACCTGCGCCACGAAATTCGGCTGGCGGAACTGCCGCGCGCTTACGTTAACGGCAAGCTGCAGATGTCGTGAGGAGGGGGATTGCTGCCATTGCTTGAGCTGGCGGCAGGCGGTTTCCAGCACCCATAGTCCGATCGGCAGGATCAGGCCGCTTTCTTCGGCCAGCGGGATGAACTGCGCCGGAGAGACGAAACCGCGTTCTTCGTTGATCCAGCGCAACAGTGCTTCGGCGCCGACGATACGCTGTTCGCGGTCGACCTGCATCTGGTAATAAAGTTGTAACTCTTCCTTGGCAATCGCCTGACGCAGGGCTGTTTCCAGCATCGCGCGCGACTCGACGGCCTTTTGCATGTCGGTTTCGAAGAAGCGCACCGCGTTGCGCCCGGCGGACTTCGCCTGATACATTGCGGTATCCGCACGTTTGAGCAGTTCGTCCACCGTCGTGCCGCGTCCATGGAACAGACCGACGCCGATACTCACGCTGCTGTGGTGTTCGTGCGCGCTGAGGAAGTAGGTTTCGCTGAGTGCTGCGACGATCTTTTCGGCGATGTCTTCCGCCTGGTTGGCGGCCAGCAGTTCGCTGCTGCCCAGCCCCTGCAGGATTACCACGAACTCGTCTCCGCCGAGGCGCGCCACCGTGTCGCTTTCGCGCACGCTGGATCTGAGTCGTCTCGCGACCTCGATCAGCAGCATGTCGCCGACGTCGTGTCCCTGCGTGTCGTTCAGTATCTTGAAGTTGTCCATGTCCATGAACAGCAACGCGCCAAACGAGCCGCTGCGTTCGCTGGCGATCAGCGACTGGATCAGCCGGTCCATCAGCAGGCGGCGGTTCGGCAGCTCGGTCAGGGTGTCGTAGAAGGCCAGCCGCTGGATCTCTTCCTCGGCGCGCTTGCGCTCGCTGATGTCCATGAAGATCGCCACATAGTTGGTGGTTTCCTGCTGCTCGTTGCGCACCGCGGAGATGGTCAGCCACTTCGGATAGAGCGAGCCATCCTTGCGCTTGTCCCACATCTCGCCGGACCAGATGCCTTTCTTTAGCAGCGTGCCCCACATTTCCTGATAGAACTGCTGGTCGTGGCGGCCGGATTGCAGGATATTCGGATTCTGGCCGATGGCCTCTGCGGCGCTGTAGCCGGTCAACTGCTCGAAGGCGTGGTTGACGCTGATGATTTTGGCCTGCATGTCGGTGACCACGATGGCTTCGTGGGTCTCGAAGGCGATCGATGCGATGCGCAGCTTTTCTTCGGTTTGCTTCTGCGCGGTGATGTCGGTGCTGATGGCGATGTAGGAATTGGAACTCGGCAGCGGCACGAAAGTGTTCTTTACCCAGTACAGGCTGCCGTCTTTGGCGCGATGGCAGGTCTCGCCGTGCCACACGATGCCGCTCCTGATGGCCTCCGACATCTCGCGGTAAAACGCGGCATCGTGCAGTCCGGATTTGACGATGCGATGGTTTTGCCCGATCAGTTCTTCGCGCCGGTGTTGGCTGATCGCGCAGAACTTGTCGTTGACGTAGGTGATCGTGCCGTCCTGGGCGGCGATCGCGACGATGGCATGCTGGTCGAGCGCGAATTTCTGCTGGTTTAGTTCGCCGAGCAGATGCTGCAGATCGATGTCTCTGTCCTCCTTGTCGAGTTGGGAGCGGCTCAGGCGGAAGCTGATCGCGAACGCCAGCGCCAGGAACAGGCCGACCAGCAGCGCAGTTTGCTTGCGCAGGGCTTGATGCTGAGAGCCCAATGTCGCGGCATCGATATATTTCACCATTTTCATCCGTCCGGCGTTTTCCCTGGATGGTGCAGGATGGTCGGTGATGACATGGTTGGGATAGACGGTGTCGAACATCCACAGGCCGCCGTCGGCATCGAAAAAATGCCCGGAAGGAGCCTGGGCAATCTTCTTCCAGACCTCCGGTTGCTGGACTGCCATGTTGGCGCGGTGCGGCAGCATGAAGCCGAATTCTTGCGCTGGAATATTGCTCCTGAGCCAGTAGCCCCGTTCGTTGAGCAACATCCAGGCGGTGCCGGCGGTCGCGGAGACCTGGTCGATGTGCTCGAACAGGTCGCGCGCCGAATAGGAGATCACGGCGATGCCTCGCGCGCGACCGGACGGATCGAACAGCGGCGTCGCGGCACGGAGAATGGGGCGCTGGCGGCGTTCGACGGCGTCGTGTTCGATTTCGAGGTCGAGCGGCGAAAGATAGGTCTCGCCCCGCTTGAGTTTCATCGCCTCGTCGAAGTAATAACGGGCGGCCTTGTTTTCGGCGGCACCGGGCGGGACGATGGACACATGGTCGTTTCGTTCGACGCGGACTTGCTCCTGTCCCTTCTCGTCGATCCAGCGTGTCTTGTGGTAGATACCCTTGGCCGCGATGAAGGCGGCTAGGTCTTGTTCCAGCTTGCCGATCCTGGCGCGGTCGGGGCGCTCGATGGCCTCGGCGAGCAGTGTTGAATGAGCCAGATACTGGGTGTCGTGTTTCAGCGTCAGCAGTGTGCGGTTGACCGATTCCACACCGGCATGCACATGGTCCTTTTCGTGGGCGATCAGCGCCTTGAGATCGCCTTCGGATTCGAACGCATAGAACACGCTGCCCAGTGCTGCGATGATCAGCGCAGCGGGCAGGAAGTTGCTTATCAGGCGTTTGACGAATCTGGATTGCACGTGGAGCCCTATGCGGTTGATCGGTATTGCGATATTGCCGGGCGCATTTTACCCGTTATTACTGCCGGGCGAGGCAATCCAGGTAGATCGCCGCGTCCGGCTGGGTGCGGTTGTGCTGCGCCTGCCAGATCATCTCGGTCAGGCATTCCATCATCGCGTGTTGCGCATCGTGTTCCGATTCGAATTTGTGCGTCAGCCGGACGAAATGGGCGCGTATGCCCGGCGGCTGGTCGATGGAAATCTGCTCTTCGATGGTCAGGTGCATCATCAGGTGCAGGAAGGGGTTGATCTCGCCGTGCTGCGGACGGTAGTCGCGGTCCAGATGGGACTCGCGGTTCTCGAACACGGCATGGTGTTCCGGATGCTTGGCGATCAGCTGTGCGGCAAGGTCCTCCAGCGGCGTCAGCAGTAAGCCTTCGCGGCGCTTGCGCCAAGATTCGATCAGGAAGTCGCGCGCTTCGTCGCGGGTCGGATTGAAGAGCATGTCAGAGCACCTTGTCCTTGTATTCGCACAGGTCTTCGATGATGCACACGCCGCACTTCGGTTTGCGCGCCTGGCACACATAGCGGCCATGCAGGATCAGCCAGTGGTGCGCGTCGTGCTTGAACTCTTCCGGTACCACCTTGATTAGCTTGTTCTCGACTTCGAGCACGGTCTTGCCGGGGGCTAAGCCGATGCGGTTGCTGACGCGGAAGATATGCGTGTCCACCGCGATGGTCGGCTGGCCGAACGCGGTGTTGAGTATCACATTGGCGGTCTTGCGGCCCACGCCGGGCAGGGCTTCCAGTTCCTCCCGGGTCTGCGGGACCTCGCCGCCGTGGCGTTCCAGCAGCAGGCGGCAGGTCTGGATCACGTGCTTCGCCTTGGTCTGGTACAGGCCGATGCGCTGGATGTATTCGCGCAATCCCGCTTCGCCCAGATCGAGTATCGCTTGTGGCGTGTTGGCGACCGGATAGAGTTGCCGCGTCGCGGCGTTGACGCTGATGTCGGTGGCTTGCGCCGAGAGCATCACCGCGATCAGCAACTCGAACGGCGTGTGGTATTCCAGCTCGGTGGTAGGGTGCGGGTTGGCCGTTTGCAGGCGCAGGAAGATCTCGCGGCGCTTGGCTGCGTTCATGCCGTCTGGGAGGCCGCCTCGACCGGAATGGACTTGCGCGCTTTCTGCTCGGCGCGCAGGTCCAGCCAGTTGCGCCCGGCGATCAGCAGGCCGAGCACGATGAACGCGCCGGGCGGCAGCACCGCGAGCAGGAAGCCGTGATAGTCGGGGATCACCGTGATCACCCAGGACTTCGCCGCTTCGCCGAACACCATGTCGATGCCGGACAGCAGCGTGCCGTGGCCGAGGATTTCGCGGATCGCGCCCAGCACGCCCAGTACGGCGGTAAGTCCCAGGCCCATCGCGATGCCGTCCAGCGCCGAGGCGGCGACGCCGTTCTTCGATGCGAACGATTCGGCGCGCGCCAGCACGATGCAGTTGGTGACGATCAGCGGCAGGAAGATGCCCAGCACGATATACAGCGAATAGGCATAGGCGTTGATCAGCAGTTGCACGATGGTGACCAGCACCGCGATCAGCAGCACATACACCGGAATGCGCGCCTCGTTCGGGATGAATTCGCGTATCGCCGCGACCGCGGCGCCCGACAGCGCCATCACCAGCGTGGTGGCCAGCCCCAGACTGACCGCATTCACCACCGAGCTGCTGATCGCCAGCAGCGGGCACAGGCCGAGCAGCTGGACGATGCCGGCGTTCTGTTTCCACAGGCCGTTGTGGAAGATGTCACGGATTTCCTGATAGGTCATTTGGCTTCCTCCTTCACGGCGGGCGCAGTCGGTGCGAACAACTCGTCATGGTGCTGTTCCGCGTAGCGCAGCGCCTTGTGCACCGCCTTGACCACCGCGCGCGGCGTGATGGTCGCGCCCGCGACGTAGTCGAATGCGCCGCCGTCCTTCTTCACCTTCCAGTCGCTATCCTTGCGGCCGGCCAGGGACTGGCCGTCGAAGCCGGCGATCCAGTTGCTCTTGGCGATCTCGATGTAGTCGCCCAGTCCCGGCGTTTCCTTGTGCGCGACCACGCGCACGCCGCCCAGGCGTCCGTCGCGGTGGACGGAAACGATCAGGTCGATGCGGCCGCTGTAGCCGTCCGGCGCGATGGCTTGCAGCACTACGATGGACGGTTCGCCGTTCAGTCGGCCGCGATAGATCGTCGTCGGCCCTTTTGCGCCCAGCAGCTCGTCGGCCGCCAGTTCGGCGGTGTCCTTCATGATGTCGTTGTCGTAGGCCGAGGCCGGCGCGATCTGCGAGACAAGTTTCAGTTTTTCCTTTTCCACGCTTTGCGCAATGGTGTCGTGCGTCAGGTCGTAGGTCAGCGCCAGCATGGCGGTGCCGATCAGCGTGAAGAACAGCAGGTTGGCCGCGGTGTGCAGCGAGGCCTTTGCCATCGAGCGCCTCATTGCGCACCTCCGTTTTTACCGGCGGGCATCTTCTTGCCGAACACCTTGGGCTGGGTGTAGAGCACGATCAGCGGCACACAGATGTTCATCAGCAGCGTGGCGAAGGCGATGCCGTCAGGGAAGCCGCCGAACGCGCGGATCAGGTAGGTCAACAGTCCTGCGCCGGCGGCGAAGATCAGCTTGCCCCGGTTCGTGGTCGGGCCGGTCACCGGGTCGGTCAGGATGAAGAACGCGCCCAGCATCGCCGCACCCGAGAACCAGTGGAACAACGGCGTGACGTAGTGGGCCGGATCGGCCAGGTGGAACAGGCCTGCGGTGGCGAACAGCGCACCTAGATAGGCGACCGGGACATGCCAGGTGATGATGCGCGCGGCGATCAGGTACAGGCCGCCAGCGAGGAAGCCCAGGGACACCATCTCGCTGCCTTGGCCGGCGAGTCTGCCGTAAATCGGCATGTCGAATATCTGTTTGACCGACTCGTCCAGATGCAATCGCGTTTTCAGCGTATCCAGCGGCGTCGCCATCGTGATCGCGTCCAGCGTCACGCCCGGCGGCAGCGAACCGAGGAAGGTATAGCGCAACTGGTCGAGGAAGCCCAGTTCGACCTGCCCGAGACCGTGCGGCGTCAGCCAGTGCGTCATTTGCGCCGGGAACGACACGATCAGCACCGCAAAACCGATCATCGCCGGGTTGAACGGATTGTTGCCGAGGCCGCCATACAGGTGCTTGGAAATGCTGATCGCGAATGCGGTGCCGACCACGATCAGCCACCAGGGCGCGAGCGGCGGGATGGACAGCGCCAGCAGCCAGCCGGTCAGCAGCGCGCTGTTGTCCTGCAGGAACGGTGCGACGGGACGGTTGCGCAGCTTCAGCATCGCAGCTTCGGTCGCCAGCGCGGTGACGCTGGCCAACGCGATCGAGACCAGGATCGCCGGGCCGAAATACCAGACATACATCGCAATGCCGGGAAGCAGCGCCAGCATTACCCTGAGCATGATCTGCGCGACGGTATCCGGTTTGCTGATGAAGGGCGAGAAGAATGCGGCCATATTATTCCTTCGGGGGTTCCACGTCGGACTTCGCTGTCTCGCGGATGCGCGCGCGGCGAGCCTCGATCTCGGCGATCTCCGCCAGCAGTTCCGGCGGCAGGTTCTCGGTGTTCTTCGGTTTGATTGCGGCAGCCTGCTCTTTGGCGTGTTCGATCGCCGCCTGTATTTTCATCTGGGCGGTGTTTTCCGGGGCGGCATCGGGGTTGGTCGCGACGACCGGCGGCTCGGCCGGCTTGGCGGCGGCGGCAGCTTTCTCCTTCGCGGCAAGCCGCTCGGCTTTCTCCTGCTTCTCGCGTTCGATGCGGAATTCGCGGTATTCGTGGCGTTCGCGCGCCCGGTCGGCGGCCAGCTTGTCCTGTTCGCGCATGCGGATCTCGCTTTTGGAGAAGCGGAAATATTGCACCAGCGGAATATGGCTGGGGCAGACATAGCTGCATGCGCCGCACTCGATGCAATCGAACAGGCTGAATGCCTGCGCCTGACCGAAGTTCTTCGACTGGGAGAACCAGTACAGGTCCATGGGTTGCAGGTCCGCCGGGCAGGCCTGAGCGCAGCGTGTGCAACGTATGCAGGGCAGCGTCGGCGGGGGCGGAGGAAACAGTTTCTTCGAGCCGGCGATGATGCAGTTGCCCGCCTTGACCAGCGGCACGGAGGTGGACGGCAGCGGCATGCCCATCATCGGGCCGCCCATGATGTAGCCGTCGGTGTCCGGCAGCGGTTCGCCCAGCGCGATCAGGTCGGTCAGCGGCGTACCGATCAGCGCCTCGTAGTTGCGCGGCTGGCGGACGTTGCCAGTTACGGTGACGAAGCGCGAGACCAGCGGCTCGCCGTGCGCAACGGCGCGCCAGGCGCTGTAGACGGTGGCGACGTTGAAGCACTGCACACCGATGTCGGTGGGCAGTTTGCCGGAAGGCACTTCCAGTCCGGTCAGCACGCGGATCAATTGCTTTGCGCTGCCGCCCGGATAGATGGTCGGCACGGCGACTACCTTGAAGGGCAGGCCGCTGTCGGCCACCGCCAGTCGCATCGCCGCGATGGCTTCGGGTTTGTTGTCCTCGATGCCGATCAGCACTTCCCGCGAGCCCAGCATGGAGCGCAGCATTTCCGCGCCCTGCACGATTTCGGCGGCGCGTTCGCGCATCAGCATGTCGTCGCAGGTGATCCAGGGTTCGCATTCCGCGCCGTTCAGAATTAGCGTGCCGATGTCCTTGTTCGGATGGTCGCGCAGCGGGCGCAGCTTGATGTCGCTGGGGAACACCGCGCCGCCCAAGCCTACAATGCCGGCCATGCGCAGCAGGTGGCGCAGTTCGTCTGCGGGCTGCGCGCGGTAATCGGTCGGTTTGCGTTCCACCCATTCGTCGCGTCCGTCCGGGATCAGCGTCGCGCACAGCTCGGGCAGGCCGGAAGGATGGGCGACCGGCTGCATGTCGATCGCGGTTATCGTGCCGGAAGTCGGCGCATGGATCGCGCTGGAGATGAAGCCTGCGGGTTCGCCGATCAGCTGGCCTTTCAGCACATGGTCGCCGACCTGCACCACCGGCTTGGCCGCTTCTCCCGCATGCTGGCGGAACGGGACGATCAGCTTTGCAGGGATGGGCGCGGTCGCGGTCGGCTGTTGCGTCGACTGCGTCTTGTTGCCGGGAGGATGCACCCCGCCGTGAAATTTGAACAGCGTCCTCATGCGGGTGTCCGACTTTTGGTTTCCGGGCTTTTGGTTTCCGGGCTTGTGATTTTCGGGGGCACGGATTTCAGGGCGTAGACCGGATATTTCCATTTCCAGTTTTCGACGTTCTCGCCTATGGTCACCATGCTGATGCAATCGACCGGGCAGGGCGCGATGCATAATTCGCAGCCGGTGCATTCCGAGGCGATGATGGTGTGCATCTGCTTCGCCGCGCCCATGATCGCATCGACCGGGCAGGCTTGCAGGCACAGCGTGCAGCCGATGCAAGTGTTCTCGTCGATGAAGGCGACGGCCTTGGGTTTGGGTTCCGCGCCTGCGCCGAAAGGCTTGAACTCGACGCCGAGCAGGTCGGCCAGTTTCTGTATGCCTTCCTCGCCGCCGGGCGGGCACAGGTTGATGTCGGCTTCGCCGCTCACGATGGCGTCGGCATAGGGGCGGCAGCCGGGATAGCCGCACTGGCCGCATTGCGTCTGCGGCAGCAGCGCATCGACCTTGTCCGCCAGCGGATTGCCTTCGACGCGGAACTTGATCGCGGAATAGCCCAGCACCGCGCCGAGCGCGATCGCAATCGCAGACATCACCAGCAGCGCCGACAGCATTATTTAATCAACCCCGAGAATCCCATGAACGCCAGACTCATCAGCCCGGCGGTAATCATCGCGATGGCCGATCCCCTGAATATTCCCGGCACGTCCGCGCCTTCCATGCGCTCGCGCATGCCGGCGAACAGCACCATCACCAGCGTGAAGCCGAGCGCGCCGCCCATGCCGAAGAAGATCGATTCCATGAAGTTGTGGTTGGCCTGCACGTTCAGCAGTGGGATGCCCAGCACCGCGCAGTTGGTGGTGATCAGCGGCAGGTAGATGCCCAGCACCTGATGCAGCACTGGACTGGTTTTCTGGATCACCATCTCGGTGAACTGCACGATGCCGGCGATCACCACGATGAACGACAGCGTGGTCAGATAGGACAGTTCGGGCCCGAGCAGGTATTCATTGATCAGGTAGCTGGCGCCCGAAGCCAGCGTCAGCACGAATGTCGTGGCCATGCCCATGCCTATGGAGGCCTCCAACTTCTTGGAGACCCCCATGAACGGGCACAGCCCGAGAATTTTGACCATCACGATGTTGTTTACAAACACCGTTGCGACCAGAATCAGCAGATATTCAGTCATACATGCTCTCAAAAACAGGCGCGGATTATGCTCTTATTCGCCCCCCCCATCAACTGCGTCCAGGGCATATGGATATGCCGGGAAGTTTGGTGCAAGGGCCGCCGGAACGGGCGGCAACAACCGCGGACGGCCGCTTGCGGGTAGAATCCAGCCCATTTTCAGCATTCGTCCACCGGAAATGGCGAAAGACCCCACCGATTACAGCACCGTCGATTTCATCGCGCCTGCGCTGCATGTGACATGCGGGCAGGTGCTGATGGACCGGCAGAGGCATATCGCGATCGTCGCGAAGAAGGGCCGCACCTGCGCGCATCTGGTGCGAGTAAAGTCCGGCGTGCTGAAGCTGACCAAGCTATCCGCCAAGGAGCTGGTCGAGGAATGGTCTGACGCGGACTATCCGTTCGACCGCGCGGTCGCGAAACTGCAGGAATTGGGGCGGCAGCACGGTATCACCGAGGCGGCGCGCCTCGCGCTTGAATGGTTGGCCAAGTCGGGTTGCGAGCCGACACAGCATCGGCTGTTCGGTTGAATTCAATTCCCTCTACTCTTCTGCAGCAGGGACGACATGATCTGCGTTATCCCACTGGGGGGCGCTGATGCAGTTTGGGGTCCCATATACGCATTCTCCATTGTAAAGAATATTTGCTGGCCGTCTGGATTGAGAGTTTGATTAACCCTCCGGATTGAGCGACTTCGTCATAAATGCCTCGAAGTCGGCGAAGGAGAGAGGGCGGCTCAGGTAATAGCCCTGAATGATGTCGCAGCCGTGATGTCGCAAGAACTCAAGCTGGTCTAGCGTTTCAACGCCTTCGGCAATAACTTCCAGCTTCAGCCCATGTGCCATGGCGATAATTGTCCTCACCAGTTCGGCGCTGTGCAGGTCGGTATTCACATCGCGAACAAAAGACTGGTCGATCTTCAGAAAATCGACGGGGAGCCTTTTCAGGTAACTTAGCGACGAATAACCCGTCCCAAAATCATCGATGGACAGGTTGATGCCAAGGCGTTTTAATACAACCAGAAATTCAGTGTTGGATTCAACATCGTGCATGACGGCACTCTCTGTGAGTTCGATCTCCAGAAAGCGCGGAGCTAGTCCGGTTGTATCTAGGATGACTGAAATTGCATCCAGCAGGTCTTCATCCTTGAATTGGACTGCAGACAGGTTGACCGCCACATGCAGATCGACGAAACCTTTTGCGTGCAACTCGCTGGTTTTGCGGCAAGCTTCCTCAAGAATAATTTTCCCGAGCGCGATAATTAGCCCGGTGTCTTCCGCCACACCGATAAACACGCTGGGCGAAACCAGGCCGCGACTGGGGTGGTTCCAGCGCACTAGCGCTTCCATGCCGATTACGGTGTTGGTCTCCAATCTTTGTTTGGGTTGGTAGAAGACCTCGATTTCGCCGCGTTCCAAAGCTCTTCGCAAGTCATTCTCGATGATGGTGCGCTCAACCGCACTTTCATTCATTGATGGAGTAAAGAATACGAAAGTATTCCGCCCCATCTCCTTTGCTTTGTACAAGGCACTGTCGGCTTTTTTCAGAATATCGTCAGGTGTCACGCCGTCTTGCGGCGCCACGCTGATGCCTATGCTGGCCCCGATAAATAATTCATGCTCATTGATCGAGAAAGGTTTCCTTAAATCGGCCATCACTTGCTCGACAAGCAAGTTGACGTCGCTCATGTCGTCGATTAGCGGCAGCAGAACGGTGTATTCGTCCCCCCCCATGCGCGCGAGGGTGTCGCCTTTGTGCAGGCGCGCTTTCAGCCGTTCGGCAACGGCAATCAGCAACTTGTCGCCGAGTTCCAGCCCGAATGAATCATTCACATTTTTGAACCGATCCAGATCGATCAGCAGCACAGCCGCTTTTTTCTGGTTTCTTTCTGCCTGGCTGACGGCGAGTTCAAGATGCTCGCTGAACATCAGACGATTGGGCAAATCAGTCAAGGCATCGTGATAGGCCAAATAATGCAGACGTTCTTCACTGCGCTTATGTTCGGATACATCGCTGAAAAGTCCGACATACTGCGTAACCTTGCCCTGGCTATCCCTGATGGCGGTTATGTTCAGCCATTCCGGATATATCTCCCCGTTCTTGCGCTTGCTCCAGATTTCACCCGTCCACTTGCCGTCCTCATTCAGTCGCTCCCAAATCAGCCTGTAGAAATTCTCATCATGCTTGCCTGACTTCAATAGCGAGGTTTTCTTGCCTATCACTTCGGCAGGCTGATATCCGGTGATGTTTGAAAACGCCGGATTTACAGCTTGTATCAATGTATTCTGATCCGTGATGATGATGCCTTCCACGGTGTTCTCATATATTCTGGAAAATTGCTCGCCTTTTTGCGTCAGATCGAAGCGGTTGAATGCTTCCTGAACGTTGGCCAGCAGTAAATCGTTATCCCACGGCTTAAGCAGGAATTTATAGATATTCCCGCGATTGATTGCATCGGTGATTGCTTCTACATCTGAATATCCGCTCAGCACCATGCGCACCGCTTCCGGGTACAGCACCTTGGCTTGACTCAGCAACTCGGAACCCGTCATGTTGGGCATCCGCTGGTCGGTCAATATCACTTCAACTTCATTCGAGGCCAGCAAGCGCAGGGCTTCTTCTCCACTGCTTGCGGTAAGCAGGTATAAGCCCTGGTTCCTGAACAGCCGCGTGAGGGCATTCAATATATGGGGTTCGTCATCGACTATCAGCAATGTTCGTCTCATTTTTCCAGCTCCTGTTACTGATGCGACTCGGCGATCAACGCTTTGCCATCATCCAGAAATGTAGCCCTTTTGTCTTGTTGCAAGTTTATGGTATATCGGCTTCCGTATTCAGGTTTAGCAACTTCAGCAGGATAGGGGCGATTTCCGGCAAAGGCAGAACATAATGTGCGCTCCGCCTTTCGGCGTTCGAGCAATTCCGGCAGGATTATGTCTCGGAGCAGCACATGCTGCTCTCTGTCGCGGAAAAAATAGGTTTCGCCCACACTCAACAGGAGGGTGAGCGCTTCCCGCTCATGTTGGCCCCAAGTAGTCATGTCCGGTATCTCCCAAATAGAAATGTCCGCAGATGATACAACCCAGCCCAGTTAAAAACAGCGGCGGATATTTTGAAAATGGGCAAACTGATGAGTCACAAAGAAGCGATTGGAATGTCTGCACCCATCCGATGCGCGAGCGCCGCCCACGCTTCGGCGAAATGATCCAGATTGACGGCGCGTATCGCGATCGAGAAGTTGTCCCGGTCTGGGCGCGAGCCGACGCAGCATCGATTGTTCGGCTGAAGCCTTTACAGTTCCGATTCCCCCGACTTGAAACAGGCGAACCTTGTACAGGGAATGCCGTATGGACGGGTGGAATTGCCGGTGCGATGATCCAACGGCATTCGATGAGATCTTCCCGGAGATTCGCCGCAACGGGGGCTTGATCGTGATGCGACGTTCCTCGCAAAGGAGAAAGCCATGACGAACAAAACCATGAAACATCCCTTCCTGACGGATATCCAGACCTTGCGCGCGCGCGCGCGCCAGCACATCGAGCAGGGCGCGGTGACCGACGGCTACAAGGCCGACCGCAAGGTGGTCATTGATTTGCTGAACGAGGCGCTGGCCACCGAGATCATCTGCGTGCTGCGCTACAAGCGCCACTACTTCATGGCATGCGGAATCAACGCCGATTCGGTCGCTCAGGAGTTCCTGCAGCATGCGAACGAAGAGCAGACGCATGCCGACCAGATCGCCGCGCGCATCGTGCAATTGAAGGGCGAACCGAACTTTAGCCCGCACGGACTGGCGACCCGAGCGCATGCGGAATACGTCGAGGGGGATACGCTGATCGACATGATCAAGGAGGACCTGATCGCCGAACGCATCGCGATCGACTCCTATCGCGAAATGATCGACTACCTGGGGACGAACGATACGACCACGCGGCGCATGCTGGAAGGCATCCTGGCGATGGAGGAAGAGCACGCGGACGACCTGTCAAACCTACTGGAAGACCTGTCGCGCTAGGGCTGTGTCGGCCTAGATCGGCTCGCCGTTCTCGTCGAGATAGAACTCGTTCAGCGCGCGCTCCACTTCTGCCATGTGGGTGAGCACCGGGCCGCCGCCCATCATGATGCCGACGGTGCAGACTTCCATGATTTCCTCCAGCGTGACGCCGGCGTGTTTGCAGGCGCGGACATGCAGCGCGATGCAGTAGTGGCATTGCTGGGTCAGCGCCATGCCGAGCGCGATGCGCTCCTTCTCCTTTTTGTCCAGCACGCCCGGTTGCATCGCCTCTGCCATGAAGGCCTGCACCTTGCCCATCAGCTTGGGCTTGTATTCGGTGATCAACTGGATGCCGCGGTGGGCATGCTCCAGCACCTTGCGTTCGCTGTCCGAGCCTTTGGTCTTCTTCTGGGTGGTCATGTCGTTTTCGTCTTGAGGGTTGGAAGGATCAGCGCATGTTGCGGATTGCGTCGGCGCATTCGCGGACCAGTGCCGGGCCTCGGTATATCAGGCCGCTGTAGATCTGCACCAGCGCGGCGCCCGCCTGCATCTTTTCCACGGCATCTGGGCCGTTCAATATTCCGCCGACGCCGATGATGGGCAATGCGCCCCGCAATTCGGCGGCAAGTTGGCGAATCACCGCGGTGGACTTGTCGCGCACCGGCGCGCCGGACAGGCCACCGGTCTCGTCGCCGTGGGGCAGTCCCTCAACGCCCTCGCGCGACAGCGTGGTGTTGGTGGCGATCACACCGTCGATGCGGTGGAGCATCAGCAGCGCGGCGATGTTTTTGATTTGGTCTGTGTCGAGGTCGGGGGCGATCTTCACGGCTACCGGCACGTAGCGGCCGTGCTGCTGCGCGAGCTTTTCCTGCTCCGCCTTCAGTTGCGCGAGCAATGCGTCGAGTTCGTCGCCGCCCTGCAGCTGGCGCAGGTTCTTGGTGTTGGGCGAGGAGATGTTGACAGTGACGTAGCTCGCATGTTCATACACCTTGCGCAGGCAGATCAGGTAATCGTCGGCGGCTTTCTCGATAGGCGTGACGGCGTTCTTGCCGATGTTGATGCCCAATATCCCCTTGAAGTTAGCGCGCTTCACGTTCGCGATCAGCGCGTCCACGCCCTCGTTGTTGAAGCCCATGCGATTGACGATGCCCTGCGCCTCGGGGATGCGGAACAGTCTCGGTTTGGGGTTGCCGGGCTGCGGCAGCGGCGTGATGGTGCCGATCTCGACGAAACCGAAGCCTAACGCCGCGAGCGCGTCTATGACTTCGCCGTTTTTGTCCAACCCCGCGGCCAAGCCGACCGGGTTCGGGAAGGTCAGGCCCATCACGGTGCGCGGGTCAGAGGCGGGACGTTTTGCAGCCAGCGACATCAGCCCGA
The DNA here is from genome assembly GCA_023229845.1 of Gallionella sp. Classification (GTDB taxonomy): domain Bacteria; phylum Pseudomonadota; class Gammaproteobacteria; order Burkholderiales; family Gallionellaceae; genus Gallionella. The sequence goes on from JALNYK010000009.1 coordinate 42,642, forward strand.
GTCGATTCGCGATATTCAGTCCGTTCAGCGTGAGGTGGTGCGCGGTCTCGGCATCGAGCGCGAACATCGCGGGGCGTAGCAGGGTATACGGATTCATTTTTTGACGACAGGAATGGGGAATGGTTTTTTCTTGAACACTTGCGCACGGGTCTTGCCGCGCCAGTTTTCGGCGATCACGTCGCCGAGCTGCAGGCACAGCAGGCCGAACAGCAGGTAGCCGGCTTGTGCGGGCAGCAGGTTGTCTTCTGCCATGCCGCCGGCAGCGCGGTAGAGCGTCACGCCGAGGTTGCCGACGATCAAGCCGGACAGTGCGGCGCAGATCAGTCGTCCCCAGTCGCCTTCGCGCAGCACGTCGAATATCGTGCTTTCGTGCCACAGCAGCTGCAGCGCGAGCAACAGAAACAGCGGGGACATCCACAGCAGCCAGGACGCCGACAGCGCCGCGCCGCCGAGCAGGCCGAACGCGGCGAGCGACGCGAATACGAGGGCGGCGGTTTCGCCGTGCGGCATCGGAAGCGCGGGGCCGCGCGCGAGCGCCTTGAGCAGGCCGCGGAAGGAGCCGAGCAGCGCGCGGGTGACGAGTGCCGCCGGAACCGGCAGCGCGAACAGCAGGGTGTCGAGGATGACCTGCCAGAGGCTGTTCTTCTGCATCGACGACCAGCTCGCAGCGTAGAAATTCAGGTAGACCAGCAGCCAGACCAGCATCGCGCCGGCCGCAGCCAGCGCGAGGAAATAATCGCGCTGCGTCGTCAGCGGGTTGTTGCCGGTGCGCAGCTTGATGAGCATTCCGGCCAGCAGCGTGTAGCCCAGCAAGGCGAGCAGCGTTAGCCCTGTTGCGGCTAGGTTGTCCTGTGATTCGCTCGCGGCGAGTTCTGCCCATTCATGTCCGCTCAGCAGAAAGCCTGCCGGCGGCAACAGCAACAGGGCGGCGACGAACGCCAGTAGTCGAATCTTCATGTCGCGTTCTCCTTGGCGAACGAAACCCACTCGCCGTTCACCAGTCCCTGTGCCGGCTGGTATTGCGTTTTGTAGGACATCTTGCGGCTCTCTGCGATCCAGTAGCCGAGGTAAACATAGTCCAGGTCGAGCTTGCGGCACAGCTCGATTTGCCACAGCACGTTGTAGACGCCGAACTGCGCGCGCGGCAGATCCGGGTCGTAGAAGGTGTAGACCGCGGACAGACCGTCGTCGAGCAGGTCGATCACGCTGACCATGCGCAGCGCGCCCCGTCCGTCTTGTGCGCGGTCTGACGGCTCCCGGAACTCCACCAGCATGGTGTCGACATGGCTCTGCAGCAGGAAGCTGCGGTAGGACTCCGGGTCTTCGTTGTCCATGCCGCCGTCCTTGTGGCGCGCGCGCTGGTAGCGTTCGTAGAGCTCGTAATATTCGGGTTTGTCCTGCAGCGGCTGCAGCGAGGCTTCCAAGTGGATATGCCGTTTCCAGGCGCGCAGTTGCGAGCGGTTAGGTTTGAACTCCCTGGCCTTCACCCGCAACGAGATGCAGCGCTGGCAGGCGTCGCAATGGGCGCGATAGGTGTGGGTGCCGCTGCGGCGGAAGCCTTTGCGCATCAGCTGGGAATAGACCGGGGTGCTGATCAGGAAGGTCGGTGTCGCGACTTGCGAGCGCGCCTCCCGCTCCGGCAGGTAGCTGCACGGATAGGGCGCCGTCAGGTAAAAGTGCAGCGCGGTCAGCGGAATGTCGTGAAGCAGGTTCATGCGTACAGGTCGGCGTCGAAGCGCCAGCGGGTTACCGGCGCACAGTTTACCAATTCCTGCAGCCGTTCGACGAATTCGGCGCGGGGGATCTCGCGAGCGCCCAGCGAGGCGAGGTGGGGCGTATTCATTTGGCAGTCGATCAACTTGAAGCCCCAGCGTTCGAGCTGGCGGGCCAGATGCGCCAGCGCGACCTTGGATGCATTGGCTTCGCGGCTGAACATCGATTCGCCGTAGAACATGCGCCCGATGGCGATGCCGTACAGGCCGCCGACCAGTTCGCCGTCGCGCCAGGTCTCGACCGAGTGCGCGTAGCCGAGTTCATGCAGCGCGCAGTAAGCCGCGATCATGTCTTCCCGTATCCAAGTGCCGTTCTGGCCGGCGCGCGGGGCGGCGCAGGCGCGCATCACCGTCTTGAAGGTCGTGTCCATGCGCACTTCGAAGCCTCTGTTGCGTATGACCCGCGCCAGCGAGCGCGACAGCTTGAATTCTGCCGGGAACAACACCATGCGCGGGTCGGGGCTCCACCACAGGATGGGGTCGCCCGCGCTGAACCAGGGAAAGATGCCGTGACGGTAGGCATCCAGCAGCCGCGCGGGCGTCAGGTCGCCGCCCGCCGCGAGCAGGCCGTTCGGTTCGCGCAACGCGGTCTCGACTGCGGGGAACGGAAAACTATCACTCAGCCACGGGATCACGTCCAGAGTTCCTTATATGTTCATCGATACGATTTTGGGGTTATATTGCCACGAACTAACGCAATCTGTTGACGAGGTGGACGATGTTTTCAAGTTTATTCGGTAAAAAATCCGATCATCCGTTGGCGGACATCAAGTCCGCGATGGCCTTGCTGGAGGAACTGCCCAGAAACGATGCGCACAAGATGCTGATGGAGTTGACCGAATGGATTGAATCGGTGGGCGACAACGAGGACTTTAAACTGGAGCATCAGTTCGCCGTGCTGCGTCTGCTGGACGAGGCGGCTCAGCCCTGTGTGCGCAAGCTGGTGCGCGAATATTTCGCGCCGCAGGAGTTGAGCAAGTTTCAGGAAAACCGGCTTTGGCTGTTATTGGTCAACTGGTCGCAGCATTCGTCCAATGCCTATCTTGCGGTGTTCGATCGCTATTGCAACGGCGACAAGGGGGCGAGCGCGGTCAAGGCTCAGTTGCCATTGCTGGCGGCGCGCACGGCGCATGCGTTGAACGGTTATCTGAAACACGTCAGTGCGCACTATGGCCCCATGGATCCCGCGCTATGGCGCAAGGTGGCGCGGCTCTACCGCCATGCCGAACAGCAGCAGTATCTGGATGCGCGAGTCGAGCTTTATTCCGGTGCGATTGCCGCAACGACGGTAAGGGGCGAACTGGCCGAGTTGCTCGGCTGGTATGGTTGCGGGGTCGGTACGCTGACCCCGCTGTCGATGCATTTGACCGAGCGCATCGTCGGGCAATACTCAGGCAGCGTGACCGTCACGTTGCAGCAGACTGCCGACAGCCTGTTTTGTTTCGATCTGGAGAGTCCCGCCGCGCCGCTGCGGGTCAAGGCGGGCGGGCGCGTGCAGCCGTCGACGCGTTTCGTCAGCATGGCGGCGATGCAGCCGAAACTTGAAGAGTTGCTCAAGGAGTTGGCGAAGAATACGGTGCCGCAGGAGCTCAATCTGGGCGGCAACTACCCGGTGGAGCTGGTGCGCGAGGCGGCGCAATACCTGCTGGATTATCTGGTCGATCCGCCGTTGCGGCGCAGTCCGCGGCGCGGCATCAAGGTCAGCCTGAAGGTGGCGAACGGATTCGGCCGGCTGATGGAGAACACCGATGTGGGGCTGAACTTCAATGCGGAGCAACCGTTGCATTGGGAGGTGGAGGATATCAGCGCCAGCGGTTTTCGCACCCTCATCCCGACGCAGGGGGCGGACGGCATACGCATCGGCAGTCTGCTGGGCATCCAGCCGGACGGTGTGGCGCACTGGGGGGCCGCCGTGGTGCGTCGGCTGATGCGCGACGATGCCAACCAGTTGCATATCGGCGCCGAGATGCTGGCAAATCAGGTCGCCGGTGTGACGCTGGGAGCCGGGCGCGATGAGGAACAGCACGCGTTGTGGCTGATGGCGAAGCCGGGTGAGCCGTCTGGTGAGGCGCGCTTGCTGATGAAGGTGGATGCGTTTCTCGCCCAGCGCAGTTTTCAGACCAGTCTCGGGGACAAGAGCTATCTGTTGATGCCGATAGGACTGGACGAGAAGGGGTTCGATTACGATCTGGCGCGTTTCCGCGTGATCGAACAGGAAAACGGCGAGGACTGAGTGCTGAGGGATGAGTGCTCAGCACTCAGTCCTCGGTACTTATGCGTTTTGCCAGCCAGCGCTGGATGTCCAGCAATTCCTCCGGGCAGACCGAATGCGGCATGGCATATTCGTGCCATTCGACATCGCATCCCAATTTCTGCAACGCTTCCCTTGATGCGTTTCCCAAGGCGTAGGGCACGACCGTGTCGCTGCGTCCGTGTGCCATGAACACCGGCGTGCGTAGCGCCTCTGCGCGAACTTCTTTGGCGACGGTCTCGACCAGCGGCAGATAGGTGGAGAGCGCCAGCACCCCGCCCAGCGGGATTTTCTGGCGCAATCCGGTGTGCAGCGCGATGGCGCCGCCCTGAGAAAATCCGGCAAGGAAGATGCGCTGCGGCGCGATGCCGCGATCCACTTCCTGCGCGATCAATGCTTCGATGGCAGCCTGCGAGGCGCGGATTCCGGTCTCGTCCTGCCGTGCGCCGATGTCCTGAGTGGCGATGTCGTACCAGGCGCGCATCACGAAGCCGCCATTGATGGTGACCGGGCGCTGCGGAGCATGGGGGAAAACGAAGCGAACTGCGGCGGGCAGCTCCAGTTCATCGACGACGGGAACAAAATCCTGTCCGTCCGCACCCAGGCCATGCAACCAGATGACGCTGTGGCGGGGATGCTTTCCTGATTCGAGTGCGATATGGGATAGGATGTTATTATTGAACATGTTTGGTGGGGTTCGGCGAGAGGTATAAACGGACGCCATATTAAAACATTACATGATTCTCCGGTGCCGCCGGCAACCGGGGACGAATTGAGTCAGTAGGGAGAGAGGAATGAAAAGGGCAATTACTCCGACCTCGGTGGAGCGAGTCATGCGTGAGAGCGATTTTATCGTCTCGATGACCGATCTGAAGGGGCGTATCACATACGGCAATCGAATTTTTGTCGAGTTTTCCGGATACAGCGAGAAGGAGTTGCTGGGATCCCAGCACAACATCGTTCGCCATCCGGACATGCCGCGAGCCGTGTTCAATCTGCTGTGGAGCAAAATCCAGAATCGTGAGGAGTGTTTCGCCTATGTGAAAAACATGGCGAAGGATGGCAGTTTTTACTGGGTATTCACCAACGTCACGCCGACTTTCGACGAGGCCGGCAATCCGACTGGCTATCTGTCGGTGCGGCGCAAACCCAAGATGAGCGGGGTGCAGACTGCGAGCGCCGTGTACGCCGCGATGCTGGCGGCTGAGCAGAAAGCCGGGCCGGCCAATGCTATCGCCGCATCCACCAAAGTATTGGTCGATATATTGAACGAAAAAGGACTCAGCTATGACGAACTCGTCCTTGCAATTTAAGCTGGCCGCATTGTTGTGGTCGTTCTCGCTGGGCACGCTGGTCATCATCCTGACCAGCTTTGCGCTGCACGGCGTCGATGCGTTCATGGTGACGTTCCTGGTGGCCAGCATCGCAGTGTCGGCATGGGGGCAGATGCTGGTCCGACGCTGGCTGGCACCGTTGCAGAAGCTCAAGGGGGTCATCGACGACGTTTCCCAGGGGAAGTTCAATAACCGGGTCATCGGCATCGCCGACGAGCGCGACGAGATCAGCCTGTTGTGCTGGAGCGTGAACGACATGCTCGACCAGTTGAATACCTTCTTTCGCGAGCAGGAGACCAGCTTTCGCGCCAACCTGTCCGGCAACTTCTACCGCCGTGCGGTCAGCGGCGGTTTGCACGGCGGTTTTGCGAAAGGACTGGAGAACCAGAACATTCTGATCGATGGCATGACCGAGCAGAAGCTGGGTGCGATGCGCACCGCGATGTTGTCGCGCGCGCATTCGCTGAATACCGAAAATCTGCTGAACAATCTGATGTCGAACCAGCGCGACCTGAAGACGATCACCGACAACATGGAAGACCTGGCCGCGCTGGCCAGGCGCACCCGCGAGGACGCCGAAGACAGTCGCGAGTCGGTCAAGGATGTGGTGCAACGACTTTCCGGCATCGTCGAGCGCGTGAACCATGCCAACGTCGCGATCACCCAGTTGAATGCGCGCAGCAGCGAGATCAACAAGGCGGTCGGCCTGATCACGTCGATCGCGGACCAGACCAACCTGTTGGCGCTGAATGCGGCCATCGAGGCCGCGCGTGCCGGCGAGGCGGGACGCGGTTTCGCGGTGGTGGCGGACGAGGTGCGTAAGCTGGCCGAGAACACCAAGAACGCCTCGGAATCCATCGGCAGGATCATGGGAATGTTGCAGCTCGAGGCGACCAAGATGCTGCAGGATTCCGACGAGATGCACGAGATCGCCAATTCATCTCAGGGTGTCATCGGCAGGCTGGAGCAGAAGTTCGGGCAGTTCTACGAATCTGCCGTCACCACGCTGGAGGGCGCGCGCTACGCGCAGGATCTCAGCTTCGCCTCGCTGGTCAAGGTGGATCACGTCATTTACAAGCAGCGCGCCTACGTGCTGATCGACGATTCCGAGAACGAAGAGTGCAGGAAGGCGGTCGGCGTGGATCACCAGAGTTGCCGTCTCGGCAAGTGGTATAACGGCCACGGCGCCGAGGTGTTCGGCGGAACCGCGGCTTTCCGCAGCCTGCTCGAACCGCACAGCAAGGTGCACGAGTGCGTGCATCAGATGGTCGGCTATCTGGATCAGAATTGGGCGCGCAGCCCGGCGGTGCAGGACAATATCTTCATCGCACTCGATTGCGCCGAGAAGGCCAGTCAGGACGTGATGACGGTGCTGGATCGCGTGGTTGCCGAGAAACACGCGCACATGGTCAAGGCGGCGTAGTCCCGGGACATCGGAAGACGAAAAAGCGGAACCCCTCGGGGTTCCGCTTTTTATTGGGAGCTCCGCCTTATAACGGAAAGATTTCGCGGTAATTCTTGGGGTGGCGTAGGGGCACGGCGCGCCCTACTCGTGTTCGGGAATGAGTTCGCGCAGCACCTGAAAGATTTCTCGGTAATTCTTGGGAGGCTTTCCGGCCTCCTTTTCTTTTTGAGCATTGCGGATCAACGTGCGCAGGCGCTGTACATCGGTTTCGGGGTGTGCCGCGAGCAGTTCGGTCAGCGCATTGTCGTTTTCCAGCAAACGGTCGCGCCAGCGCTCCAGCAAATGCAGGTGGACGGTGTGTTCTTGCGATACGCCTTTCCATGCGTTCAGTCTGGCGACGATGGGCGCGGTGTCTTCGAGGTCGCGCATCAGTCTACCGATGTACTGCAACTGGCGGCGTTGCGCGCCGAATTTGTTGATTCGGTGCATTTCGCGGATGGCGTCGCGCAGGCTCTCAGGCAGGTCGAGTTGCGCCAGTTGATCCTTGCCCAGCGCGACCAGCTCCTCGCCGAGGGCTTGCAGGTCGTGCATTTGTTGTTTGATTTTGGTCTTGCTGGGCGGAAGGTCTGGGTCCAGGTCTTCGTCGTTGTATGATGATCGGTCGCTCATGGTGGGGATGGGAAAATTGCGATGCTGCTATGATAACGCCTTTCTCCATATCGTTCGTTCAGTTATGAGCCATCCAGTATCGACCGCGTCCAGTTCCATCGAATCGTCCAAGGCCAGATTCTCCCATTCCGCCGACACGCTGCGCGACATTGCGCAGGACATGCTGGATTACGCCAAGCAGCGGGGGGCGACTGCAACCTCCGCCGAGGTGTCGGAGGGTTTTGGGCAATCCGTCACGGTGCGCCACAACGAAGTCGAGACCATCGAATACAACCGGGACAAGGGGCTGGGCATCACCGTTTACATCGGCCAGCGGCGCGGTAACGCCAGCACTTCGGACTTCTCTCGGCAGGCGGTGCGGGATACCGTGGATGCCGCGCTGTCGATCGCACGCTACACCGCCGAGGACGACTGCGCCGGGCTGCCGGATGCGGATATGCTGGCGCGCGACTGTCCGGATCTCGATCTGTATCATCCTTGGGACCTGCCGGTGGACGATGCGATCGAACTGGCGCGCGAATGCGAGCAGGCTGCGCTGGCGCGCGACAAGCGCATCAATAATTCGGAAGGCGCGACGGTGAACGTGCACGAGGCGCACTTCGTGCACGCCAACAGTCAGGGCTTCTTTGGCGGTTATCCGACTTCGCGTCACAGCCTGAGTTGCGCGGTAATCGCCGGTCGCGACGACGCGATGGAGCGCGACTACTGGTACAGCGTGGCGCGCGACGCTGGCGAGATACTGCGCGCCGACGAGGTCGGGCGCATCGCCGCCGAGCGCACTGTGCGCCGCCTCAACGCGCGCAAGCTGAACACGATGCAAGTGCCGGTGCTGTTCGAGGCGCCTATCGCCTCCAGCCTGCTCGGTCATTTCGTCGGTGCGGTCAGCGGCGGCAGCCTGTATCGCAAGTCCTCCTTTTTGCTCGATCAGATGGACCAGCCCGTCTTTGCGCCGCATATCAACATCGAAGACGTGCCGGACATCCGCCGCGGCCTGGCCTCCAGCCCGTTCGACGACGAAGGCGTGCGCGTGCAGAAGCGCCGCATCGTCGAGGGCGGCGTGCTGCGCGGCTACTTTCTGGGCAGCTACTCGGCGCGCAAGCTGGGCTTGCGCACCACCGGCAATGCGGGCGGCAACCATAACCTGATCCTGCAATCGGGCAAACTCGATTTTGCGCAGTTGCTGAAACAGATGGGGCGCGGTCTGCTGGTCACCGAATTGCTGGGCCAGGGCGTGAACCAAGTCACCGGCGACTATTCGCGCGGTGCGGCGGGCTTCTGGGTGGAACACGGCGAGATTCAGTATCCGGTACAGGAGATCACCATCGCCGGCAACCTGAAAGACATGTACCGCAACATCGTCGCGGTCGGCAACGATGTGATGGTGCAGGGCTCGCGCCAATGCGGCTCCATCCTCGTCGATGGCATGACGATCGCGGGACGGTAGGCCAGGTTTTAACCCGACAGTCGGGCTTCGATGCATCTGGCGCTATAATGCGCCCCGTTTAATTGCAACCAAGCTATGCGCCCCTCTTCGTCTTCTTCCTTGGCAACCGATCGTCCCGCCGACTGGCAGGCCATCCGTTCGCTGCTGCCCTACCTGCTGGAATTCAAATGGCGTGTCGCCATTGCACTGACCCTGCTGGTGCTGTCCAAGCTCGCCAACGTGTCGGTGCCGCTGGTGCTGAAGGAGATCATCGACGCGCTGGATTCGTCTCATGCGGTGTTGATGGTGCCGGTGATGCTGGTCGTCGGCTACGGCGTGCTGCGCCTGTTCAGCACGCTGTTCGGCGAGATGCGCGACGCGGTGTTCGCCAAGGTGACGCAGCGCGCGATCCGGCGCGTGGCGTTGCAAGTGTTCCAGCATTTGCACAGCCTCAGCCTGCGCTTCCATCTCGATCGTCAGACCGGCGGCGTGTCGCGCGATATCGAGCGCGGTACGCGCGGCATCGGCTTCCTGCTGAACTTCATGCTGTTCAACATCCTGCCTACGCTGCTGGAGATCGGGCTGGTCGCCGCGATCCTGTTCACCAAGTACAACAAGTGGTTCGCGATCATCACCTTCGTCACCCTGATCGTCTACATCGCGTTCACGCTGTTCATCACCGAGTGGCGCATGGTGGTGCGCCGTTCGATGAACGATCTCGATTCCAAGGCGAACAGCCGCGCGATCGACAGCCTGCTGAACTACGAGACGGTGAAGTATTTCGGCAACGAGCGCTATGAGGCGCGGCGCTACGACGAGAACATGCAGCGCTGGGAAGTCGCTGCGGTGCGCAACACCACCTCGCTGGCGCTGCTGAATGCCGGGCAGAGTTTCATCATCGCCATCGGCATCACCGCGCTGATGCTGCTGGCCGCCGACGGCGTGGTGAAGGGAACGCTGACGATAGGCGACCTGGTGCTGATCAACGTGTTCATGATCCAGCTCTATATGCCGCTGCATTTCCTCGGTTTTGTGTATCGCGAGATACGCCATGCGCTGGCGGATATGGAGAAGATGTTCGGCCTGTTGCATGAGCATCGCGAGATCGCCGATGCGCCCGATGCCAAGGTGTTGCAGGCGGGGCGCGCCGAGGTGCGCTTCGAGCAGGTCGACTTCGGCTATGGCCCGGACCGTCAGATATTGCATGAGGTGAGCTTCGCTATTCCCGCAGGACACACCGTCGCGGTGGTCGGCGCCAGCGGCGCCGGCAAGTCCACGCTGTCGCGCCTGCTGTTCCGTTTCTACGACGTGCAAGATGGGGGCATCCAGATCAACGGACAGGACATCCGCGCGGTGACGCAGGCCAGCCTGCGTGCGGCGATCGGCATCGTGCCGCAGGACACCGTGCTGTTCAACGACACGATCTATTACAACATCGCCTACGGACGTCCCGATGCGACGCGCGAGGAGATCGTCGCCGCCGCGCAGGCCGCTCATATACACGACTTCATCGAATCGCTGCCGCAGGGTTATGACAGCATGGTCGGCGAGCGGGGCCTGAAGCTGTCCGGCGGCGAAAAGCAGCGCGTGGCGATCGCGCGCGCGATCCTGAAGGATCCTGCGATCCTGATCTTCGACGAAGCAACTTCCGCGCTCGACTCGAAGTCAGAGAAAGCGATACAGGCCGAACTGCGCGCCATATCGCAGAACCGCACCACGCTGATCATCGCGCATCGATTGTCCACCGTGGTCGAGGCCGACCAGATTCTGGTGATGGATCAGGGGCGCATCGTCGAACGCGGCACGCATCGCGAACTGCTGGCGCTGGATCGGATGTATGCTCAGATGTGGAATCTTCAGAAACAGGAAGAAATAAGCGATTCTGACTATTGATTAATATAGGTATAAAGGTATCCTTACGCCTGCCGAAAATATGCTTATCTTCCAAAATAAGCTTCAGGGAGCCCCAATGAAAAAAAGACTGATGATAACCTTGCTGATCGGGGGGACGTTCGTCTCGCAAATGGCTTGTGCGGAGCGCAATGCCAATCATTTGCGGCTGGATCGCGAGCTGTCAGGCACTCACCACAAGGCGTCTTCCTCTCCCAAGCTGCGCTCCAATATCGCGCTGATTCTGGACGAAAAAAGTCTGCAACCCCTGTACACCAAGAATGCCGACATGGTCGCGCCTATCGCCTCGATCACCAAGCTGATGACGGCGATGGTGGTGCTGGATGCCAATCTGCCGCTGAACGAAGAGGTAAGCGTGGATGTCGCGGACCTGGACACGCTCAAGGGCACGCATTCGCGTTTGCGCATCGGCATGACCTTCACCCGTAGCGAGCTGCTCAGGCTTGCGCTGATGGCTTCTGAGAATCGCGCCGCTTCGGCGTTGGCGCGCACTTACCCCGGCGGCACTGCGGCGGCCATCGCGGCGATGAACGCCAAGGCGCGCTCGCTGGGGATGTATGACACGCAGTTCCACGACTCGACCGGCTTGAACAGCGACAACGTCTCGACCGCGCGCGACCTGTCCAAGATGGTGATGGCGGCGAGGAAATACCAGTTGATCCATCAATACACGACCACGGCATCGCATTCCGTCGATGGCTGGGGCGGTCGCGAACTGCGTTTCAACAACACCAACCCGCTGGTGAAGAACGCGTCCTGGGACATCGGCGTCAGCAAGACCGGTTTCATCAACGAGGCCGGACGCTGCCTGGTGATGGAAGCGAAGATCAATAACCGTCCGGTCATCATCGTGTTGCTGAATTCCATGGGCAAGAGCACCCGTATCGGCGACGCCAATCGCATCAAAAAGTGGATAGAAAGCACCAATACCCGCACCCGCATTGCAATCTCGCGCAGTTGATCGCGCCGCGATCATGTTCATAGAACTCATCATTCTGGCGGTGTTGGTTGCGGTCGTGGTGATCGCGTTGCGCGGTCACTAACCGCGCTGCAGCTCCCCTTGTCGTTGCAACTCTCTGTACGTGTTTCAAGCTAACCAACTCGTTCGCCTGCGCTGGACGGCCTTTTTCATCGTCGGGCTGGCGTATGTTCTGTCCTTCTTCCACCGCTTCGCCCCGGCCGCGATCTCCGGCGACTTGCAGCAGGCCTTTCATGCCAGCGGTGCAGAACTGGGCGGATTGGCCGCGACGTATTTCTACGTTTACATGCTGATGCAGATCCCTACTGGCATCCTGGTCGATACACTGGGTTCGCGTCGCGTGGTGGTCATGGGCGGGGTTATTGCGAGCATAGGTTCGATACTGTTCGGCATGGCGGACACGCTCGCGATCGCTTCAGTCGGGCGGCTGCTGGTCGGGCTGGGCGTGTCGGTCACCTTCATCGCGCTGCTCAAACTCAATGCCGCATGGTTCCATGACCGGCATTTCGCCACCATGACGGGCGCGACCATACTGCTGGGCAATATGGGCTCGCTGCTTGCCGCCGCCCCGTTGGCCTGGGCGCTGACTTATGTCTCGTGGCGCACCGCGTTCGTCGCGGTCGGCGTGCTTTCGCTGCTGCTGGCCTTGCTGGCATGGCGGCTGGTGCGCAACCATCCGGGCGAGGCCGGGCTGCCCAGCCTGCGCGAACTCGACGGCAAGGCGGCGCACCCGCCGCACGAGGGGCACTGGTACGACGGCCTGCTGATCGTATTGAAGAACCGCGCGACCTGGCCGGGGCTGTGGGTGAACATGGGCCTGGCGGGATCGTTGTTCGCTTTCGGCGGACTGTGGGCCGTGCCGTTCCTTCGCGATGTGTACGGCATGGACAGGGCCGCCGCCACCGACCACACCACCTTGCTGCTGGCCGGATTCGCCATCGGCGCATTCTTCATCGGTACGCTCTCGGATCGCATCGGGCGACGCAAGCCGCTGATGATCGCTGGCGCGCTGGTGTACAGCCTGTGCTGGCTGCCGCTGCTGTTCGGCATGGCGTTGAGCGAGGCCGCCGGTTACTCGCTGTTCTTCGCGATGGGCCTGTTCGCGCCCAGCTTCACCCTGAGCTGGTCCTGCGCCAAGGAGGTGAATCCTCCGGCGCTTTCCGGCATGTCCACCAGCGTGGTGAACGTCGGCGCCTTCCTTGGCACGGCGATCATGCAGCCGCTGGTTGGCTGGGCCATCGATCATGCACATGCCGGCTCGTCCAATGCCTCGCTGGGCTTGGGCGACTACCAGCGCGGGATCGCGATCCTGCTGGCGTTCTCGTTGATCGGGCTGATCGCCACGCTGTTCATCCGCGAGACTTATTGCCGGTACGCGGATATGAACGGCCCAATTTCTTAGATCCGCGACTGAGCGCCGCTGCGCATGATGCCGTTACTACCTTCCGACGATCTGTGGCGCGACCGGAATTACCGGCGGCTGTGGCTGTCGATTCTGATCGGTTCGTTCGGCGGTCAGCTCTCCTCGATGGCGTTGTCGCTGATGAGCGCCATCATGCTGGGGGCGACGCCGATGCAACTCGGTTTTCTCGGCGCTTTCTGGATCGCGCCCTTCATTTTTCTGTCGCTGCCGTTGGGCGTCTGGCTGGATCGGGTGCGCAAGCTGCCCGTCTACATCGCCGGTGAAATCGTCATGGTCGCGACGCTGGCCAGCATCACGCTGGCGTGGTCTCTCGGTTATCTTGGCATGAGCTATCTCTATGGCGTGTCCTTTGTCACTGGCTGCATTTCCGTGATCTCCGGTACGGCAGCGCAAATCGTGCTGACTCAAGTCGTGCCGCGCGAGCGTCTGGTGGAGGCGCATGCCAGGAACGGGCTGGCGACCTCGTCGGCGGGAATTGCCGGGCCCGGTGCCGCCGGGATGTTGATAAAGCTCATCGGGGCGCCTTTCGCCTTGCTTGCCAACGCCATGTTCATGATGGTCGGCGTATTGCTTTTGCGCGGCATCCATGTGGACGAACAGCCGGCCGCGAAGAAAGAAGTCAGTTTCTGGCGCGACCTCAAGGAGGGCGTCCGTTTCGTTCTGGAGACGCCGCTGCTGAGATCGCTGGCGCTGGTGGTCGGGGCTTGGCAGATATGTCAGGGGGCGGCGATGGTGGTGCAGGTGCTGTTCGCGACCCGGACGCTGCTCCTGAGCGAGTATCAGTACGGATTATGTTTCTCTGCTGCCGGTATCGGGACCATCCTGGCAAGCATGACAGGGCATCGATTGTCGCGCCGCATCGGCCCCGGCCCCTGTTTCATCGCAGGCATCGCGATCAGCAGCATCGGCTGGCTGCAACTGGCTTGGGCGCCAACGGATGCATGGGGCGTAGTTTCGTTCGTGGCGATGCTGTTGTGCTTCAGCGCCGGCACGGTATTGATCTTCAGCAACATGCTGGCGTTGCGCCAGTCCATCACGCCGCCATCGATGCTGGCGCGGATGACCAGCACCATGCGCTTGATGACCTTGCTGCCGGCCGGTGTCGGCGGACTGCTGGGCGGATATATCGGGGAGTCGTTCGGCCTGCGCGCTGCGATAGCCTTCGGCGGGCTGGGGGCGGTGGCGCTTGCCGTTTTCGTCTGGCGATTCTCGCTGATCCGGCGCGTGGACGACATGCCGAAGAATGGCGTGTAGCGGCTGGTTGCGTGTGCTGTGGCCATGACTGCATGGGTACAATCGAGCCCCGCATCCGGTAGCGAATAAGGGGCATGAACCTTCACAGGCGGCTCAAAATGTCAAAAGAAGCAATTGAGAATAATTTCGATCGCGTCATCCGGCGCGACGGCACATCCAGTCTCAAATACGACGCGAGGCGCGACGTGTTCGGCCGAGAGGATGTTATCCCGCTGTGGGTGGCCGACATGGATTTCGCGGTGCCGGAGGCGGTGCAGCGCGCGCTGAGCGAGCGCGCCGCGCATCCCGTATTCGGTTACACCGTCTATCCGGAATCGCTGTACGAGTCGCTGATGCACTGGCTGGATACGCGCCACGGCTGGCAGATCGAACGCGAGTCCATCCTGTTCTGCCCCGGCGTCGTGCCCTCGCTGCATGCCTGCATCATGGCGCTGACGCAGCCCGGCGACGGCGTGATCGTGCAGCCGCCGGTGTATGCGCCGTTCCTCGCCGCGCCACAGACCTGCGGACGCAGTTTGCTGACCAATCCGCTCAAGCTGGAAGGCGGGCGCTACCGTTTCGACCTCGACGATCTGGACCGCCGTGCGGAAGAGGGCGGACGCCTGTTGATCCTGTGCTCGCCACACAACCCGGTCGGCCGCGTGTGGCTGAAGGAAGAGTTGCAGGCGTTGCTGGCGGTGTGCGAGAGACACGGCATCGCCGTGGTCTCGGACGAGATCCATGCCGACCTGGTCTACCCTGGGTTCAAGCATCTGCCGCTCGCCACCCTGAACGACAAGGTGAAGATCGTCACCGCCGCAGCACCCAGCAAGACCTTCAACATCCCCGGCCTCGGCCTGTCCGCACTCGTCGTCCCGGAAGCGTCAGATCGCAAAGCCATCACGCAGGCCTTCGATACCCTGCATGTGAGCGCAAGCAATCCCTTCAGCATCGCCGCGTTCGAGGCGGCCTATCGCGAGGGCGCACCCTGGCTGGATGCGTTGTTGGACTATCTCGCCGGGACGCGCGACATGGTGCGCGAATTCCTGCAACAGCAACTGCCGCAGATCAGCATGATAGAGCCGGAAGGGACTTACCTGCTGTGGCTGGATTGCCGCGCGCTGGGGCTGGACGACAATCAGCTCCGTGACTTCTTCGTGCAGCAGGCGGGCGTCGGCCTGAGTCCGGGCGCGATGTTCGGTGTACAGGGCAGCGGCTACATGCGCATGAACATCGGCGCGCCGCGTAACGTCATCAAGACGGCACTGGAGAATATCGCCCGCGCCGGGCGGGCAAGACGCTGAGGTGAGACTTCATCGCGGGATGCGCGCTCAGGTAATGCACATTGAACCAGCCGTCCCCGTCGCTCCACACCGTCTCCGGCTGCCAGCCCGCCGCGCGCGCCAGTTGCCTGAATTCCTGCGCGGTGTATTTGTACGAGTTCTCGGTGTGTATGGTCTCGCCCGCGTCGAATGCGAACGTCTCCTTGCCCAGCCGCACTGCCTGCCGGCTGCGGCTGACCAGGTGCATCTCGATGCGCCCCTGTCCCTCGTTGTAGAACGCATGGTGGGCAAAACCGTCAGCGTCGAGCTGCGCGCCCAGTTCGCGCTGCATGCGCGTCAGCAGGTTGAGGTTGAACGCGGCGGTATGGCCGGCCGCGTCGTTGTAGGCGGCATTCAGTATCTCGGGCGACTTCTTGCAGTCCACGCCGATCAGCAGCGCGCCGCTGGGGCCGGTCACCTCGGCCGCGTGTCGCAACAGTTCGACGGCATCTGCCGGTGTGCAGTTGCCGATGGTGGAGCCGGGAAAGAACACCACCCGCCGCCTTTTGGCATGCTGTTTGAGCACCCGTGTCGGCAGCCGGTGGTAGTCGGCGCACAGCGGCTGCATCTGCAAGGCGGGGAACATCGTCTGCAGGCGCTGCGTGCTGTGCAGCAGGTGCGGTTCGCAGATGTCTATCGGCACGTACACGGCGTCGTCATTCAGATGCCGCAACAGCAGCGGCGTCTTGACCGCGCTGCCGCTGCCCAGCTCGATCAGCACGCAGGACTTGCCTATCATCTCCGCCATCTCCGCGCCGTGGCGTTCGAGGATGCCGGTCTCGGTGCGCGTCGGGTAATACTCGGGCGTGGTGCAGATCAGGTCGAACAGGCGCGAGCCGTGCGCGTCGTAGAAATACTTCGGCGGGATGCTCTTGGGATGGCGGCGTAATCCCTCGCGCACGCTGACGAGGAAATCATCCTCTTCGGCATGCGCTGCCGGCGTGGGCGATGCGTGCCTCATGCGATGTCCTCCGCCAGGCGCAGGCCGGAGAACATCCAGCGGTCTGCGGCCCGGAAAAAGTTGCGGTAACTGGCGCGCACATGGTCCTGCGCGGTGGCGCAGCATCCACCGCGCAACACCATCTGGTCGCACATGAACTTTCCGTTGTATTCGCCCAGCGTGCCGGGCAGCGGACGGAATCCGGGGTAGGGCAGGTAGGCGCTCCGCGTCCATTCCCACAGGTCGCCGTAGAACTGCAGGATCATAGGATTCGCGTAACGATTCGTTTGCTCCCTCTCCCCATGGGAGAGGGTTGGGGAGAGGGAGGCCGGACGCGGCACATACAGGCCGCTGTCGAGGAAGTTGCCGGCGATGGCTTGCGTGCTGGCGGCATGTTCCCATTCCGCCTCGGTCGGCAGGCGCTTGCCCGCCCAGCGCGCATAGGCGTCCGCCTCGTAATAGCTCAGGTGCGACACCGGCTCGTCTAGACGCAGTGCATGCGCGCCGGTCAGGTCGAAGTGCATCCAGTCGCGGTCTTGTTTGAACCAGTACAGCGGCGCCTGCCAGTACTGTTCCTTGATCGTGCGCCAGCCATCGGACAGCCACAGCTCGACGCGGTCGTAACCGCCGTCTTCGATGAAGGCGAGGTACTCCGCATTGTTCACCAGCCGCGTACCCAGTCTGAAATCTTGCACGTATGTCTTGTGCTGGGGACGCTCGTTGTCGTAGGCGAAGGCGTCGCCGTCGTGGCCGATCTCGACGATGCCGGCGGCAAATTCCTGCCAGCCCATCTTCGCAATGGGTGCAACAGGGGGCAGTTCGATCTTGTGATACGCCGGATGCAGCGGGTTGATGGAGAAGTTGTAACGCGTATCCATCAGCAACAGCTCCTGATGCTGGATCTCGTGCTCGATCCCCAGTTGTAAACGCTGCCGGATGTCGGCGGAATGCTGCGCCGGAGACTGCGCCAGCAGATCGAGCATCGCCGCATCGACATGGCGGCGGTAGCGATACACCTCGTCTACCGTCGGGCGCGACAGCATGCCGCGTTGCGGGCGCGGAAAGAACGTGCCCGCCGTCTCGTAATAAGAATTGAACAGGTGTGCGTATTCCTCGCGCAGCATGCGGTACTGCTTTGCATACGGCACGAGGATGAACGTCTCGAAAAACCAGCTGACATGCGCCAGATGCCACTTGGGCGGACTCGCGTTCTCCATCGCCTGAAGGCAATAGTCCTCGATCTGCAACGGTGCGCACAACGCTTCCGTGCGCGCGCGCACTGTTTGGTAGCGTTCGATCAATGCGGCATCGTTCATCGTCTCGTCATTCCTCTATTTTGACGCCGTGCCAGAACGCGACGAAGCCCTTGATGCGGGCCGCCATCGCGGACGGCTCGGGGTAATACCAGGCGGCATCCTCGTTCACCTGGCCGTCGACCACAACGTTGTAGTAACTGGCTTCGCCTTTCCATACGCAGTGCGTATGCGTCGTGCTGGGTTGCAGAAATTCCTTCTTCACGGCGGAAAGCGGGAAGTAGACGTTCCCCTCCACGCGATGGATCTCGTTGCTCGCCGCTTCGGCGATGACCTGATTGTTCCAGATGGCCTTGGGCATGACTTTCTCCTGAAAGTGAGTAATACGATGTGGCTGTTGGTCGGTCAATAAGGCAAAGACCTTACAAACGGTCACGGCTGTTCGTCGCAACGCTGCATCTCGTTGCGCGCGGCGCTGTAGCTGGACACGCAGAATGGCACGAAGAAATTCAGCAGCATCTGCGTCGTATTGAGCGGCAAGCCATCGAGCAGATTGCCGCCCTGATTCACCAGGTTGAGCAGGGTGCCGACCACCAGTGCTACCTTAAGCGCGGAGATCGCGATCCGGCGGCGACCGGCGATGCGGAGCAGGCGGACGATGCGCATGCCGTTCTCTTAGCGGAAATGCTGGCGCAGGATGCGTTCCGCCGCCGCCGAGGCGATGTCGTCCTTGTTCAGGAACAGGAACACGTCGCGCTCGCCCAGTCGAGAATGTTCCTCTGCTCTGGCATTGAACGGCAGGATCGTCGAACCGGGATGCACCTCATGCACGATGCGCTGTATCGTGGACAGGGTCGAATCGAATGCGGTCAGGCCGGCGAATATCACCGGCAGCGACGGATAACGCTTGCGCAGTTCCGCGAACACTTCTGCCGGTTTTGCCGCGATGGAGGATACGACCGCCGTCGAGATAATCGCGCCGCTGAACGACCCAAGTTTGCCGGAATGCATGTCGTCTATGCTTTCCAATTTGGTCGGCTGATAGCCGTTACGTTCCAGGAATGGACGCATCTCCGATACGATGAAGGCATGCGGTCGCGCCAGTAACACTTTCTTTTCGATAGCCATTTGTCTGTCCTTTGTCTGTGTCTGATGCGCTCATGCCGCCACCGCGCCGTGCCGGCGCAGTACTTCAAGATAGGTGTCCGGCTCGGGGCGCACGCGATAGTTGTCGGTCTCGTGCGCCCACAAGATCCTGCCGTTGCGGCCGGTGATGACGACGGTCGGCATCACCGTGTCGCTGTCGTAGCCCAGCATCTGCATGCCGGCAGGCAGGCCGTTCGGATGTTCGATGCCGAGCTTGCGGGCGGCCGCGTTGTCTTCGTCGGTGAGGAACTCGAAGGATGCTTCGAGGCGGAACTTCTGCGCCAGCGCCACCGTGTTGTCGTGCGGTTGCGGGGCGATCAGCGCGATGCGCACGCCGAGCGCGCCGATCTCGCGGTAGCGTTCGGCCAGTTCCTTGATCTGCGCCATGCAGAACGGGCACCAGTTGCCGCGATAGAAGATGAAGACGGCGGGCTTGTCGGTCAGGCTGCGCGAGCTGACCCACGCGCCTGCGGTGTTGCGCACCGAGAACTCGGGCAGCGTCGCGCCGACCGCCAGCTTCGCATTCACATCGCGCCCGTCGTAGGTCGAGAACCAGTAGGCGTATAGCAGGAAGGTCGTCCAGCCGGCGGTTGCCAGCAGTGCCACCAGTCCTTCCGTCCCGGTCGAGACCCAGATATATCCGGCGAGTGCTGCGCCTGCCACGCCCAGCAGATTGATCAGCGGAAAATGCGCACTGGTACGCGCCAGATTCTTCAGCGTCATGGCGCGCATGATCACCGTCAGGATAGGCGCGACCGTCAGCAGCACGCCGCCCCATGCCAGTTGGTTCTCGCCCCGGTAAAGCGCCCAGCCCGCGTAGCCGGCGATGCTCATGATCGCCATCATGTAGCTGCTGATGAATATCGACTTGATCAGATTCATGTTGTGACTCCTGAATAATGAATCGTCCCGCCGCGCCTTGGCGCGGCGGAGTGAGGGATGATTACGCCGCCTTCTTGCAGCATGCGTATTCGTCCGGCGCCTGCCATGCCTCGTTGGTGAACGCGGCATCCAGCGGCGTGTCGGTCAGGTGGTTGGCGTAGTTGCTCAGGGTCTTCATGCTGACGCCGAGCACCACCTCCAGCGCGTTCTGCGGCGTGTAGCCGGCGGCGAAGAGGTCCTTCAGTTCCTGGCTGCCCTGCACCCAGCCGCGCTCGCGCACCACGGCACGGGCAAAAGCCGCCAGCGCATCCAGCTTCGTGTCTGGCAGGTCATTGTTGCCGCGCAGTGCATCGATCCGCGCACCATCGACCTTGACCAGATTGCGCGCGAGGAAGGAATGGGCGGCGACGCAGTATTCGCAGCGGTTCTCGATGCTGACGGCGATCAGCACGACCTGCTGCTCTTCCGGCGTGAGCGCGCTCTTTTCCAGCAACGCTCCGAGTTGCTTGTAGGCTTCCAGCGCGGCGGGCGCTTCCGCCAGATGGGCATACAGATTGGGGATAAAACCCAGCCCTTTGTTGGCGGCTTCGAGGATGGGACGCGATCCGGCGGGGGCGGATTCGAGGGTGTGCAATTGGAATGTGTTCATGACGGTCTCCTGTGGGTTGGGCAACATGTGTTGCCGGAACCCATTGTCAGGATTCGGAGGGCTAGCCTCCATGACCGGTAAAGCGGGATTTATGTCCGTTCGTCCAGCGAGAATGGCGCGGCGGCGCGTTTAGTGATCCGGCACAAATAAAGTAGCACGTCATATCGGCGAAGGCCGCTATCCAGTGGCGCGCAAAGCGCGCCGATCTGGGTAATGCTGGATTCCGGGTCAAGCCCGGAATGATGGAGTTGATACTGTTTAATGCCGGATCAATAACTTGGTATAAGCATTTGCTCCAGCTCTGTAGTCACGAACGGCTGTTGGCGATGAGGAAGTCTATCAATCTTCTTTTCTTGGGGTTTTGGCAGGCAAATGCTTCACCATGCGGTCAAAGTCAGATTCGAAGCGCCGGTCATCCAGTCCCCGAAATTTGTCGAACTCCTGTTCGGCGTGTGTCTTGGCCAACTCAGCCGAAACCTTACCTGCGCCTTGCAAAATCTCGCGGTCATTTAATGTCAGAAAGCCTTCCAGTTTGTCGATCCAGTCCTGCATGGTCATGGCGATGCGCCGCATCGCCTGGCCCTCGGCAAAAATCAAATACTGTTCGGCCAGGTTATTGAGGGCGCGTAGCTCTTCCTCGTTCAGGTAATTCTTGGCGATGCTCACATCAGCCTTGCGGATGCGTGCTCCCTCCCAAGTCGTCAGCCCCATGTTCGGCTGGCTGCTGTCGGCACGGGCGGAGATCAGTTCGGCGGCAGTCTGGCCGTGAATGGCGTAATGCACCTTGTTCTGCACCGTGGCGAAGAACGTCTGGGTGAGTGCGTGGCTGGCGTCGTAATCCACGCTGGTGGCGTAGATGTCCGTGATCTTCTGGTAAAACCGCCGCTCACTGGTGCGTATGTCTTGCAGACGGCGGGTTAATTCATCGAAGTAATCCTGCCCTTTGCCGGGATTCTTCAGGCGCGCGTCGTCCAGCACAAAACCCTTGACGATGTATTCCTTCAGTTTGTCGTTGGCCCACTGGCGGAAACGCACGCCGACCGGGCTGCGCACCCGGAAGCCAAGCGCCAGCACCATGTCCAGATTGTAGTGCTCAACCTCACGGGTCACGTCTCGCCCCCCTTCAGATTGAACTGTTCGGAATAACCGAACAGTTGCCGCAGGGGTTAGCTCGCCATCTTCAAAGATGTGCTTGATGTGCTCGCTGATGGTGCCCTTGGCCTTGCCGAACAACTCGGTCAACTGCTTCTGGCTCAGCCAAAGGTTTTCCGCCTCCAGCATCACGTTGATGCGGGTGGTGCCGTCTTCGCTTTGGTAGATCAGGAATTGTTGGGGGGCGGTCATCATGTCACCTCATTTATACATTTTGAGGTGCTCAGGCGGCACTGTGCTTCCATCGGATTGAACATGGAGTAGTTTCCATCCATTTTTTTGAATAGCACTGAGATGCTGTTCATCAAGCAGAGCATCCTTTTTCAGTGCGAGACACAGTAGGTGCGTCGGACGGGTCATGGCAACGTAGTGAAGTTTTAGGCGAGATTTTTGGTGTTCTTTATCGGCTATTTTCCATCCGGTTTTTTTTCTGGTAAGCCAAGGCAACAGAAGTTGAAGATTGTGTTTATACCAATATGTCTCTAGCACCAAGGTCGCAGTATGAGTTTGGCCTTTTACCGAATGAATCGAGCCTGCCCGGATGGAAACTTCCCTTCCATTCTTGCTGTAACGGAATATGTTATTCCGACATTTGTTTGCCTCGGTGGATGTTGCTGGTGTAACTGGTGTGTCATTCCACATCAGAAAAGCATCAGCCTCTTTTGATAGTGACGATCCCGCAATGACTTCCGCAATGCTTCGTACTATTCCGCGCCAATGCCCTTCCCATGTCTCTGCCGTTGGTGTTTCCTGCTTCACGGTAAATTGCACAATCAGGTTCTGGTATTGCTCACAAATATCAGGTGACGTCTCCAGAAGCCTGAGAATATGGCGATGTTGGTGCTTGGGTCGGGCCAGAGATTTTGCTCCCGTCGAAAAATCTGACAATCGAAGAAAGCTCTCGGCAATTTTCTCGACCATCGCATGAGTCTCACGTTTTAGCTCCGACTTACCTTGTCCTGAGGAAATGTACTGGATGAAAGTATGGGGAGCCGGATCATGCTTTGTGAGTTCCGGGTCGTAATCTGACCAATAGTGGACAAGATGCTTTGGAAGCTTTGGATTCTCGTCATCGGCTTTAGGTTTATGTACCTGACCAACTGCCGTGGCAATAAACCATTCTTCGCTCAACTCCTGATCGGAAAAGGTTTCAAGGAGCAGTTCTCCGTATGCATCCAGCACTTTGGCTATGCTATTTTCATCGAACAGAAAAATCGTGTGCTGCCCCTCAGGTGAACCTGACGAGAGTGCTTTCTTTGGGCCGATCCCTTGAAGGCCATAAGGTTCGAGCCCAAGCGGATCGGCCATATTGGCAATTGTTTGTCCGAAGCGATAGCTATTGGGTAACTCCATCTTGCTCGCGCCGGGAAATTTGTCTATTGCTGCCTCTTCTGCCCCCAGGAACTCAAAAATAGCTTGGTTTGCGTCACCAAAACGCTGGCGGATAACCGCATTGTCACCTTCCGTAAATATCCGACTCAGTATTTCCGATTGCTCTTTACTGTTATCTTGTGCCTCATCAATTAAAAGAATCGGAAAGCGATCTCTGAGCACATCAATAACCATGGGATTAGTGTCTATCAACGCTCCGGCCCACATGAACATTTCGTCGTAACAGAAATATCCATCAATGGCAGATTGTTGACATGCCTTCTGTATATTGACGTAAGTGGAGGTGTCAGTACCAAGTTGCCCCCCTTTCCCCCAACGTATTGGACCAACACCAAAATCAGGTGTCTTAATGGATAAAACAGAGGGGCCATAATGGTTTTGTTCGAGAGCGCTCCGTGTGTTGAACGGTAATGAGTTCCAGCGCCTTCTATGACACGCGTCGGTATCAATCATTTTTATCGTGTAGCCACGGGATCGTAGCCATGGAATTGCTAGGAATTCGTTTACAAATCCATGAATGGTTCCAATGTAGTGCGGGTAGCCAAGAAGTTTTCGCCCTGCGGCTGTGTTACCAAGGTGCTTCTCGATCTCGTGGCGAGCTGCATTTGTGTGGGAGAGTACGCAGATGCCACGGGTCCGGTATTGCCACTTCTCCGCCAGAATTGCCAGCTTAGCCACAAGGAGTGTGGTCTTGCCGCTGCCCGGACATGCAGCCACATCAACACTGTTCATGCACTTGAGAACATTTTGGCGCGGATCAGCCCCGTCCGTTCCATAAAAAGCATTAACTGGCAGCCCCAAGAGTCGAGATGCCCGATAAATGTCTTCATCCGTGACCGTTGGTGATTCGAATGTGTCTTCGCTACTCATTCTTAGCTATCCGCTTTGGGCGCAGCATCATCTGCGCCGGTCACATAATCAATCGCCTCAACCAAGTAGGGGGGCAGAATTTTTCGCCATGCATCAGGTGCGAGTTTCTTGTCCTCAAGCGCCCCTGCCAAATATTGTGCGGCGATGGTTTTAGACGCTTTGGTTCCGGTCGTAAATAATGCATAGACCTTTGTTGCGAGAAGCTCCTTATAAGCGCAGCCATCGGCTAGACCATTCGAAGTGCTATTGAGGGCTTCTTGCTCAAGGCCTTTAAAGTCTGCCAGAGCCTTTTGTTCCACAGTCGTTACAGTTTCCGCATTCAAGTCCTTACCCTGTTCCGCAATGGCTTCATCTTTCTTTGCAAGATAAGCTGCCACATAAACATCTTTGGCAAGACCAAAATAGGCGAGGTCATACTCCAGCGTCCATTCGTTGGCGATATAAGTTTTTACTTTTTGTCCGTTTGTCTTATCGCTCAACGCAGAACGTCTCGCTTTCAAACCTGCTTCGCCAAGCGCACTTTTGGTGGAAAGTTCCTTCTTAATAATCGGCTTTCCGCAATCCGGCATCACATCCATGTCGGTTACACAAGCTACTGGAATACTAAGCTGAGCAGCCTTGTCATCATTACGTCGCTGAAAAATTCTGGCATAGCGGCGTAACCCGACACCCCCAACATTAACGATGGAAACCCCGTACTCAGTGAAGTCACGCCCGATAAGCTTTGCCAATGTTGGAAGCAGTATATTTTCCGCGTCACCTTCAACGATCATGACACCTCGTGCGAAGAATAGATTTGCCTTTGTTACATCAAGGAAACGCTCAAGAAAACGATAATCGGATGATTCCAGCTTTGTATTTTCTTTCGCCAACGAGAATGCCTGTCCGTTCTGAATCATCACCATGTTGTCCAAATCAATGGCGGATGCGAGATTAGGGCTGTGCGTGGTAACGATAATCTGAACTCCATTTTTCACTGCCTGCTCCTGCAAGTATTTCATTACCCGCAGTTGGCGCTGAGTGTGCAAATGAGCTTCCGGTTCTTCGATGAGTAACAACTTGCTTCCCTCATCTTCTTGCGCCATTAACAAAAGCTCGCAGGCCATGAAGAGTAGATTATTGGAACCCAAGCCGAGCTTTCCGCTACTCCCCGAGCCAAGACTAAGATCGAGTTTTTCCAGCAATTGTCTTAGCCGGTTATCTTCCGAAACAGTTGAACCGCTCACTTTAATGTTGCTCTTTAATTCATCGCCATTCAGCGAAAGATTGTTGAGGTGATCGTTTATTTTGTCGCGAGTTTGAATAATCCCCTGCTGTTCCTCAAGCAAGGCGTTGGCGAAGTCACCTATGCCACGGACATTGAGCGAACTTGGTTCGAGTGCCGTATTTTTATCGTAGTCCTTACCTTTTTCGACATCACCGGTTCGCTGGAGAACTTGGGACAGGCGCGAACCACGCCCTGCTGACAATGCTGATTCGGCATCGCGCAACGGACGAAGATAGGTGGCTCTGAGCATTTCTTTTACCTCTGGGGATAGTGTCGGCCCATCCCCTTTCTTCCCTGAGCGTAACTCGACACGTCGGAACGGACGGCCTTTGGGCGCTGTTCCGGTATCCTCTGCAATCCAGTTGACGCACAGAAACGGGAGGGCACCTTTTGCAGAATCTCCGTAGGTCAGATATTCGACAAAGGTTCTCAGATCCTGTGAATTCAGCTCCTTGAACTTGCACACGATACGAATTACCTTTTTGGTGTCACCCTGATGAAAGTCAGAGTCCTCCAATCGAAACCAATCCTGATCCGTTGTGCCTAGGGCAAAGCGCAACGCATCAATGACAGTGGTTTTGCCCGCGTCATTTTCGCCCACCAGCGCAGTTAGGCCAGGGCGCAAAGGAATTACAAGCGCCTGCTCGCCGTCCCCGTACATCCTGAAATTTTCAATGCGTAATTCAGCGAGATACATTTGAGATCATCTCCAATTTTATTATTTCGATAGCTCTGAATTTCATCACCTCATCATCCAGATGGTTGATGGCATTCACCGCAATCCGTCCGGACTTCGGCTTGTTAAGGGCGCGAGGTGTCGCTGTTAAGGATGCCCAGGCTTTTTTCGAGGCTCTCCGCTTTGGGAGTGGTTTCGTGGGCTTTGTCGGGATCATTTGTGCCAAGGAAATATGCGTGGCGGACGAGGAAGTTTTCTTCGTTGTAGTCGGTGTCGATGAACCGGCAGGCGATACCTTCAACGCCATCGCTGCGAATCGGATGCTCGAAAAATTCGTTGGCCATCTTGTGGTTGTTTTGGATTTAACTCAATGGCAAATGGTATCCCGTAGACAAAGGATGGGCAATCGGCAGGAATATATAGACCTTCGTGAGGTAATTTCTGTTGTCGACGCTAAGCGCCACTTCCTTTATGTTGCTGTCCGGCAGACGGCGTTCTGTGGCCGGTGATCGTCCGTCAGCTTAGCCGCGCACTTTGCCCGGCGGCACGCCGACGATGCGTTTGAACGCCTTGCGGAACGCGGCTTCCGACTCGTAGCCGCATTTCATCGCAACATCCAGCATGTTGGCGTCCCCGTCGGCCAGCAATCCAACGGCCAGTTGCATGCGCCAGGTCGCGACGAATTCCATCGGTGGGATGCTGACCAGTTGCGTGAAGCGTTCCGAAAAGGCGGAGCGCGACTGGCAGGCGAGCCCGGCCATGCGCTCTACCGTCCAGCCCTCTGCCGGGTTCTCGATGAAGGCCGTGACGGCGGGGCGCAAGTGTTCGTCCGCCAGCGCCGCCAGCAGCGGAGACAGCTTGGGATCGTGATGCAGGGCGTGACGGATGATGTACAGGAACAGCGTGTCCGACAGACGGTCGAGGATCGCGGTCACGCCGAGATCGTTCAGCGTTGCTTCCTCGGTCATCATCTCGATCAGGTTGCGCACCTGCCGTCCCACCGGGCTGCGATCCGGACGGATCAGCATGAAGTCCGGGAACGAGGCGAGCAGCAGGCGGCGGATATGCGCGGGCAGGCGCAGGTGGCCGCACAACAGGCCGGCACCGGGCGCTTGTTTGTCCAGCGGCGCGGGTTGCGAATAATCGAAGGGTTGCTGCGGAACGATGGCATGCGAGCTGAAGGCGTGCGCCGCATCGTGCGGGAAAAAGGCGATGTCGCCGGCGCGCATCTTTGTCGGCTCCGTGCTGTCCGGCATATGTATCCACGCCTCGCCGTTGCACACCAGATGGAAAGTGGTGGCGTCAGAGCCGCCGGGCGTGGACATGTGCCAGCCATCGCACAGCTGGCCGACGTAATACACCTCGGAGCCGAGATGCAGATGGCGCAGGAAGTCGTTGATCGGCGGAGGCGAGACGCTCATCCGCGCCTCACAGTTTGCGCGGCAGTTCGCGCGCCGCCTTGCGGATGAAAACGAGCTGTTTCTCGAAATTGCGGCAGCCACGGCACATCATCAGGTGCATGCGCATCGCCATCTTTTCGCGCAAGGTGATGGGGCGGTCGTAAGATTGCGACAGCAGTTCAGTGTTTTGTTTGCAGTCCAGCATGGTCACCTCGCGTTTCCAAACCAGTTGAGATCGAGGCACTCGCGCAACGCCAGCCGCGCGCGGTGCAGGATCACCCAGCAGTTAGTCGTGGAGATGCCGAGTTCCTGACATATCTCGTAGGTAGACATCTCCATGAACTCGCGCATCATGAAGGCGCGCGCGGTGTTGAGCGGCATGCGCTGGTTGCATTGCTCGAACACGTTCCAGAAATGCGCGTTCTCCAGCGATTGCTCCGGCGCGTTCCAGGTCTGCGGCGGATCGGCCCAATGGCCGTTCTCCTTGAACAGCGCATCGACCAGGTCGTTCTCGTCCTCGCCTTCGGCCACGTTCAGTTGCGGTTCGCGCGCGCGTTTGCGCAGCAGGTCCATGATCTTGTGTTTGAGGATGCCGACCAGCCAGGTGCGCGGTGAAGACTGTGCGGCAAATTTTTCCTGACTTTCGATGGCGGCGACCAGTGTCTCCTGCACCACATCCTCGGCCAGATGCGGGTCGCGCAGTTGCAGCATGGCGTAGCGCAGCAGATAGCTGCGGTGCTGTTGCAGGGATTCGGGATCGATGGCGCTCATTCAAACTCCGGATGGTGTGCGAAGTGCGGTTGCATGGTAGCACTCGCAGAAATGCAAAACACCCGCCGGGTGAGGGCGGGTGCAGGCGTGGCGCTGTAGAGCTCAGTGACGTGTCGCCGCACAGGGGTTCTTGGCTGCGCAAGGATTCATCGGCGCGCACGGGTTACGGGCCGCACAGGGATTTTTCGCTGCACAGGGATTGCCCGGCTTGAAGCCTTGTTGCAGCGTTGCGGTGTAGGCGGTCAGCGCCGCCAGCCGCTTGCTGTTCCACGGCAGCGGCTTGGCCGCCATCGGCACCGCCATGCAGAACTGCACCATCTCGTCCAGATGCACGGCCTTCACGCCGGCGCGGTCGTCGGTCATCTGCACATAGTGCGGGTATGGTTTAGCGAATGTGTCCTGGAACGCGCCGTTGTTGTCGTGGCAAGTGCTGCACGACAGGCCGTTGCTGCTCAGACTGGTATCGCTGAACAGGCGCTTGCCGTAGGCGACTAGTTCCTTCTGGTTGCCTTGGTAGGGACGATAATTCTTCGGGCGCATCACGCCTTTGACATCCATTTTCACCATCGCGGCGGCACAGGGATTGGTTGCGGCACAAGGATTTTGCGCAGCGCACGGATTCTTCGCAGCGCACGGATTCTTCGCGGCGCAGGGATTCATGCGCGTACTGCGCGGGGCGCAGGGGTTGGCGCGACAGGGTGCGGCCAGCGCCATGCCGCCGACGGTCAGGCTCAGCACGCCGGACGCGATCAGGGTATTCATCAATCGGGCAGATTTCATCTCGCTCTCCTTATGTCTTATGCCAGCAACCAGAAAGCCGCGACACCGACCGCGATCAACACCACCGCGCCCAGCATCATCTTCTCGTGCACGCACATGCCGGGCGTGGTTTCGCAACTGCTATTCATTTTGCACATCATGGACATTTCAGCCTCCTGTCGGTAATTGGGGAAATCACGTATTGCTGCGGTGACGTGCGTTGGTCGCGCAGGGCAGGCGAACCTTACAGGCGGAATGAAAAAGAACGGATGTCCTTGCCGCCGCGCGGGAAGACGCTGCGGCAAGGGCGGCTGACGCTATGCGGCGCTGCGCCGGAAGAAGGTGTCGCCCGGTGTGGCCGTGGTGACTTCGGTGATCGAGTCGTAGGGCAGGCCGACGCGTTCGTGCGCGCGCCGCACGGCCTCGGCATCGGTCGCCATGTTCAGGCAGAAGGCGCGGCCATCCTCGTAGCTCAGGTGCAGGCGGACGGGCACGACGCCTTCGTCGTAGCAGGCCTGTTCGTACAGCGCGTAGAACTTCTCGAAGTCATCCATGGAAAGTTGCTCCGGGAAGGTCTGGCGCGTGCGGTCGTGCGTGTCGATGAAAAAGCGCATCGGTTTCATGTTGCTCTCCTGTCAGTGACGCTACGAAGGTGTAGCGGGGCGCAATGTAGCGGGCGGCCGCGCGGCGTTCTGTAGCAAAAGTTACGCTGCGAGCCTTTTCCGTGTTGTGTAGCAATTGATACAGAGCGCGCGACGGATTGCCGTTAGCCTGCACCCGGTCTTGATGCGCAAGGAGAACGGAATGGGACACGCGGGATTGTCGGGATTCATGAACGTCAGCATCGCCATGCTGGTGATCGGCTTCACGGTGCTGTTGCTGATGGTGCAGTTCGAGCTGGGGCCGATGGGCAAGTTGTCCGGCGGCAGGAAGTGGCTGCTGACGCTGATACTGGGCTCGGGCATGGTGGCGTTCTCCATCAAGCTGATCGTCATCGCCACGCTGCTGAACTTCCCGAAACAGACCATAGGCGCGCATCTGCGCGCGCAGCAGGCCCGCCCGCCGCACGCGACGGTCGCGCCGCAATACGCCGTCTACGACAGGTCGGTCGGCGGGAGCAAACCTTATGTCTGGCAGGTCTTGCCCGAGGTCGCGCCCGCGCCGGCGTGGAACCCGACCACGCCGGAGAAGGTCGCGCTGGGCGAGCGACTGTTCCACGATACCGCCCTGTCGGCGGATCGCACCGTTTCGTGCAGTTCCTGCCACGAGGTGCGGCAGGGCGCGGGCATGGATGGCAGACGCACCTCGCTGGGCATCGGCGGCCAGAGCGGCGCGCGCAATGCGCCCACGGTGTGGAACGCCGCCTTCCAGTCCGTATTATTCTGGGACGGCCGCGCCGCCTCGCTGGAAGAACAGGCCAAAGGACCACCGCTCAATCCGAAGGAAATGGGCATGCCGTCGCTGGAGGCTTTGGTGCAGCGCGTGCGCGAGGAGGTTTCGTATCGCGAACCGTTCGACAGGGCATTCGGTGTGGGGCGGCCGATCACCATCACGCAGATTGTCGCGGCCATCGCCGCCTACGAGCGGACGCTGATTACGCCGGATGCGCCGTACGACCGCTTCGTGCGCGGCGACGCGAGCGCGCTGAACGCGGCGCAACTGCGCGGGATGGAGCTGTTCCAGTCGGTAGGCTGCGTCCAGTGCCACTCCGGACCAAACTTCAGCGGCGCCAGCGTGTTCGACAAGGCGCCCAATACGCAACGCCTGTTCCCGGTGTTCGCCTCGCAGCGCTATGTCGAGCGATACCGCCTGACCGGCGATGCCGGCGGCAATGCGGCCGGCAGCAAACAGGGCATCTGGCGCATCCCCTCGCTGCGCAACGTCGCGCTGACTGCGCCGTATTTTCACAACGGCAGTGTTGACAGCCTGGCCGAGGTGGTGCGTATCATGGCGACGGTGCAGCGCGGCAAACGGATAGGCGGCGACGAGCGGACCATCGTCTGGTCGCGACAGGACAGGACGCTCACCCGCGCCGATGCGGAGCCGCTGAGCGAGCGCGACGTGCAGGATATCGTCGCGTTCCTCAAGTCGCTGAGCAGCGACACGCTGCTGGCGCGCAGTCGGGAGCCGTGAGTGCCGGTGGATTTTCCGGGGAAGCGCAGTTGAACAAGGCCCATCTTGCGTTGGGCATCAAGGGAGCGGACAGTGGACTCATGCAAAGTGATGTTTGACTCATTGGAATGGCAGGAAGCAATGCCCGGTGCCCGCTTCAAAGTATTTGGCGATGGCCGGAAGCAGATGCGGTTGCTCGAATTTACCTCCGGGTTTGTCGAGCCGCACTGGTGCGAGAAGGGGCATGTTGGTTGCGTACTCAAGGGCGAATTGGAAATCGACTTTGACGGCCGAATCGTCAGATACGGCGTAGGCGACGGGATATTCATTCCGATGGGGACATCCACCAGACACAAGGCGCGTTCGCTTACAGCCAGTGTTCGACTTTTTCTGGTGGAAGATGTTGTCGGAGCATGAGCAGAGAGGCCACGGCGTTTGCCGGTTTCATATCAGGAGGCGGGCGATGGGCGATGCGAAGTCGATGAACGAGGTGCGGACGCTAGGCGTCTTTCGCGAGCTTTCCGTGCGCGGGCAGCACATGCTCGAATGCGGCATGCAGCTCAACCATTTTGACGAGCTGAAGACCATCATCAACAAGGGCAACAACGTGGCCGGCGCCTATGTCGTGGTTCGCGGTCGGCTGCGCGTCTATTCGATCTCGCCGGGCGGTAACGAGGCCACGCTGTACTTCATCAATCCGGGCGAGGTCTGCATCCTCGCGCTGAACTGCATTTTCAACAACCTGCAATATCCGGCCTGGGTGCAGACCGAACCGGACACCTGCGTCGGCGTGATTCCCTCGCTGACCTACCGCACGCTGTTCCAGACCGAGCCCTCCATCCAGAACCTGACCGTGCATGCATTGTCTGTACTGGTATTCAGGCTGATGGAAGAGCTGGAGGAGGTGCATGCCCTGAACCTGAACGAGCGTCTGGCCAAGTTCATCCTGATGCGCTCGGAAGCTGACGGGCAGTTGCGCATGACGCAGAGCGAGCTGGCCGCGCACCTGGGCACCACGCGCGAAGTGGTTGCAAAGCTGCTGCGCAAGCTGGTCGCCGATGGCGTCATCCAGACCGGGCGCGCTACGATCCGGGTCGGCAAACGGGATGCCCTCGCCGGATTGCTCAAGTCGCCGACCGGGTGATCGTGAACGCCGTGTAAGGAATGCGATTCCCGGCCGACCAATGCGCACCACCACCGGATAAGGAGATTCCCATGAAGTCGATATACAAACTGTTGTTGTCGCTGGCCCTGTTGTTCCCGCTGTTCGCCCACGCCGTCGGCGAGCCCTACACGCAAGACAAGCTGGACGCGCTGAACCAGGCCGGCAAACCCGCGCTGGTGTTCATCTACGCCGACTGGTGCCCGACCTGCCGCGCGCAGGAGAAAATATTAAACGAGCTGCTGCCTATGGATGAATTCAAGGGCATCGCCACCTTGCGCGTGGATTTCGACACACAGAAACCCGTGGTCAAGGCATTCGGCGTCCGCTACCAGAGTACGCTCATCGTGTTCAAGGGCGGCCGAGAAGTCGCCCGCGTGACCGGCGAGACGGACCGCGACAAGATCGTAGCGCTGTTGCGCAAGGCTCTTTAACGAGATGGAACTGACCGCAACCAGCTATGGCTTGTCGTTCTTGGCGGGCGTGCTGTCCACGCTGTCGCCCTGCGTGCTGCCGCTGGTGCCCATCCTGATGGGCTCGGCGGCGAGCACCCACCGCTACGGCACGCTCGCATTGGTGGGCGGGCTGATGCTGTCGTTCACCGTCATCGGCGTGAGTCTCGGCTCGCTGGGCGGCAGCATCGGCCTGGAGCAGGACACCTTGCGCGTGGTCGGCGGCGTGCTGCTGATCCTGTTCGGTGCAGTGCTGGTCTCCAGCCGGCTGCAAGAGCGCTTCGGCGCGGCAGTCAGCCGCTTGGGCATGGGGCAGGGCATGCTGGCGCGCTTCAATCTGGGCGGATTGCACGGCCAGTTTGTACTCGGCTTGTTGCTCGGCGTGGTGTGGAGCCCGTGCGTAGGCCCGACGCTGGGCGTGGCGGTCACGCTGGCCAGCCAGGGGCAGGCGCTGGCGCAGGTTGCTGCGGTGATGCTGACATTCAGCCTCGGCGCGGGCTTGCCGCTGCTCGCCATCGGCATGCTGTCGCGCCAGGCGCTGGGCAAGTGGCGCGGGCGTATGATGGATGCCGGCCAGAAAGCCAAGAAGCTGTTCGGCGCGGCATTGCTGCTGGTCGGCGTGCTGGTGCTGTCGGGGGCGGACAAGGATTTCGAAAAGTGGGCGCTGGACGTGATGCCCGAGTGGATGGTGACGTTGACCAGCCGTTTCTGAATTTGCTGATTCAAGGAGAACGACATGGCCGAAAAAGAATCGTTACTCAACTCGCTGCTCGGACTGTCGATGATCGTCGAGGCGCGAGATCCCTATACCGGCGGCCACCTGTGGCGCGTCTCGCAGTTCTCAAAACTATTGGCTCAACATGTGGGGCTGTCTCGCCGCGATGTCGCGCTGAGCGAGGTGGGTGGTTTCCTGCACGACCTCGGCAAGGTCGGCGTGCCCGACGCCATCCTCAACAAACCGGATCGGCTCACCGATGGCGAGTACGACGTGATCAAGACGCATCCCGCGGTCGGAGGAAAACTGCTGTCCAACCACCCGCTGGCGAACCTGGCGTACGAGGCGGTGGTCGGCCACCACGAGCGACCGGACGGCAAGGGCTACCCGCACGGACTCGTGGGCGACGTCATTCCCGAAGTCGCGCGCATCGTCGGCATCGCCGACGCCTTCGACGCCATGACCAGTACTCGCGCCTATCGCAAAGGCATGCCGATGGAGAAAGCGCTCTCCATCATCAGCGATGAAGCCGGTCGCCAGTTCGACGCGCCACTGGCGAAACACTTCCTGTCGCTGAGCGCATCCGCCGAGTTGGCCCACATCGTCGGCCACAGCGAACCCGGACTGCCCTTGTTCCAGTGCGGGTGCGGCGCGCCGCTGGCGATACCCGGCGCATTGCGCGACGGCGACCATGTGTACTGCCATTGCTGCGGCGGCGAATCGCGCCTGAGCAAACAGGGCGACAAGCGCAAACTGGAAATGACCGGGGTGCAAGGCGACGCCTCCGTGCTGGCGCCGGACTGCGACACCGATCTGATCGGCGCGATGGTGGAAGAGATCGCACCGCATGTGCTGTGAGGTGACACACCAATCAAACCATGATCGTCATTCCGGCGAAGGCCGGAATCCAGTGGGGTTATTCAACATGCTTTATCGCTTTTGTCCCGCGTTGCGGGTGTTTTATTCAAACTGGATTCCGGCCTTCGCCGGAATGACGGCAACTGTAGGGTGAGGGAAAGAAAGCGAGGCTTGCAATGTCCGAACTAAGCAACACCGTGCAGATCAACGGCAGACAAGTTTCGGTGGAATGGACAAAATCCGCCGCGCGCGAACTGGCGCAGCGCGCGCAACCGCTGGTGGTCGAACTGGAGTTATATTTTTCCTGCCTGGTGAAAAAGTTCGTCCACTTTCACGAAACGACACCGCAGCGATGACACCATCGCCGTCAGCGACAAACTCGCCGTCTTCTTCCGCCCCGTCACCTCCACCGCCTGCTCGTTCGAAGTCGCAGACCGCCTGGGCAGACAACCCGAGATCGAACTCGACACACCCAACGTGCGCAAGATCGCGCCGAAGCGCGTCAGCATCGACTATGTGCGCGGGGTGTGGAAGGGGCAGTTCTGGATATAGATGATTCTGACGTTTTCGCGCAAATGGCTTGCCGGGGAATTGGAGCAAGTCCGCCGTGGCGGCGGACTTGGTTAAGCAACCGCCACTCTGTCTTGCTGCGCGCAGATATCCATGTCCACCGTCAGGCGATGGATTGCCACCTCGGGAATCTTGGCTTTGCCTGCACCCTGGCGCAGGCGCACAAAGCCCAAAGCTTCAAGCTTGCCTAATGTGCGGCTGACATTAGGTTCCGCGCGATGAACCAGTTTTGCCAGATCGGCCACGGAAGCAGGTTTCTTCTGGTCTATGGTGGCGAGCAGGAAACGGTTCTCGGGAGTCAGCAGCCGAATCACGGCCTCTACAGAGTCGAAAGAAATTTGGGCGGCATCGACAGGCGCTTTGTGTTCACCGCGAGCAACCGACAGCATCTCCTTTTTCAGGTCTTGCATAGACTGAATTTTCATTTTCATAATCACGTCTCCTTGTCGTCCACCACCTCGGTCGAAATGCCTTGCGCTTCGCACAGCTTCGCAACCTCGGTAAAAAAATCTTCCAGCAACTGCGCCGCCGATACGAAGGCATACGGGCGGCCTTCGTCATTAACCGTTCTATGCCAGTGATCGGCATCCGGCTTGGCCTTTACAAACTTTCCGCCAGCATGCGGCACCGGGTGCGCATTGTCGAAACCCCGCAGCCTTGTTCCATCCGGGTCATGGAAGGTGAAGGAATAGGCGATGCCGTGCGGCACCTGGCCTGACTGCTCAACCAGCCTGATCTCGAACTTAAGGAAATGGCCGCTGGCGAAAAAGTGCCGCCTTCCATCGTAATCAAGCAGCCATTCCAGGGTGTGTTCAGGCGTTTCCATCGGCTCATCCTATACTCACAGGATAGGATGAGTCAATCCGCAGGAAATCGGTTTTAGAAAGCCGAACTTGTTCAATCGAGGTGATTCGGACGGTGTGACCGCTGTTCGACCAGAGCGGACTATTTCAATTTTCTTAAGAAGCTGTCAGTGCAGTTCGGCGGAGTTTTAACCAACCATCTTAATCTCCGTTGCTTTTTTCGCAGTACCTGTAATATTGGCTTGGTACTTGATAGCCAACTTTGTTCCTTTTTCAACGAAGACCCATTCGCGCCAATTACCATTCTCAAATGCTTCCACATGTAAGTAGTACGCATTATTGTGCCCATCTACTGCAAACACATAACTCGGGAATCCGTCTGATTTTGGTAGGTAGTTGACTCTAACTACTGTGTACCCTTTAGACTCTAACGCACCTTGCTCCTCATATTTATTTGCAGGTGGTTGGGGTAATAATGACGGGGAGGAGGATATATTTCCGCCCAATGAGTCAAGAATTCCAGCGAAATTACATTCGCAGTATTTTAGGATGTCTGGTTTGTTCTGAATTAAGAAGCTAGCAAGGCCTTTTTTGCTGGCATTAGAAAAATCAAAACTCTTGCGAGTGGCACAGTATTCTAACTCACCAACCAGTTTTTTTAGTTCACTTAAGACGGGCCTAGACGGGCCATCAATTGATAAAACCTCGCTTAAGTTATTCGCTGCTAGAGTAAGGAGCTCGCCTAGTCTTTGGGTATCAGAACCCTGTTTCTCCTTATAAGCAAGCCGCCGATAAGCAGAGGCTCTCGCCACACCGAAAATGGATGGAACTTTATTCTTCTCTTTCCAACTTTCAGTAAAGGCCAAAACATTATCCAAGTCCTCGCGGAAATTTAGTATCGTCAAATAGATGCGCCACACATTATTGGATCCTTTAACTCCAGAGTTTGCTTCCTCATGCCAGCCAGAATTAATTAACTCCATGCAATATTTGTATGCTTCGTCTATCTGCTGCGTCTGTTGTAACAATGTTGCAAGGGCGAGTTTAGACGCGGGGTCATTTTCATCAATTTGCACAGCTTTCCGCAAATGTTTTTCGGCTGACGGCAGATCATCCAGTTCTTCCAGAACCCTTGCATACAGCCGATGTAAAAAAGCTGAGGATGGGGTTCCCTCCAAGAAGCTTCGGATTCTGCCTTCGAGGCTACTTAGACCTCGTAAATCTCTTGCCTTGCAAGCTGAAACGATTTGCCCTGGTATAGGAATGAATGATGGGCTCGTTCCATTTGGGACATAAAGAATATCAACAGGAGATAATTTTTTTTCAGCTTGCTTTTTCAACGCCTCTGATGCTGATGCTCGAGTTTTCTGAACCCACTCTATGGTCGCAGCCCTAACTTTCCTATTTCGAGGGTTTGAGCGTAATAGCCCCCTAATGGAGTCACCAAGTGAATAGACTTCACCATTCTCTGTGTCAGAGCGCAATATTAGAGAGGTTCGCACTAGTTCAGCAATTGCAGCCGAAACTTGATCTAGGTCTAATTTCAGGGCATCACCAAGCTCAGGACGAGTGGGGCTTTCAATAACAAAAAGCCCCTCAAGAACATTATTGGCATTTTCAGAAAGTGCTTCCAGCAAATTTGAAAATGAAAAACTTATCACTTCCTCGCTCGTACGCAACAGTGACTCGGAAATATCTTTGCCAGCTAGAAACGAGTCAATTGTTAGCCTAATGGCTAATGGATTGTGTTGACACCCGGAAATTATGCGTTGAATAAGGTCGGCATCTGAAATTGGTTGGCCTTTAGATTCGAAATATTGACGGCAGAATGCAAATGCACCGGGCTCCTCTAGAGCCTCAATGGGTATATTTTTTCCCCCGTCAACTGGAATCCTGCTAGTGACGATTACTTTCCAAGGAGATGGGAGGGTGTCGTAGAAGTCTATAAATGAGGTTGGCGCATCTCTCAGCACCGTTTCTAAGTTATCAATAAACAACCAAAGTTTTCTTTGGGATGCCAATTGAACACATTCGTCAAAGCTACTTATCTCGACGCCAAGCATTAATCTGATCTGGTCGCAAAGAACATTTCTAACTTCCTCAATGGTTGCTGGTGCCTCAAGCACCTGTAGCCCCTCATGAGACAAGAGTTCCTGCTTAAGTGTGACAAATACGACCCCATCCGAGAGCGGCAAAGATTCGGGTGATAGACAGAAGTCAGATAGAGCCTGTAGAACAAGACTTGTTTTTCCTATCCCTCCTCTAGCAACAACGGCAATTAAGGTTGACTTGGGATTTTTTAGCTCCTTATACAGCCTAGCAATATCCTTTGAACGTCCAAATAGACCTGTTACTGAGTGCTCAAATTCGTCCGGCAAGCAATTGGGGATAACCCATTGACGTTGATACAGCCACTCCTCTGGAGGTTCTTCGAGATTCCCAGCTAGAGCACTTTGAAACACACGTGATACTTCAATAAACTGCAGTGCATCAATCGACGGATCAGCGGCGATGGCTGAACAGCGATACCAATAACATTCAGGAAATAATCTATTGGGATGGCTAACTGCATTTCTTATATCGTAAATCTCTAACGCTTCAACAAGCTTACGTATAGAAAGTATGTGTCGCTCATCAGCACTTCCGCGAGAGGCCTCGACAGCAAGAGATAATGCTTCCCCTAAATATGAATTTTCTACAATTGCACCAACCAACTCAGCGCTTGGTAATTGGGACGTAGTTCCCACACGCTGAAGAATATCCTTCCCTGTAGCGCTTGAAACTATTTCGTGAGGATGTTTCCTTATGTAGCGCCCTAATTCACGCTCAAGCTCAAAAATTACCATTGCAGACTTAATTCGTGATTTAGAACTTCCTTCTGACGTGGACATTCCGCCCCCTGATATGGATTGGTGTTTGAAATTGAGAATCAAAATGATTGATGCAAAAGCGGCTAAGTAATACGTTAGTGATTCTACTAGAATAGTGGGCTTATGGCATTGCGTTCACTGGGCTTAACCCATGGATTATTAAGCGGACATTGAAGCAGGCTGCACCGACAGTTTTTCAGAAAATCGAAATAGTCCGCATTGGCCGAGGAGCCGCCTTCAAATTCCTGCCTCCCCCGTCATTCACCGCAAACTCTCAAACTCCTTCGAGATGAATTCCGCCACCAGCCGAACCTTGGGCAGGTGGCGGTGGCGTTTGTGGCAGACGACGTAGAGGTGGCCGACGGCTTCGGGGCCGAGGTCGATGTCGAGTTCTTGCAAGGTTTGTTGTCCGGCGTAGCCATTCAATATCTGCGGCAGGATCATGGCGCCTGCGCCGGTTATGCAGGCGGCGAGTTGCACGATGTAATCGTCCGAGGTGAAGGCGGGTTTGAAGTTGGGGATGGCGGCGCGCAGTTCCTGGTTGGTGTGCAGTTCGTCGTAGGGGGCGGCCCAGCATATCCAGTCGAGGTCGGCGAGGCCGGGTTTGGGCGGTAGTTTGGCCGCATAGTTATTGCTGGCGTAGACGCGCATGGCGCTGGCGATTTCGTCTATGCAGATCAGGTCGGTATCGGTGGGCTTTTCCGAGCGTAGCGAGATGTCGGCTTCTCCGCGCCCCAGATTCAGCACTTCCACGCCCGACAATACTTCGAGCTGAACTTGCGGGTATTGCCTGCGTATCCTGGCGGCCAGCGGGGCGACGACCTGGTAGGCGATGCCGGGCGGTGCTGCGATGCGGACTTTGCCTTCCGGCAGATGGGTGTGCTTCCTGATGTTGAGCGCCGCTTCGTTGGCCCATTCGGCCATGCGTTGCGCGGCGGGCAGGAGTTTTTGCCCGGCGGCGGTAAGTTGCGTACCCTGGCTTTTGCGTTCGAACAGGGGCTCGTTCACTGCGGTTTCCAGTTCGGCGATGCGTCGGCTCAGCGTGGGCTGGCCCAGCTTCAATGCGCGCGCTGCGGCGCTCAGGCTGCCGTGCTCGTGCACCGCCAGAAACAGTTTCAGGTCGTCCCATCTGAGGTTCATCGCCGTCCCATCTCCATCCGAATATGGATGGTCTTATCGAAATTTCGCCAATTGTTGAATGATATCCGGATATGTGACGATGTGACTCTTTCCGGAGGAGGATATGAAAACACATCGCATTTTGTTTGCTTTGCCGGGCTGCGTGTTGGCGATGGCTTTGCAGGGTTGCAGCCTGACCAGTCACCCGCTGGGCGAACCGGCGCCGGGCAAAGCTTCCGGCAGCGTCGAGATGGAGCGCCTGATCGACCAACCCGGGCCGGTCGAGCTGGAGAGTATCGTCAGCGCGGATTGGTCTGTCTCGCTGGAGGGGCTGCTGAACCTGGATAGCGCCGAGGCGATCAGCGCCGGGCTGAAAGAGCGTGATGAGCCGATCCAGGTGTATGCGCATCTGCTGAAACATCCGCAGCGCGGCAACTTCATCATCGATACCGGGGTGTCGCAGAAGTTGCTGGACGATCCAGGCAGGGAGGGCGTGAACTGGCTGGTGCAGCAGGCGATGCATCTGGACAGGCTGCACCTGCGCCAGAGCACCGGCGAGATTTTGCAACGCGTGGATCACAGGTTGTCCGGGGTGTTCTTCACGCACCTGCATATCGACCATATCTTCGGATTGCCGGATATCGCCAACGATGTCCCGCTATATGTCGGTGCGCTGGAATCCACGGATGACAGTTTCAAGAACCTGTTCGTGCGCGGCTTGACCGACCAGTTGCTGAAAGACAAGCAGCCCTTGCAGGAATGGCATTTCCAGGCGGACCCGCAGCACAGCTTCGAAGGCATCATCGATGTGTTCGAGGACGGCTCGGTGTTCGCCATCAGCGTGCCGGGGCATACGCCGGGCAGCACCGCCTTTCTGATCCGCACCACGCATGGCCCGGTGTTGTTGACCGGCGATGCGTGCATCACGCGCTGGGGCTGGGAGCATACGGTGGAGCCGGGTACGTTCACCGCCGATCACCCGCGCAATCTTGAGAGCCTGAAACGCATGAAGGAACTGGTGGCACGTCACCCGCAGATCGTGGTGCGGCTGGGGCATCAGCATTGAGTCGCCGGGATCGCAGGGTCAGGTACAACACCCCTTGCCGTGTTCCTGCACCGGCGGGCACGGCACGCTGCCGTAAGAACAATAGACACAACAATCTCCCGGCTTGGGTTTGAGCAGGGTGTGGCAGTGGTTGCATTCGTAGAACCACTGGCAGGCATCGGTCGGCATGGTTTCCAGTTTCTGGTGTCCGCAGTGCGGGCAGGTGAGCAGGGATTCCAGTACGGGTTTGAAGGCGCTCATGGTCAGCTTTGCCGGTTGATGATCTCCCGCTCGATTCTACCCAGAATATCTTCCACCGAAATATCCATCTGACTGGTGATATCCAGCTTTCGATCCTCGAACACATCCTCGCCGGGATGTACTTCCGCCCACGCCCAGACGACCTCGTCGCGTTTCTTCAGCAGCGCTTCGATGTGCGGGCGGTAGAGCACGAACAGCGCGCTGATCCATCGGTTCACCGGCAGGGAGGGGAAGGCGTGGTCGATGACGAAGCGGTCCAGTATGCGGATCACCTGCTCGGCGGGATACCAGGCTTCGGCGGTCACCCAGCGGTTGGTGGTGAACAGGCCGGAGGGGAAGCCATAACCATCCATGGCGATGGCGACCAGGTGCGACAGCGCTTCATCGCCTTGCGGCCACGGATCGGTCGCGGGATATTCGATGGGGGCGACATCCGCGGGCATGCCCTTGGGGCGCAGGAAACAGTGGAAGTGTCCGTGCTCGCCCGTTTCGCTGCGATGCGCGTGGTAGTAATACTGCGCGTGGGTCTCGCGGTCGTACACGTCGTCATCGGGGTAGTGGTTGAATTCGTAGAACGTCTCACCCTTGTTCAGGGAGTCGCGCAACACTTCGCCGACGATGTTGAGTTCGGCCTTCTTCAGCACGCGATACATCTCCATGATCTCGCGGCCTGCCTGCTGCATGGCGTGCAACTGCGTCAGTGGCAGACATGCCAGATCGGGCGCGACAACCAGCCTCGATTCGAGGCCGGTCGAAATTGCTGGCGAGTTTAATGCGCCGCGCATGGGTTCTTGGCGCCGCAGGGGTTCTTCGCTGCACAGGGATTCTTAGCCGCGCAAGGGTTGGCCTTCTTCCTGGACTTGGCCATGCACGGGTTTTTGCCGGCACAGGGATTCTTGCCTGCGCAGGGGTTGGCGGACGCCGCGGTGCGGGAACGCGCCGCACAGGGATTGGCCGCGCCGCAGGGAGCGGCCAGCGCGGCGCCGCTCATGGCGGCGGCCAGTGCGCCGGAAGAGATCAGGGTCTTTGCGATTGTATTGAATTTCATGGTGCTCTCCTTGAAGGTGGTGGCATGGCCGAAATGGCGGATGCGAGCATTGGTCGCCGGAGAACCCCTGTCCTTACATTGCATTGCGAGAATGTCGCTCGATGGTTGCGACAGATTTGATCTGCAGCAGCAACGGCGTATGCCGCGCAGCTTACCGGGAAGCTGGCCGAGGGATGCTCGACCGATGTTGTCATTCAGTTTTGCTATGGCTTCGGCCGCTGCTTCGCAGCTTAACCGGCGGCTTGGCTGGCGTTAACCAATGACTTGGTTGGCGTAGTTTGCCAACTTAGTCAGATGGCTATGTAAAGCTGTGTGCCAGCTTAGCCGAATGGCTATGCAAAGCTCACATCGGCTGCGCCGATATGAGCCTGCACCGCAATCTAGTTCTGATGCTTCATAACGTAGGTGCTTGTGGCTTCGACATAACTTGTGCTGCGCACAAGTGAGTCTCCGCCGTAATCTCGTTCTGCAGTTTTACAGCAGAACACAGATTGTGGTTCCGGCCACCGCTACGCGGTTTAACTTGCTGCGCAAGTTAGCCTTCACCGCAATTTAGTCCTGTTGTTTCACAACAGGACTAGGTTGTCCCGATGGATCAGCTCTTGGTCGCCGCCGTAGCCGAGCAAGGATTCGATCTCCTGGCTGGGGTGGCGGGCGATGCGGCGGGCTTCGTCGGCGCTGTAGTTGGTCAGGCCGCGGGCGAGGTCGTGGCCGTCTTCTGAGACACAGGCGACGACTGCGCCGCGCTCGAATTGCCCGAACACCTCTTTGACGCCGATAGGCAGCAGGCTCTTGCCTTCGTCGCGCAGGGCCTTGATCGCACCGGCGTCCAGCACCAGCTTGCCGGCGACTTGCAGATGGTCGGCAAGCCATTGCTTGCGGGCGTCCAGCGTGAGGGTAGGGGCGGTGAGCAGCGTGCCGATGGATTCGCCTTGCAACAAACGCAGCAGTACGTCGCGTTCGTGACCGGAGGCGATCACGGTGTGCGCGCCGCTGCGGGCGGCGCGTTTCGCCGCGAGGATTTTGGTGATCATGCCGCCGCGACCGATGTGGCTGCCCGCGCCGCCGGCCATCAGTTCCAGTTTGGCGTCGCCCGCTTGCGCTTCGGCTACCAGCGTGGCCGCGGGATCGCGGCGGGGATCAGCGGTGTACAGGCCGGTTTGGTCGGTCAGGATGATCAGCACATCGGCTTCGATCAGGTTGGTGACCAGCGCGCCCAGCGTGTCGTTGTCGCCGAACTTGATCTCGTCGGTGACCACGGTGTCGTTCTCGTTGATGATGGGCACGACGTTCAGTGCCAGCAGGGTGCGCAGCGTGGAGCGGGCGTTCAGGTAGCGTTCGCGGTTGGCCAGGTCGGCGTGGGTCAGCAGCACCTGCGCGGCATGCCTGCCGTGTTGGCGGAAGCAGCTTTCGTAGGCCTGTACCAGACCCATCTGGCCGACTGCGGCGGCGGCTTGCAGATCGTGTATTGAAGTCGGGCGCTCGCGCCAGCCTAAGCGTTGCATGCCTTCGGCGATTGCGCCGGAGGACACCAGCACGACCTCATGGCCGCTGGCGTTCAGCGCGGCGATCTGGCTCGCCCATTTGCCCAGTGCGTCGAGGTCCAGCCCCGCGCCCTGATTGGTCACCAGGCTGCTGCCTACCTTGACGACGATGCGCTTGCATTGGGTCAGTACGGTCTTCATGGCTCTTTAAAATATCCGAAAAAATATTGTCCACGAAAGGCACGAAAAAACACGAAAAAAACCTCAAGGACTTTATGTCGGGAATGAATATCCGACGGGGAGATTTCAGTCTATGCGGCTTAGAGTTTTATTTCGTGCCTTTCGTGTATTTCGTGGATGACTGGCTTTGTTTATATCGAACTCGCGTCGCTTTCCTGTGCGCTCTCGGCGGCTTCTTCCTGTTCCTGTGCGGCGATTTGCAGCAGATGCTCCATGATCGCGTAGGTCAGTTCCTTGCAGCCTTCGCCGTTGATCGCCGAGATCGCGAAGTGACGGTCGTAG
The DNA here is from genome assembly GCA_023229845.1 of Gallionella sp. Taxonomy (GTDB): domain Bacteria; phylum Pseudomonadota; class Gammaproteobacteria; order Burkholderiales; family Gallionellaceae; genus Gallionella. The sequence goes on from JALNYK010000009.1 coordinate 86,542, forward strand.
TCGGAGAACTTTTCCAGGAAGGCGACGACCTTTGCGTCGCGGTCTTCCAGCAGGTCCAGCTTGTTCAGCACCAGCCAGCGCGGCTTCTCGTACAGCGACTGGTCGTATTTCTTCAGTTCGTTCAGGATCGCGTTGGCTTCTGCGACCGGATCGGTGCCCTCGTACATCGGGGCGAGATCGACCAGATGCAGCAGCACGCGGGTGCGCGCCAGATGGCGCAGGAACTGGTGGCCCAAGCCCGCGCCTTCGGCTGCGCCCTCGATTAGGCCGGGGATGTCGGCGATCACGAAGCTTTTCTCGTGCGAGACGCGCACCACGCCCAGATTCGGGTGCAGTGTGGTGAACGGGTAGTCGGCCACCTTGGGTTTGGCGGCGGAAACCGAGCGGATGAAGGTGGACTTGCCTGCGTTCGGCATGCCCAGCAGGCCTACGTCGGCCAGCACCTTGAGTTCGAGTTGCAACTCACGGGTTTCGCCTTCTTCGCCGGGCGTGCACTGGCGCGGCGCGCGGTTGGTGCTGGACTTGAAATGCAGGTTGCCGAGGCCGCCCTTGCCGCCTTGCGCCAGCAGGGTCTTTTCGCCGTCGCGCGCCAAGTCGGCGATGACTTCGCCGCTATTGATGTCGGTGATCACCGTGCCGACCGGCATGCGCAGGATGACGTCGTCCGCGCCCTTGCCGTAGCAGTCCGAACCGCGCCCCGACTCGCCGTTTTTGGCGCGATGGGAGCGGGCGAAGCGATAGTCCACCAGCGTGTTGATGTTGCGGTCGGCCTGTGCAAACACGCTGCCGCCGCGACCGCCGTCGCCGCCGTCCGGGCCGCCCTTTTCGATGTATTTCTCGCGGCGGAAGCTGGCCGCGCCGTTGCCGCCGTTGCCTGCGAATACTTCGATCTTGGATTCGTCGATGAATTTCATGAGTTTTGTGTAGGTCGGGTTAGCGCAGCGTAACCCGACGTGCTCCTCGTTATCGGAAAATTGTCGGGTTACGCTGCGCTAACCCGACCTACGAAAAACCGCATATAAATAAAAAAGCCCTACCTTGCGATAGGGCTGATTCGTTCCGGACGACGCTGCTTACGCTGCGACGATGGAAACTGTCCTGCGCTTTTGCGCGCCCTTGATGGCGAAGACCACCTTGCCGGTGATTTTAGCAAACAAGGTGTGATCCTTGCCCATGCCGACGTTGTCGCCGGGATGGAATTCGGTGCCGCGCTGACGCACGATGATGCTGCCCGCGCTGATCAGTTCGCCACCGTAGCTCTTCACGCCCAGTCGTTTTGAGTGTGAGTCGCGTCCGTTACTGGTACTGCCGCCGCCCTTTTTTGATGCCATGTTATATGCTCCTTAAGAGAATTACGCCCAGACTTTCGCCTTAGGCAGAGATGCCGTCGATGCGGATCTCTGTGTAGTTTTGACGATGACCTTGATTCTTCTGGTAGTGCTTACGGCGACGCATCTTGAAGATGCGGACCTTGTCGCCACGGCCATGCGACACGATGGTCGCTTGTACGGTTGCACCGGTCAGCAAAGGCTTGCCCACGGACAGCTTGTCGCCGTCGGCAACCATCAGCACTTTGTCCAGCACGATAGCGCTGCCGACATCGCCGGGGATGGTTTCGATTTTCAGGGTTTCACCGGAAACGACACGGTATTGTTTACCACCGGTTTTAATGACTGCGTACATAACAACCTCGATTGATTGCGGTTTTTGCGAAGGCGCGGATTATACATAAAAAATCGGCCCCGTCAAAAGCATTTTTCCGGAACGGTGTTCGAACATGGAAATATGCGGATGGCGGTTGGTTGCTTTAGACTTCGGCGGCCAGCATTTAACGGCGTCCGGTTGGACTGGCGGTCAGGGTGCCGAGTGCTGCTGCGCGAACCAGAGCACATTCTAACAAGACTTTAAAAATGGAGATTCGACAATGATGCGTTATTTTTCAGGGAGTGGGTTGCGGACTGCTTTATCCGCTTATTTGGCTGCGGCCTTGATGTTGTTCGGTCTGTCCCAGCCGTTGGCGGCCAGAACATTGGCCGGGAAGGCCACGCCGGCGAAGGTGACGGCGGTCTCGTGCAGCGACAGTCCGTACGTCAATTATTCGCTGCCTGCCGGTACGAACGATCTTTATCCGGTTATCAAGACTGCGTCCATGTCCGATTACGACTATTCGATGGCGGTGGCTTCGAACATCCAGTTTTACTTGCAGAACTCCATTACGCGGGATCAGCTCAACGCCTGCTACCTGAGCGTGACGCCAGCCGACGGTGGCGGCTACAACGTCAAATTCCGCTCGCCCGATCCCAGGGCCGCAACTTACGGTGCGACCCAGATATCATGGCTCAGTAACGGCGGATTGGGATTGCAGGGCGTGCTGAATTGCCAGAAGGACAAGACCTGCTGGGAGCCGACGGGAACGGGCAGCAGCGGCAAGCCGTTGACTTGCACGGGGCCGTGGCAGTTCTACCTGCCGCTGGGGCTGCCGATGGTTGCGCAAAAGATGGTCATGCTGCTGCATTACCCGCCGTATTCGGCCATGCAGCAGTCCGACTATCTCAACAACGCCACGCTCAACAGATGGCAGCGGCTGCTGGTGACCGTCGGCGTGCCGCAGGCCGACTGGACCTTGTACACGACCACGGTGGACATCTTCCCGATTGCAGCACCTGGCAGCGGACAAACCGGTTGTTTCCCCACGACTTCGGCCACGAATTTCTTCGGCAACGGCGGTACGAAATACATTCCGACCATGCTCAATTCGCTGGTCATCGCGCCTGCCGTATCGACCGTCGGCATGAATACCGTTCCGGTCATCATCTACGGCGCGGAAGCCACGGGTTACTGGAACGCCACCTATCCCGACGCGCAGACCGGCGTGCTCAAGGCGGGCAGCGTGAGCCTGAATCCGGATGCGCCGACAAAGAAGACGCCGTATATGGGGGCCAACCACCCGATTGCAGCCGTTTACCAGACTTGCGCTTCGAGCCCCGGCATCGTGACCATGGATAAGCAGGACCTGACCACCGCTTGTTTTGCGAAGTCGATGGCCGCAACGCCCGATGCGGACCCGGTTGCGGTTGAAGCGGCGTGTCAGGCATCTTATTTCTCGCCGACGCCGGACGCTGAGTATGCTTCCCAGATTTGCGTCACCGTCGTTGTAGACAAGAGTCCTCAATTTGCGCAATGGTCTACGGACAAGGCCAAGGCGTGGTGCGCGGCACACAGCAACAACCCTTGTCCCTTGCCCGACTATTCGTCGATGAAATAGGCCGATATAAGGCCTTAGTTGCTATACAACGAACGCCTCTCGCTTGCGGGCGAGGGGCGTTTTTTTCGTCTCAATCCGGTAAGCGATTTGCGTATCGTGGGCCATTGGCCCATGAATTGACATGGGTATTTCAACCAAGGATACTCTGTCGCCCGCAACGGGGATTCCAACATAACAAGAGAAAAAAGGGGGGGACATGACTTCATTCGGCAAGCCTGAAAATATCGAACACGCCATTGCGGCAATGCAGCAATTCAGCCGCAGGGATTTTCTTAAATTCGCCGCAGCTTCGGTCGGCGTTGCCTCGGTCGGGATGCTCGGTATCGCGCTTCCCTTAGATGCGAGCGCCGCCGTCCCGAACGGTATCCGCTTCATGGGCGAAGCCGAATACAAGGTGTTCCACCGCTTGATGCAAGTGTCGTTGCCCGTGGGCGGGACGCCGCTCGCTTCCTTGGACAAGATTCCCGTGATGCAGACGCTGGATGCCGCCTTGCTTGCGGGCATGGCGCCTCATGTGTTGAATGGACTCAAGCAAGGCGTCGGCCTGTTCGAACAAGGCGCGGTCAAGCTTTACGGCAAGCCGTTCTCGCAACTGGACGACAAGGATGCCACCGCTTTCTGCGATGCCTGGGACAGTTCGTCCGATCCGGTTCAGCGCGGTCTCGCGACCGGGCTCAAGAAGCTGGTCGCGCTGGCCTACTGGGCGAATCCGCCGACCTGGGCGGCGCTGGGATACGACGGTCCGGTCAGCAAAAACTGGGGACTGAAATCATTGGGCAACGCGCCCATGCCGGCTAATTAATTAAAAAGAAAACTCGGGGACTGAACGATGGGCAAGCATATGCATAAACATGTCGCGGCGAAGGGGTTGATCGTAACTCAGGCTGCGGATGTCAAAGAGGAGAGCATTCACCTGAAGGCGGATGCGGTTGTGGTCGGTTCCGGTGCGGGCGGCGCGGTCGCCGCTTACGAGCTCGCCAAGACCGGCAAGCGCGTGATCGTGCTCGAAGCGGGGCGCTATCTGACCTCGGACAAATTTCCGGAAATGCTGGCGGTCAGCATGGGGCTGCTTTATCAGGATCACGGCATGCAATCCAATGCCGACGGCGACATCGCCATGCTGCAAGGCGCATGCGTCGGTGGCTCGACGGTGGTCAACGCTTCGGTGTGCTTCCGCATTCCCGATCATTATCTGGAGAAGTGGGGGAAAGAATTCGGTTTGACCGACCTTTCGCCTGCCGTGATGCATCCTTATTTCGAACGGGTGGAGCGCAATTTGCACATCACCGCTTGCGGTCCGAACGAGACTAGTCCGGGTGCGGAGTTAATCAAGAAAGGCTTTGCCAAAGAGGGGCTGCCGGAAGGCGCCGCCAAACGCAATATGCGCGATTGCGCGCTGACCGGCTTCTGTTTCGCGGGCTGCGCCACCGACCGCAAACAATCCATGCTGGTGACTTACTTGCCTTGGGCGCAGGCGCATGGGGCGAAGATTTATGCCGACACGCATGTCACCAAAGTGCTCGCGGAAAACGGCAAGGCCCGTGGCGTGCTGGCCGAGGTCATCGACCCCGACACCGGCAAGAAGATGGCCGACCTGCGAGTCGATGCGCCCATCGTGGTGCTGGCGGCTGGGGCTGTGCAGACACCCTTGCTGTTGCTCAAGAGCGGGCTGGCGAATTCCAGCGGTCAGGTGGGCAAGAACTTCGCCTGCCACCCGACCCTGTCGCTGGTGGGAGAGTTTCCCGAAGAGGTGAACGATTTCCACGGCGCGACGCACTCGCTGTTCATGGATCGCGACATCCTGCCGCCCAAGCCCGGCTACCTGCTGCTCAACGCCATCCAGGACCCGGTCGAGGCCAGCATCCAGGTCGGCCCCAAGACCGGCAAGCCCTATCTGGACTACATGATCCGCTATCGCAACACCGTCCGCCTGATCTGCCTGGTGCACGACAAGAACAAGGGCGAGATACGTCTGGAGAATGGCAACAAGGTCGTCGATTACAACGTGGACGACGAAGACTTCGAGATCATGAAAGTGGGCCTCAAAACCACGGCGCGCGTGTTGTTCGGCGGCGGCGCAAGCAAGGTGCGCATCCCGGCTTCCAGCGACCTGACCATAGCCTCCATCGCCGAAGTGGACAAGGTGATAGACGGGCTGAAGAACGAGCGCAAGCGCTACCGTTATGTCTCCTTCCACCCTCAAGGCAGTTGCCGCATGGGCGCCGACCCGAAGAAGTCCGTCGTCAATGCCATGGGCGAAACCCACGATGTGAAGAATCTCTACATCGCGGACGCCAGCCTGATGCCGACCTCGACCGGCTACAACACGCAGGAAAGCGTCTATGCACTGTCCAGCTACGTCAGCGACCGGATCAACGAGGCGCACCGCTCCTGAACGGACTAGACAGCTTTGTTTGGTATCGACTACGGCCTCTGCATGAGGCCGTAGTTGTTTGATCGGCCGGCTTTAGTCTTCCGGCGCAAGCGTGACCCGGTTGCGTCCGGTTTTCTTGGAGTGGTAGAGCGCTTCGTCCGCGCGGATGATGAGTTCGCTGACCAGCGTGTCGCGTTCCAGTAATCTGGTCAGGCCGATGCTGACGGTGTACTTGAGTTGCTTGCCTTCCACCGGCAGGGTGCTCGCCTCGACATTCTGGCGCAGGCGTTGCGCCACCTCCATGGCGGGTTGAATGTCGGTGTCGGGCAGAATGGCGACGAACTCCTCGCCGCCGAACCGGCATACGCTATCGACATTCCGCAACGAGTCGCGGAAGACGACGGCAAACGCTTTCAGTACCTCGTCGCCGATGGCGTGCCCGTAAGTGTCGTTGATGGACTTGAAGTGGTCGATATCCAGGATCATCAATGCCAGCGGCGAGCCGTTGCGCTTCGCGCGATTGATTTCCGTTTCGCCGAGTTCGAACAGCTTGCGCCGGATGAACAGTCCGGTCAGGTAATCGGTGGTGGCCAGTCTGCGCAGCTCTTCTTCCAGCAGCTTTCTTTGCTCGATCTCCGCCGCCATTTCCTCGTTGGCCCGATTGAGTTGCGCAGACTTTTCCTGCAATTGCCGGGTGCGCTCGTCCACCTTCTTTTCGATGCTCTGGTAGAGGCGGGCGTTCTCGATGGAAACCCCGATCTGGCTGGTGATCAGGTTCAGTATTTGCAGGCGGGCCGGGGTGAACGTATCGGTGGCGAAGTTGTTTTCCAGGTACAGGATCGCGAACAACTCGCCCTGCTTGATGACCGGCATGCAGAGCACGGACTTGAGTTTGTTCGCGATCACGTAAGAGTCGCGCGTGAACAGGCCTTCGTTGGACGCATCGCTTAGGACGATGCATTGCGCGGTGCGATCCGCATAGTTCACGATCGATCTGGCCAGGCCCTGCGATTCTTCGACGGGCATGGCGCGCAAATGGAATTCCTTACCGTTGCCGATGTCGATTTCCGCCGCAATCGTCAACTGGCCTTTTTCCTTCAGGATCAGGAATCCGCGTTGCGCGCCGGCATTCTCGACGACGATTTCCATCGTTTTTTCGAGCAACTTGTCCAGCACGATTTCGCCTGAAATCGCCTGGGAGGCCTTGAGTATCGAGGCGACATCGAAACCGGCCGATGCATGATCCGGTGTCGAGGTGTTAGTCCGATGGGGAGTCGTAAACGAACCTGCCAGAGGCTTGGACAGAGTATGGATTTTCTCGATTCCCTCGACCAGCGCCGCAGCTCCCCAATGGCGATAGCACTGAGAGGCATGATTCAGGTAGATGTGTGCAAAATCCTCTTTCCCGAAATCGAGCCAGAATCCGGCGGCGAGTTCGTATGCCAGAGCCTCGTTCTGGATGAAGTCGGACTTCACCGCCGCGCTGATCGCGAGGTCGTAGGCCCTGATGGCGGGGACATCGTTGCCGGATACTCTGGCTTTCTCGGCTTCGACGAGCAGGTATTTGTGGAGGAAGTTGTCCGCGCAAATGTCCGCCCATAATTTCATCTGACGCTGGTTTGCTTCGATCTGCATCAGGTATTGCTTCTGTGTCGCCGCATCTCTCGATGGATACAGCGCCGCCAGGATCAGGCTGTGGTAAAAGTTGAACTCGGCCATCGTGCTGGTGCCGCGAATGTGGTCGAGTATCTTTCCTGCTTCCAGTATGCAGCCCAGCGCGTCCTCGTGTTTTTTGTGGAGATAGAGGACTTGCGCCTTGAGCACGAGGAAGTAACACAGCGCCACCACGTTGCGCGTTTTGCAATCTTCGACGAATTGCTGCTCGGTCATCGCCTTCGTGTCGAAGGATAGCTTTCCGCCGGTTTCGCCCCGGAGGTTGGCGATGGCCAGCTGGAAGCCCTGAATGGTGTCGATGGGCATCTGGTGCTTCGCCTTTTTGACGAAGCCCATGAAGCCGTCCAGCTTTTCGGACAAGCGCGGCAGCGGCATGCCCTTGTTGTAGAGATTCGCGACGCCGAATCCTAGAATGTAGCCCGCATACTGGAAATCGCCGCACTCGATCCCGGTCTGATAGCCCTCGTCGAAGGCGGCGTCGCCTTCATCGAAGGGGCGGGTCCAGTGCAACAGGAAGGCGGTATTGATGAAGATGCCCCGGCATTTTTGCACCGGGTCGTTGTAACGCTCGCTCATCTTCAGCCCGAGCTGGCAGAACGCGTAACCGTCGTGGTATTCGTGCAGCACCGAGCTGAGGATGTTCGCATAGGTGACGTATGCTTTGGCCGACTCGTGGGTGTGTCCGTAATACAGGGACAGGTTGGCCATTACGACGGCGATCACGCTATAGAGCTCCGGATCGGCCATGTACGTGGTCGGCTGCATTTCCATGAGTATCCTCATGGCGGCCCGATGTGTGCGCGAGGTCATCTTCGGCGAATCGATCAGTGCGTCGATTTGCCGGTCCCCGAGGTTGGTCTTGGCCTTCGAGATTTCGGCATGCAAGGCCGTTTCCAGATTTTCCTCCGGCAGCTCGATGCCCAGGAGTTTCAGCGCATCCCGTCCGGTCGAAATACCCTTTTGATAATCCGCCGTGACGGTGTATTGATAAATCAGCATGCCGTAGAGATCGGCCTTGCCGATGGCGGAGTCCGATTTTCCCAGCAGCAGATAGATGATTTCCTGCGACTTGGCGAAGTCGCCCGTCAGATACTCGGCTTCGGCCCACTCCTGATGCAAGGCAAAGCAGAGCTCGTATTCTTCTTCCCATGCCGTCTCGGGAAGGTGCGCGATGCCGGCCATGAAATATTGCCGCGCCGAAGCGTAAGCGGTGTTCTTTTTCGATTGCCGTCCGGCCAGCAGATTCAGCCGCGCCACCCGGATTCGTTTTTGTTTGCCCTGAATCAGGTGGCTGGAGATATTCAGGTGGTTGACTGCATCGATAACCGTCTTGATGTTTTCGTCGTCCGGCAGGTGTTGCAACAGTATTTCTCCGATACGGAGATGGACTGATGGCTTTTTATCCTCGGGAATCAGGCTATAGGCGGCTTCGTGAATCCGGTCGTGCACGAACTTGAAACCGTTGCTCTCCTGAACAACCATTCCGAGATTGAGCACCGGCTGGATATCCTGACGGACTTGCTCGACCGAATGTTCCCGGATCAGCGCGAGCGTGGCTATGCCCCAGGTGTTGCCCAGACTGGCCGCCAGCTTCAGCGCATCCCGAGTTTCCTCCGGGAAGCTGTTGAACTTCCTGAGCATCAGTTCGGCCACGTTGTCGGTGGCCTGCATCGCCCGGATGCCCTCGATATCCCATTGCCAGCCCGTGGGATGTACGATTTTCAGGAGCTGGTCTTCGTGGGCGGTCTGGAGAAAGAGTTTGACGAAAAAAGCATTGCCGCCGGTTTTTCTGTAGACCTCGTCGGCAACCGGCGACGAGGCCTCGGTCGTGCAGCCGAGCGCTTCCGCGACCAGCAGGCTGGTGTTCGCAATATCGAGGGGGGCGAGGGACATTCTTTCGACTTCGCCGCGTGTTTCCTCGATTTCGTCGATTGTCAGTTGCGTGGGGTGCGCTGCATTCACTTCATTGTCGCGGTAAGCGCAAACCAGCATGAAGTGGTATAGCTCCGGATCGGTGGCGAGCATCTTGAGCAGCTTCAGGCTCGCCATGTCTGCATGATGGATGTCGTCCAGAAACACGACCAGCGGGTGTTCTTCTTTGGCAAAGACGCGCACGAATTTGCTGAAGGTCAGGTCGAAACGATTCTGCGACTCCACCGGGCCCAGATTGCGGACGGCAGCTTGCTTGCCGATGATTGTTTCGACCGCCGGGATCACGTCGATGACGATCTGCCCGTTTTCGCCCAGGGCGGCCAGCAGTTTTTTCCTCCAGGCCGAGATGCGCTTCTCCGACTCGCCGAGCAGCAGTTGGATCAGGCTGTGGAAAGCCTGCGCGATGGCGCTGTAGGCGCTGCCCCGGTTGTACTGGTCGAATTTGCCGGCGATGAAATAGCCGTGCCGGGTCGCGACCGGTTTCTGCAACTCGCTGATGACCGCGGACTTCCCCACGCCAGAATAGCCGGTGACCAGCAGCATTTCCGACTTGCCGCGGCTGGCTCTTTCGAAAATCGACAGCAACTGCGCGATTTCCTTTTCCCGGCCATAGAGCTTCTGGGATAGCCGGAACTTGCCGGAGAAGTCGAGCTTCCCCACCTCGAATCCTTGGATGGCGTCGCCCCTGGCAAGCAGGTCGCGGCACTTTTCCAGATCGGCTTTCACGCCGAACGCGCTTTGGTAGCGGTCTTCGGCATTCTTCTGCAACAGCTTGAGGACGATGTCGGAGATCGCCTGCGGAACATCCGGGCGGCGCTCGGAAGGATTGGGCGGCGTTTTCGCGATATGGCTGTGTATCAGTTCCAGCGCATCGTCGGACGAGAAGGGCACGTTGCCGCAGATCATCTGGTAAAACGTGATGCCGAGCGAATACAGGTCGCTGCGGTAATCGATCAGGCGGTTCGTGCGACCGGTCTGTTCGGGAGAGATGTATTCGAGCGTGCCGCCCGATGCGGCAAGATCGATGCCGTGAAAGGCGGCCAGTTCGGCGCGGGTCGAGATGCCGAAGTCCAGGTATTTGATCGTCTTGTTATCGGGCGAGATGGCGATGTTGCCCGGCTTCAAGTCCTTGTGGATGACATTCTCGCCATGAATGATGCCCAGGCCTTCGGCGATCTGGATGGCAATATCCAGAAATGTCGAAACATCCATCCCTCCGTCCGGGATCAACTCGGAAAGTTTTATGCCGCCGAAATCTTCCGACACGATGGCCAGACCGTTTTGGTAAGGCTCCAGCGCATGGTATTTGATGATGAGTTTGTTATCGAACCGGGAGCCGATGTCGAACTCGCTCCTGAACCGGTTGATGAGCTCGTGCGAAACGAACTTGGCGGTCGGGGCCTTGATGACGACGGGCTGCCCGTCTGACAGCCTGACTCCCCGATAGGCGGAACTATGGCTCCCGAGAGAGATTTTCTCCCGGACTTCATATCCCGCCAATCCGATTATGCCGTGCTGTATCACTGATTCATGAGGAGGCTGTGCAAACAACAACTACTTCGTCGATAGTCTGGTCGGATGGTTTAGAGCGCGATGCACACGGACTTGGTTTCCAGGTAATTGAGCAATGCGGCATAGCCCATTTCCCTGCCCCAGCCGGATTGCTTGTAGCCGCCGAAAGGCAGGGCCGCATCGTATACGTGGTAGCAGTTGATCCACACCGTGCCGGCCTTGAGGCGCTCGGCAGTGAGGTGGGCTTTTGATACATCGCTGGTCCAGATGGCGGCGGCAAGACCGTAGTTCGTGTCGTTGGCCGTTGCGACGACTTCGTCGATGTCGTCGAACGGGACGATCACGACCACCGGACCGAAGATTTCTTCTTTGACGACCTTCATGTCCGGCTTGGTATCGACCAGCACCGTGGGCGCAACAAAGTAACCGTCGCTTCGCGCCTGGCGTGTGGTCAACACTTTCGCGCCCTCCTTGATGCCGCAGTCGATATACGACGAAACGCGGTCGAGCTGGACCTGCGATACCAGCGGACCCATTTGTGCGGAGTCGTCCATGCCGCTGCCCAGCTTGATCTTGTCGGCGATGTCGGCGATGCCCGCAGCAACGCGCTCGTAAACTTCACGTTCGACAAAGATGCGCGAACTGGCCGTGCACACCTGGCCGTGATTGAAGAAGATCGAGTTGGCCGCGCCCGCGATGGCCGCATCGAGATCCGGCGCATCCTTGAAA
>JALNYK010000010.1 GCA_023229845.1 Gallionella sp.
AAGTTTGCGCAATGCCCCTTGTGCCAAAGCGAATATGACACGCCAACCACGCGCCGCTTCCACGCGCAGCCTAATGCCTGCCCGGAATGCGGGCCGCGCCTGAGTTTGTTCGATGCGGGCTGGCAATCTGTTGCATGCGGCGATCCCATCGCCGCCACCGCCGCGCGCATCCGGGCCGGAGAGGTTGTCGCCGTCAAAGGTATCGGCGGATTTCATCTGGTGTGCGATGCGCGCAATGCCGCCACCGTGGCGCGCTTGCGCGGCAGCAAACAACGCCAGGAAAAGCCATTCGCCGTGATGGTGCTGAACCGCTTTTCCGCCGCGTACTACGCCCGGTTTTCAGAACACGAAGCAGCGATGCTGGAGGTGAGTGAGCGTCCCATCGTGCTGATGCACAAGGCTGCAACTTGCGATGAAGAATTGCCCGGCATCGCCCCTGGTCTGTCCGGCATCGGCCTCATGCTGCCCTACACCCCACTGCATTATTTGCTGTTTCATGAATTGCTAGGCTCGCCGCATGGCTCGGACTGGCTGCATCAATCGACACCGTTGGCGCTGGTGATGACCAGCGCCAACCCCGGTGGCGAGCCGCTGGTGAAAGACGATACCGAAGCGCGCCAGTCGCTGTCCGGTCTGGCCGACACCTTCCTCACCCATGACCGCGACATCCTGCACCGCTGCGACGACAGCGTGCTGAAATGGCAGCGCAATGCGCCCACCTTCATCCGCCGTGCGCGCGGCTACACGCCGCGCCGCATTACGTTGCCGTTTACCGGCCCGCCGATACTGGCTTGCGGTGCGTGGCTGAAAAACACCGTGTGCCTCACGCGCGGTAACGAAGCCTTCGTCTCGCAACACATCGGCGACCTGGACCATGCGGGCGCGCGCCGGATGCTGGACGAAACCGTAGCCTACCTGTGCGACATCCTCGACGTGCAGCCGCAAGCCGTCGTACACGACCTGCACCCCGATTTCTACAGCACCCAATTCGCGCAAACGTATGCCGCGCAACACAACTTGCCGCTCATTGCCGAGCAGCATCACCACGCCCACATCGCCGCCATCTGCGCAGAACATCACGTCACCGAACCCGTGCTCGGGCTGGCGCTTGACGGCGTGGGGCTGGGCACGGATGGCAGCGCGTGGGGCGGCGAACTGCTGCGTGTGGAGGGTGTGAGCTGCGAACGCCTCGGACACCTCGCGCCGTTGAGCATGCCCGGCGGAGACCGCGCCGCGCGCGAACCCTGGCGCATGGCGGCGGCAGTGTTGTTCGACCTGCAACGCGGCGATGAAATTGCATACCGTTTTCCGGCTCAGGCAGGTGCGGTGACTGTACTCGGCATGCTGCAAAAAAAATTGAATTGCGCCACGACCACCAGCATGGGACGCTTGTTCGATGCGGCCGCCGGATTACTGAAGGTCCGCGAAATCCAGTCGCACGAAGGACAAGCCGCGATGCTGCTGGAAGGCTTGGCGGAAAGTCACGGCAGAGTTGAGCCACTGCAAGCCGGCTACACACTAACGCCCTCTCCCTTGAAAGGAAAGAGTGGAGCTTTGTTGGATTTTCGCCCGCTATTGGCCGAACTCGCCGACTGCAAAAATACCGCCTATGGCGCAGCCCTGTTCCATGCCACGCTGGCCGATGGATTGTCGACATGGACGCTGCGAGCATCTGTACAAAACAACATCAAGCAAGTCGCACTGGGTGGCGGCTGTTTCCTCAATAACGTGTTGTCGCAAGCCTTGGCCGAAAATTTATCGGCGCATGGCATGCGCGTGCTAACCGCACAACAGCTGCCACCGAACGATGGCAGTATTTCATTCGGGCAAGCCAGTATTGCCCTGCAGCGCCTCAATCAAGGAGCTTAAACATGTGCCTCGCCATTCCCGCCCGCATCGAAGAGCTGACGACTTCGGACAACGCCATCGTCAATTTGGGCGGTGTGCGCAAAGAGATTTCGTTGGCGCTGGTGGAGGATGCCGCCGTCGGCGAATACGTCATCGTGCATGTCGGCTATGCGTTGCAAAAACTGGATCAGGAAGAGGCGGAGCGCACATTGGCGTTGTTCGCCGAGATGGGGCAGATGGATGAGTTGCGGAAAGAACTGGCCGGAGGCGCAGCATGATTTCGATCCCGTCATTCCGGCGCAGGCCGGAATCCAGCAAGAACAAAAGACTGCGCAGCAGACAAACCCATGTTGTCCCGCTATGCGGGGATTTATTTATCAACTGGATTCCGGCCTGCGCCGGAATGACGGTGTCTCTATGAAATACGTTGACGAATTCCGCGACGGCGAACTGGCGAAAAATATTGCCGCCAACATCGCGCGCGAAGCTGCGCCAAACCGCACCTACCGTTTAATGGAATTCTGCGGCGGGCACACGCATGCGATTTCTCGTTACGGGCTGGTCGATTTGTTGCCTGCCAGTGTGCGCATGATTCACGGCCCCGGTTGCCCGGTATGCGTGCTGCCCATCGGTCGCGTGGATCAGGCGATACGTCTGGCGCGCGAGCAGGGTGTGATTTTGTGCACCTACGCTGACACCGTGCGCGTGCCCGCTTCCGACAATCTTTCGCTGATGCGTGCCAAGGCCAAGGGGGCGGATGTGCGCATGATTTATTCCACGCAGGATGCGCTGAAAATCGCGCGCGACAATCCCGAACGCGAGGTGGTGTTCCTCGCCATCGGTTTCGAGACCACCACACCGCCGACGGCGGTGGCGGTCAAACAGGCAGCAGCCGAAGGCTTGAAGAATTTCAGCATCCTGTGCGATCACGTGCTCACGCCCGCCGCGATGCACGCCATTCTGGCGGTGGAGGGCGGCGTGGCGCTGGACGGTTTCGTCGGCCCCGCGCATGTCTCCACCGTGATCGGCAGCAAACCGTATGAACCGTTCGCCGACGACTACGGCAAGCCGGTGGTTATCGCCGGATTCGAGCCGCTGGACGTGATGCAGGCGATCTTGATGCTGGTGCGCCAGATCAACGAAGGCCGCGCCGCCGTCGAAAACGAATTCACCCGCGCCGTCACGCGCGAAGGAAATTTGAAAGCGCAGGAATTGGTGGCGGAAGTGTTCGAGGTGCGCGACACCTTCGAGTGGCGCGGCTTGGGTAGCGTGCCGCATAGCGCCTTGAAGCTGCGCCCGAAATACGCCGCGTTCGACGCGGAGTTGAAATTCAACGTGGATTATGTGGCCGTGCCGGACAACAAAGCCTGCGAATGCGCCGCCATCCTGCGCGGCCAGAAACGTCCGCAGGAATGCAAGATATTCGGCACGGTATGTACACCGGAGAATCCGGTGGGTTCGTGCATGGTGTCGTCGGAGGGCGCATGCGCGGCACATTACAGTTATGGGCGATTCAGGGAAACGGCATGATGGTCCACGAAATACACGAAAGACACGAACATGATCCCCAAGGCCGCATCGTTTTTTTTTCGTGATTTTCGTGTATTTCGAGGACGATTGTTTTGTGAATTTTGAGAGATAAACAATGAGCACAATCAAACCCAACTACACACGCCCGCTCGACATCAAAAACGGTCGCGTGGATATGTCGCACGGTTCCGGCGGGCGGGCGATGGCGCAGCTTATTAGCGAGCTGTTCGCTGCCGCGTTCGATAACGAATATCTGGCGCAAGGCAACGACGGTGCAACCTTGCCAGCCGCGAACGGGCGCTTGGTGATGGCGACCGACAGCCATGTGGTGTCGCCGCTGTTTTTTGCGGGCGGCGACATCGGCTGTTTGTCGGTGCACGGCACGATCAACGACGTGGCGGTGATGGGGGCGCAGCCGCTGTATTTGTCGGCGTCGTTCATCCTCGAAGAAGGTTTTTTGCTGGCCGATTTGAAGCGCATTGTCGAGTCGATGGCGCTGGCTTCGCGCGAGGCGGGGGTGCCTGTGGTGACGGGCGATACCAAGGTGGTGGAGCAGGGCAAGGGCGACGGCGTATTCATCACCACCACCGGGGTGGGTGTGGTGCGCGAAGGTGTAAACCTTTCCGGCGATCAGGCAAAACCGGGCGACAAGATTTTGCTGTCGGGCACTATCGGCGATCATGGCATGGCGATACTTTCCCAAAGAGAGGGGCTGACCTTTTCCGCGCCCATCGTGTCGGACACCGCCGCGTTGCACGACCTCATCGCCGCGATGCTCGACAGCGGCGCGCAACTGCGCGTGCTGCGCGACCCGACGCGCGGCGGGCTGGCGACCACGCTGAACGAAATCGCCAAACAATCCGGCGTGGGCATGATGCTGCACGAGTCCGCCATCGCGGTGAACCAGCCGGTCGAAGCCGCATGCGAGTTCCTCGGTCTCGATCCGCTGTATGTGGCGAACGAAGGCAAGCTGATCGCGATCTGCGCGCCAGCGGATGCACAAACGCTGCTGGAGGTGATGCGCGCGCATCCTTTGGCGCGCGAGGCCGCCATCATCGGCGAGGTGCAGGAAGATGCGCACGGCTTTGTGCAGATGACCACCAAGCTGGGCGGTCGCCGCGTCGTTGATTGGTTGGCGGGCGAACAATTACCGAGGATTTGCTGATGGCCACTTTACCCGTCGTATTGGTGATCGACGACGAAGTGCGTTCGCAGGAATCGATACGCCGCACGCTGGATGAAGAGTTCAGCGTGTTGACCGTTTCCAGCGCGGATGAGGGGCGGGCGGTCATGGAGCGCGAGCGGATACAGGTGGTGCTGTGCGACCATCGCATGCCCGGCGTGACCGGAGTCGATTTCCTCAAGGAGGTGCGCGAGCGCTGGCCCGATGCGGTGCGCATGATTATCTCCGGCTACACCGATGTCGAGGACATCATCGCTGGCATCAACGACGCAGGTATCTATCAATACATCCTCAAGCCATGGCATCCGGAATCGCTGTTGCTCAATGTGCGCGCGGCGGCGCAGTTGTTCGAGCTGCAACAGCAGAGCAACCGCATGAATCTGGAGATGCGCACCGCGCAGCCGGTGCTGCAGAAGCGCGTCGCGGCCAAGCACGACAAGCTGCGCGCGCATTACGAGTTCGCGCGCATCGTGCGCGCGGCGGCCAGCCCGTTGAACGGCGTGATCGATCTGGCGGCGCGCGTGGCGGGTTGCGACATCGCCGTGCATATCTCCGGCGAATCCGGTTCCGGCAAGGAGTTGCTGGGACGCGCCATCCACTACTCCAGCCCGCGCGCGACCAAGGCTTTCGTCATCGAGAACTGCGGCGCGATGTCGGACCAGTTGCTGGAATCGGAATTATTCGGCCACAAGCGCGGTAGTTTCACCGGCGCGTTCGAAGACCGCATTGGCCTGTTCGAGCAGGCCGACGGCGGCACGATATTCCTGGACGAGATCGGCGATACCTCGCCCTCGTTCCAGGTCAAATTGCTGCGCGTGTTGCAGGAAGGCGAGATCCGTGCGGTCGGCAGCTCGCGTTCGCGCAAGGTCGATGTGCGCGTGCTGTCGGCGACCAACCGCAATCTGGAAGAAGAGGTGCGTCGTGGCCGCTTCCGCGAAGATCTCTATTACCGCCTGACCCAGTTCGTGCTGCCGATGCCCGCGTTGCGCGAACGAAAGGCAGACATTCCGCTGATCGCGCTGTCGCTGTTGCGCGAGGCCGTGGCGACGATGGGCAAAAAGATAGAGGGTTTCACGCCGGAAGCGCTGGACTGCCTGAGCCACTACCAGTGGCCGGGCAACGTGCGCGAGATGCAGAACGAAATATTGCGCGCCACGCTGCTGTGCGACGGCGAGTACATCGGCGCGCACCTGTTCTCGCCCAAGGTGTTGCATGCCGCACCGGAAGAGCAGTCGCAGGACATGAGCATCCTCGCCGGGCTGGACGGCAGCCTCAAGGATCGCATGGAGGCGCTGGAAGCGCGCGTGCTGCGCGAATGCCTGATTCGCCACCGCTGGAACAAGACCCGCGCCGCGACCGAACTTGGTTTGTCGCGCGTCGGCCTGCGCAGCAAGCTGGCGCGTTATGGGATGGAGAAGAAGGGTGAGTGAGTTCCGGATACTTGTAGGGTGGGCACGTTTCATGTGCCCACGCGTTTCACCATTTACGCACCGCGGATTAAGCCCCTCTCCCGCAAGCGGGAGAGGGGTTGGGGTGAGGGGCGTGGAGAAATGAATATCTTTATTTGGAACGCACAGCCCCTCATCCCCGGCCCTTCTCCCGCGTGCGGGAGAAGGGAGGTGGCTATCGCTCAAGCGACGGAGAGGAAATACAAGTGAGCGGCAATCAAAATTCATTGCAAAAATCTCTCAACCTCCTCTGGCTCCAATCCGGCGGCTGCGGCGGATGCACGTTGTCGTTGCTGAATGCGGATTGCCGCAATCTGTTCGACACGCTGCATGTGCTCGGCATCAATCTGTTGTGGCATCCGTCTCTGTCCGAACAGAGTGCCGATGAGGCGCGCAAGATCGTTGATGACTGCCTAAACGGGGACACCCGTCTGGATATCCTCTGTCTCGAAGGCGCGGTGTTGCGCGGGCCGTTCGGCACCGGCGGATTCCATCAGACTGGTAGGGGAGACACGATGAAAGACCTGCTGGAGCGGTTGGCGAAAGTGGCGCGCCATACCGTCGCGGTGGGAAGTTGCGCCGCATTCGGCGGCGTGACTTCGGGCGGCTGCAATCCCACCGATGCCTGCGGCCTGCAATACGAGGGCGATGCGCCGGGTGGCTTGCTGGGCGAGGATTACCGCGCGGGCGGAGGTTTGCCGGTGGTCAATATCGCGGGCTGTCCCACTCATCCCAACTGGGTGGTCGAGACGCTGGCGGCACTGGGGGCGGGCGAGTTGCGCGAAGAAAGTTTGGACGTTTACCGCCGTCCGCGTTTGTACGCCGACCATCTGGTGCATCACGGTTGCACGCGCAACGAGTATTACGAATTCAAGGCCAGCGCGCACAAGCCTTCCGACCTCGGCTGCCTGATGGAGAACATGGGCTGCAAAGGCACGCAGGTGCATGCCGATTGCAACATCCGTTTGTGGAACGGCGAAGGCTCCTGCGTGCGCGGCGGTTATGCCTGCATCGCCTGCACCGAGCCGGGGTTCGAAGAGCCGGGGCATCCGTTCGGCGTGACGCCCAAGGTCGCGGGCATCCCTATCGGATTGCCGACCGACATGCCCAAGGCGTGGTTCGTGGCGCTGGCTTCGCTGTCCAAATCGGCCACGCCCAAGCGTGTCAAGGAGAACGCCGTGGCCGACCATCAAGTCATCCCTCCGGTCGCCAAAAGGACGCGCGCAAAATGACCCGTCGCATCGTAGGTCCCTTCAATCGCGTGGAAGGCGATCTGGAAGTCACCCTCGACATCGAGGGCGACCAGGTGCGCGCCGCCTATGTGAATTCGCCGATGTACCGCGGCTTCGAGCAGATATTGCTCGGCAAGCATCCGCTGGATGCGCTGGCGTATGTACCGCGCATCTGCGGCATCTGCTCGGTGGCGCAATCGGCGGCGGCGGCGCAGGCATTGGCTCAAGCCATGGGATTGCAAGCGCCAGAGAACGGGCGGTTGGCCGCCAACCTGACGCTGGCCGCAGAAAACCTGGCGGATCATCTCAGCCACTTCTACCTGTTCTTCATGCCGGATTTCGCGCGCGATGGTTATCGCGAGCGTGCATGGTTCGTCGAAGTGCTGGCGCGCTTCAAGGCGGTGTCGGGATCGGCTGCGGCGGACGCGATGCCGGTGCGCGCCAAATTCATGAACGCGATGGCTTATCTGGCGGGACGCTGGCCGCACACGCTGGCCCTGCAACCGGGCGGCTCGTCGCGTCCGCTGGAAGAGGCGGAACGGTTGCGCCTGAAAATCTTGCTGGCCGAGTTTCGTGCTTTCATCGAGCGGACCTTGTTCGGCGACAGGCTGGAAGCGGTCGCGGCGCTGGACTCCGAAGCGGCGCTGTACGCATGGATGGAGACGCGAGCGCAGCGCGCCGACTTCCCGCGTTTCCTGCACATCGCGCGCGATCTGGAATTGCAGCGGATGGGGCGCGCCACGGATCGCTTCGTCAGCTACGGTGCTTACCGCGATGGCGATACGGCGTTGTTCCGTTCCGGCCTGTGGGCGGACGGCAAGTTGCAGCCGCTGGATGCCGGCGCGATACGCGAAGACGTGACCAGCAGCTGGATGGCGGGCGACCTGGCGCTCGCGCCGGAAGAGGGGCGCACCTTGCCCCAGCCGGACAAGCCGGGCGCGTACTCGTGGTGCAAGTCGCCCCGCTTGTCCGGGCAAGTGGTGGAGACGGGCGCATTGGCGCGGCAGATGATGGCCGGTCACCCGCTGGCGCGAGATATGGTGGGCCGCCACGGCGGCAGCGTGACGGCGCGCATCGTGGCGCGCATGCTGGAGCTCGCATCGGTGATCCCCGCGATGGAAGGCTGGTTGCAGCGTATACGTCCCGGCGAGCCGTTTTGCGTGCAGGCCGGTGAGATCGGCGATGCGCGCGGGGTCGGCCTGATCGAAGCCGCGCGCGGCGGTCTCGGGCATTGGCTGGATGTGCGCGAAGGCAAAATCTACAACTACCAGATCGTCGCGCCGACCACCTGGAACTTCTCGCCGCGCGACGCGGATGGCGAGCCGGGGCCGCTGGAACAAGCGCTGGTCGGCCTGCCCGCCGATGAAGGCGGCGAGGCCGCACCGTTGGCGGTGCAGCACGTGGTCAGGTCGTTCGATCCGTGCATGGTTTGCACGGTGCATTAATGAGAAAACCTCTGTCCACGAAAAACACGAAAAGCACGAAAAGATTCAGTGGTGTTTGAAAATTTTTGGCATCACCAAATTGGTGAGTGCCAAAGTCCATGCAATCAATAGATTTGTTTCGTGACTTTCGTGTTTTTCGTGGATGAAAAAAGGTTTTTAGGTTTAAGGAAAATACATGGAACGCAATTAATCTGATATGACTTCACGCAAGCAAACTTCGCCGGCCAGGTTGCCCACCCCGAACACGATGGATCCCTTCTCTGAATCCGCCTGGATGGATGTCGTGCGTTCCATGGACGAGGTCTATAACGAATTGCTCCAGCACGAGGTCGATCTGGAGCAGAAGAACACCGAGCTGGAAGAGTCGCAGCAATTCATCTACAGCATCCTGACTTCGATGTCCGATCTGCTGGTGGTGTGCGACCGCAACATGGTGATCGAGGAAGTGAATCATTCCCTGATCGCTTTCACCGGGCGCACCGAGCAGGAGCTGAAAGGCATGAAGCTGGGCTCCCTGTTCTCCGACGAGAGCGGCTGCACCGCCGCGAAAAGAGTGATTGCCGGACTCACCACCGAGCCTGCCAACGATGTGGAATTGCAGTTCAGGACGCGCGACGGCGGCGCGACGCCGGTGGCGCTTAATTTCACGCCGCGCCTGTCCGGTGCTGGGAAGTTGTTGGGCGTGGTTATCACCGGCCGGCCTCTGGGCGAATTGCGGCGCGCCTATCACAAGCTGCGCGAGGCGCACGAAGAACTCAAGCGCACGCAGCAGCAATTGCTGCAATCCGAGAAGATGGCCTCGCTGGGCAAGCTGGTCGCCGGTGTGGCGCACGAGCTGAACAATCCGATCAGCTTCGTGTTGGGCAATGTGCATGCGATGCAGCGTTACACGCCGCGCTTGCAGCGTTATCTGGATGCGGTGCATCAAGGCGCGCCGCAGGACTCGCTCGACAAGCTGCGCACCGAGTTGCGCATCGATCATCTCCTGAACGATCTGGAGCCGTTGTTGGCGGGAGCGATGGAAGGCGCCGAACGTTCGCGGCATATCGTGGATGGCCTGAAGCGTTTTTCCGCCGCCGACCGAGACGAGAATGTCGAATTCAACCTGATCGAAATCATCGAACGTTCGGTGCATTGGGTGACGCGCGCCGCCCCGGTAAGCTTCAAGGTGACAATGGATGTGCCGGAGAAAATGCCGGTCTTCGGTTCGCCGGGGCAGATGCAGCAAGTGATTACCAATCTGGTGCAGAACGCATCGGACGCCACGGCGGGGCAGCCCCAACCCGAATTGCTGATTGCCGCCCATGTGACGGACGAGTGGGTGTGCGTCGCGTTTCGCGACAACGGCAGCGGCATTTCGGAGCAGGCGATGGGCAAGATATTTGATCCTTTCTACACCACCAAGCCCGTCGGCAAGGGAACGGGGCTCGGTCTATCGATCAGCTACGGCATCGTGGAACGCCATGGCGGCGAACTGACCGCTGGTAACTTGTCGCATGGCGGAGCGGAGTTCAAGCTGTGCCTGCCCGTGCCGAACGGGGCGCGCGCTGGAAAGAAGCTTTCCAGCACCCCGCACGATATGCCGTCGTCGGGGGCCGGGACGACCGGATGACGGTCCGGCGAGATTCGGCAGCCCGTTTTTTTATGTTTTCTAATTAGCAGCTTGAGAAAGTATTCGGGGCGCGGCTGCGAGGAAGATAGCGCCGTGCGGTTATTGGCATAAATCTTGTTATGAAAATATCGTGTCATCTTACGGAGGCGTCATGGAAGCCGCTAACAGCATTTATCCCTTGGTCGCGCTGGCTTTGGTATTGGGCATGAAACACGGCATGGATGCCGACCACCTGGCGACCATAGACGGATTGACGCGGTTCAATGCCGCCGCCGGACGCAGGAAGTTGGCGCGGCTGTGCGGCTTCCTGTTTTCGCTGGGGCATGGCGCGGTAGTCTGCACTGTGGCGGTCGCCGCCAGCTTGCTGTTCCGGCAGGGGGCGATCCCGGAATGGATGGACGATGTCGGGGCCTGGGTGTCGGCGTTTTTCCTGATCTCGCTCGGCGCGCTCAACCTGTACGCGGTGTTCTCGACGCCCGCGGACGAGATGGTGCAGATGGTCGGTCTGAAAGGCCGCTGGCTGGGGCGGCTCAAGCATGCGGGACACCCGCTCCCCATCGCGCTGGTGGGCGCGCTGTTCGCCTTTTCTTTCGATACGCTTTCTCAGGCCGCGCTGTTTTCGACCACGGCCACGCAATACGGCGGCGCATCCCACGCCTTGCTGCTGGCCGGCTGTTTCATGTCCGGCATGATGCTGACCGATGCCGCCAACGGCTTGTGGATCTCGCACTTATTGCGCCGCGCCGATGCCACCGCGCGCGCGGCCTCGCGCATCATGGGCGTGACGGTCGCCCTGCTCAGCCTGTTCGTGGCGGCATTGGGCTTGTCGCGCCGATTTTTTCCCGAGGCATCATCCTGGCAGGACGGACGCGAGTTATTCATCGGATGCGCCATCGTCGCGGTAGTCGCCGTCAGCTTCCTGTTCGCGCGCCATAGCCAGCAGCGCATGTCGGCGATCCAAATAGTTCATTAGCACAAAATCGTGTCATTCCGGCGCAGGCTGGAATCCAGATGAATAAGAATTTCCGTGCAGCGGGACAACAGGTTTTGTCTGCTTCGCAGAACATTTTACCGACTGGATTCCGGCCTGCGCCGGAATGACGCGGCCTAATGGATTTCAGTAAGGGGCTATCCGAGTTCCAGCACCTGGCCGCGCCGCAACTGCTGCGGACCGGATTCTCCCGCCGCTTGCAACACTTCCCGCATCGCATCCTGTTCGCGACCAGCTTCCATATGCACGATGAACAATTCCACCGGGCGTTGCAGCAGACGCAGCCCCTGCGCCAGCAGATTGGCGGTCATGTGGCCGGAACGTTGTGCGCCGGTGGCGTTGTCGTTCAGAAATGTGTTTTCGATCAGCAGGTATTTCAGATTGTCGATGCGGTTCAGCGCCTGCCAGAACTCCGCGCAGAACGTCGTATCGGCGCTGTAGACCAGGCTGGCCGTGCCGCTGTCCACCCGGTAGCCGACGCAGGGCACGGCGTGTTGCGCGGGCAGCGCGGCGATGCGGCGACCGTCGAGTTCGACGGTCTCGCCGACTTGTATCGGCTGGAACCTGATGTAGGGGCGCTCCGGCGTCGGCTGCACCGTGTAGTCCGGCCACAGCACATTGTTGAGCATGTGTTGCTTCAGCGCGGCGATGGTTTCAGGCAGCGCGTACACCGTCAGCGGTTTGTCGCGGAAGTTGCCGGCGGCATCGGCCAGCATCGGCAGGAAACTGCAGTGGTCGAGATGCGAGTGGGTAAGAAACACCGTGTCGATGGCGATGGCCTGCTCTAGGCCCAGGTCGCCGGCGCCGGAACCGGCGTCGATCAGGATGTCGTCGTCCACCCGATAACAGGTGGTGCGCAACTCGCCGGTGATGCTGCCGTTGCAACCCAGAACTGTGACGCGCATCGGATGCCTCCTTCTGCCTATGTTTCCGCCCGCAGGATCTTGCACAGATTCTGGTGCGGATCGAGCACGCTGCGGGCGACGGTGTCGAACAGCGCCTGTATTTCTTCGAGACTGAAACTCGCCATCAGCCGGTTGGCCAGCTCGGGCGGCAGCGGAACCTGGCAACTCTGTCCATCCGGCAGGTTGACGCGAAAGCCGGCCAGTTGCTTGAGCCCGCCTTCTTCCTGCGCCAACAGGCTGGCCTGCGCGTCTTCCAGCTGCCCGTAACGCTCTTCGATGCTGTCCTCCAATTCGTCGTTCAGCGCATCCTCGTCGAGTGCGACCACCAGCCCCAGTGCGTCGTCGCGTAACTCGCACGACAATCCGAGGCTGCGGGCGTATGCGACGAAGCTGTCGCGCAATCCTGCATCAAAAAAAATGTATTCCAGCATCTGAGGGTGCTCCGTTGGATGAATGGGATAAGCGCGGGAATTATGCCTCAGTTCGCCGTTTTGGATGGCGTTCGCCGACGTGGAAATGCGGCATAATGCGCGCCCTTCGTAATTCACCCGGCGTCCCGTTTACGGCGGGATGCTCAGCTTAGATCCGGAATATCCCCATGCTGCCATCGATAGAACAACGACTCGCCGCCGAGGTCGCGGCCAAACCTGCGCAGATCGCCGCCGCCATCGAGATGCTGGACGAGGGCGCGACCGTGCCCTTCATCGCGCGTTACCGCAAGGAGGCGACCGGCGGACTGGACGACATCCAGTTGCGCATGCTGGAAGACCGGCTGCGCTACCTGCGCGAACTGGAAGACCGCCGCGCGGCCATCGTCGCGTCGATCACCGAGCAGGGCAAGATGACGCCGGAGCTGCTGGACGCGGTGATGCATGCCGAGGACAAGACGAAGCTCGAAGACCTGTATCTGCCGTACAAGCCGAAGCGCCGCACCAAGGCGCAGGTCGCGCTGGAGGCAGGGCTGGAGCCGCTGGCCGATGCGCTGCTGGCCGATCCTGCGCTGAACCCGGAAGAGGAAGCCGCGAAATATCTGAAAGAGGCGTTCACCAACGACCTGGGCGACAACAATCCCGGTGTGCCGGACGCGAAGGCGGCACTGGACGGCGCGCGCCAGATTCTGATGGAGCGCTTCGCCGAAGACGCGACGCTGTTGCAAAGCCTGCGCGAATACTTGCAGGATCACGGCGTGGTCGAATCCAAGGTGGTCGAGGGCAAGGAAGCGGCGGCGGAGAAATATGCCGATTACTTCGATTATTCGGAATCGATCAACACGATCCCGTCGCACCGCGCGCTGGCGGTGTTTCGCGGCCGCCGCGAGGAGTTGCTGAACGTGCAACTGCGTCTGGACAGCGAGGAAGAAAAGCCGGCGTGGAATGCGCCGCTGAATCCCTGCGAGCTGCGCATCGCGAACCGCGTCGGCATCTCGCAGCAGAACCGTCCCGCCGACAAGTGGCTGGCCGACACGGTGCGCTGGACCTGGCGCATCAAGTCCTTCATGCATCTGGAATCCGAGCTGATGGGCGCGCTGCGTTCCAATGCCGAGACCGAGGCGATCAACGTGTTCGCGCGCAACCTGAAAGCCCTGCTACTGGCCGCCCCCGCCGGTCCGCGCGCGACCATGGGCCTCGATCCCGGCGTGCGCACCGGCGTCAAGGTCGCGGTCGTGGACGAGACCGGCAAGGTCGTCGATACCGCGGTGATCTATCCGCACCAGCCGCGCAACGATTGGGAAGGCTCGCTGCATGCGCTGGCGCTGCTCGCCGCGAAACACAAGGTCGCGCTGATCGCCATCGGCAACGGCACCGCGTCGCGCGAGACCGACAAGCTCGCGGGCGATCTCATCAAGCGCCATCCCGACTTGAAGCTGACTAGCATCGTCGTGTCCGAAGCGGGCGCGTCGGTGTATTCCGCATCCGAATTCGCGTCGCGCGAGCTGCCCGACATGGACGTCAGCCTGCGCGGCGCGGTATCCATCGCGCGCCGTCTGCAAGATCCGCTGGCCGAGCTGGTGAAGATCGACCCGAAATCCATCGGCGTCGGCCAGTACCAGCACGATGTCAGCCAGACGCAGTTGGCGCGTTCGCTGGATGCGGTGGTCGAGGACTGCGTGAACGCGGTCGGCGTGGACGTGAACACCGCCTCAGCACCCTTGCTAGCGCGCGTTTCCGGCCTGAGCGCCAGCGTGGCGCAGGCCATCGTCAGCTATCGCGACCTGAAGGGCCGCTTCACCTCGCGCAAGCAGTTGCGCGAAGTGCCGCGTCTGGGCGACAAGACCTTCGAGCAGGCAGCGGGCTTCCTGCGCATCATGGGCGCGGACGATCCGCTCGACGCGTCGGCGGTGCACCCCGAGTCCTATCCGCTGGTGCAGCGCATCCTTGCGGACATCAAGCAGGATATCAAGGCAGTGATCGGCAACGGCGCGCTGCTGAAGTCGCTGAACCCGGCGAAGTACATGGATGAGCAGTTCGGCATCCCGACCATCACCGACATCCTGAAGGAACTGGACAAGCCGGGCCGCGACCCGCGCCCCGAGTTCAAGACCGCGAGCTTCCGCGAAGGCGTCGAGGAGCTATCCGACCTGAAGCTGGACATGATCCTGGAAGGCGTAGTCACCAACGTCGCCGCGTTCGGCGCGTTCGTCGACATCGGCGTGCATCAGGACGGACTGGTGCACATCTCCGCGCTGTCGAACACCTTCGTCAAGGACCCGCACAGCGTGGTCAAGGCCGGTCAGGTGGTCAAGGTCAAGGTGCTGGAAGTGGACGAGAAGCGCAAGCGCATCGCGCTGACCATGCGTCTGGAAGACAAGGCGCCGCAGGGCGGGGCGAAAGCGGGTGGTGCGAGCGGGTCGCGCGATGCGCGTCCTCAGGGGAATGCGAGGCCGAGGGAGCAACAGCGTTCGACGCAGCCGGAAACACAGGGCGCATTGGCCGCGGCGTTTATGAAGCTCAAGAAGTAGGGCGGCTTATTGCGCGGCGTGCTGCGCGATCAGCTTGTCGATGAAGCTGCGCAAAAAGTGCAGCGGCTGGGCGCTGTGGAAGCGGTCGATCTCCTGGCCGCGGCTGTAGGCGATCACGGTCGGGAAGCCTTTGACCTTGTGGCGGCCTGCGATTTTCATGTTCTCGTCGGCATCGACCTTGGCCAGTTCGAACTTGCCGCCGTATTCGGCGGATAATTTTTCCAGCATCGGGCCGAGCACGCGGCAGGGGCTGCACCATTCCGCGCCGATATCCAGCAGCACCGGCACTTCATGTGAGCGGGCGACCACCAGTTCGTCGAAATTGGCTTCTTCTACGTCGTAGTTGTGTTTCATTGTTTGGCATCTCGAAAAGGACGCGGCAGTCTAGCAGCCGGCGGCGGGCTGCCAATTACCCGAACGGGGGATGCGGTCTGAACCTTGATTTGCCGGGGTTTTACGGTGCACATTGATGCCACTTCGCCAGTCGGCTATAATGCGCGGCAACAAAGAGCGGGAGAACCATGGTTCCTCCCGCTTCTTTATGTCAACTGTGCAGTTATCTGATTTTGGGAGTATTCCGGTGCCGCAAACGAACCCAGCCATTCTTGTATTAGCCGATGGGACGGTGTTTCGAGGCATTGCCATCGGAGCGTCCGGCAGCCGCGTCGGCGAAGTGGTGTTCAACACCTCGATGACCGGCTATCAGGAGATCCTCACCGATCCATCCTACTGCAAGCAAATCGTCACGCTGACTTATCCGCATATCGGCAACGTCGGTGTAAATGCCGAGGACGTCGAGTCGAGTCAGGTGTTCGCCAGCGGCCTGATCATTCGCGATCTGTCGATGACGGTGAGTAATTTCCGCAGTACGCAATCTTTGCCCGATTATCTCAAGGCGAACAACGTGGTCGCCATCGCCGGGATCGATACGCGCAAGCTGACGCGCATCCTGCGCGAGAAGGGTGCACAGAATGGTTGCATCGCCACCGGCGACGACGTGGAAGCCGCGTTGGCTGCCGCGCGCGGTGCGCCCAGCATGGCGGGCATGGATCTGGCGCAGGTGGTGTCTTGCGATAAGCCTTACGCATGGACGCAGTGCGAATGGAAGCTGGGCGAGGGCTATCCCGAAATCGTCGATCCGAAATTCCATGTGGTCGCCTACGACTTCGGCGTGAAGCGCAACATCCTGCGCATGCTGGCCGAACGCGGCTGCAAGATCACCGTGGTGCCGGCGAAGACTTCCGCCACCGACGTGCTGGCGATGAATCCGGACGGCGTGTTCCTGTCCAACGGCCCCGGCGATCCGGAGCCATGCGACTACGCAATCGAAGCCACGAAGCAGTTCATCGCCGCGGGCATCCCGCTGTACGGCATTTGCCTCGGCCATCAGATCATGGGGCTGGCGGTCGGTGCGAAGACGGTCAAGATGAAGTTCGGCCACCGCGGCGCGAACCATCCGGTGCAGGACATGCAGAGCAAGCGCGTGATGATCACCAGCCAGAACCACGGCTTCGCGGTGGACACGGCAACGCTGCCGGCGAATGCGCGCGTGACTCACGTCTCGCTGTTCGACGGCACGCTGCAAGGCTTCGAGTTGACCGACAAACCCGCGTTCTGCTTCCAGGGCCACCCCGAGGCAAGTCCCGGTCCGCACGACGTGGATGTGTTGTTCGATAAATTTATTGATTTGATGGAGAAGAGGAAGTAAGAGGGATTCTGGAGAAGGGAGAAGAGGGAAGGGATAAGGGTAAAGCCCTCACTCCCCAACCCTTCCCCCTGATCCCTTCCCCCTTCCCGCAAAAAAATGCCAAAACGCACAGACATTAAATCCATCCTCATCATCGGCGCCGGCCCCATCGTTATTGGGCAGGCGTGCGAGTTCGACTACTCCGGCGCACAGGCTTGCAAGGCGCTGCGCGAAGAGGGCTATCGCGTCATTCTGGTGAATTCGAACCCGGCCACGATCATGACCGATCCGAACATGGCGGATGCGACCTACATCGAGCCGATCACCTGGCAGATGGTCGAGAAGATCATCGCCAAGGAGCGTCCGGATGCGATCCTGCCGACCATGGGCGGACAGACCGCGCTGAATTGTGCGCTCGATTTGGCCAAGCACGGCGTGCTGGAAAAATACAACGTGGAGATGATAGGCGCGTCGCGCGACGCCATCGACATGGCGGAAGACCGCGAGAAGTTCAAGCAGGCGATGACGCGCATCGGGCTGGCTTCGGCGCGCTCCGCGATCGCGCACAGCATGGAAGAGGCGCTGCAAGTGCAGCAGGCCATGGGCTATCCGACCATCATCCGTCCGTCGTTCACGATGGGTGGTTCCGGCGGCGGCATCGCCTACAACCGCGAAGAGTTCGTCGAGATCTGCGAACGTGGTCTGGAGGCCTCGCCGACCAAAGAGCTGCTGATCGAAGAATCGCTGCTCGGCTGGAAAGAATACGAGATGGAAGTCGTGCGCGACCGCAACGACAACTGCATCATCATCTGTTCCATCGAGAACCTCGACCCGATGGGCGTGCATACCGGCGACTCCATCACCGTCGCACCGGCTCAGACGCTGACCGACAAGGAATACCAGATCCTGCGCGACGCCTCGCTGGCCGTGCTGCGCGAGATCGGCGTGGAGACTGGCGGTTCCAACGTGCAGTTCTCCATCAACCCGGACGACGGGCGCATGGTGGTGATCGAAATGAACCCGCGCGTGTCGCGCTCTTCGGCGCTGGCCTCCAAGGCGACCGGCTTCCCCATCGCGAAAGTGGCGGCCAAGCTGGCCGTCGGCTATACGCTGGACGAGCTGAAGAACGACATCACCGGCGGTGCGACCCCGGCTTCGTTCGAGCCGACGATCGACTACGTCGTCACCAAGATCCCGCGATTCGCGTTCGAGAAATTCCCGCAAGCCAATGACCGCCTGACCACGCAGATGAAGTCCGTGGGTGAGGTGATGGCCATCGGCCGCACCTTCCAGGAGTCGTTTCAGAAAGCCCTGCGCGGTCTGGAAGTCGGCGTGAACGGACTGGACAGCAAATACAACGACCGCGAAGCCATCGTGTCCGAAATGGGCAACCCCGGTCCGGATCGCATCTGGGCGGTGGGCGACGCCTTCCGTCTCGGCATGAGCGTCGAAGAAGTGTTCAACGTCAGCAAGATCGATCCATGGTTCCTGGTGCAGATCGCCGACATCATCCGTCAGGAGCAAGCGCTGGCGGGCCACACGCTGGAAAGCATCAACGCGGATCACCTGCGCGCCTTGAAGCGCAGCGGTTTCGCCGATGCGCGTCTGGCGAAGCTGTTGGGTATCGACGACGAATCGGTTCGCGCCTATCGCCACGCGCTGGGCGTGCGCCCGGTGTTCAAGCGCGTCGATACCTGCGCCGCCGAGTTCTCGACCAACACCGCCTACATGTACTCGACCTACGAGGAAGAGTGCGAATCGCAGCCGACCAACAACAAGAAGATCATGGTGCTGGGCGGCGGACCTAACCGCATCGGCCAGGGCATCGAGTTCGACTATTGCTGTGTGCATGCCGCGCTGGCGATGCGCGAAGACGGTTACGAGACCATCATGGTCAACTGCAATCCGGAAACCGTTTCCACCGACTACGACACGTCGGACCGCCTGTACTTCGAGCCGCTGACGCTGGAAGACGTGCTGGAAGTCGTTGCCGTCGAGAAGCCCGTCGGTGTGATTGTGCAGTACGGCGGTCAGACGCCGCTGAAGCTGGCGCATGGACTGGAAAAGAATGGCGTGCCCATCATCGGCACCACAGTCGATATGATCGACATGGCGGAAGACCGCGCGCGCTTCCAGACCATGCTGCGCAAGCTGGAACTGAAGCAGCCGCCCAACCGCACCGCGAGCAATGTGGTCGATGCGGTTGCCGGAGCGGCCGAGATCGGCTATCCGCTGGTGATGCGTCCTTCCAATGTGCTGGGCGGTCGCGGCATGGAGATCATTCATGCTCAGCCAGACCTGGAACGCTACATGCGTGAGGCTGAAGAGTTGTCCAAGACCTATCCCGAGCGCATGCCCATCCTGCTTGATCGCTTCCTGAACGACGCGATCGAAGTCGATGTGGATGCAGTGTCCGACGGCAAGCAGGTCATCATCGGCGGCATCATGGAACACATCGAGCAGGCGGGCGTGCATTCCGGCGACTCGGCCTGTTCTTTGCCGCCCTACAGCCTTTCCGCTGCGATGCAGGACGAGTTGCGCCGCCAGACGGTCGCGATGGCCAAGGAGCTCAACGTGGTCGGTCTGATGAACGTGCAGTTCGCGATTCAGGGTGAAACGGTGTATGTGCTGGAAGTGAACCCGCGCGCATCGCGCACCGTGCCCTATGTGTCCAAGGCCACCGGCGTGCCGCTGGCGAAGATCGCCGCGCGCTGCATGGCCGGCCAATCGTTGGCAGATCAGGGCGTGACCAAAGAGATCATCCCGCCGTATTACTCGGTGAAGGAAGCGGTGTTCCCCTTCATCAAGTTCCCCGGCGTGGACACCATCCTCGGACCCGAGATGAAGTCCACCGGCGAAGTGATGGGCGTAGGCGAGACCTTCGCCGAAGCCTTCGTCAAGTCGCAACTGGCGGCCAGCGTGAAGCTGCCCAAGGACGGTAAGGTCTTCATCAGCGTGCGCGATGCGGACAAGGCCGGTGCGGTAGAGGTGGCTCGCTCGCTGGTGCAGCTGGGCTTTACGATCCTGGCGACGCGCGGCACGGCTGCATCGATTGTCGCGGCAGGCGTCGCGGTGACGGCTGTCAACAAAGTTGCCGAAGGCCGTCCGCATATCGTCGACATGATCAAGAACGGCGAAGTTAGCCTGATCGTCAACACCGTGGACAGTAAGCCTTCCGCGATGCGCGATTCGTATTCGATCCGTCATGCCGCTTTGCAGGGCCGCGTAACCTATTACACTACGCTGGCCGGCGCCCGCGCCGCCTGTGTCGGCATGCAGCATCTGGCCGATCTGCAGGTGTATGACGTGCAGACACAACACAAAAGACTAGTTGTTAGTCTGTAGGGCGGGCTTTGCCCGCCATGTCGGGCGGAGCCCGACCTACCGCTAACGCCTAACGACTATCAACTAACGACTATAGAGAGTTTGAGCATGAGCAAGATCCCATTGACCCTCATCGGCGCTGAGTTATTGCGTCAGGAACTGCATAATCTGAAGACGGTGGAACGTCCGTCGGTGATCAATGCGATTTCGGAAGCGCGTGCGCAGGGCGATTTGTCGGAGAATGCCGAATACGAGGCCGCCAAGGAGCGCCAGTCATTCGTCGAGGGCCGTATCGTCGAGCTGGAATTCAAGCTGGGCAGCGCGCAGGTTATCGATCCCAAGACACTCAATGCCGATGGTCGTTGCGTGTTCGGCACGACAGTGGTGCTGGAAGACGTCAACAACGGCGATGTCGTGACTTACCAGATCGTCGGCGACGACGAGGCGGACATCAGGCAGCGCAAGATTTCGATCAGTTCGCCGGTCGCGCGTGCGCTGATCGGCAAGAGCAGCGGCGACGTTGCCGAGGTACAGGCACCCGGCGGCGTGCGTGAGTACGAAGTGGTGGAAGTTCAGTACGTCTAAAGGCGGGCTGTAGGGGCGCAATTCATTGCGCCCTAGAGGGCGTGATAAATCTCGCCCCTACGAACGGCTACCCAATTGCTTCTTGGTCAGCGGTTTCTTGCCCTTGTGGCGCGGCATCTGCTTGAGTTCGATCTGGCCCGCTTCCGGGTTGGGCTGGTAGATCACCAAGATCTTGCCGATATGCTGCACCGGTGCGGCGTTCAGCTGGGTGCAGATTTCGGTCATGATGGCTTCGCGTTGTTCGCGTTCCGCCATGACGCGGATCTTGATGAGTTCGTGGGCCTTCAGGGTAGCCGCGATCTCCTTCAGCACCGGCTCGGTGAGACCTGCATTACCTATCATCACGGTTGGGTTCAGGGCGTGGGCGCGGCCCTTCAGGGCGAGGCGTTGTTCGACGGTAAGCGATAACATGATGGGCACTCCAAATTTAAGGCACGGATTCTAAACGATGAAGCCTTCCAAAACCAGCAAACAATGGATGCGTGAGCATATCAACGATCCTTTTGTGCAGCTTGCACAGAAGGAGGGCTATCGTTCGCGCGCGGCATACAAGCTGCTCGAGATCGACGCCAAGGACCATTTGCTCAAGCCGGGCATGGTGGTGGTGGACCTCGGGGCCACTCCCGGCGGCTGGTCGCAGGTCGCGGCGCAGAAGGTCGGGCGCGGTGGCAAGGTGATCGGTCTCGATCTGCTGCCGTTAGACCCGCTAGCCGGCGTGGATTTCATCCAGGGCGACTTCCGCGACGATGCGGTGCTGAAACAACTCGAAGATTTGTTGCAGGGCAGGCCGGTTGGGCTTGTTATTTCGGATATGGCCCCCAATATCAGTGGCATCGTATCTGCCGACCAGGCACGTGCGATGCATCTGGCGGAACTGGCGATGGAGTTCGCACTCGAACATTTGACGCTCGAAGGAAGCTTTCTGGTCAAGGTGTTTCAGGGGGCGGGGTTCGAGGAGTATTTGAAGCAGTTGCGCAGCAGCTTTTCGAAGGTAGCGTCGCGCAAGCCCAAGGCCTCGCGCGACCGCAGCAGCGAAGTGTATTTGTTGGCCAGCGGAAAGCTTGAGTAATCGGGCAATACATAGTCTAATGTTCGTTCGGCAGCGAGACGCGCCGGTTAAGGAGTCATCTTGAACAACATGTTTAAAAGTATCGCAATCTGGATGGTCGTCGCCCTGGTGCTGATGACCGTCTTCAACCAGTTTAACGACCGCCAGCAGCAGACAGTGCAGGCGCAGCTCGAATATTCGCAGTTCCTCGACGAGGTCAGGCAGGGACACATCACCAAGGTGACTATCGAAGGCCGCACGCTGAAGGCGACCACCAGCGACGGCAAGCGCGTCACCAGTTATGCGCCGAACGACCTGTGGATGGTGTCCGACCTGTTGAAGAACGGCGTGACCATCGAGGCCAAGCCCGAGGAAGAGCCGTCCTTCCTGATGAACATCTTCGTATCCTGGTTCCCGATGATCCTGTTGATCGGGGTGTGGATATTCTTCATGCGCCAGATGCAGGGCGGCGGCAAGGGCGGCGCGTTCTCGTTCGGCAAGAGCAAGGCGCGTCTGCTGGACGACGCGAAAGAGCGCGTCACGTTCGCTGACGTGGCCGGTTGCGACGAGGCCAAGGAGGAAGTCTCCGAACTGGTGGACTTCTTGCGTGATCCGTCCAAGTTCCAGAACCTCGGCGGGCGCATTCCGCGCGGCGTGCTGATGGTGGGCTCGCCCGGTACCGGCAAGACACTGCTGGCCAAGGCCATCGCGGGTGAGGCCAAGGTGCCGTTCTTCTCGATCTCCGGTTCCGATTTCGTCGAAATGTTCGTCGGCGTGGGCGCCGCGCGCGTGCGCGACATGTTCGAGCAGGCCAAGAAGAATTCGCCTTGCATCATCTTCATCGACGAGATCGACGCGGTTGGTCGCCAGCGTGGTGCAGGCTTGGGCGGCGGTAACGACGAGCGCGAGCAGACGCTGAACGCGTTGCTGGTCGAGATGGACGGTTTCGAAGGCGCTTCCGGCGTGATCGTGATCGCTGCGACCAACCGCCCGGACGTGCTGGATTCCGCCTTGCTGCGCCCCGGTCGTTTCGATCGCCAGGTCGTGGTGCCGTTGCCGGACATCCGCGGCCGCGAACAGATCCTGATGGTGCATATGCGCAAGGTTCCCGTCGCAACCGATGTGAAGGCCGACATCCTCGCGCGCGGTACACCCGGCATGTCCGGCGCCGACCTCGCCAATCTGGTCAACGAAGCGGCGCTGTTCGCCGCGCGTCGCGGCAAGCGTTTCGTCGACATGGACGACTTCGAGTCGGCCAAGGACAAGATCATGATGGGGGCCGAGCGCCGTTCGATGATCATGCCGGAAGAGGAGCGCAAGAACACCGCTTACCACGAATCCGGACATGCACTGGTGGCGAGGCTGATGCCGAAGACCGACCCGGTGCACAAGGTCACGATCATCCCGCGCGGCCGCGCGTTGGGCTTGACCATGCAACTGCCGTCCGAAGACCGCTACAGCATGGACAAGACCCGCATCCTGTCGACCATCGCGGTGCTGTTCGGCGGACGCATCGCCGAAGAAATATTCATGAATCAGATGACCACGGGCGCATCCAACGACTTCGAGCGCGCCACCGACATGGCACGCAAAATGGTCACGCAATGGGGCATGTCCGAGGCGCTCGGCACCATGGTCTATGGCGAGAACGAGGGCGAAGTGTTTCTCGGTCGTTCGGTGACCACGCACAAGAACATCTCCGAGGCATCCATGCAGAAAGTCGATGCTGAAATTCGCCGCATCCTTGATCAGCAATATGCGCTGGCGCGACAGTTGATCGAAGCCAATCGCGACAAGATGGAAGCGATGGCCAAGGCGTTGCTGGAATGGGAAACCATAGACGCGGACCAGATCGACGATATCATGGCCGGCAACCCGCCGCGCGAGCCGAAGCCGACCCAGAGCAACAAGGCCCCGGAGCCGCCGAAGGACCAGGCGCCGACCGCTCCGGCGACCACGCCTACGCAGCCTGCGCAGGAAACTTAGAAGCAAGTACTGAGTGCTGAGGATTGAGTGCTGGGTAAGTGATTCTCGGCACTCAGAACTCGGCACTCAGCACTCAGCACTTATGGCTCTCCATTGCGGTAAATTCCAATTCGACCTGTCCCGCCCACTCGTGATGGGCATCGTCAACGTCACGCCCGATTCGTTCTCCGACGGCGGGCGTTTTTTTTCGGCCGCGGCGGCGATAGATCATGCGCATGAACTGATCGCGGAGGGGGCGGACATTCTCGACGTCGGCGGCGAATCCACGCGGCCGGGTGCCGCGCCGGTCGGCGTGCAGGAAGAACTCGACCGGGTGCTGCCGCTCGTCGAGGCGCTGCGCGGCGTTCCCGTCTCCATCGACACATGGAAGCCGGAAGTGATGCGCGCCGCGCTGGCCGCGGGCGCCTGCATGGTCAACGACGTGAACGCGCTGCTGGCGGAAGGCGCGCTGGATGCGGTCGCCCGGAGCGATGCCGCGGTGTGCCTGATGCACAAGCAAGGCGACCCGCAGAACATGCAGCAGCAGCCGCACTATCAGGACGTGAGCGCCGAGGTGAGCGGATTCCTGCGCGAGCGCATCGCCGCCGCCGAAGCCGCCGGCATCGCGCGCGAGCGTATCGTGATTGATCCGGGCTTCGGTTTCGGCAAGACGCTGGCGCATAACCTCGAACTGTTGCGCAGGCTGGATACGTTGTGTGAGCTGGGCGTGCCGGTGCTGGCGGGGATGTCGCGCAAGTCGATGCTGGGTGCGATCACCGAGCACGACGTCGGCGAACGGCAGGCGGCCAGCATTGCGGCGGCACTGATCGCAGTGCAGCGTGGCGCTGCCATCGTGCGCGTACACGACGTGCGCGAGACGGTAGATGCGCTGAAAATCTGGAATGCGGTAAATTCGTAGGGGCGCGATTCATCGCGCCCCTACATAAAAATGGAAATGGGACAAATGCAATGAGCAGAAAATATTTCGGTACGGACGGTGTGCGCGGGCGCGTGGGCGAATATCCCATCACGCCCCAGTTCGTGATGCATCTGGGCTATGCGGCGGGCAAGGTGCTCGCGAGCGCCGAGCACACCAAAGGCGAACGCCCGGCAGTGCTGATCGGCAAGGACACGCGCATCTCCGGCTACATGCTGGAGTCCGCGCTGGAAGCAGGCCTGATCGCGGCTGGCATTGACGTGTACCTCGCCGGCCCGGTGCCGACCCCGGCGGTCGCCTACCTGACGCGCGCGCTGCGCCTGCAGGCGGGCGTGGTCATTTCCGCCTCGCACAATCCATTCGAGGACAACGGCATCAAGTTCTTCTCCGGCAACGGCACCAAGCTGCCGGACGAAGTGGAGCACGCCATCGAGGCCGAGCTCGACAACGCGATGCAGACCAACGCCTCCGAGAACCTGGGCAAGGCCAAGCGCATCGACGATGCGGTCGGGCGTTACATCGAATTCTGCAAGAGCACCTTCCCGTGCGAGATGAACCTGCGCGGCATGAAGATCGTCGTGGACAGCGCGCACGGCGCGACCTACCACATCGCGCGCCACGTGTTCCACGAGCTCGGCGCGGACGTGATCGCCATCGGTGCGGAGCCGAACGGCAAGAACATCAACGACGGCTACGGCGCGACCAAGCCGGCCAACCTGCAGAAGGCCGTGGTCGAGCACAAGGCCGACCTCGGCGTCGCGCTGGATGGCGACGGCGACCGTCTGGTGATGGTGGATGCGGCAGGGACGCTCTACGACGGCGACCAGCTGCTATACGTGATCGCGAAGCACCGCCAGGCTCAGGGCAAGTTGCAGGGCGGCGTGGTCGGCACGCTGATGACCAACCTCGCGTTCGAGCACGCGATGCAGAAACTGGGCATCCCGTTCTCGCGCGCCAAGGTCGGCGACCGTTACGTGATGGAGCAGTTGCTGGCCAACGGCTGGCAACTCGGCGGCGAGAACTCGGGCCACGTCATCTGTCTCGACAAGCACAGCACCGGCGACGGCATCGTCTCCGCGCTGCAGGTGCTGCATGCGCTACGCGCCAGCGGCCAGTCTCTCGCCGAGGCGGCGGCCGACCTGCGCATGTATCCGCAGGTGCTGATCAACGTGAAGGTGAGCGGCAATGCGGCCGGGCTACTGGAGCTTCAGGCGGTGAAGGATGCGGTGGTTGAGGCCGAGCGCGAGCTGGATGGCAAGGGGCGGGTGTTGTTGCGGCCTTCCGGGACGGAGCCGCTGTTGAGGGTGATGGTGGAGGGGGAGGATGGGGGGCTGGTTAGGCGGTGTGCCGAACGGATTGCTGAGGTGGTGCGGGGTGTCGCATAAACTTTGAGTGGTGCGTGGGCGAGCGCTTGTGAGGGAGCTGTTTACTCAAAAGATTCGCTCTCTTTACTGCCGCTCCTTTGCTTTTATTACATTCTCAATTTCAACTAGTTCCGCGAGGGTTATGTTGGGATTCTTTTCAGCCATTTGAAGAAATAAAGTTCCTTCTTTGAGGAATAGGCGCGCAAAGAACCCTTTTCGCAATCCTTTGTTGTTATGTCTTAAGTCGTTTCGAATGGCGAGTAGGAATGCCTCTGTTAGAAAAATGGATTGAGCATCTGGAGTTCCCTTTGCAAGGTGATCTTTCCATGCATCGAAGGCTTCAATAACTTCGGGGCCGCTCCATAAGATTAGTTTTCGTGTGAACTCGCGAAGGAATGGAACCAAGTCTTTTGCGGCATCCTTCGTATTATCTTCGTCAAAGAAAAGGGTGAAAAACTCCCTTAAAAATTCGTCATAAATTTCGGTTTTCTTATCTCGATACAGAGCATCCAGTTCCTTCTTTCGTTCAAAATAGCGTCCCAACATAACAGTAAATGTTGCAACGATAACCGTTGTGCTTGCGGCAACTAATGCTGCACCAAGTTCTTTGGGCACGGAACTGATGTATTGGAAGAAAGCGTAGATGATCCAGCCGACAAATCCAGCAAGTCCAGCTAGGAGCGCCAATCCGATCAGGGCAAGTGCTAAGGTTTTGAGACGATGCATTGTCGTTCCGATAATTTCATAAAGTGTTGGACATCCTAGCACGGCGCTTTCAGTCATGTAAGTTGGGAGGCGCGCACAGATTGCCGGGGGTTGCCCGGCGGCAAGTCACTTTCATTTGCGTCGCCAAATGAAAGTAACCAAAGCAAAGGCGACCCCGGTTTGCCGCCCCCTTCGGGTTCCCTCCGTTGCTCAGGCAGTCAGGCCTCCTCATAAACTCGCACGACCCGCTGCGCGGTCACGTGCTCAAACATATTCGTCGGACTGCCCCTGACTGCCTTCCGCTACTCGGCGGCGCACAGGGGATGAAAAACAAAGCGGTCAATGTTGCTGCGCAACATTGAATCGTCGCGTTGCACGCGGCCAGGTTGATGTCGGTAGGATGGGTTGAGCGCAGCGATACCCATCGCTTGTGCCGGATATGACTTGTTGGGTATCGCTACGCTCCACCCAACCTACATGCCGACTGGAATTTGTCGGCATCCCTTCAGTCGTTCCGGTTGCCAGTTTTTTACCGCCCATCCCAATGCTTCTTCGACGCTGCCTTGCCGCAATTCGGCGGGTGGTTGCTGGCGCAGGAAGTCGAGCACCGAGATCAGTGTCGCGACTACGTCGTCTGTCGATATGGCGGGAGCCAGCGTCTGTTTGCTGAGTTTCTCGCCTTGTTCGTTCACCGCGACCGGCAGGTGCAGGTAGGCTGGGGTGGGCAACCCCAGCAGGCGTTGCAGGTGGATCTGGCGCGGGGTGGAGGCGAGCAGGTCGCAGCCGCGGACGATGTGGGTGATGTGCTGGAACGCGTCGTCTATCACCACCGCGAGCTGGTAGGCGTACAGGCCGTCGGCACGCTTGACGACGAAGTCGCCGATCTCGCTTTCGAGGTGCTGGGCGATATGGCCTTGCAGGGCGTCGTCGAAGCCGACGGGCTCGTTGTCGGTGCGGACGCGCCCCGCGCGGCCTTCGCGCCCCTTTGGGATGCCATGGCGGCAGGTGCCGGGATAGACTGGGCCGTCTATGCCGTGCAGCGCGGAATCGGCGATCTCCTTGCGGGTGCAGCAGCAGGGATAGACTGCGTCTATAGCTTGCAGGCTATGCAGCGCTTCGTCGTAGGCGGCGGTGCGTTGGCTCTGGTAGACGATCTCGCCGTCCCAGTGCAGGCCGAAGGCTTCCAGTGTGCGCAGGATGTCGTCCGCAGCACCGGCGACGCAACGCGGTGCATCGAGGTCTTCCATGCGCACCAGCCAAGTGCCGTGATGGTGTCTTGCGTCGAGATAGCTGCCGACTGCGGCGACGAGCGAGCCGAAGTGCAGCGGGCCGGTGGGGGAGGGGGCGAAGCGCCCCCGGTAGATTTGATCAGACGGTGACAGCTTCTTCCTCGAACTCCAGCTCCACCTTGCCGTCCTTCACGTCCACGACGACCTTGCCGCCGCTGGCCAGGCGGCCGAACAGCAGTTCGTCGGCGAGCGCGGAACGTATCGTGTCCTGGATCAGCCTAGCCATCGGGCGTGCGCCCATCTGCGGGTCGAAGCCTTCCGCGGCGAGATGGTCCTTGAGCGCGTCGGTGAACACTGCCTCGACTTTCTTCTCGTGCAACTGCTCTTCGAGCTGCATCAGGAACTTGTCGACGACGCGCAGGATAACTTCCTTATCCAGCGGCGCGAAGGAAACGATGGCATCGATGCGGTTGCGGAACTCGGGCGTGAACATGCGTTTGATGTCGCCCATTTCGTCGCCTGCGGTAGCAGACTTGGTGAAGCCGATCTGCACCTTGTTCAGGGCTTCCGCGCCCGCATTGGTGGTCATGATGACGACCACGTTGCGGAAGTCGGCCTTGCGGCCGTTGTTGTCGGTCAGCGTGCCGTGGTCCATCACCTGCAGCAGGATGTTGAAGATGTCCGGATGGGCCTTCTCGATCTCGTCCAGCAGCAGCACAGAATGCGGCTGCTTGCTGATTGCCTCGGTCAGCAGGCCGCCTTGTTCGAAGCCGACATAGCCCGGCGGCGAGCCGATCAGGCGGCTGACGGCATGGCGTTCCATGTATTCGGACATGTCGAAGCGGTGGATGGGCATGCCCATCGCATAGGCCAGCTGGCGCGCGACTTCGGTCTTGCCGACGCCGGTGGGGCCGGAGAACAGGAAACTGCCGATGGGCTTTTGCGGGTTGCCGAGGCCGCTGCGCGACATCTTGATTGCGCGCGCGAGCACGTCGATCGCCTTGTCCTGGCCGAACACCGTGGCCTTCAGGTCGCGGTCGAGATTCTTCAGCGCGTTGCGGTCGTCGTGCGACACGGTACGTGTCGGGATGCGCGCGATCTTGGCGATGATTTCCTCGATCTCGTGCTTGCCCACGATCTTCTTCTGCTTGGACTTGGGCAGGATGCGCTGCGCTGCGCCGGCCTCGTCGAGTACGTCGATGGCCTTGTCCGGCAGGTGGCGGTCGTTGATGAAGCGCGCGGAAAGCTCGGCCGCGCTGGTGATCGCCGCGGCGCTGAACTTGATGCTGTGGTGTTCCTCGAAGCGGGTCTTCAGGCCCTTGAGTATCTCGATGGTCTGCTCGACCGACGGCTCGGCGACGTCCACCTTCTGGAAACGGCGCGACAGCGCGTGGTCCTTCTCGAAGATGCCGCGATATTCCTGATAGGTGGTCGCACCTATGCATTTCAGCGCGCCGCTGGACAGCGCCGGCTTCAGCAGGTTGGAGGCGTCCATCGTGCCGCCGGAGGCCGCGCCCGCGCCTATCATCGTGTGGATTTCGTCGATGAACAGCACGGCATTGGGGATGTCGCTCAATTCCTTCAGCACCGACTTGAGGCGCTGCTCGAAGTCGCCGCGGTACTTGGTGCCGGCCAGCAGCGAACCCATGTCCAGCGAATAGACATGCGCATCCTTGAGGATATCCGGCACGTCGCTTTCGACGATGCGGCGCGCCAAGCCTTCGGCGATCGCGGTCTTGCCGACGCCAGCTTCGCCGACCAGCAGCGGATTGTTCTTGCGGCGACGGCACAGCGTCTGGATCACGCGCTCGATCTCGAGGTCGCGTCCAATCAGCGGGTCGATCTTGCCGGCCAGCGCGACAGCATTCAGATCCGAGGTGTAATTCTTCAGCACGCCGTCATCGGCGGTGGGTTGTTCTGTCTCGTTTTCGTTCTGCGGTTGCGCGGTCTTGCCTGTGTCGCTCTTGGTGATGCCATGCACGATCTGGTTGACCACGTCGAGGCGGTTGACGCCGCGTTCTGCCAGGAAGTGCACCGCATGCGAATCCTTCTCGCCGAAC
Source organism: Gallionella sp. (assembly GCA_023229845.1). Classification (GTDB taxonomy): domain Bacteria; phylum Pseudomonadota; class Gammaproteobacteria; order Burkholderiales; family Gallionellaceae; genus Gallionella. Next base: position 30,058 of record JALNYK010000010.1, read on the forward strand.
AGCGCGGCGAGAATGTTGGCGCCGACCACTTCCTTCTTGTTGGCGGACTGCACATGCAGGATAGCGCGCTGGATCACGCGCTGGAAGCCGACCGTGGGTTGCGTGTCCACCTCCCCGTCGCCGGGGACGATGGGGGTGTTTTGTTCGACGAACGTCGCGACGACCTGGCGCAATTCGGTGATATTGACGTTGCATCCGCGCAGTATCTGGGCCGCGGACGGGTTGTCCAGCATCGCCAGCAACAGATGCTCGACGGTGATGAACTCGTGGCGTTTCTGGCGAGCTTCGACAAAGGCCAGATGCAGGCTGACTTCCAATTCTTGCGCGATCATTTCAGATTTCCTCCGTTCCGCATCTCAGCGGATGCCCGTGTTTCCTGGCGTATTCGGCCACTTGCGTGACCTTGGTTTCGGCAATGTCGCGTGAATAGACGCCACATACCGCCGAACCCTCATTATGAACTTTGAGCATGGTTTGCAGTGCGCGTTCACGGTCCATCGCGAAAAAACGCTGCAAAACATCGATCACAAAATCCATCGTCGTGTAATCGTCATTGAACAAAACTACCTTGTACATCGGTGGTGGCTTTGTTCTCGTCTGTTCCGGTGCGAGTACCGTGCTGCTGTGTTGTTTGTTTGCCATGATGTTTCTATGGTGGTGATTCTTGCATGGGATTCAAGGCCCATGCTCGATGATTAGCGATGCTTTTTCAAGTCTATTCGAAAAATATTTTGCATACCCACTTGACGATGTCGGCGGAATGAATGTAAAAAGTGGGCCGGTGTTTGATTTTAAGGTATCTGCAGTACTGGTTTTGCCGTGTGCGATCTTAGATTCAAACAGTCTCGCGGGGGGATTCCCCGTTTTTTCTTGTAAGGAAGTTATCACATGGCAACTGGTACAGTTAAATGGTTCAACGACGCTAAGGGTTTTGGTTTCATCACTCCCGATGATGGCAGCGAAGACTTGTTCGCACATTTCTCTGCAATCAACATGAGCGGTTTCAAATCCCTGAAGGAAGGCCAGAAGGTTTCCTTCGAAGTGGTGCAAGGCCCGAAGGGTAAGCAAGCTTCCAACATCCAGGCCGCCTAATTCGCGGTTTTTTTGTTGTTTTAAAACCCGCCGAATTTCGGCGGGTTTTTTTATGAGCGTGTCCCGGGTTATGAGTGAGTTACGGGATTACTTCCCGAGCAGACTCTTGATCCCCATACCCACGCCAATGGCTATGCCCCCGACCGCACCGACTGCGGCAGTCTTGGCTAATGCGATAGCCAGTTTGGTGTTCAGTTCGGCGATGATCGCTCGTGTCACCTGCGCGGAGGTTGCGCCGCCGCTTTTCTTGCCGATGTTGTGCAGTTCGATGTCCGGTAGTTTCAGGTCCAGCATGCCGTTGTAGTTGACCCTGGCGTTGCGGATCACCAGCGACTCGATGATCATCTTCTTCGGCGCATCCTTGCCTGCCTGCTGTTTCTTGCTCGCGCCGAGATAACGTTCGACATTGCGCTGGATCGCATCGAAGTTGGTTCCGCCGTCGTTCTCCTCGTAGGAGATGTCGGGCGAGTCAATGTGTATCCGGTGGATCAGGATTACATCCTCGGCGAGGCTGGATGGTTCGAGCGCCAGTTCGATGTGCCCGGCCCTGAACGCATGGTCGGTCTTGAATCCCTTGGGATTGCCCAGCGACAGCCCGGAAAGCGAGCCTTTGCCATCGGTCGGCGACAGATCGACCTTACTCACGCTGACCTGCGCCCGGGTCATCTCCGAGCCGAATTTCTCTATGGCTGTTTTCACCAATGCGTTGAGCGGATTGCTGAACCAGAGCCAGGCGACTGCCGCCGCGAGGACGAGCAGTGCCAGCAGTGCGATACGGGATTTCTTCATGGTCTTTTCCTGATCTATGGTCGTGCCAGTCTAGCGACATTCGGGGCGATAAAAAAGCCCGGCGGGCCGGGCTTTCGTGTGGGACGTCGTACATCGTCACCGAGTGGGACGACAGTAGCTCAGATGGCGTTTAATACCGCATTGAACGTCGCACTCGGGCGCATCGCTTTCGAGGTTTTGTCGAAATCCGGGTGGTAATAGCCTCCCATATCGACAGGCTTGCCCTGTGCTGCGATCAACTCTCCATTGATCGCAGCTTCGTTGTCCGTCAACGCTTTGGCCAGCGGTGCGAAACGAGCCTGCAATTCCTTGTCCCTGCTTTGTGCGGCCAAAGCCTGTGCCCAGTACAAAGCGAGGTAGAAATGGCTGCCCCGGTTATCGAGCTCGCCCACCTTGCGGGCAGGCGACTTGTTGTCGTCCAGTATCTTGCCGTTGGCCTGATCCAGCGTATCCGCCAGCACCTGCGCTTTGTCGTTTTTGAAGGTCTGCGCCAGATGCTCTAGCGACACGCCCAGCGCCAGGAACTCGCCCAGCGAGTCCCAGCGCAGATAGCCCTCTTGCTGGAATTGCTGCACATGCTTGGGCGCTGAGCCGCCCGCACCGGTTTCGAACAGTCCGCCGCCATTCATCAGCGGCACGATGGACAACATCTTGGCGCTGGTGCCCAGTTCGAGGATAGGGAACAGGTCGGTGAGATAGTCGCGCAGCACGTTGCCGGTGACGGAGATGGTGTCTTTGCCCGCGCGGATGCGATCCAGCGAAAACTGGATGGCTTCTTCCGGCGTCATGATGCTGATGTCCAGATCGCTGGTGTCGTGATCCTTCAGATAGCGTTCCACCTTCTGGATGATCTGCGCATCGTGCGCGCGGTTTTTGTCCAGCCAGAATACTGCAGGCGTGTTGCTCAAGCGTGCGCGCGAAACAGCCAGTTTGACCCAGTCCTGAATCGGCGCGTCTTTCGCCTGACACATGCGGAAGATGTCGCCTTGCTCTACGTCCTGTCCCAGCAGGGTGTTGCCGGAGGCATCCACCGCACGCACCTTGCCGTTGGCCGGAACTTCGAAGGTCTTGTTGTGCGAGCCGTACTCTTCCGCCTGTTGCGCCATCAGGCCGACGTTGGGCACGGAGCCCATGGTCTTGGGGTCGAAAGCGCCGTGCTTTTTGCAGTCGTCGATGACCACTTGATAAATGCGCGCATAGCAACGGTCCGGGATCATCGCCTTGGTGTCGTGCAGCTTGCCGTCCGTGCCCCACATCTTGCCGGAGTCGCGGATCATCGCGGGCATGGAGGCATCGACGATGATGTCGCTGGGCACATGCAGATTGGTGATGCCCTTGTCGGAATTGACCATCGCCAGTTCAGGCCGGGATCGGTAGCAGGCCTGGATGTCGGCCTCGATCTCGGCGCGCTGGGCCTCGGGCAAGGTGGCGATCTTCGCGAGCAAGTCGCCAAGACCGTTGTTGACGTTAACGCCTAGCTCTTTGATGGTCGCTGCGTGTTTTTCGAACACGTCCTTGAAGTAAACGGTGACGGCGTGACCGAACATGATGGGGTCGGAGACCTTCATCATCGTGGCCTTGAGGTGCAGCGACAGCAGCACGCCTTGCTGTTTCGCATCCTGCATCTGCGCCTCGTAGAATTCGCGCAGCGCGCGGCGGCTCATGGTGCAGGCATCGATGATCTCGCCCGCCTTGAGGGATGTCTTGTCCTTGAGCACGGTGACATTGCCGTCCTCGCCGACGAATTCGATCCTGAAGCTGCCCGCCTCGGCAACCGTGACGGATTTCTCGCTGCCGTAGAAATCCTTGGCATTCATGTGCGTCACATGAGTCTTCGAATCGGCGTTCCAAGCGCCCATCCTGTGCGGATTCTTGCGTGCGTATTGTTTGACCGAGGCGGCGGCGCGGCGGTCGGAGTTGCCTTCGCGCAGCACGGGGTTTACCGCACTGCCGAGCACCTTGCCGTAGCGTGTCTTGATTTCCTTCTCTGCATCCGTCTTCGGTTCTTCCGGAAAGTCGGGGATGTTGTATCCCTGCAATTGCAATTCCTTGATCGCGGCCTTCAATTGCGGGAGCGATGCGCTAATATTGGGGAGCTTGATGATGTTCGCTTCCGGTTTCAGCGTTAGCTCGCCCAGTTCGGTTAGTTCGTCGGCGATCTTCTGGGCGGCGGTGAGGTGCTCGGGGAAATTCGCGAGTATGCGTCCGGCGAGAGAAATGTCTCTGGTCTCTACGGCGATGCCGGCGGCTTTGGTGAATGCTTGAACGATGGGAAGCAAAGAGTAGGTCGCCAGTACCGGCGCTTCATCGGTCAAGGTGTAAATGATTTGGGGGGTCGCCATGGTTGTTTCCGGGGATCGAAAGCTTAGTAAACAAAAGAAAATGAGATGAGTCGCATCCTGCTGTTCAACAAACCCTATGGGGTGATCTGTCAATTCAGCCGTGACGGGATGCACCCGACGCTAGCCGATTATATCGTCGTTCCCGAGGTTTATCCCGCCGGAAGGCTGGACACCGACAGCGAAGGCCTGCTGCTGCTGACCGATGACGGCAAGCTGCAGCATCGCATCACCGACCCGAAACACAAGCTGCCAAAGACTTATTGGGTGCAGGTCGAGGGCGCGCCGGACGAGGCGGCGCTGATGCAGTTGCGGCACGGCGTGCAACTCAAAGACGGCATGACGCTGCCGGCCGAGGCGCGCCTGATCGAGGAGCCCGCCGGACTGTGGCAGCGCAACCCGCCGGTGCGTTTTCGCAAGGCGATACCGACCAACTGGATAGCACTGACGATACGCGAAGGACGGAATCGCCAGGTGCGGCGCATGACCGCCGCAGTTGGCCTGCCTACACTGCGCCTGATCCGTTACCGCATCGGCGACTGGACGCTGGAGGGTATCGAACCGGGGCAGTGGCGACAGGAAGATGCGTGATCCGGATCAGCCGCGCCCGCGACCGCGCGGGGCGCCGGCTGGTTTTCCTTGTCCAGCGCTGCGCTCACGCCGGGCGTGGGGCGCAGGCTGGAACAGTCCCGGCTGCGGCATCGCCTGATGGCGTGCTGCTTCGGACAGTAGCTGCTCGCCTGTTTTTGGCGCTTGCGGCTGACGCGGCTTGCCCGGCTGAGCGGGGCGGGGCGGTTGGCCGTTGCGCGCCGCTTGCGGCTGGCGTTGACCGTCGCGCGGCTTTTGGCCATCGCGAGGTTTCTGACCCTGGCCTGCGCGCGGCGTGCTGGCGGTGGTGTTGCTGTGGCGGCGCTGGCCGTGCTGCGGACGCGGCGGGCGCGGTGCTTCCGGCGGGAGATTGGTCGGCGGCACGAAACTGTCTATCGCTACTTTCGGAATCTGATGTTTGATCAGGCGCTCGATGTCTTTCAGATACTGAAACTCTTCGCTGTCCACCAGCGAAATTGCCGCGCCGCTGCTGCCTGCACGGCCGGTGCGGCCGATGCGGTGCACATAATCTTCCGGCACGTTAGGCAATTCGAAGTTCACCACATGCGGCAGCATATCGATGTCCAGTCCGCGCGCGGCGATGTCGGTCGCGACCAGCACCGGCAGCGAACCATCCTTGAACTGCGACAGTGCCTTGGTGCGCGCCGATTGGCTCTTGTTGCCGTGGATCGCCGCGGACGGGATGCCGTCCGCGGTCAGTTTCTCGGCCAGACGGTTCGCGCCGTGCTTGGTGCGGGTGAACACCAGCACCTGTTTCCAGTCGTTGTGCTTGATCAGGTGCGCGAGCAGATGGCTCTTCAGCTTCTGCGGGATCAGGTGCACGCTCTGCTCGACCAGTTCGGACGTGGTGTTGCGGCGCGCCACCTCGACGAAGCCGGGGTTGTGCAGCAGGCCGTCGGCCAGCGTCTTGATCTCGTCGGAGAAGGTCGCGGAGAACAGCAGGTTCTGGCGCTGCTTGGGCAGCAGCGCGAGGATTTTCTTGATGTCGCGGATGAAGCCCATGTCCAGCATGCGGTCGGCTTCGTCCAGGATCAGAATTTCGACGCCGGACAGATCCAGTGTCTTCTGGCCGACGTGGTCCAGCAATCGTCCGGGTGTGGAGACCAGGATGTCGACCTTGTCGCGCAGTGCCTTGATCTGCGGATTGATGTTGACGCCGCCGAACATCACCATGGATTTCAGCGGCAGGTATTTGCCGTAGGTCTGCACGGACTCTTCCACCTGTGCGGCGAGTTCGCGCGTCGGGGTCAGGATCAGGCAGCGCGGGCTGCCGGCGCGCGGATTCGCCGCGGGCTTCTCGGTCAGGCGATGCAGGATGGGCAGGGTGAAGCCGGCGGTCTTGCCGGTTCCGGTTTGCGCGCCGGCCAGCAGGTCGCCGCCGGCGAGCACCAGCGGGATAGCCTGCGCCTGCACCGGCGTGGGATTGGTGTAACCCGCATCGGCGATTGCACGCAAGATGGGGTCGGCCAGCTTCAGGCTGGCGAAAGTGATTTCATTGGACGTGCTGATATTTTCTGACAAAACAAAACTCCTGCGACGGCCTGCCGTTCCAGTAGAGCGGCACCAATCGGGGCAGACGAATTAAGGGATCGAAACGATCTGGGTGGGCTAAAAGACCGCTGCGCCGATTGGTTGGGTGCAGGGCGGGGCGGATTATACCTGAACTTGGAGTGACGGCATCGCAGCCCATGGTGTTGCGATGGGGCGTTGCGTTCGCGGTCTGGCTCAGGCGAACCAGCGCAGGAAGGCGGCCGCGGTCAGCGCCGTAACGGCGAGTGTCGTCGAGGTCGGCCACACCAGTCTTCTGAATCGCTCCAGACAGTATGCGCAAGAGGGTAGATAGCGCTCGCACGGGCAGAGGTATGCCGCCACGAGCGTGAAACCGAGCGCTACGCATATGATCTTTATCGTCAGCGCGGCGATCGCGATTCCGGCTATATCGGGAAAGCGGTGATCGAAGTAGTAGCTCACCAGCCCTAAGGCCGGGCCGCTGACGGCTTGGGTCGTCCATCCAGCCAAGGCCAGCCAGGCAAATTTTCTGCGCGCCTCGGGCGCCGCGAGCATGGCGGCGATGGAGCCGCCCACCGTTGCGACCGCGCCGAAGTTATGCACGGCCTGTACGGCCGAGTAAGCCAGATTCTGTGCGACGCTCATTTTGCGGTGACGTCGATGCAGGATTCGGGGCCGGTCGGGACATGTCCCTTGGTGTTCACCAGCAGGCACAACTGGTGTTTGCCCGGCGCGAGCCCGTCGATCGCTATGGTCCCCTTCAATTGGCGGATGACATCCATGCGCTTGCCGTCCACGTTGAGATGGAGATGGTCGCCTTCGTAGCCGGTGTCGGCCTCATAACTCAACTTGATCTTTGCTCCTGCCTTGACTACTTCGCCTTTCGCGGGCGAAGAGATGGTGACCTTGCCGTTTGATGCAAGCGCCGGGGTGGTGCCGAAAAGTATGGCAAGCAGGACGGACGCCAACGGATGGTTGTTCATGATAGCTCTCCTTGGATTGAGGGCCGCCGAAATGGGCGGGCGGTGCAGTGGCATCCTGCGCGCCTGCGATGTAGGACTCAATACGCAGAATTGCTTAACTGGAGACCGTGTTGGGCTGTACTGCGCCGGGGGTTAGCGCTGGCAGTGCGGGCAGAAGAAGCTGGAACGTTGTCCCTGTTTGATCTGTTTGATGGGCGTGCCGCAACGGCGGCAGGATTCGCCCGCGCGGCCGTATACCCAGTAATGCTGCTGGAAGTAACCGGGCTTGCCGTCGCTGTTGACGAAATCGCGCAATGTGCTGCCGCCCTGCGCGATGGCTTCCTGCAGCGTAGTGCGTATTTCTTCGACCAGCCGGACGCAGCGTTCACGGCTCAGTTTGCCAGCCGCGAGTTGCGGCTTGATGCCTGCGCGGAACAGCGCCTCGTTGGCGTAGATGTTGCCGACGCCGACCACCACATGGTTGTCCATGATGCATTGCTTGATACTGATGCTGCGGTCGCGCGTGGCGCGGTACAGGTGAGCCGCATCGAAATCCGAATCCAATGGTTCCGGGCCGAGTGCGGCGAGCAACGGGTGTTGTGCGGGAGCGCCCTCGTGCCACAGCACCGCGCCGAAGCGGCGCGGGTCGCGCAAGCGCATCAGCATGCCGCTGGATAGCACCAGATCGAAGTGATCGTGTTTTTCCGGCGGCATCTTCGCGGGCAGGATGCGCAGGCTGCCCGACATGCCCAGATGCAGGATCAGCGTGCCGTGTTCGAATTCGACCAGCAGGTATTTCGCACGGCGGTGCAGCGTAACGATGGTGCGGCCGCGCAGCAGTTGCGGCAGATCGGCAGGAATAGGCCAGCGCAGTTTCGGGTTGCGGACGACGACTTCGGCGACGGTCGCGCCGACCAGATGCGGCTCCAGTCCGCGGCGCGTGGTTTCTACTTCAGGGAGTTCAGGCATGACATCAAGGCGTAGGGGCGCGATTTATCGCGCCCTGACTGTCCATCGAATCGAAACAAGGGCGCGATACCCAAAGGGCACAAGAACCTCTTCGAGGTGAATCGCGCCCCTACGTACATCAAACCGCACGGCGGCGTTTCCACCACATCCTCGCGCCGACCGCAGCCAGCAGCAGCGGCAGCACGATCAGGAATCCGACGCTGATGGCGGTGAGCTGGGTGCGGGTGAGTGTCAGCTGGCTGTCCTTCGCGGCGCGCGGTTGCAGCGTGATCAGGTGTTCCTCGCTGCCCAGCCAGTTGACCATGTTCACGCCGAGGTCGACGTTGCCGCCGTTGCCGGCGAAGCTGTTGGACAGGAATGCGCCGCTGCCGACGACGACGATGCGCTGCTCGCGGTCGTTGATGTGGCGCTGCAATGCCGCGGCGATCACGACGGGGCCCGGTGTGTCGTGCTGTTTGTCGAACGGGTGCCCGGACAAAAGCTTTTTGTCGCGCGTCTGCGTGGAGGAGCGGCTGATCCAGCCGCGCGGCGCGACTTCGAGCAGCGCATGGTGTTCCCATTCTTCGCTCTCGTTCCATGCGAGCGAGCGGGCCGAGGGGAAGGCGGTGATGAGGTTGAAGTCGCGGGTGATCGCGTGGGGCGGGTAGGCCGCGCCCAGCGACCAGGTCACCGGTGCGTTCATCTCGGCGGCGGAAGGGTCGATCACCACGCCGGGCGGCAGCAGCAGGTCCAGTCTTTCAGCGAGCGGCTCCAGTCCGCGCAGCGGTTCGGCATCGACCAGCCACAGCAGATTGCCGCCGCGCTCGATGTAGCGCAACAGTTTGTCGGTCTCGCCCGGCAGCAGTGGCACCTGCGGCTGGGTGACGACCAGCACGCCGGCGTTGTCTGGCACTTCCTGTGCGAGTGCCAGGTTCAGGCTGGCGATGCGGAAGCCGTTCTGCTTCAGTTTCGCGCCGAACAGTTCGCCTAGGTCGTGGTTGGCTGCGCCGTCGAGTTTGCGTTCGCCGTGGCCGTCCAGATACATCACGACCTGGTCGCGGGTGTGCGCCAGACGCAGCAGCGCGGCGGTGAGCACTTGTTCGTTGAGCTGGGTCAGGTGTTCGCTGCGCCCCGCGTAGGAAACCACCATCTCGCCGTTGAGCTGGATGCCGGCGGCGCGTGCCTGCTCGGGCTCCTTCTCCGGATCGACGAACGTTAGTTTCAGGTCGGGCTTGTAGCGCTGGTAGAGCGAGACGAATTCGCGGATCAGCTTGCGGATGTCGCCGAGGCGCGCATCGTGTTCGGTGGCGTAGACGACGATGCTGACCGGGCCGGCCATCTGCTTGAGCACCGTCACGCTGCCCGGCTCCAGGCTGTTGCTTGCATTGAGTGTGATGTCTTGCTGCAACTTGTAGCGCGAGGCGAGATGGCCTACGCCCGAAGCGACGGCGATCAGCAGCAACACGAACAGCACGTTGCGCAATGAAGGAGCGGTGTAGAGTTTCTTTAACATGGCGCTCATCCGTAGATACGGTTGTTGTGCAGACGCCGTATCGTCAACAGCAGGAACACGCCGCTGAACAGCACGAAGAACAGTGCGTCGCTGCTGTCCAGCAGGCCGGCGTTGAAGTTCTGGAAGCGGCCCAGCGGCGAGATCGCATGCCAGGGCGAGTCTGGCGCGGATGCGCCGATGTCGGCCAGCCACAGGCCGACCAGCGCCGCCAGCGCGCCGATGGCGGCGATCACCGGTTGCGCGGTCAGCGCGGAGATATAGAGTCCAAGGGCTGTGAAGCTGGCGGTCAGCAGCAGCAGGCCGATCAGGTTGGCGAGCATCAGGCCATGGTCTAGCGACGTGCCGAGCGCCAGGCTGTACAGCATCAGCGGCACGCTGGCGCTCAGCGCGACCAAGAAGACCAGCATGCCGAGGAATTTGCCGAGCACGATGTGGAACTCGGACAGCGGCGCGGACAGCAGCAACGGCAGCGTCTGGTTGCGGCGCTCCTCGGCGATCAGTCGCATCGTGTACATCGGCGTCAGCATCATCAGCAGCAGCGCGATGGTTTGGAACATCGGCGCGGCGACGGTGACCGTCACGCCGGGCGGATTGGCGAGTTGCGCGAGTTGCGGCTGCACTTCGAGGAAGGCCTCCAGCCGCGCGAGGAAGAACCATGCGAAGACGAATTGCAGTGCGGCGAAGATGAGCCAGGTGGAGGGCAGGGTGAACAGGCTGCGCAGTTCGCGCATCGCAATCAATCGGATCATTTTCCGTCCTCCGCGATAGTTGCCGCCGTGGCGGTCTCCCGCTCGGTGATGCGGATGAAGTTCTCTTCCAGTCGGCCCGGTTCGCCGCCGTAGTTTGACAGCGCCGCCGTCGTGTCGCCGTAGATCAGCCGGCCTTTCTGCATGATCTCGACGCGGTCGCACAGGCTTTCGACTTCGCCGAGCAGATGGGTGGAGAGGATTACGCTGCTGCGGTCGCCCAGTTCCCGGATCAGCGCGCGGATGTCGCGTATCTGCGCCGGGTCCAGCCCGACGGTGGGTTCGTCCAGCACGACTACTTCGGGATTGTGGACGATGGCCTGGGCGATGCCGACGCGCTGCTGGTAGCCCTTGGACAGCGTCGAAATGATCTTGCCGCCGACCGCGTCCAGCCCACTGCGCTGTTTGGCTTGCGCCAGCGCGGCGGCGACCTTGCCGTTCTCGATGCCGCGCAGGCGCGCCGCGAAGGTCAGGTAATCGTCTACACAGAGTTCGCGGTACAGCGGCGGTGTCTCCGGCAGGTAGCCGAGATGTTTTTTCGCCAGTATCGGCTGGCGCAGCAGGTCGATGCCGCAGATCTCGATGTCGCCGCTATCCGGCAGCAAGCAGCCGGTCAGCATTTGCATCGTGGTGCTCTTGCCCGCGCCGTTATGGCCGAGCAAGCCCAGCACCTCGCCGCGCCGTAGGGTCAGCGATACGTCGTGGATGATTTTCTGGTTGCCGAAGCAGCGCGTCAGCTTGCGCGCGGAAAGGGTGATCTCGGGGGCGGTGTCGGACAAGGCGGAAACGGTCGTGGTTGTGGGTGCGGGCTAATATAACCTAATATGTGCGCCCGTATCAAAAGCAGTATCGCCATGAATTCATCGTTCAAATATCTGGTCGTCGGCAGTCTGTTGCTGACGGCCTGCGCACAAGCCCCGAAGCAGGCGGCGCCGGTCGCGCCGGCAGCGGCAGTCGCGCCGCCGCAGGTAGAGGCCGCGCCGGTGTTGCCCAATGTCGAGTTGACCGACGAATTGCTCTACGAATATCTCCTGACCGAGATCGCCAGCCAGCGCGGCCATCAGGCGCTGGCGCTGGAAGGCAGCGCCGATCTGGCGCGCAAGACGCGCGACCCGCGTCTGGCGCGGCGCGCGGCGCAGTTCGCCGTTGAGTCCGGCCAGATGGAGCGGGCAATCGAGGCTTTCAGGCAATGGCAGGAAGTCGAACCGAATGCCGCCGTGGCCGGACGCATGTTGTCCTCCATCCTGTTGCGCGGCGGCAAACTGGAAGAGGCCAAACTGGAGTACGCCAAACAGTTGCAGGCAGCCGGGGCGAATCCGGGGCCGGTTTTTTTGCAGTTGCTCCAGCAGGCCGTCTCCTATCCGGACAAGCCGGCGGCATTGAAACTGCTGCGCGAACTGGCTCAGCCTTATCCTCAAGTGGCCGAGGCGCGCTGGTCGGTGGCGCAGCTGGCGCAATTGGCCGGTGAAGCCGAACTGGCGCTGTCCGAGGCGCGGCAGGCGCGCAGCTTGCGACCCGATTGGGCTGCGGCCGTTTCGCTGGAGGCGCAACTGTTGTTGAAGAGCGAGCCGGAGCAGGGGCTGGAGGCGTTGCGCAGTTACCTGTCCGCCAATCCCGACGCGCGCGAGATTCGTTTGCAATACGCCCGCGCGTTGTTGGAGCAGAAACAATATAAGCCGGCGCGCGACGAGTTCCAGCGTCTGGCGAAAGACAGCCCGGACAATCCCGACATGGCGTTCGCCATCGCGCTGATTTCCCTGCAACTGAAAGATTTCCAGGGAGCCGAGGAGCAGCTGCGGCAATCGCTGGGTGAGGGCAAGAAGGATCAGGACCGGGTGCAGTATTACCTCGGGCAGCTGAGCGAGGCGAAAGAGAGCGACGACGAGGCGATGGCCCATTACCGCGAGGTCAAGGATGGCGAGCACCGCTTCGCCGCGCAACTGCGTATCCTCTATCTGCTGAACAAGCGCGACGGGCTGGAGCCGGCGCGCGCGCATCTGCAACAGATACGCGCCGACAACAACCAGCAGCGCGTGCAGCTGCTGCTGATCGAAGCGCAGTTGCTGCGCGAGGCCAAGCGTATAGCGGAGGCCTATCGGGTGTTGCAGCAGGGCTTGGAGAAACTGCCCAACCATCCGGACCTGCTCTATGAGACCGCGATGCTGGCCGACAAGAACGGCAAGCACGATGTGACCGAGCAACTGCTGCGCAAGCTGATCCAGCTCAAACCGGATCACGCGCATGCCTATAACGCATTGGGCTACAGCCTGCTGGAGCGCAACGAGCGCCTCGCGGAGGCGCTGGTGTTGGTGGAAAAGGCGCTGCAGCTCGCGCCGGACGATGCCGCGATCATGGACAGCGTCGGCTGGGGCTATTACCGCAGCGGCAGGCTGGACGACAGCGTGAACATGCTGCGACGCGCTTATGCCGGCAATCCCGATCCCGAGGTGGCTTCGCATCTGGGCGAGGTGCTGTGGGTGCGCGGCGACAAGGAAGAGGCGCAGAAGGTCTGGCAGGACAGCCTCAAGGTCAATCCGGACAGCGTGCAGTTGCAATCGGTCATCAAGAAATTCACGGTGCCTTAAACTCTGCTGTCCATTAGAAAAGTTACGTCATTCCGGCGAAGTCCGGAATCCAGAACGAATAAAAATTTCCCACGCAAGTGGGCCAAAATCATGGCTTTGTCCGCTTCGCGGCATATTTTTTCATTGCTGGATACCGGCCTTCTCCGGTATGACGGCCTAATGGACAATCCCGATAAATGCGGCTGATTGCTCTGATATTGCTGGTGCTGTTGGGTGGTTGCGCATCGCCGCCGACCGCGCCTGCAGCGCGTCCCTCGCAACTTGAGGTTGCCGCATTCGCGCTGAACGGGCGCATCGCGATCAAGCATAACGGCACACGCCATTCCGCCGGGGTGCGCTGGGTGCATCTGTCTCAATCCGACGAGTTGTTGCTGCAGGGGCCGCTGGGCCAGACCGCCGCGCGCGTCTACCGAGATGCACAAGGCGCGACGCTGGACGACGGCAGTAAACATTACGAGGCTGCGGATGCCGAGACGCTGATGCAGCAGGTGCTGGGCTGGCAACTGCCGCTCGGTGGCTTGCGTCTGTGGGTGCTTGGGCAGGCGGCGGAGGGCGAGGCGCAGATCGAGCGCGACGAACGCGGACGGATCGTTTTGTTACTGCAGGACGGTTGGGAAGTGCGCTACTTGCGTTACGACGGCGACGGCATGGACAGTCTGCCGTCGCGTTTGCAACTGAGCCGCAACGAACTGCAGGTGCAGTTGCTGATAGACGAATGGGAATGGGAAAAACCGTAATGCTGACTTGCCCCGCTCCGGCGAAACTCAATCTTTTTCTGCATGTGGTCGGTCGCAGGCCGGACGGCTATCACTTGCTGCAGACGTTGTTTCGCTTCATTGACCTGCAGGACACGTTGCAATTCGAATTGCGCGACGACGGCGAGGTGCATCGCACCAATAACGTCGAGGGCGTGGCCGAGGAGCAGGACTTGTGCGTGCGCGCGGCGCGCCTGTTGCAGGCCGAGACCGGCTGCAAGCTGGGCGTAGACATCGGGATCGAGAAACGCATCCCGATGGGCGGTGGGCTGGGCGGCGGCAGTTCGGATGCGGCCACTACATTGATTGCGCTGAATCGCCTGTGGTCGCTGGGGCTGTCGCGCGAACGCCTGATGCAGCTGGGCCTGCAACTGGGGGCGGATGTGCCGGTGTTCGTGTTCGGCGAGAACGCCTTTGCCGAGGGCGTGGGCGAGGCGTTGCAGGCCTGCCCCTTGCCGGAAGCCTGGTATGTCGTGCTGTTTCCACCGGTCCATGTACCGACCGCGCAAATTTTTACGCATCCGGAATTGACACGCGATTCGGTTTCCAGCACAATGCGCGCCCTCTCGATGCCGCAGACGCAATTGCGCAACGATTTGCAGCAAGTGGCGTGCAAGCTCTACCCGGAAGTGGCTAGACATATAGACAGTCTGAGCCATTACGGCAAGGCGATGATGACTGGATCGGGAGCATGCGTATTCGCGGAGTTTGAAAGTCGCGATCAGGCTGAATCGGTGCTCCAGAAGTTGCCGAAGGAGATGCGCGGTGTGGTAGCGCAAGGTTTGAAAAAGCACCCGTTGCATGATTGGGTGTAGCAATAAGTTCATTGGGGAGTCGCCAAGTGGTAAGGCACCGGATTTTGATTCCGGCATTCGTAGGTTCGATCCCTACCTCCCCAGCCAAATTTCGGTTTCGGCGCAGATTAATGTGAGCGAAGCTCGCGTAGGTCGGCAGCTGAAGCCTGTTTATTGGGGCATTGCCCCGTTATCTCGTTCCTTTAAGGGGTTGACGTGTCACACGACAGGTTGATGGTGTTTACCGGCAATGCCAATCCTAAGCTCGCAGAAGCAGTCGCGCAGCATCTCAATATCAATCTCGGTCGCGCCACGGTAGGTCGTTTTTCCGACGGCGAAGTGATGGTCGAGTTGTTGGAGAACGTGCGAGGCAAGGACGTTTTCGTGCTGCAGTCTACCTGCGTTCCGACCAACGATAATCTGATGGAAGTCATGGTGATGGTGGATGCGCTCAAGCGCGCTTCCGCCGGCCGCATCACTGCCGCGATTCCGTATTTCGGTTATGCACGCCAGGATCGCCGTCCGCGTTCCGCGCGTGTCGCGATCACCGCGAAAGTCGTTGCCGATATGCTTTCCAGCGCAGGCGTGGATCGCGTGCTGACGATGGATTTGCACTCCGACCAGATCCAGGGCTTCTTCGACGTGCCGGTGGACAACATCTACGCCAGCCCGATCCTGCTGGCCGATGTGTGCAAGTGCAACTACCCGAATCTGATCGTGGTGTCGCCGGATGTCGGCGGCGTGGTGCGCGCTCGCGCGCTGGCCAAGGAGCTGGACGCGGATCTGGCGATCATCGACAAGCGTCGTCCGAAGCCGAACGTGGCCAAGGTGATGAATATTATCGGCGACGTGGTCGGGCGCACCTGTTTGATCATGGACGACATGGTGGACACCGCCAACACGCTGTGCGAAGCGGCGAATGCGCTGAAGGAAAAGGGCGCGACTCGCGTGCTGGCGTACTGCACGCATCCTGTGCTGTCCGGTCCGGCAATCGAGCGCATCGAGAATTCCGCGCTGGATGAACTGGTGGTCACCGACACCATCCCGTTGAGCGAAGCCGCGCGCAACTGCAAGCGCATTCGTCAACTGAGCACCGCAGAATTGATGGCGGAAACCATCCGCCGCATCAACAACGAAGAATCGGTGAGCTCGCTGTTCACCGAGTAGTAAGTTGGGCACGATAAAGCTGAGCCCAACATACATCAGGTTTTAGCGGCAACCATGTCGGTTGCCGCAAATGTTGAATCGTCTGGTCGCGGACGATTCTGTTTTTTTGGAGAAGTGAAATGACTATCGAAATCAATGCAGCAATTCGCAAGGCGCAAGGTACGGGTGCGAGCCGCCGTCTGCGTAACACCGGCCGCGTGCCAGGTGTTGTCTACGGTTCCGGCGACGCCGTCGCGCTCGATCTGGACCATAACGAGATCTACTACAAGCTGCGTTCCGAAGCGTTCCACGCTTCCGTACTGTCGCTGAACATCGAAGGCAAGAAGGAAACCGTGCTGCTGCGTGACTTCGTGATGCACCCGTTCCGCCAACAAGTCCAGCACATCGACTTCCAGCGCGTGGACGTGAACCAGAAGATGCACAAGAAGGTGCCTCTGCACTTCATCAACGAAGAAATCGCTCCGGGCGTCAAGACCGGCGGCGGCAAGATTAGCCATGTGATCCACGATCTGGACATCACCTGCCTGCCGAAGGATCTGCCTGCCTTCATCGAAGTTGATCTGGGCAAACTGGATCTGGGCCATTCCGTACACGTTGCCGACTTGAAGCTGCCTGCAGGCGTTGAAGTCGCAGCACACGGTTCTCACACCGGCGAAGCCGTGGTGGCGACCGTCATGGTGCCGCGCGGTGCAGTCGAAGCCGCTGCCGAAGCGGCGACTGCCGAAGCTGCTGCACCTGCCGCCAAGAAGTAATAACGGGGTCTGCCGACCCTCGCAACCCGCCATCGCTGATACCGGCATGGCGGGTTTTTTATTGGTTGCGGAATAACCGCAAGCCCTTTGTAGGAGCGGCTTTAGCCGTGAAGGGCACGTTGAAATGCATGGGTGTCGTGACTAAAGTCCGCCCCGAGGTTCTGTCGAAGGATCGCGCGCCCCAAGACAATGCCGTCGATTAGATGCTTTATGGATTTCTCTAATGATTTTTTGGATTAACGCATCATGAGTTCGATACGCCTGATCGTCGGGCTGGGGAATCCCGGCCGCGAATACGAAAATACCCGCCATAACGCCGGCTTCTGGTGGCTGGACGAGTTTGCGCGCACGCACAACCTGAGTTTCAGGAGTGAGGCCAAGTTTCATGGTCTCGCAGCGCGCGGTCAGCTGCATGGACACGAAGTCTTCCTGCTCAAGCCGCAGACCTTCATGAACGTCAGCGGTCGCGCGGTCGGCGCGCTGGCGCAGTTCTACAAGATCGCCCCGGCGGAAGTCTTGGTCGTGCACGACGAACTGGACCTGCCGCCGGGCAGCGCCAAGCTGAAACTGGGCGGCGGCCACGGCGGTCACAACGGCCTGAAGGACATCATCGCCTATCTTGGCACCAAGGATTTCTGGCGGCTGCGCCTCGGCATCGGCCATCCCGGCGAACGCAGCGAAGTGGTCAACTTCGTGCTGAACGATCCGCGCCGCGAGGAGCGGGCGCTAATCGACGAAGCGATGCAACGCGCACAGGATGTCGCCCATCTGGTCGTCGAGGGCAAGACCGAGGCGGCGATGCTGAAGTTGCATAGCGCTTGAGGCTGCTGAGTGACGAAAAACGTCAGTTTGCGGTCAATATTGGTCGCCTTAACCCGCTGAGGCTGTTTCGATATCTTGTTGTGTTTATATAAAACAGTAGCTTGCAATTGTGGCACGGCTATTGCATTAATTCTGGCAACACACGATGTGTGTTAACCGTAGACCGGGCCAATGGCCTGATCGAATGGCTAATAACTCTTAAAGGAGCTTTACATGAAAAACGTACAAAAAGGCTTTACCCTGATCGAACTGATGATCGTGGTCGCGATTATCGGTATTCTGGCTGCTGTGGCGATTCCGGCTTACCAAGACTACACAGTCAAGTCCAAGCTGACTGAGCTGACCAGCCTGACCAGCCCGGCGCGGACTGCTATTGGCCTTTATTGCAGCGAAGGCGGTGTTGATTCCAGCGGCAATTTTGTAACGCTCGCTGGTGCTTCTCTTGCTGCGGTTACTGGAACGGCTGATAACTCGCTTAATGTATCGGCTGCAAAATATATGGCAAGTGGTGCTGTTACGACAACTACAGGTATGATCACAGCCACGACTGTAGCGTCTGGATTGCCCTCTGATACTGTATCTAAGACGGTTACATGGACACCGACTTGCGGCGCTGGTGGTGTGGAGTGGGCTGTTGGCGGTACTGTTCCGACAAAATACTATCCTAAGTCTTAATTGTCGATTGATTAATCCGACATAATGAAGGGGGCGCAAGCCCCCTTTTTTACATCTATGCGTATTCTTGTTATTAAGCCCGCCTTATTGTTTTGCATTTTCGCCCTTGCTGTGGTCTGCTACCTGCCGGGGCTGGAGGGGCATTTCGTTTTCGACGACGGGGCCAACCTCCGCCTGAATTCCTACCTGGGAATCGAAAGTCTGGATTTAGTTTCTCTTTGGCGCGCTGCTTTTTCGGGGGATGCCGGCCCGCTGGGGCGTCCCATCAGCATGGCGAGTTTCGCCGTCAATCATTATTTTTCGGGCATGGTCCCCTATTATTTCAAGGCAACCAATCTGGCGATCCACTTGGTCAACGGGATATTGGTATTCCTGTTCGTCCGGATGCTGCTCAACCTGCATCTGCGCATTCGGCGGTTAATGACGGAAAGGGACTTCGCAACCTGGATAGCCATCGCCGTCGCTGCAGCCTGGCTGTTGCACCCATTCAATCTGACCGGTGTGCTGTATGTGGTGCAGCGCATGACCAGCCTTTCGGCATTGTTCACGCTGGCCGGACTGGTGTTGTATCTGTATGGCAGAAAAAGCCTGCTGGATGGGGCGAGGTCGGGATTCTTTGCGATTGCCGCCGCCATATTCATCGCGACACCGCTTGCCGCGCTGTGCAAGGAAAACGGCGTCTTGCTGCCCTTGTTCATTCTGGTAATCGAGGCGACCTTGCTGCGCTGGAATGCGTTCGATCAAAATAGCCGCCGCATTTTGGTGTCGATGGTGGGACTGTCGGTTGCAATCCCCGTGTTAGCTGGTCTGATTTACGTTCTGAATAATCCCGGGCTGATTCTGGCGGGATATTCGTGGCGCGATTTTTCGCTGTCGGAACGACTGATGACCGAGGCGCGCGTGCTGTGGTTCTACCTGCATATGATTGTGCTGCCCAGCATGAGCGAGATGGGGCTGCACCACGACGACTTCCCGATTTCGAGGAGTCTGCTTGCCCCTTGGACGACGTTGTCTGCCATTGCGGGCCTGATATTTCTGATGGGGGGCGCATTCGCATTGCGCAACAAGCACCCTATGATTGCTTTCGGGATAGCGTTCTTTTTGATCGGACATGTGCTGGAGTCCACCGTCATCCCGCTGGAAATCGCCTTCGAACACCGCAATTATTTGCCCATGCTCGGCATTCTGTTGCCCCTAGCCTATTACGCATTAAATTCCCAGATTCATTTGTCCAGTTTGCGCGTGCGCCGGGTGGCTTTCGCGGTGTTGGTGGTCCTGTTCGCCGGGCTGACCGCGTCCCGCGCCATGCAGTGGGGCGATACGCTCCAGATGCGCATGCTGGAGGTGGAGCGGCATCCGGGTTCGGTGCGGGCGCACACCGACTTGGCAGCACTTTACGACCATTTGCCGCCCACATCTCAGGAGGATGCGGTCGATCTCTATAACAAGGCGCTATTCCATTATCGGCAGGCCGCAGATAACGCACCGACCAGCATTGCTGGATTGCTAGGTATGCTGGCGGTGAATGCGGAAAGAAGATTGCCGCAGGAGAACGCTTTGCTTGTAGAGCTGGAGCAGCGCCTTGCGACGGTTCCTTTTGGGCCGCCAAACAAGAATTCTCTCATTGGCGCGATCCGGGATATTGCCAGCGGTTATTTTGTAGTCAATGCGGAAGTCGTTGATCGCATTTATCGTGCTGCGTTGTCGAATCCGCTGCTAACCGGCAGCATCAGGGAGCAGATAGTCTCGGAGTTTGCCAACCTGCCACCGGAAATTCGGTCAAAGGCAGAGCTGTTAAAATGACACGCAGCCCCCCCTGCGTGTTTATAACAAAAGATAAGGCCGTTTATGAATCTCACATTGGTTATTCCTGCGCGTAACGAGGCGGAAGGATTGCGCCGTTTGCTGCCCGAAGTAGTGGCAATATTGCCGGAGGCTGAGATCATCGTGGTCAACGATGGTTCGGACGACGATACGCTTGCAGTCTGCGCTGAATATTCCGTGAGAGTGGTCAGCCACCCGTACCCGAAAGGCAATGGTGCAGCCGTAAAATCCGGAGCACGTGCCGCGAATGGCGAGGTGCTGGTTTTCATGGATGCCGACGGACAACACAAGCCGGAAGACATCCCTGCGCTGCTGGAAAAGTTCGCCGAAGGCTATGACATGGTGGTTGGGGCGCGTCAATCTGGTTCCCATGCCGGATCGCACCGGGCGGTGGCGAACGATTTGTTCAGCCGCTTCGCGACCTGGATGGTTCAACAGCCGGTCGAAGACCTCACGTCCGGATTCCGGATGGTCAAGGCGAATAAGTTCCGCAAGTTTCTTTATTTGCTGCCCAACGGTTTTTCCTACCCGACTACCATTACCATGAGTTTCTTCCGGGCCGGGTTTGGCGTGGCGTACCTGCCCATCCACACCCCGCGGCGGGCCACGGGCAAAAGCCATATCCGCCCGATTCGGGATGGAGTCCGTTTTTTGCTGATCATCATCAAGATCGGTACGCTTTATTCCCCGCAAAAGCTATTTTTGCCAATCAGCGCCGGTTTCTTCCTTACCGGATTGGGTTATTACTTTTACACCTATTCCAGCGATGGCCGCTTCACTAACATGAGCGCATTGCTGTTCATTTCGGCCATTCTCACCTTCCTTATCGGTATTGTGTCCGAACAGATTTCCGCGCTGCACTACAAGGATATCGATGCGGACGGGCATGAGGACAAGTAGCTTGAATGTATTGATGTCCAGCACTTCCTATCCGGAAAATGCCCAGGACTGGCGCGGCCGGTTTATCGCCAATCTCGCTGCCGCACTGGCTCGCCGGGATGATGTGAATCTTTCGTTATGGGCACCGCCCGGCGAGTTGCCGGCGGGGGTGGTTTCTGCGGTTACGCCGGATGACGCGCAATGGCTGAGGCAATTGTCGCAACAAGGCGGCATTGCGCATTTGCTGAGAAATCGCCGGGTGTTCGCTGCTGGTGTCGTCATCCAACTGTTGGCGCGCCTGAGACGGAGCTATCGATACCGTCCGATCGATGTGTGCCATGTCAACTGGCTGCAAAACGCACTGCCGTTGTGGGGAAGCTGGACACCGGCGTTGATCACCGTGTTGGGTAGCGATTTTGCGCTGTTGCGATTGCCGGGCATGAAGGCGCTGTTGCGTGCCGTTCTGCGGCAGCGCCGTGTCATTCTGGCTCCCAACGCCGAATGGATGCGGCCCGGTTTGGAGCTGGCATTCGGCGATCTTGCCGAGATATGTCCCATCCCGTTCGGGGTGGACGATCCATGGTTCAAGGTTGTGCGTCGCCCCCCCGAAGGTGCGCGGCATTGGCTGGCGGTTACACGCCTGACGCGGAACAAGGTCGGCGACCTGTTCGGCTGGGGAGAAGGACTGTTCGGCAAAGAGCGTCAGTTGCATTTGTTCGGGCCGATGCAGGAAAAAATCGCGCTGCCACATTGGGTGCATTACCACGGCCCGACGCATCCGGCCGAGCTGTTGCAGACATGGTTTCCCCAAGCCTGTGGCCTGATTACTTTGAGCCGACACGACGAAGGGTGTCCGCAGGTGATGCTGGAGGCGATGGCGGCAGGACTGCCCGTGATCGCATCCGACTTGCCCGCTCACCAAGACATAGTTCTGCACCAAAAAAACGGCTGGCTTGTTACTGCGCGGGACGATTTGCGCCAAGGGCTGGAATGGCTGGAAGAGCCGGCACGTAATCTGGATGCGGGGGAAGCGGCCCGTTCAGGAATCAAGGATTCGGTCGGTACCTGGGATGATTGCGCTCAACGCTATGCCGCCGCTTACCGGCGGCTATTGGAGCCCGTCCGGTGAGCGGCGGCAATGTGTTGTTGCTGGGGGGCGGGGGCTTCATCGGCGTCGCCTTGGCCCGCAAGCTTGCAGCAGAAGGACGGCATGTGTATGTACTTGCGCCCAATGCTCCGCAGGTGATCCCCAACGTTCACTTCGTGCAAGGTAGCTTGGACTCGCCCGAATTGTTGGCCAAGCTGCTGCCGCATTGCAGCACGGTGATCCACCTTGCTTCTGCCACTACCCCGGGCAGTTCGGCCAATCATCCCATCCGTGAATTGGAGAACCTGGCGCCTAGCCTGCGCTTGCTGGAAGCACTGCAAGCTTACCCGGAAATCCATCTGATCTTTTTCTCGTCTGGCGGCGTCTTGTATGGCAATCCACGGCGGCTTCCCGTGCAAGAAGACGATGCTGTTGCGCCACTTTCCTATCACGGTGCAGGCAAGGCGGCGCTGGAAGCTTTCCTTCACGCCTTCCGCATGCGAGGACATGCGGTCACCATTCTGCGCCCCTCCAATGCCTACGGGCCGGGGCAGGTGCTCAAGAGCGGCTTCGGCCTGGTTCGCACCATGCTTGAACATGCATGCCATGACACTCCGTTTGAAGTCTGGGGGGACGGTGAAAATGTGCGCGACTTCATCTACATTGATGATGTTGCCGAAGCCTGTGCCCGTTTCGTGGCATTGCCCCAGAATAATGACGACTACAATGTCGGCAGTGGCAGGGGATATAGCATCAAGCAAGTGCAGCGCATCGTCGAGCAGGTTACAGGGACGGAACTGAAAACTGTCTATCATCCAGGCTGGGGGATCGACGTGCGTGGAATTGTGCTCGATATTTCCCGTCTTGATGCGTGTCTTTCCTGGAGGCCGCAAACCGGCTTGGAAGAGGGGGTGCGGCGTACCTGGGACTGGTTAAAACCATCATGAGCGCTCGGCCAACGGTTTCGGTGTGTATTGCTAACTATAACGGTCTGGAGGTTATTGACGATTGCATTGCCTCGGTACTGGCTCAGGATTGCATGTTCCCAATCGAGATTATTGTTCATGACGATGCATCGACCGATGGTTCGGCGCAATATGTTCGCGACAAGTATCCCGCAGTCAGGCTGATCGAAAGCAACGAGAACGTTGGGTTCTGCGTTGCCAACAACCGCATGGCGCAGGCAGCGCAGGGCGAGTACCTGCTGCTGCTCAACAACGATGCCGAACTGTATCCGGATGCATTGTCCTCGCTCCATAAGGCGGCCTCGGATATAGGCCGACCCGCGATTCTGAGCTTGCCTCAATACGACTTTGAAACAGGCGAGTTGCTCGATATTGGCTGCTTGGTCGATCCCTTTTTAAATCCCGTGCCGAACAGAAACCCGGAACGTGAGGAGGTTGCCATGGTGATGGGAGCTTGCTTGTGGATCTCAAAGTCGTTGTGGCTGGAGCTGGGCGGATTTCCGGAATGGTTCGGTAGCATAGGCGAAGACTTGTACCTGTGCTGCCGGGCGAGGCTGGCGGGTTATAGCGTGCGTGCACTGGGAATTTCTGGTTATCGCCATCGGGTGGGTGGTAGCTTCGGCGGAGGAAAGGTGTGTCAGGGGCAGTTAATTACTACCCGACGGCGCAGGACATTGTCGGAGAGGAACAAGAGCTTTGTCATGGTGCTGACTTACCCCACGCCCATTTTCCAGTGTCTGTTGCCATTGCATTTGTTTTTGTTGCTGATCGAGGGAGTCGCTCTGGCAATGTTGAAGCGTGATTATTCGTTGTTCAGTGATATTTACCTTGCTTCACTGAAAGGGCTGTGGAGCGAAAGGGGACGATTGGTCTTGTTCCGCAGCAAGTTGCAGTTAGGTCGGCGTATGAGTAAATGGTGTTTTTTCTCGGCTTTTAGTCTTTTGCCACACAAACTGTACCTATTGCTGAAACATGGTATTCCGCAAATTCGCTGATCCTTTTGGGATAGCACTACTGTCAGGCTTGCGAAGATTTCCAGCGTCGAACAGCTCGGCAGAGAACGCGGTGTAACGCACCGATAAAGGAAACCTGATTTGTGATGTCGAGTGCCTGCTGCAATTTGTCAGGTGTGTAGCCTTTGAGTAGCGGGGGGGGGGGTAACGGGTGCTCCCAGTTTATCAGCGCACCAGCCAACGCTTCCTCCCGATAGCATTCCAAATACTTTTTGCGGGCGGCTTTGCCTTGTTGTCGCAGAGTTTCGGCATCTGTCTGTTGCACGTACTTGTAGAGTTCTGACGGACTCCGCCAGAGCATGGCACCTTCAAATGCCATGTCAAAGGAACTCAATAATCGTGAGCGGCAATGGAGGTGAAGCGCAACTGCGACTCCGGCACCCATTGCTTCGATCAGGGTGCGACCGCCGCTATATGGGAAAGATGTTATATATAAATTTACCCGGTATTCATGCAATGCATCCCAGACGCTGCGCACATAGGGGATGTGTACGAAGCCGTTATCCGGGACCCCTAACTTGCGCATTGCGCGCCGAATCCTCCATAAGGTCATTGAGCTGAGGGGGCCGATATGGATATGCTTGCCACCGGAGGCGTGCAGCATCTCGGGGATAACGTCGGCGTAATTAATAAAATAAGGTGCCTCAATCTTCCCCCGGCTGGCTGCAGTACAGGTAATCAGCATCGCATCTGAAGTACGAGCTTCCTTGGCGGGTGGTGCACCATGATCTTTTACGGTGAGAGGGAGATAACGGTTGTTTTGTATGCCCAGATGATCCCGGCAGTTATGGAAGCCCATAGGATGCGGATCAATGTGGTCGGCGTAATCAAGGTAAACACCAAGGCATAACTGGTGGTCTCCGTGGTGGTAATAGCGCAATCGGTAACCGGCATCTGGTTGGACCGCAGCAACGGCCACGCTGTCTTGATTGTGATTGAACAGCCAAACAGTACTTGGAGAAAACTCCAGAAGCTTGCGTTGCAGCCAATTGAGTTTCTCAAGAAATGTGCCGTGCGGAGCGCATTCAAGGGATACTTGTGTAAGTCCTTCGAAGCGATGCCGGATGGCGGCAAGGTTAGTTGCTCCTACCGTGCCGGTTATCAGAATAATGCTCCTGGCTGACGGCCCAAGGCGGATGATGTCCGCAACAACGGGAGTGTGCCCGCCAAAGTCATATAGTCTGCTTGCTACATAGACAACGGTGTTCCCTGATTCGTTGTTGCGGTGAGCGGGTTGGGCACTGTTCTGGATGCGCCGCCAATTGATCGCCCCAGCTTTCTGGCAATACTCATCGAGCAGTTTTGAGCCAAAAATCTGAGCGGTATTGATCGGCTCGCAGAAAACCTGATCAACCGTCCGATGAATCAAGTGCAGAGCAGAATCAAGATCGCCCTGTGCAATCTGGGTATCAAGGGTCTCCTGAAGCGTGGCGATGGAACGTATCAATGCCATGCATGCAACCGGGCGGCGAGACGATTAGTGGACATCGGGCAATGGTTCATTTTGTTGTTTTCCGCCTTTGCCGGGAAATGAGCGGACAGCTTCAACCACATGAGATGCCTCTTGTTCAGTCAGGAATGGCGACATGGGGAGACTGAGCACCTCGTTCGCTAGCGTCTCTGCGAGTGGCAGTTTATAGCTGGAATATTCGGAGTAACAGGCCTGCCGATGTGGTGGAATGGGGTAGTGGATTACGGTGGAAACTCCGCATTGGTCGAGGTGGGCGCGCAAGGCGTCTCGATTGGAGCTTCGCACAACATAGAGATGCCAGACTGGATTGGCCCATACGGGAACCGATGGTAACTCCAGCCCGGTATTTTGGAGTTGTGCGGTGTATATTTCAGCGAGTGTGCGCCGCTTGGCATTCCACTCATCAAGCAAGGCGAGCTTGACGCGAAGAAATGCAGCTTGCATTTCGTCCAGCCGGGTGTTGTAGCCGATGTCCTGATGCTCATACTTGATGCGTGAGCCGTAATTGCGCAGCAAACGCACCTTGTCGGCAATCGATGCATCGTTGGTGAGTACGGCACCACCATCCCCCAGTGCTCCGAGATTTTTCCCGGGGTAAAAGCTGGTGGCGGCAGCGTCCCCCAGGCTCCCTGCACATCTTCCCTTGTACTCCGAACCTTGTGCCTGCGCCGCATCTTCGATCACAATCAGGCTGTGGCGGCGGGCGATTGCATTGATGGTGTCCATGTCGGCGGGCTGGCCGTAAAGGTGAACCGGAATGATGGCTCGAGTTCGCGGGGTGATGGCTGCAGCTAAGGCGTCTGGGTCGATATTGTGTGTTTCCGAGCGCGGCTCCACCGGTACCGGAATTGCTCCGCACTGGCTTACTGCCAGCCAAGTGGCGATGAAGGTATTGGAGGGCACCAAAACTTCGTCACCCTGACTAATGCCATAAGCACGCAATAGCAGGTGCATAGCGTCCAAGCCATTACCGACGCCGACACAGTGTTTTACCCCACAATACTTGGCGAATTCCGCCTCGAAAGCCTCGACCTCCGGGCCCATGATGAACCATCCGGAATCCAGCACACGATGAAAAGCCTCTTCCAGCGGCCCTCGAATTTCTCGATGGATGCGCTGCAAATCAAGAAATGGAACCTGTTTCATGCGTCGCCGAGAACCTTCTTCATGAAAAGATCATAGTCGCGGATGTAGTCTGCTTCGTCATAGTGCGCAGATGCAAGCACCATACATACCCCCCCCGATGAGAAGTTGTCCAAATAGCGCCACATCATGGGGCAGACATATAAACCATAATATGAACGGTTAAGATGGAAGCGTTTTTTCTCGCTACCATCATCCAGCACAACATCAAAGCTACCCGACATGGCTACGATGAATTGATGCAATTTCTTGTGCGCATGAGAGCCTCGGTCAGATCCGCCGGGGACATCATAAAGATAATAAACACGCTGTATATCAAACGGGATTTGCCGACCGCTTTCAATAAATGAAAGATTGCCGCGAGGATCCGATATTTTTGGCAACTCAATAATTCGGCAATCTTCAAGCGGCATGATTCTCCCCTTGCAAATTCAGTTCAAAAAATTCATGCACTATTCCCCCCCCACCAAATTCGGTTTTGAAGTTATATAGACCAGTATTTAAAAAGTTGCCTTCATTTTCATTACTGATCCCGAAATCAAAATACCTAACACCATCTTGTTGGGCATGTCTAATGCACCATTCAAACAGCGCATCCAATGCGTGCAAATTGTACCCCACCTCGCTTGAAGCAATGTATTGCGCATGTACTACGGTCGGGCTATGGAACAGCAGCGCTCCTGCCACAACTACTCCAGCATGCTTTGCTGCTACAAACTCAATTTGCCTGGGGAAGCGCTCATGCAGCACGAGTATCTCTTGCAGCGTATGAATGGGCTTGGCATCATGCTTGCGTGCCAGATTTTCTTCTAAGACTGACCAGATCGAAGCAGCATATCCGGCACTGCTAACGATCTCTACGCCGTGTATATGTGCGCTCTTCAGCGATCGCAGTCGTCTTTTGCTCGCTGGCATTCGCGCCGCAAGATCGATGGCGCAAGATAAATCACAACGATAACGAATGGCTCCCAAGCGAAACATCGCATACAAATCATCTTGGGCTGGAGCGGCATGATAGATGTGGGGCACCGCTTTATAACGAAGGCGGGTTATTCCCATTGCGTGGTAATGTCGGCTGATAAGATTGAGCGCCAAAACTGCTTGTTCGCCGCGCAACTTTCCTGCATGCACTAGTCCGCCGTAAGTCGCCCCGGGATGGCTCTCCACCATAACTTCGCAAGATGGATTTAATGCAGCAGGAAAGACCCCGATCAATCGTTCTTTATCATCGAAAATTAGCAGGGAGCGGTCAGCAACACGCGAGCCGTGATACGAAAGAAATCTTCTAGTGTGTAATATAGTCGCTGCAGCCGATGCTGCAACCATATCGTCCCATACTGATGCGTACTCTTCTTGATAAGGGATGATTTTCATAAATTGCTTATTAATTCGGCATAGCCGAAGCCGCTCTTGCCAAACTCATTGCCGTTATAAAACATGTACGTTTTGTTTTGCGCTGAAATTATCGCCGAGTAGCAGATCGTTTGCGAGTCCCAGCCTGAATCGGAAATATCTATTCCGATATCATTATCCTTCCTCACCCATTTGATGTTGTCTGTTGATTCGGCATAGCCCAGCCGATATCCCAGATGTTTTACCCGTATAGAATAAAACATGCGCCAAAGGCCGCGCTCCTTGATTACGTAAGGCCGACCAAAACCATGCTCGTTTTCGTGCTGGATCGGGATGCAAACCCGCCCTTCATCGGGCCAATGGATGCCATCTGCGGACTCGATATACTTGATCACGTAAACCGGCATTGATTTTCCATCGATAACCTGCCACTCGCTGCCCGCCACGTACCACATTTTGAAGCGCCCCTCGTCGAACAACACCATTGGCCCACCCCTGAAATACATTTCAGGATCACTGCGCTCCAATATCGGAGTCTTCTTAACACGCTGGAACGTGAGCCCCTCATCCTCACTGATAGCCAAACCCGCTAGAAGCCGGTAGCGAATCTTCGTGCCAAGTTCGAATCCTGCGTAATAAAGAAATTTCCTTCCGTCAGGTAAACTCACGATAGAAGTTTGCAGCACGCCATTCTCATCAAAGGCGCCGGGCAATCCGATGTCCAATACCGGCTTGTCTGAAATCCGCAGGATCCGCGAAGGATCTGCCGAATCCACTTCCACAAACCCCACACGACCAATGCCCTGTGCATCACAGAAGGTCAGGTATATACGTAATCGCTCCTCATTTATTTTGTCTATAGTAGGAATCATCGCATGGGATTGCATCCAATCAGAATGCTGATTCGCCACAAAAATTAGCCCTTTTTTCTTCCAGTTGAACATATGCAATCTGTTTGTTATTGAAGTGAAGTAAACATCTTAATCAATTCATCTTCCGGGCAGCTGAACTCCGCATTCATGGGGTGGGTGACTTGCCCTACATGAGTAGCATTATATTTACTCGGGTCATCAATATCGCCCAACAAGTACTCCAGAGAGACGGAAAAGTTTGCTGCATAGTCGCGGAAGTAGTCGTAATTCACATATTCAGGGCTCCTTGCCGAAAGGCAAATCACCTTAGCACCTTCAGGCATGAACATGATATTTGCCAACGCAGCCCCAGCTTGGGCGACCACGATTGACGCTTCTGAAAATGTTTTCACTTGTTCCTCAACACTCATTTCACCTGGAGAAATAGGCTCAAAGCCATGCGCGAGCAAAAGCCGTTCGATGTGCTCCTGATTGGTGATGTGGCGGAAAAATGACCTGCGTAGAATGAACAATTTCCTTTTCTTGCGCGGTTTCAGGTCAAAATGTTCGAGAATCATTTTGCGCGCTAACTTCAGACCGAACATGTCGAAATGGAAAACACCACTCGTGCGAAATTGACTTGGAATTCGATTAAACCTGCGTCGATTTTCCGCAGAGTGCGAGTTGCGCACCCAGAATGCGCTTGTTCCGGTTGCATTCGTCGGGACGATCAGTCGCGATACCTTGACTGCATGATGGGGGGCTACCTCAACACGTGGATTGCCCTTGGCAAAAATGTCCAGAACATCACGCATGTTTTTTGTTAACTCTTGATCCACTAACAAGCCAAAATTTATATCCGTTTTTGCGGTTTGCACCCTAGCTAGCCTGGGAATGCTTTCCGACATCCAATGCATCCAATTCTCGGACGATGCGCTCATGATACTTAGCCATGTCCCATCCAGTAGTTCTTCGGTTTTAAGGTCGATATGAATATAACAACGCCCTGTGTGTGGTTTGAAACGCATCAACCCGAGGTTTTCTTCCTGAAAGCGATATAAGGTATAGATATCCTTGAGTGGCCAGTCTGGGTGCGAGCCGTCATAGGCCACATTCTTTTCCTTCAAAATAATCCGGCTGTACCCAACCAACGTTACATTGCCTAGCAGTAATATTTTCGATGTGGCGCATTTGGCGTTTGTACTCTCTGCCAACTGAGACACACTATCCAATAGTGAATAACTTGGTGCAAATATCGTCCTCAAATAGCTAATTAAGACCAGATCGCCATGATAGATCCGGTTAAACCATGCACTGAAGAAATTCGCCCACCGGTATTGAATTAACCAACGCCGGTAAATATGTCGCAGAAATCTTATTGTCATTTGTCTGTTACACCAAAACTATACGCCGACATGTCTGCATTGAGGACTTCTACGGGAACGCTTTTCAGCGAGACAGCCAGTCAATACGGTTACACAGCCGCAGTAGCAGGTTGGTCTCGTTGATGCTAATGTTTTTGCAAGTCGAGTAGTGCCTTCTTGTGCCTCGCTATCATTCTTTTATTTTGAAAAAACGAGACGCAGAAATTTTTGCGGGTTCGGGTTGATCTGTCTTGTACAGTGCGTCCGCTTCGGTGTTTTTCATGATCGCCACATTGGGGCCGATCCAATTGTCTTTGCCAATCGTAACGTTATTGGCCAAGGTCGCATTCACTCCAATAAAGCTGTTTTCTCCAATATCGCAGAAGCCCGAAATAACGGCATGGGACGCTATGAAACAATTGTCCCTAATGAGAGAGTGATGTCCGATATGATTGCCGCTCCATAGCACCACGTTGTTGCCTATCCTTACAAAGGGTTGCACCGTGTTATCTTCGAAAATGAAGCAATGTTCGCCTAATTCCACATTGCGCCAGACGAAAGCGCGCGAGCTTATATATGAAGCGAGTCGATAGCCTTTGGCTTTGGCAGTTGTGGCTAGACGCGCACGAAGGCGATTGAACTGTGTGTATGTGGCAGCGACATACACTTCATGTGTTGCAGGATCAAAGTGTGTTTCCAATTCCTCGAATGGCACTATAGGAAGACCTCGTTTTTCATCGTTCTTCAGAAAATCCCGCTCCACTGAAAACGCCACTACCTTGTAATTGGAGTCGACATCAAAGTATTCATGTGCGATCTCTGCAAAGGCGGAGTCTCCCACGATGACTAATTGCTTGGTCTTGTTCATGGCTAACTCCTATGGGCGGACAATCAAGATGTCTTCGCGGCGATTGGACATCGGAAGATGCGGATTTTGTGGAAGCACGTAGGCATCGAAGCCTTGTTGGCGAGTCCTTTGGATAATGGACATTACTACCGCATCATCAATTTGCGCCTGTTCGATCTGATTAAACCTAACCTCTGGAATATCAGTAGTGTGCATGAACTCCTGATGGAATTTGATTCCTGTGTCGCTGGCGAAAAAACGCTTTCTCTTGGAGATATTTGGGATGTCGCCGATCAGCATTTGCCCGCCCGGTGCGAGCAAAGACAGTGAGGTATCAAGAAACCGGAAGATTGAAGTTTCCACAAAAATGTAATGCAGCACGCTATAACAAAGAATGACATTCACGGCACCGGCCCGCTCTTTGATTAGCTGTGGACAATCTGGATAAAAGGCGGCTATCTGCTCAATGCCGGGGCCTGCAGGCAATTGATCCAGCATTTCTGGCGCATCTACTAGTATCAACGAATGCCGTCTTGACTCGCAGTGATTTACCAGCATTCGCGGCAAATCACTGCATCCGGGGCCAATGTCCAATACAGTTTTTCCTTCCTCTTCAAGCAGCGTTAACTTGCTCAAAATGTCTTGAAAAATACATTCCTCTTTGCCGCTTCGATATGCATCGGGGAAGCCTATACGTTCGTATTTTGACAATGTCTCGTCTTTGGCCAATCTCCGAAAATCCTCAAACCCGAGGTTGGCAAATCGGTTTGGGCTATTGCTCATAATAAGCTCCACTGATTTTCAATCGAGAAATCTTTGTTCGCGCTAGTTACGGGAAATTAGCGAATGAACCCGGCAAGCTTTTCAAGCCAAGACTTGCCAGATGATCCATAGCCCATGGCTTCGATAATGTCTCCATATATATGATTCAGCATGTCAATTTCTTCCTTGGATAGATCAAATTTCCATGCGTTGAGCTTTCTGTCTATCAGGCCGGCATCATTAATATCCCCACCCATATAAGACTGGATGGAAGCTCTCACTAAGTCTAATGCGTTGTTATCATAATCTGATAACCCACATTTTCTTACCAGGGAATTCAGCAACTCATCGGGATTATTGATAAGGTCTTCCAGTTTTACTTCATGATAGTTTTTTAATGTGCTGGATGGGAGCTTGTTTCTTAACTTCAACCATTTCTCGTAAGTTCCCCTCATGTAATTAGCTGCATCTACGATATTATCCGGTGCCCAGCTTTGCTTCAGCAAGGAATACGCCACCGACCGGGGATCGCGTTTGATGTGAATAAATATGGAATCGGGATATAACTCATGCAAAAAGGATATTTTGAGCAGGTTTGAAGGTGTTTTCTCAACCCAGCAAGATCTTTCCGCTGCTATCGCTTTGTTGTCGAATAAAGCTCTTGTGAATTCTCTGCAAGTTGCCAGCAAGGTATCGCGGTCGGAGAAGTATTTAGGTATTGAATTAACCCGAGAAGCAATCTCCGAGGGATATAAGGCCTTTGAGAAACGACCTAGTGCTTCCTTTTCGATATAACGCCCATGCGTAATCGTGTCAATGAATTGATCAAGCGCATTATAATAATGTGCGATACCGAACACCTCCGGAATTGTGAATTCCAAGCCTAGGTTGTTACGGTTTCTTTCTGCTAAATGAAAACGCATCAAATCGTCAAATCTACGAACGGCGCCTTGGGCATGGGTGATTGAAAAATTGTAGGTCAATCCATCCACCAAATCGCACAGTCCACCGTCTTCGACCAGAAATTTTGTTTCCAGCGGAAGCGTGTACGTCTCATGATGTCGGTACATTGCATGTTGCAGAATCGTTGTGCCGCTTCTGCCGGTACCACCTATGAATATTCTTTTCATTTTTTTCCATCATATAATTCCCGGTTGGGAGGAAAAGTACGCGCTTAACTTGAAGCGAGTCTGCGTTAACCGGGCTGTGATCAAGATTTCTTTTCCAAATAATCAGTCGACCAGTTAAGCATAGGTCTTATAACCCCGGGAATTCTCGGCATGTTGATGCCTCGTATAACGGTATCTTGTATTTCGAATGAAACAACATCGCCAATTTTGTAAAGTACTTCGCATTGATCACGGCCGAATATCTGAGTAACTTTATATATCCCCGAATTCAGGAGATGCGGGGGGATTTCAACTGTCGCCGTGTAGTAACCTTCTTTTGAATCATGGTTCCTGCTGAGAGGGGTGCCAGACGCAAAGACGGGAACGCCTTCAATAGTCAGCAAGTGTATCGTGGTATCGAGATTTGCATTTATTATAGTATTGTAAAATTGGATCTCGATCAGCACACCTGAATCAATATTGAGTACAGTGCCTTTTTTCGGCTTAACAGAAATGGATAGCAAACGAATATTTTCATTTCCTGGCGCATCAGCGATGTTGTCCCAATGGATTTCATTCTTATGCAGCTTGTCAGTCCCCAGATACTCATCGACGGCCCCTTCGACTCCGCCATTAAATGTCACTTGTCCTTTGTCTAGCAAGATTCCTGTGTTGCACAAGGTTTTCATGGCGGCCAGATTATGACTTACGAACAATATCGTTCTTCCCTCTTTTCCAACGTCATCCATCTTTCCCAAGCATTTCTTCTGGAACTGCGCATCGCCCACTGCTAGGACTTCATCCACAATTAATATCTCGGGTTCCAAATGTGCTGCCACTGCAAATGCCAGACGAACGTACATGCCTGATGAGTATCGTTTCACAGGGGTGTCGAGAAACTTTTCTACTTCTGCAAAGGCGATAATCTCGTCGAATTTTTTATTGATCTCTGTTTTGCTCATACCGAGAATCGCGCCATTCAGATAAACATTTTCCCGTCCGCTGAGCTCAGGGTGAAACCCGGTTCCAACTTCAAGCAAGCTGGAAACGCGCCCGTGAATCCTGATTTGCCCAGATGAGGGCTCGGTAATGCGCGAAAGGATTTTCAGCAAGGTAGACTTTCCGGCGCCATTGCTACCAATGATGCCTACGCGGTCTCCTTGCTGAATGTCGAAGCTGATGTCCTTGAGTGCCCAGAATTCTTCGTGGGCGGGGTCATTTTTTGGAGCGCCAACAAAAGGATGTAACAGCGTTTCGGCGAAACGCTTTGCGCTATTGCTGAGGGTATCGCGTAACGTGGTAGGTCCCATCTGTTTCTGATGGGCGATGATGTATTTCTTCGAAAGATTCTCAACCGCAATAACAGATGGCATTAGATTACATCCGCAAAGGTTTTTTCCGTTTTACGGAAGTGAGCTATCCCAGTGACCAGCATTACCAGAACCAGAAAAATGGAGAGCAAAAAGCCTGGCCAGTAGAGCTGGGTATCGCCCCCCAGAATGGCCCAGCGAAAACCGTCGATCACGCCTACCATTGGATTTAAGGAATAGATCAGTCGCCATTGTTCAGGAACGATAGTGCTGCTGAAGCCAATAGGTGAAATGTAAAGCCCGAACTGCACCACAAAAGGGACAATGATGCGGAAGTCACGGTATTTAACGTTGAGAGCCGCGATCCATAATCCCGCACCCAAGGCGGCGATAAAGGTCATAAAAATAAATAAGGGTATAGCAAATATACGCAGGCTTGGCGCAAAGCCATACCAAACCATTAATCCTATCAAGACAACCCCTGCGATAAGAAAGTCTACGAAATTAACGATCACTGCACTGACAGGAATAACCAAGCGCGGGAAGTAGACCTTCGAAATCATCCCGGCATTGCTGATTAAGCTATCTCCGGCACTGCTAAGGGAGCTGGAGAAGAATTGCCAAGGCAATAGTGCAACAAAAACAAGGATAGGATAAGGTACTCCACCGGAAGGTAGCTGCGCCAGTTTGCTGAAAACCAACGTAAACACCAGCATTGTAAGTAATGGACGCCCCAACGACCATGCCATGCCAATGACGGTTTGCTTGTAGCGTACAAGAATGTCGCGCCAAGCCAAAAAAAATAACAGTTCGCGGTAGCGCCACAGGTCTCGCCAGTAGTGGCGCTCAGCCCTGCCTGCCTCGATAACGAGCACACTTTGATTGTTTATCATCTTAGCTGATAAGTACCGGCAAGCGCATCAATGCGCGTGGTGTTGCAAAATATGATCATAACAATGCAGTTTCACAAGCAATACTATCTCGGCTTGTCGTGTAGAGTTGGTTAAAAAAGCTAACTTCTGTTTCGGGTTGATGCCGCTGAGCGCCATGTTGGGGCGTTCGTGATTGTAAGTCTTCATCCACTGGGTTGCATAATTCTGTACCTCGCCAATCGACTCGAACAGGCAATGGCTTAACCAGTTGTAGCGTTCGATATAGGCATTCTGCTGCGGTTTGCCCCGGCTGGATGTGGTCAAGCCGCTATAGCCGCCACAATTTGTGTCCGGCACCTTCTATCGCGGCGGAATTATAGGCTGACTTTACATCGACAAATATTCCGCCCGGTTTCAGTTTCGCCAATAGAGCGGTTTGCGGCATGGACAGATATTCTTTGTGCGATACGGCTGCGATCATCGCATCGGCCTCGGGCAAATCATCCCAGGCAACCAGCGGAATCCCGTATTCATGTTCGGCTTCTTGAGGGGAGGCCATGGGGTCGTGCACCGATACCTTGCAGCCGAAATCCTGCAATTCGAGCACGATATCTGCCACTTTTGAGTTGCGTAAATCGGTGCAATTTTCCTTGAAGGTCAGCCCCAGAATGATGATTTTTGCATCTTTGATTGGATTGCCGGAGCTGGATAACTGTTTGACCGTTTGTTGTGCGACAAATGTAGCCATGCCGTCATTGATGCGGCGGCCAGCCAGGATCACTTGGGGGTGATAGCCCAGCATCTCGGCCTTGTGCGTCAGGTAATAAGGGTCAACTCCGATGCAATGACCGCCCACCAAGCCGGGGCGGAAAGGCAGAAAATTCCATTTCGTTCCTGCTGCCTCCAGCACCTCTAAAGTATCGATATTCATTCGGTGGAAGATCAAAGATAGCTCATTCATCAGCGCGATGTTCAGGTCGCGCTGGGTGTTTTCGATCACCTTGGCGGCCTCGGCCACTTTGATGGAGCTCGCTTTATGGATGCCGGCGGCAATGATGCTTTTATATAGCGCGGCAACCCTGTTTAGGGTCTCTTCATCGTCGCCGGATACGACTTTGATAACTTTTGTGATGGTTCTTTCCTTGTCGCCCGGGTTGACTCGCTCCGGTGAATAGCCGACGTGAAAATCCTTCATCCATTTCAGGCTGGATTCGCGCTCCAATACCGGAATGCAAACTTCTTCGGTCGCGCCCGGGTACACCGTGGATTCGAAAATTACCACCGCACCTTGTTTCAGGTGTTTTCCTACGGTCGCGGAAGCGGATATCAGCGGGGAGAAATCGGGCTGGTGCGCCGCATCGACCGGGGTCGGGACGGCGATGATAAGGTAATCCGATCCGGATAGATGCGACGGGTCGGCGGTAAAGGACAGGTGCTTTGCGGCACGAAAATCTTCGCCGGGAACATCTCCGGACGGATCGATGCCATTGCGATAGCTGGCTACCTTGCGCTCGGATAAATCGTACCCGATAGTCGTAAATTTCTTGCCAAATTCAACGGCCAGTGGCAATCCCACATAACCCAGCCCGACGATGGCGACTGTTTCTTGAGTCACAGTATTCCTTTCCCGGTAAATATCGCGCCAGTTGAAATCTTAATCACGAGTTATTTTGTTTCGGCCGACACTAGCTTTGCGCCGAAAATGTTTGATGTTGCCACAATGGTTCTTGGATGAGGGTGGCCCCGCTATTTTTGAATGCGCGTATCCAGCATCTCCCTTAATTCCCGCAAGTCGCTCTCGATCACGGATAGCTGGTAGAAGTTTCCTCCGGCCTGTTTGGCCAGTTCTAGCTGTTCGAGTGCGGCGTGCAGTCGGCCTTGCCAGGCATAGCCGTAGGCCTGCGCTTGGTGCTGTTCGAAGCGCTTCCCCAGTTTCGCGTAGCTGCGCGCCTGCAAGTCATATAGCGTGGTGTCGCTGGGATGGCGTACGAGCTGCTCGGCGAGCAGCTTCGCGGCGGTCTCGGCTTGTCCGCCGTCGATCAGCAGATTGGCATAGTCGTAGATCAGCGCGCGGTGCTGCGGAAAGTCCTGCACGGCAGAGCGGTAGAACGCGGTCGCGTCGTCGCGCATCGCACGTTTTACCCGTCCGGCGAGCGTTTCGATCATCGCGTTGCGCCGAGCTGCCGGATCGTTCTTCGCCTGTTTGCGCAGCGTCGCCAGTTCCTGCGCGGCGCGTTCGGTTTCATGGTTGCGCAGCAGCGAAACGATCAATCCGTAGCGCTGGGCGATCGGGTTGCCGTGCTTCTGCGCGCCGAGCGCGTCGCTGAAGTAGGCGATGGCGTCCTGCGTGGTCTTCTGCCTCGCGATCAGTTTGGTGCGCACCAACTGGAAGTCCAAGCTGTCCGGCACCAGCCGGTAGGGTTGTTTCTGTACGCGGTTGGCGATGTCGGCGACGCGTTCGCTGGTGATCGGATGGGTGCGCAAATAGCCCGGCATGTTGCCTTCCAGCAGACGGGTTGCGGTCTGCAGCCGGTCTAGGAATTCCGGCATCGCGTGGGTGTTGAATCCGGATTTGAGCAGGATCTCGAAGCCGATGCGATCCGCCTCCTGTTCGTGGGTGCGGGTGTAATCCAACTGGCTCTGGATGCTGCGTGCCTGCATGCCGGCCAGCGCCGCTTCCGAAACCTGCGAATTGCTGCGTGCGGCGAGGATCGCGATCGCGAGCGCGGCCATCGAGGCCAGGCTGTCGTTTTGTGTTCCCGCCACCATGCGCGCCAAATGATGCTGGGTGACGTGGGCGATTTCGTGACTCAGCACCGCAGCCAATTCAGATTCGCTCTGCGCGGTGAGCAGCAGGCCGGCATTCACGCCGATGAAGCCGCCGGGCATCGCAAAGGCGTTGACGTTGTAGTCGTCGAGCGCGAAGAACTCGAAGCCGGAGCCGGGTTCGGCGCTGTTCTCGACCAGTTTGTAGCCGATCTGATTCAGATAGTCGTGGAATTCGGCGTCATCGAAATACTGTTTGCCGGCGCGTATCTGCAGCATGCTCTGCTGGCCGATCTGGCGTTCCTGCAGCGGCGTCAGTACGGTCTGGGATGTGTCGCCAAGGTCGGGCAGTCCATCGCTCAGCACGGGGGTTGAAAGACACAGCAACAGCAGCAAGGGCAGTTTTTTCATGGCCAGTATGATAACCGTTTTCACCGGTGGTTCCTCTGGTGCCGAAATGAGCCGGGCATAGGTTGCGGCTCCGATTTGCGCTAGAATCGCCGCCCTTCGAAACGAGGAACGGAAACATGGCTGATTTCAAAAATATCACCGCTGCGGAGTTGCAAGCGATGTTGCAACAGGGTGGTTTGCGTCTGGTGGACGTTCGCACCGACGCGGAAGTCGCGCGCGGCAAGATTCCGCAGGGCGAGCCGCTGCCGCTGCACCTGATTCCGCTGCGTATCAGCGAAATGGACAAGGCGGCTACCACGGTGTTTTATTGCCAGATGGGCGGGCGCTCGGCGCAGGCTGCGGCATTCGCCGCCGCCAACGGTTTTGCCGACGTGTACAACTTGCAGGGCGGCATCACCGGCTGGGCACAGGCCGGTTTGCCGATTGCATGATGACCGCTCAATACGATGTCGAACTGGATGTGCGGCAACTGGCATGCCCGTTGCCCATCCTTCGCGCGAAGAAATCGCTGGCAGGCATGGCCAGCGGGCAGGTGTTGAAGATCGTCGCGACCGACAAGGGCTCGCCGAACGACTTCATCGATTTTTGCAAAAAGACCGGCAACGAGCTGCTGTCGTCGACAGCGGCGGACGGAGAATTTATTTTCCTGATCCGTCGCCGGTAGGGAAGTAGGGTGGGCACAAAAAACGTGCCCACCCTACAGTTGGTCTAACCCAGCTTCTTGCGCTGTGCCTGCAACTGCGCCAACGTCGTGCCGAACCCTTCCAGACGTTTCTTCTCCTGCTCCACCACCGCCGCCGGCGCGCGGGCGACGAAGCTCTCGTTGCCTAGCTTGGCTTCGGCCTTGACGATCTCGTTGCTCAGGCGGGCGATCTCCTTGTCCAGACGCTCGCGTTCGGCCGCTACGTCGATCTCCACCTTCAGCATCAGCTTGACGTTGCCGACGATGGACACCGGTGCATCGCCTTCCGGCAGTTCGGCGACGACCTGCACTTCGCTGAGTTTGCCGAGGCTGCTGATGTAAGGGGCGAGTGCGTTCAGCACCGTCGCATCGCCTGCGGCAATGAGCGGCACGCGCGCGGCAGGCGATAAACTCATCTCGCTACGCAGGCTGCGGCAGGCGTTCACCAGTTCCTGCAGCAACGAGATTTGTGCGCTGGCCGCATCGTCGATCTTGCTCGCATCGGCCTTGGGATAGGCTTGCAGCATGATGCTGTTGCCGGCCTTGTTTGCCATTGGCGCGACCGATTGCCACAACTCTTCGGTGATGAACGGGATGATGGGGTGGGCGAGGCGCAGAATGGACTCCAACACGCGAACTAATGTTCTACGCGTTCCGCGCTGTTGGGCCTCGTTGCCGTTCGCCATTTGCACCTTGGCCAGTTCCACATACCAGTCGCAGTAGGTGTTCCACACCAGTTCGTAAACCGCGCGCGCGGCCATGTCGAAACGGTAGTCGGCAAAGTGCGTCGCCATCTCGGTTTCGGCCTTCTGCAATTCGCTGATCATCCACTTGTCGGCGGCGGAGAATTCCAGCGGCAGCGATTCGTCGAGGCCGACATCCTTGCCTTCGCAGTTCATCAGCACGAAGCGCGTGGCGTTCCACAGCTTGTTGCAGAAGTTGCGGTAGCCCTCGCAGCGCTGCATGTCGAACTTGATGTCGCGGCCGGGCGAGGCGAGCGAGGCGAAGGTGAAACGCAACGCATCCGTTCCGAAGGCGGTGATGCCATCCGGGAACTCCTTGCGCGTGCGCTTCTCGATCTTCTCGGCATCCTTCGGGTTCATCAGGCCGGTGGTGCGTTTCTTCACCAGATCTTCGAGGGCTATGCCGTCGATCAGGTCGATGGGGTCCAGCACGTTGCCCTTGGACTTGGACATCTTCTGGCCTTCCGCATCGCGGATCAGGCCGTGCACGTACACATCCTTGAACGGGATCTTGCCGGTGATGTGTTTGGTCATCATCACCATGCGCGCCACCCAGAAGAAGATGATGTCGAAGCCGGTGACCAGCACGGAAGAGGGCAGGTATTGCTTCACGAATTCGTTCTGTGCGTCGAACGGCTTGCCTTCTTCCCAGTCCAGCGTGGAGAACGGCCACAACGCGGAAGAGAACCAGGTGTCCAGCACGTCGTTGTCGCGGTCGAGCTGTCCGGCATAACCGGCCTTGTCGGCGAGTTTGCGCGCTTCGGCTTCGTCGCGCGCGACGAACACTTCGCCGTTCACGCCGTACCACGCCGGGATCTGATGGCCCCACCACAGTTGGCGCGAGATGCACCAGTCCTGGATGTTGTTCAGCCACTGGTTATAGGTGTTGACCCAGTTCTCCGGGTGGAACTTGATCTCGCCGGAACTGACGCATTCCAGCGCCTGCTCGGTGATGCTCTTGCCTTCCGGGCCCGCCTTGCTCATCGCGACGAACCACTGGTCGGTCAGCATCGGCTCGATCACCACGCCGGTGCGGTCGCCGCGCGGCACCTTGAGCTTGTGCTTGTCGGCTTTGATAAACAGCCCGGCGGCTTCGAGGTCGGCGCAAATCTGTTTGCGCGCGGCGAAGCGGTCCATGCCCTGATATTGCTTGGGTGCGTGCTCGTTGATCTTCGCATCCAGCGTGAGGATGGAGATCATTTCCAGCTTGTGGCGCTGACCGACCGCATAGTCGTTGAAGTCGTGCGCAGGCGTGACCTTCACCACACCGGTGCCGAATTCCTTGTCCACGTAGTCGTCGGCGATGACGGGGATGGTGCGGTCGCACAGCGGCAGCGTGACCTGCTTGCCGATGAGGTGCGCATAACGCTCGTCTTCCGGATGCACCATCACCGCCACGTCGCCCAGCATGGTCTCGGGGCGCGTCGTCGCCACCGTGAGGTGACCCGAACCATCCGCGAGCGGATACTGGATGTGGTACATGAAACCGTCTTCTTCTTCCTGCACCACTTCCAGGTCGGAGACGGCGGTGTGCAGTTTCGGATCCCAGTTCACCGGACGCTTGCCGCGATAGATCAGGCCTTCGTTGAACAGGCGCACAAACGTTTCTGTGACGGTCTTGTTCAGTTTCGGGTCCATGGTGAAGCGCTCGCGCGACCAGTCGGGCGAGGTGCCGAGGCGGCGCATTTGTTGGGTGATGGTGTTGCCGGAATATTCCTTCCACTCCCACACTTTTTCGATGAATTTCTCACGGCCGAGGTCGTGGCGCGAGATGCCTTGTCCGTCGAGCTGGCGTTCGACCACGATCTGCGTGGCGATGCCCGCGTGATCGGTGCCCGGTTGCCACAGCGTGTTGTCGCCCTTCATGCGGTGGTAGCGAGTGAGCGCATCCATCAGTGTCTGGTTGAAACCGTGCCCCATGTGCAGCGTGCCGGTGACGTTGGGTGGCGGCAGCTGGATGCAGAAAGACTCGGTCTTGTTCGGGTCTAACCCCGCCTTGAAATATCCGGCGTTTTCCCAGGTGGGATACCAGCGGGCTTCGATGTCTTTCGGTTCAAAACTTTTTGCGAGTTCTTTTTGCTGAGTCATATTCGTGCGGTGATAGATCAGCCGGGCGGCTGTAGAGGGGCGCGATTATAGCAAAGCGGAGGGGCGGAATCCTGTGCGCCGTATGTGCGGATGGACTCGAGATTATGGGCGGGAAATTACGGGCGAGATTGGGGCGGGGTGTTCAGTATTTCGTGCAGCAATTCCGGTAGCGCGGCGCGGAATTCGTTGACGGCCTGTTTGACAGCCAGCCGTTGCAGTCTTTCGAGGTGGAGGCTGAGCTTCTGCGTGAATACGACTTCGAGGCGCGATTCGAGCAGCCTCAGCAGCTGCTGTATCTCTTCCTCGCTGAGCGAGTGCGCCGCGGGAGGCGGCGGCGCGACGACCTCGGTCAGCGTCGGCAGGTCTTCCGGCGCGGGTGCGCCGACCACCTGGGTCAGCACCGGCAGATCAGACGAGTCGGTCGGTTTCGGGCTCATGCGTTCTTCGCTCCGGAGAGGTCGATGTGGCGCAGTTCGTAGCCTCTGTCCTTGTAGAACTTGTAACGCTCCCGTCCCAGCTTGCTGTCTTCGGCATCGACGCCGACGATCTCGATGACGCGCTCGAAGCGGCTGAAAAACGGCACGCATTCGTTGTGCAGGCTGATCAGCAGGTCGTGGTGCGGGAAGCGCTCGCTGCCGCTGTTCAATACGACAGGCATTTCTTCCGACTCCGCCGCATCGCTGCGGCAATGCGGAATGAAGGCGGTGGCCGGATACTGCCACAGCAGCTTGTCCAGTGCGTCGGTGGTCGCGTCATCCGGCGCGCTGAGCACGACGCGCACGCCGTTCTGCATCGCCTTGTGGCTTAGCTGGCAAGCCGTTCTGAGCTTGTCTTCGCTGCCGGTGTAGAAATCGACCTTGGTCATGCTATCCATTCCGCAATTATCGTAGGGGCGCGATTCATCGCGCCCTGATCCATCATATACAGAAAAAGGGCGCGATGAATCGCGCCCCTACGCAGGATCATTTGGTCGCCGTGCGATTGATCAGGTATTGCGTCAGCAACGGCACCGGACGGCCGGTTGCGCCCTTGTCCTTGCCGGACTTGTTGGCGGTGCCGGCGATGTCCAAGTGCGCCCAGCGGTAGTCCTTGGTGAAGCGCGACAGGAAGCAGGCCGCGGTGATCGTGCCGCCGGCACGCCCGCCGATGTTTGCCATGTCGGCGAAGTTGCTGTCCAGCAGCGGCTGGTAGTCGTCCCACAGCGGCAGTTGCCACACGCGGTCGTGCGACTGATCTCCCGCCGCGACGAGTTCGGCGGCGAGTTTGTCGTCGTTGGCGAACATGCCGCTGACGACGTTGCCCAGCGCGATCACGCAGGCACCGGTCAGCGTGGCGATGTCGATCACCGTGTCGGGGTTGAACTTCGCGGAGTAGGTCAGCGCGTCGCACAGGATCAGGCGGCCTTCGGCGTCGGTGTTGAGGATCTCGATGGTCTGGCCAGACATCGAGGTGACAATGTCGCCGGGCCTGGTGGCTTTGCCGGAGGGCATGTTCTCGCAGGTCGGGATCACGCCGACGACGTTCAGCTTCAGGCCCATTTCGGCGATGGCCTGGAGCGTGCCGAGCACGCTGCCCGCGCCGCTCATGTCGTATTTCATCTCGTCCATGTCGCCGCCCGGCTTCAGCGAGATGCCGCCGGTATCGAAGGTGATGCCCTTGCCGACCAGCACGACGGGTTTCTGCTTTTTGTCCGCACCGGAATATTCCAGCGTGATGAGCTTGGCCGGATGATCGCTGCCGCGTGTGACGGAGAGGAAAGAACCCATGCCTAGCTTCTGCATGTCTTTTTCTTCCAGCACGGTGGCCTTGATACTCTTGTAGGTCTTGCCCAGCGCCAATGCTTTGGCGGCGAGGTAGCTAGGGGTGCAGATGTTGCCCGGCAGGTTGCCCAGCTCCTTGGTCAGGTTCATGCCGTGCGCGATCGCCTCGGCCTGGGCCAGCGCCCGTTGTGCGGCGGCGTCCGGCTTGTCGGCGCAGCCCAGCACGATCTTGCGCAATGCCGACGCGTCGGCCGGTTTGCTCTTGAGCTGGTCGCTGCGGAAGCCAGATTCGGCGGCAAGCAGCACGGCTTGTTTGATCTTCCAGCTGACGTCGCGATCCTTGACCGCGAGGTCGGTGAGGAACAGCGCGGCGTCCTTGCCCGCAGTCTTCTGCAGCACCGCGAAGACGGCGCGCAATGCATCCAGATAAGGCTTGGCGGCAAGGTCGGCGGCTTTGCCTAGCCCGACCAGCAGCACGCGTTCTGCAGCGATGCCGGGGACATGTTGCAGCATCAATGTGCTGCCGGCCTTGCCGTTCATGTCGCCGCTGGCGATGACATCGCTCAGGCGATGTTCGGCAGCCTTGTCCAGTGTTTGGGCCGGTATCGAAAGTTTTCCGCCTTCGTATACGCCGACGACGACCGTGCCGCTCTTCAGTTTTTCCGGGCTACCTTGTTTTATGCTAAATTCCACGCGTCTCTCCTTCAGATGTTCGAATCTCTTCTCGATGCCGGATTATCCTCACACTCGTCGCACAAAGTCAAAGCCGCCACGCATCGGGGTGTTCCACCGCGCGTTGGTGGGCGAACTCACCAGCAACGGCCTGCTGGTGTTTGCGGTGCTGCTCGGCATCGTGGTGGTCAGCCAGCTGATCCGTTTGCTGGGCGATGCGGTCAGCGGACGGATCGCCGTGGAAGGGGTGCTGGCGCTGCTGGGGTTTGCGGCGATGAACTACTTGGCGGTGCTGCTTTCGATCAGCCTGTTCATCTCCATCCTGCTGACGCTGTCGCGCGCCTACCGCGACAGCGAGATGGTGGTGTGGCACGGCTGCGGCATCGGGCTGACGCGCTGGATACGTCCGGTGTTGTGGTATGCGTTGCCGGTGGTCGGCCTGATCGCATTGCTCAGCCTGGTGCTTTCGCCCTGGGCGCTGCAGAAGGCCGAGGCATACAAGCGCAAGCTGGAAAGCCGCGACGACGTCGCGGCCGCGGTTCCAGGTACTTTCCGCGAGTCGAAACAGGCCGACCGGGTGTATTTCGTTGAGAACGTGAACCTGGGCTCTAACCGGGT
Source organism: Gallionella sp. (assembly GCA_023229845.1). Classification (GTDB taxonomy): domain Bacteria; phylum Pseudomonadota; class Gammaproteobacteria; order Burkholderiales; family Gallionellaceae; genus Gallionella. Next base: position 74,705 of record JALNYK010000010.1, read on the forward strand.
CGGCAACATCTTCGTGCAGTCGACGCAGAACGGCAAGCTGGGAACGATGGTCGCGCGCGAAGGCTTGCAAGAGACGCTGCCGAACGGTGACCGCTTCCTGGTGCTGCTCAACGGCACGCGCTACGAAGGCACGCCCGGCCAGCGCGACTACAACATCGTCGAGTTCGAGCGCCATGCGATCCGCATCGACAGCGTCCCTCCGAAACTGGCGCAGCCCTGGGTGCGCACGATGTCCACGCCGGAACTGCTGCGGGAGCGCAGCCTGATGAGCCACGCCGAACTGGATTGGCGGGTCGGCCTGCCGATCAGCGCGGCTATCCTAGCGTTGCTGGCGATCCCGCTGAGCTATGTCAATCCGCGCGCCGGTCGTTCGCTCAATCTGGTGCTGGCGATCGTGCTGTACATGTTCTACAGCAACCTGATCAGCGTCAGCAATGCTTGGGTCGCACAGGGTAAGCTGTCTCTGGGCATCGGGTTGTGGGGGATACATGCGCTGATGTTGGCGGTGACAGTGCTGATGTTCCAACGCCGCATGATGCTGTTCTCCTGGCGCAGGCTGTTCGGTAAAAAGTGCGCTCCGCCGGAGGGCTGCGCATGAATCTGCTGACCCGTTATCTCGGTCGCGAGATATATCTGAGCATCGCGCTGGTGTTTGCCGCGTTGATCGCGCTGTTCGCGTTTCTTGACCTGGTTCACGAGTTGAACGTGATGCAGGGGCAGTACCACATCGGCTACGTGCTGCTGTTCGTGGTGCTGACCATCCCCGGTCATATCTATGAACTGTTCCCGGTGGCGGTGCTGGTGGGCACGATCTTCGCTCTGGTGCAAATGGCGGCCAGTTCCGAACTGACTATCTATCGAGCCTCGGGCGCATCGCTATGGCAGATGATGTCCGCACTGTTCAAGATCGCATTGCCGCTGGTGGCGTTGAGCTTCGCGTTCAGCGAGTTTGTCGCTCCCCCCAGCGAGCGGCTGGCGCAGCAACTCCGGCTCAAGGCGCAGAACGCGCAGGTCTCACTCAAGGAGTTCCGCTCCGGAGTGTGGGTGAAAGACGAGCGCAGCTTTGTGAACGTGAAGAACGTGATGCCCGACACCAGCCTGCTGAATATCGACATCTATCGTTTCGACGAGACCTCGCATTTGCAGGTCATCACCCATGCCAGTAGGGCGAACTTTATCGAGCGAGGGCGCTGGCGTCTCGAAGAGGTGCGCGAAACGCATTTCGACAAGCATGGCATTAGCGTGCATGCGATGGATGAACAGGAGTGGGCATCTGCGCTGAATCCGGCGATCCTGAGCGTGTTGCTAGTGGTGCCGGAGCAGATGTCGGCCTATGACCTGTACCAGTACACCGCGCATCTGAAAGAAAACCGGCAGCAGAGCGCGCGTTACGAGATCGCGATGTGGAACAAGCTGGTCTATCCTTTCGCGCTGCTGGTGATGATGATCCTGGCGCTGCCGTTTGCCTCCTACCATAAGCGTTCAGGCGGAATCAGCGGGATGGTGTTCATGGGCATCGCGTTGGGGCTGGTGTTCCACTTCGTCGGACGCCTGTTCGCCAGCCTGGGCGCTTTGAACAACTGGCAGCCGCTGTTCAGCGCCACGGCGATGACTGGCTTATTCCTACTGCTGGGAATGGCGATGCTGTGGTGGACCGAAAGAAGATAAAGCTGTCCGGTGAGTTCCGTAGTTGTCCTGTAAACCCGCATGAATCGACGCATTGCGGGTTTTTTGTTGCCTATAACGTCCGCTGGGTTCCGGCGAGTTCCGGCAATAATTGTTGGTATATCTGTTGGTATCTGGTATGTTGGTGTTGGTATCTATCAACACGGAGGCGAAAATGGCACTGACTGAGCTGCAGGTAAAGAATGCCAAGGCGGCAGATAAGCCCGTGAAGCTGTCGGACGGCGGCGGCCTGTTCTTGCTGGTACAGACAACCAACCCGAAAGACTCAAAGTATTGGCGGCTGGCCTACCGCTTTGGCGGAAAGCAAAAGACCCTGGCGCTAGGGGTATATCCAGACGTGAGCCTGTCGGAGGCGCGTGATCGGCGCGAGGCCGCGCGCAAGGTGCTGGCGAATGGAGCAGATCCCGGCGTGGTAAAGAAGGCTCAAAAGGCGGCGGTAATGGCACTGGCAGAAAACAGCTTCGAGGTCGTGGCGCGTGAGTGGTTTTCCAAGTTCACGAATGGCTTCAAGGAGTCGCATACCAAAACAATCAGTGCGAGGCTGGAAAACGACGTTTATCCGTGGCTGGGTGCGCGGCCTATCGGTGAGATCAGTCCGCCTGAGTTGCTGGCGGTGTTGCACCGAATTGAAAGCCGCGGAGCGTTGGATACTGCGCATCGAGTCAGGGCCATATGCGGGCAGGTTTTTCGCTATGCCATAGCGACGGGCAGGGCAGAGCGCGATCCATCGGCTGATTTGAAGGGCGCATTGCCGCCGCATAAGGGCAAGCACCTGGCGGCGATTACCGACCCGGTGCAGATCGGCAAATTGATGCGCGATATTGAGGGCTACTCCGGCACATTCATCGTTCGCTGTGCGTTCAAGTTGGCACCGCTGGTATTCCTTCGGCCAATAGAGCTGACCCGTGCGGAGTGGGCAGAGATCGACCTGGATAAGGCGGAATGGCGCATACCGGCCGACAAAATGAAGATGAAGGCTTTGCACATTATTCCGCTGTCGGATCAGGCTGTGGCGATCCTGCGCGAGGTGCATACCCTTTCAGGCAGGGGCAAGTACGTTTTCCCAAGCGTAAGCTCCAGCAACAAGCACATGGCGAAAAACACGATATTGGCGGCACTGCGCAGCATGGGATATACGCCGGCCCAAATGACGGCGCACGGCTTCCGACATATGGCTAGCACGCTCTTGAATGAGCATGGCTTTAATGCTGATGCAATCGAGCGGCAACTGGCGCACAAAGCCAGCGGGGTGCGCGCAACCTACAACGCGGCGGAATACCTTCCCGAGCGGCGGCGCATGATGCAGCATTGGGCGGACTATCTGGATGGATTGAAAGCTGGGGCGGTTGTTTTATCGTTGCAGGGAAAAGTTGCTTGACATGCGAAACGCTACGCTATACATTAAACCATGATTAAGACGTTCCGACACAAGGGGCTGCAAGAGTTCTTCGAGACTGGCCGCAAGTCCGGCATCCAGCCTAGCCACGCACCGAAGCTGCAGCGGCAGTTGCGGCGTCTGGATGAGGCCGCCGGCCCGGCGGATATGAATGTTCCGGGCTGGAAGCTGCACCCATTGAGCGGGGATCTGGCTGAACACTACGCGGTGTGGGTCAACGCAAATTGGCGGATGACCTTCACCTTTGAAGGAACAAATGCGGTGCTGGTGGATTACCAGGACTATCACTGACAGGAGTTTGAACATGAGCAGAATGCACAACCCGCCGCACCCAGGCGAAACGCTGCGCGAGGATGTCTTGCCGGCCTTGGGGCTTACCGTTACGGACGCAGCGGCGCAGCTTGGCGTTACCCGTGCAGCGCTGTCGCGTGTGCTGAACTGTCGGGCCGCTGTCTCGCCGGAAATGGCCTTGCGGATCGAGCAATGGCTAGGGGTAGAGAATGGTGGTCGGGCGGATGTATGGCTGGCAGAGCAGGCATCCTATGACCTGTGGCAGGCTCGCAAGAGCTTTAAGCAGAAAGTGCAGCGCGCCGAGTTGGTCGCCGCCTGAAACGAGTGTCACCGTCCCCATACGGACGATGGGCTTCCATTCAAATCCATCTCCGTTTGAATTCTGATTACCTAGCACGATGAATCGCTCTGACCTGATAGACGCACTCGCAACTACCCAGCCACACCTGAAGAAAGCTGATGTAGAGGAATGCGCCAAAACCATACTCGATACCATCGTTGTCAGCCTGTGTAAGGGCAGACGGGTTGAGATTCGAGGATTTGGTTCGTTTCAGGTGAATCAGCGTTCAGCTAGGAGTGGACGCAATCCGAAGACAGGAGAGCCTGTTGAGGTGCCTGCAAAGGTATGTCCGCATTTCAAGCCAGGTAAGGAGCTTCGGGATCGGGTGGATGGCTGATGGGTTTCGTCTCAGAATAGCGAGCGACTCCTTTACGACTGAAACTATTTGTTACAAATGACTCTCATTCAATGTGACTAAAGTCACTTAGCTTTCCTTCTGCGTCGTTGATACTGCATCCACGTTAACGCGAAGTGCAATCCGCACAACGTAAGGTTAACGAAACGCAGGTCGATTAGACAGCCAGCCATTTAGGAGAGTCGAAATGAAAAAGATTGCCGCATTCAATATGATTTGTTTGGCTACATTGTTGGGAAGTGGCATAGCGCTTGCTGATGACGTGATCACTCCGCCAGTTCAAGAGCAAACGCAGGCCCAAGCACGCCAAAAAGATGGCAAAGGAATGATGACGCAAGAAGAGCGTGAGGCGCAGAGAGAGAAGATGCGTAATGCATCCTCGAACGAAGAGCGCGAACAAATGCGTGCGACTCAGCAGGAACAAATGAAAGCTCGCGCAGCAGAGATAAACAAAGATATTAACCAGTCTGGCCGCAGTGGCGGTGGACAAGGAAGGAATGGCGGCGGCGGAGGTCAAGGCGCCAAAGACGGTGGTCACAGCGGCATGGGGGGCGGCCAGGGCGGTCACGGTGGCATGGGCGGCGGTCGTGGTGGTCGCTAGCATTTAGCAACTCTCGCAATCAGGTAGTCTTGTTTTGCCCGGAGTTCAGTCTCTGGGCGGATTATCATGAAGTTCGGGTAACTAGATCCAATTCGCCATATTGCGGAAGTTTTTTTAATTCTGTAAGATAGTAATCGAATACTTACTGGCGGTTTCTCATGACCAAAAAATCGATAGGCATACTGATATCGGGCGGCATTGTGGTGTTGCTCCTTGCGTGGGTTGTCGCCACACAGGGGCCGCTGGCACCTGCAAAGGTAACGGTTGGAAAGTTGCAAACCGGTAATCTGGTTAGCACGGTTTTTGGCATAGGAACATTAGAGGCTAAACGCAACTACAACCTGGCGCCAACGATGACAGGTCGCATAAAAACTGTACTCGTGGATCAAGGCGAGCAGGTTGAGGCCGGTCAGGTGTTAGCCGAGATGGAGCCGGTCGATCTCGACGAGAAGCTAACCGGCGCTCGACATGTAGCCGAAAAAGCGGCCAATGGGATTCTGATTGCAGAGGCGCAACTAGCTGAAGCTAATAGTCGCTCAAAATTGTCTGCCGCTAACCTTGCTCGATATGAAGGCTTGAGTAAGCGCGGCTTCGTCAGTTCGGAGATGATAGAGGCAAAGCGCCATGAGCATGATGCGGCGGCAGCGGCTGTACGTGCATCAACAGCCTCATTGGCGGCAGCTCGTCAAGACAGCGCACGTGCGCATGCGGATGTGGCTGGCATCGCAAGGCTTCGGGAGCAAACGCAACTTATCAGTCCGATTGATGGCGTAGTCGTAGCGCGGCTCTTCGAGCCCGGTGCTACTGTTGCTGCTGGGCAAACAGTGTTGCAGATCATTGATCCTGCCAGCTTGTGGGTAAGAACGCGGATTGACCAGAAGCAGGCCGGAATGCTTGCTGCAGGACAGCAAGCAGAAATCATATTGCGTTCCAATTCACCATCTCCGGTAGCAGGGGTGGTCGAGCGCGTGGATATGATTAGCGATGCGGTAACGGAAGAGCGGATAGTCAACGTTGCATTTCTTGCTATTCAGTCTGTCGGCAATATTGGAGAAGCCGCCGAAGTTACTATCAGCTTGCCGGACGTGAAAGGTGCGAATTTCATACCTAGTGCTGCGATAAAGCGTGTAGCTCAACATGATGGTGTATGGCTGCAGCAGGATGGGAAAGTGCGGTTCAGGGTAGTCAAGATAGGCACCTCCACATTGGATGGTCGCACGCAGATTCTCGATGGAATCGGCAACGACGACGAGTTCGTTGTGTACAGCCAGCAACCCCTGCGTGAGGAATTGAAGGTCAAGGTCGTGCCAGAAATCGTCCGGAGCAATCCGTGATCAATCTGGCAAGCCGCGACATATTGCATGGATGGGGAAAGTTCGTCTTTACCGGCCTGGGGCTGGGGCTGCTGATCGGCGTAACACTGACCATGGCAGGCGTGTACCGCGGGATGGTCGATGATGCGCGTACGCTGATCGACAATGCAGGCGCTGATCTCTGGGTCGTACAGAAGGACACCCTCGGACCCTATGCGGAGCCATCGAGCGTGAGAGACGATGTGATCAGGGATCTGCGGGGACTCGTCGGTGTCGAGGATGCAGGCAATGTGACTTATCTGACCATGCAGATCCAGCAAAACGGAAAGGATGTGCGGGTGATGTTGGTCGGCTTTGAGCCGGGTAAGCCGGGAGAGCCAGGTTATCTTGTTGCAGGTCGCCCCATTGTCCGCTCGCACTATGAAGCACTGGCGGATGCCAAAACGGGACTCGTGCTGGGTGACAGGATACGGATCAGGCGTCATGACTATACGGTAGTCGGTTTAACTCGCCGCATGGTCTCGTCTAGCGGCGATCCCATGGTGTTCATTCCGTTGAAGGATGCCCAGGAAGTTCAATTTCTGAAGGATAACGACGCACTCCACAACGAACGCGAGCGCACTGCGGCCAATCCTGCCTACAACCGCCCGGGCGTACCCGGCCTGCTCGAAGCAGTGCAGGCTGGTCAGACATCCAGCCGTTTTGTGAATGCGGTATTGGTACGCATCTCGCCATCCGCTGATGCAGCATACGTGGCCGAACAGATCAGGCGCTGGAAGCATTTGCAGGCTTATACCAGGACGCAGATGGACGAGATTCTGGTTGCCCGCCTGATCGCCACCTCATCCAAGCAGATATTCATGTTTCTGGTCATTCTGGCCATTGTCAGTGCAGCTATCGTTGCATTCATCATCTACACCATGACGCTCAACAAAATACGTGAGATCGCGGTGCTCAAGCTGATCGGCGCAACCAATCGAACGATAGGCGGAATGATTCTCCAGCAGGCTCTCGGTCTGGGGCTGATCGGATTTGTGGTGGGCAAGATATCCGCCACGTTCTGGGCTCCGCTCTTTCCCAAATATGTGCTCCTGCTTCCGGGAGATGCCATCACCGGGTTCCTGCTGGTTATGCTGATGTGTGCCATCGCCAGCACTTTCGCTATTCGAGCTGCACTGCGTATAGACCCCGCAACGGCGATCGGGGGATAAGGCCATGGGCGAACCAGCGATCCATATTGAGAACCTGAAGAAGCGCTACGGCGAAGGAGATACGGCTGTCGATGCCCTCAAGGGCGTGGATATGACTATCTGGCCGGGAGAGGTAGTCGGGCTGGTCGGTCCCAGCGGCTCCGGCAAGAGCACCCTGCTCAAATGCTTGGGCGCGGTCATCGAGCCCACCTCCGGAAGAATGACTCTGGGTGGGCAGGTCATATTTGAAGAGGGCTGGAAGATCGACGATCTGCGGACGCTCAGACGAGACCGCATCGGCTTTGTATTCCAGGCGCCTTATCTGATTCCATTCCTGGACGTGACGGACAACGTCGCTTTATTGCCGATGCTGGCCGGCGTATCCAATACGAAGTCTCGCAGCCGTGCGCTGGAGTTGCTAAACGCGCTCGATGTCGGCCACCGTGCAAAAGCGGCCGTGTCACAGCTTTCCGGCGGAGAGCAGCAGCGAGTCTCGATCGCTCGGGCGCTGGCCAACCATCCGCCGGTGATCCTTGCCGACGAGCCGACCGCCCCGCTGGACAGCGAGAGGGCGTTGAATGTGGTGCGCATACTCAACCAGATGGCCGAGCAATATCAAACCGCCATTATCGTCGTGACCCACGACGAAAAGATCATCCCGACATTCAAACGGATTTATCACATACGCGATGGCCGCACATATGAAGAAGCAGGAGAAGGGCGGAATGTCTAAACAGCCAAATATCAAGGGAGTTGAAGTGACCGAACCTGTAATTAAAAGACGCTTGTCCACAGAAGAGCGGCAAGAGGAAATCGTCCGTGTAGCAGTCGAACTGGCTGCTGAGAAGGGGGTGGATAGCGTGACGACGCAAGACATGGCGGATGCGATGAAACTGACGCAAGGTTCGATCTTTCGCCATTTTTCCAGCAAGGACGATATCTGGTTTGCTGTGATGCAATGGATACGCGCGCGGCTGATGAAGGTTCTGGATAAGGCTGCCGCAGATGCTGGCGACCCCCTTGATGCCATCGAGCGAATGTTTCATGCGCACATCGCATTCGTCAGCAAGCATCCGGCAATTCCAAGACTGTTGTTTACGGAGCTATTGCACAAGAAGAATAGCAAGCTGCAGCAACTTATCCAGGAAATCGTTTCCGGCTATGAGGCTAAGATCGCCGGGCTGCTGGAAGATGCCAAGTCGCAGTCTCTTGTATCTGCCGAACTCGATAGTAAGAGTGCCGCCGTCCTGTATATCGGGATGATTCAAGGCTTGGTCATTCAGGCCTCGATTTTCGGCGGGAAACGTTCGCTCCCGCAGGAAGCGCAGAAGACCTTCCCGATCTACCTTCACGGCATCAAGAAGCGTAGCGACACCGTTTGATATTCAACCACTGGAAAAAGGAAAAGTAATGAGCAAGAGATACGTTATGACGGCAGCAATCATCGGCTTTGTATTCACGGCAGCAAGCGCCCAGGCTGCGGAGCCACTCGAATTGCAGAAAGTCATGAAAGACTTGGGCAGGCATATGCAGACGGTGACCGACAGCATCTCTCGGGAAGACTGGGATACTGTCGCCAAGATCGCCCCTCTGATTGCAGAGCACCCGCAGCCGCCGTTGACCGAAAAAATGCGCATCATGAAGTTTATGGGAGCCGGGATGTCCAGGTTCAAGGCATTTGACGGCAAGACACACGAGGCGGCCGAAGAACTGGCACATTCAGCTCGGGAGAAGGATGGGCAAAAGGTCGTTGATTCGTTCCATAAGCTTCAATCGGCATGTTTGAGTTGTCATCAGGAATTCAGAGCGCCATTCGTTGCGCATTTCTACGGCAATACCAACCATTGAGAAATGGCTGGTGAGAGCCTAATGAGAAAGACGCACAAATGAAGAGCCTACGCGTGTCTATCCTTCTGATTGCGGCGACCATGTCGCAATTGGCCCAGGCCGCCGACCTGTTGGAGACCTTTCGTGCCGCGCAAGCGAACGATCCGATGTTCGCCGCTGCGCACGCCACCTTGCGAGCCGGGCAAGAGAAGCTGCCGCAGGGCCGCTCGCAGCTGTTGCCTAGCATCAGCCTCAGCGCAAACAGCACGTTCAACGACCAGACCATCCAGTATCTGGGAGCGCCTCCTCTGGGCGGAGCAAATCCGGCGGTCCAGCGCTACAACTCCTATGGTTACAGCCTCAACCTGAGCCAGCCGTTGTTCCGCCAGCAGAACTGGCTGGCTTACACCGAGGCCGAATTGCAGGTCGCGCAGGCCGAGGCGCAATTCAGGCTGGCCGAGCAGGATCTGATCCTGCGCGTCGCACAGGCTTATTTCGACGTGCTGATCGCGCAGGACAGCGTGCAGCTGGCCGAGGCTCAGAAGATCGCAATCACCGAACAATTGGAACAGGCCAAGCGCAACTTCGAAGTCGGTAGCGCCACCATCACCGACACGCATGAGGCGCAGGCACGCTACGATCTGACGGTCGCGCAGGAGATCGCGGCGCAGCACAGTCTGGAAATCAAACGCCGGGCCTTGCAACAGTTGATCAACGACATGCCGAAGAATATCCAGCAGCTGGGTCAGGATTTCAAACTGGAAGCGCCGCAGCCTGTCGACATGGAGCAATGGGTGAACGATGCGCAGCTGAACAATCCCCAGCTGGTCGCCGCCAAGGCGGTGGCCGAGATCGCCGAGAAGGAAGTGGCGCGCAATCGCGGCGGACATTATCCGACCATGGATCTGGTGGCGAACTATTCGAAGACCAATGCCAACGGTAGCAGCCTGGGATTCGGCGGCGGCAGCGATGTTACCGGCAAGAGCGTCGGCGTGCAGCTGAACATGCCGCTGTATCAAGGTGGAGCGGTCAATTCGCGCTGGCGCGAAGCCGAGGCGAATCGCGACCGGGCCAGGGAAGAGCTGGAGAACGTGCGCCGCAGCGTCGCGACCCAGACCCGTCAGGCTTATCTGGGCGTGGTCAGCGGCATCGCTCAGGTCAAAGCGCTGCAGCAGGCATTGACCTCCAGCAAGAGCGTGCTGGAGGCGAGCAAGCTCGGTCAGGAGGTCGGTGTCCGCACCAATCTCGATGTGCTGAACGCTCAGCAGCAGTTGTATGCCACTCGCCGCGATCTGTTTCAGGCCGAGTACAGCTACCTCGTCAGCCAGTTGCGTCTGAAGGCCGCGGTCGGTTCGCTGGGCGAGGAAGACGTCGTCAGCGTCAATCGGGCCTTGCACTAAGCACGAAACTTTTGAGCTATTGCTGTAAGAATTATCAGACATGCCGCCATGTCAGTTCGGCTAGAAATATGTTTCGGCGGTAGAGGCGATCACTTCGATGGAGGTTTTGTTATGAATAATGCAATTTGTGGTTCTGGGGGTTGCTCGTCGTCGGCCGTGATGGGGGGAGTGCAGCGCCCAGACCCATCAAGAATGACCGACAAGCTGTTTTCGAAGCTGGACACGAAAGGTCAGGGCTATTTAGAAAAGAGCGATTTCCAAAATGCCTTTAATCTCGCCTCATCGACAGGCATTTCGGATGGGCCTCCTAGTGTGGATGATGTTTTCAAGGCATTGGATAGTGATGGCAATGGCAAAATCACCAAACAAGAAATGTCCGATAGCGTCAGGAATCTTGCGGAGCAGCTTGGCAGCCAGTTGCAAAGCATGCGTATGAATGCCAACAGTGGGTCGCCTCAGGATTTGACTAACTTGTCCCAGAGTTTTGCTGCAGCAGACTCCAATAAGGACGGACAAGTCAGTATTCAGGAGTTGGTTGCTTACCAGAAATCGACAGAGCTTTCATTGCCCTCAAGCGAGGTGCAAGGTGGTGATAGCCAAGTCATGCTTCGAATTATGGAGTTAGCAAAATCTTACGGAGTGTCCGGTCAAGACACCTTGAGTGGTGGCTCTGTATCGGTACATGTTTAGAATGCATTCGCCACGAACAAATCAGCTTATTTGTAGTGGCTCAGACTTGATCTGACAGTAAGGGCTGGTCAAAGGGTAGGCTATTTTTTATTGGGATTGCCTGGTAGCAAATCTGCCAGAGTGCTTTCGTTTAGCGTTGCGAAAAAAGATTTCTGTGCGTTAAATAAGATTCCCCGTAGGCGGCAGTCCGGGAGTAGCGTGCAGTCGCTATCTATCGCCTCATCCTTCATGCAGAATAGCAGGGCCAAGTTACTTTCCATCAGCATTACCACGTCACCGATCCGAATATCGGACGCATCTCGCGCAAGGCGTATGCCACCATTCCTGCCGCGCTCGCTGAGAAGCAGTTTCTCGGCGACCAGCGTCATAGCCACCTTCATTAGGTGCGTACGGGAGATTCCGAAAGACTCGGAGATTTCCGAAATCGTGGCAATCCCATCCTTTCGACCCAGATAGATCAAGGTGCGCAGCGCGATATCGGTAGATAGATTCAATTGCATGAGGGTTCTTCAGTCTCTGTTTGGTTGCGAATTATAGGCCGGTGATCGATTCAACACAGGATGCGCATCAATATATTCATATTGCTTGCATCTTTTGTGCCGCAGGAATACATTTACGAGCAATGAATCAATTGCTGCTGGCAAACATGGGGGGGATATGATCGAACCAGCCAGTCTTTCCGACTTCTTCACGATTTTCTTTGCTTCGGCCATGGTCATCCTGCTTGGCGCGCTTTATGCGTTGCTGTTCGCTTATGCGCGCATCAGGACTGTGCGATGGCTGATGCCGCTGGCCTACCTGTCTTATGCGGGCCTGTTCGTTTCCACGCTGGTTCTGGCACAAGCCGCCAATCTGCTGTCCCACCCGCTGTGGGCGACAGTGGTGGGGTGCATGTTGCTGGGCTATTTGCTCGCGCCGCACGGGATCTGGCATCTGTGCGTCGGCACGCATGCGCGGGCAGAAACTGTGCCCGCCAAGAGTTCATAAATTCTTAACACAAGAAAGGGAGAAAGCTATGTCAACGGATCAATGGTGGGCGTCGGAATCGTTCTGGCGCAAGACGGCGATATGGGTAACGGGCGGTTCGTTCGTCGTACTCATGCTGCTGACGATGGACACGATATCGCAGATCAGTGTGGGTACGACGCGGGTGCCGGCGTATTCGGTGATCAATCATCGCATCGAATACAAGTTCGATGAGCAGCGCCGCGTGCAGGTGCCGGTGATCGGCGCGAAGGAGCCGCTATTCGGCAAGGAGCTGAACGAAGAGGAAGCCGAGGCGCTGGTCAAGCTGGGCAAGCTGACCACGCAATCCAAGAACTGTATGAACTGCCATACCCTGCTGGGCAACGGTGCCTACTACGCCCCCGACTTGACCAAGGCCTGGCTCGACCAGTATTGGGGCACCAAGGAGATACGCGAGGAGCAGATGCTGGCGTTCATCAAAGATCCGTCAGACAAGCTGCACAACAGCATGGGGCGTCGCATGCCTAAGCTGGATATCACTGATGAAGAAGCGCGCGGCGTAGTGGCCTTCCTGAAATGGATGTCCAGCATCGACACCAACGGCTTCCCCTACAACTTCAAGTCCATCGAACAGGAGAAATGATCATGGCTACGCCAGGAATATGTGACAGCGCCAACCTGAACGGTGGGCAGAAACTGGCGGTGAAGTATTTCATCGTCGCCATTACCTTGTTCGGTGCGCAGGTGCTGTTTGGCATGCTAGCCGGACTGCAATACCTGTATCCGGATTTCCTCTACGGCGTACTCGATTTCAGCGTCAACCGCATGGTGCATATCAACGCGCTGGTGGTATGGATGCTGTACGGTTTTCTCGGCTCGGTGTACTGGTTGCTGGAGGAGGAGTCGCAGCATGAGGTGGTCGGCCTGAAACTCGGCAATCTGATCTTCTGGGTGCTGACAGCGGCGGTCACGGTCGTGGTGCTGGTATACCTGTTTGTGCAGATCGGTCCGGGCAAGGAGTCCTCGATCTGGCTGATCAATGAAGGTCGAGAATACATCGAGGCACCGCGTTGGGCCGACATCGGCATCGTGGTCAGCGTGTTGGTGGTTTTCTTCAATGTAGCAGCCACCTTCAGCAAGGGACGCTACACCGGTATCGCCGGGGTGTTGGTGCTGGATATGTTGGCGCTGTTCGGTATCTACCTAGCCGGTATGTTCTACACCACCAACATCTCCATCGACCAATACTGGTGGTGGTGGGTGATCCACCTGTGGGTGGAAGCAACTTGGGAGGTGATGGTCGCCTGCATCATGGCCTACGGCCTGATGAAAGTGCTGGGCGTGCGCCGCAAGATCGTCGAGACTTGGCTGTACATCGAGGTCGCACTGATGTTCGGCTCCGGCATTCTCGGACTCGGCCACCACTACTTCTGGATCGGCACACCGGAATACTGGTTCAGCATCGGTGGCTTCTTCTCCGCGCTGGAACCGATCCCGTTGGTGGCGATGGTGGTGCATGCGGTGTTCGACGCGGGCGCACGCCATGCAAAGAACTCCAACCACCCGACCATGGCTTGGCTGATCGCACACGCCTTCGGCAACTTCTTCGGCGCGGGCGTGTGGGGCTTCATGCACACCCTGCCGCAGATCAACCTGTATACCCACGGCACACAGTGGTCGGCTTCGCACGGTCACCTCGCATTCTTCGGAGCCTACGCCACCATCATCATCGCCATGTTCTACCTGGCGGTGCAAAAGTGGCGAGGAGACGTGTGGATGTCGGGTGAGCTACCCGGCAACGGTTGGAAATGGAAGTGGTCGCTGGGCCTGCTCAACCTCGGCATGGTGGGCATGACCATGTCCATGCTGGTGTCCGGTTATGTGCAGTCACAGATTGAACGCGCTATCGAAGGCTCCAGCTGGATCGGCTACTTCGCCGCACAGGGGCATCCGTGGTTCGTACAAGGCATGTGGTGGCGTGAATTGTTTGGCGTGATGTTTACGCTCGGTTTCGTGCTGCTGGTATGGGATCTGATGACCATAGGCCGCGGCGAGAAGCGCGTCTTGGTTCCTGCGGCGTTGGACGAATAAGAGGAGGCGATCCGTCAGCGCATTGTGCGTGCGGATCGCGATGATCTGAAAAATGAGTCAAATTTGGGGGTTGTTATGAGTATGTACACACGAAAGGCATTCGCGGCAATGGTGGTGCTGGCGGCCCTGCCGTTCATGGCGCAAGCAGCATCGCGCGTAGCGGCGGAAGACGGCGCGCACCATACCGGCACGTCACCGGTCGGTTCGGCGCTTATGCACAAGAATGCAAATCAATCGGCCCCGCCTATGACCGTGGCTGAGTTTGATCAGGCGCGCCAGCTTTATTTCGAACGCTGCGCAGGATGCCATGGCGTATTGCGCAAGGGCGCGACCGGCAAGGCGTTGACGCCTGAGACTACGCTTGGCCAAGGGACGGAATATCTCAAGGCCTTCATCGGTTACGGTTCGCCCGGCGGCATGCCGAACTTCCTGACCTCTGGTGACTTCAACGAGAAAGAAGTCGACTTGATGGCACGCTATCTGCAGCAGGAGCCGCCTGTGCCGCCGGAGTGGGGCATGAAGGAGATGACTGAGAGCTGGAAGCTGGTGGTCAAGCCGCAGGACCGCCCGAAGAAGCAGATGAACAAGATCAACCTGAAGAATGTGTTCTCGGTGACCCTGCGTGATGCGGGAGAGGTTGCACTGATTGATGGTGACACCAAGCAGATCTGGGGCATCGTCAAGACTGGTTACGCCGTGCATATCTCGCGTGTCTCCGCCTCGGGGCGTTACGTCTATGTGATTGGCCGTGACGGGAAACTGGACCTGATCGACATGTGGTACAAGCAGCCGACCGTGGTGGCAACGCTCAAGGTCGGCATCGAAGCGCGCTCTGTCGAGACATCCAAATTCAAAGGATTCGAGGATAAGTATGCAGTCGCCGGCTCCTACTGGCCGCCGCAATACGTAATCACCGAGGGCGATACGCTCAAGCCGCTGAAGATCGTATCCTCGCGCGGTATGACCGTCGATGGCGAATACCACCCGGAACCGCGCGTTGCGTCCATCGTGGCATCGCCGCACAAGCCGGAGTGGGTGATCAACCTGAAAGAGACCGGCATGATCCAATTGGTGGATTATTCCGACATCAAGAACCTGAAGACCACTACCATCGAATCGGCCAAGTTCCTGCATGACGGCGGATGGGATTCGACCAAGCGTTATTTCCTGGTGGCGGCCAACGCTTCCAACAAGGTGGCGGTGGTGGATACCAAACTGGGCAAGCTGGCCGCGCTGGTGGAGACCTCACCCAAGCCGCATCCTGGGCGCGGGGCGAACTTCGTGCATCCCAAGTTCGGTCCGGTGTGGGCGACTTCGCATTTGGGGTCCGATGTCATCACGCTGATCGGTACCGACCCAGTGAAACACAAGAAATATGCCTGGAAAGTGGTGCAGGAACTCAAAAACCACGGTGCCGGTTCGTTGTTTGTGAAGACGCATCCCAAGTCGAAAAACCTGTGGGCGGATGCACCGTTGAATCCTGACAAGGAATTGTCCGAGTCGGTCTCTATCTACGACATCGGCAATCTGAATAAAGCCCCTGAGGTGCTCAACCTGGTCAAGCTTTCTGGCCTTCCGGAGAGCAAGCTTGTGAAGCGGGTGGTTCATGCCGAGTACAACGCGACAGGGGACGAGGTATGGTTCTCGCTGTGGGCAGGCAAGAACGAGCAGTCCGCCATCGTGGTGATGGACGATAAGACGCGCAAGGTTAAGACAGTCATCACTGACCCGCGTCTGGTCACGCCGACCGGCAAGTTCAATATCTGGAATACGCAAGAAGACATCTACTAAGCTATTCAGAGGCAACAGAAGGGCGGGAGATTCCCGCCCTTTTTTATGAGATAAGCCGCCATGCGCATCCCTCGAAATAGACTCGCCATTTGCACTTTGCTGCCCGTTGCATTATGCCCGCCGGCGTTGGCGCAGGAGACATTGATGCTGCCCGAGCTGGTAGTGACTGCGACCCGCAGCACTAGCGCAGCGGAACGCGTGCCGGCTGCGGTGACCGTGGTGGTGGCGGATGACATCGCGGACCGGGATGTGACACGCCTGGGTGATGCGCTGGAACAGGTTCCTAGTTTGTACCTGCGTGGCGGTGCACTTGGGCAGTCGCAAGGGACGCAGGGTACGAGCAGTATGTCGCTACGCGGCATCGACCAGTCGAGGACGCTGGTGCTGCTAGATGGGCAGCCGCTGCAGGATGCTGGGTCGGGCAAGGTAAACTGGCGCGTGCCATTCGTCGAGGACATCGAACGCATCGAAGTGGTGCCTGGGGCCTACTCGGCCCTGTATGGCAGCAATGCCATCGGCGGCGTGATCAACATCATCAGCAAGCGCCCGGACCGCAAGGAATTCGGTGCGCGCATCCGTCAGGGATCGGGCGATGCTGCGGGTACTGATGCGAGCCTATATTTCCGCGACAAGCTGAGCGAAAAATGGGGCATCGTTGCCGGCTTGGGCTACCAAGACCGCGCCAGCTATGTGAACGAGTTCGTGGTGAAGTCACCCTCGTGCCCGCCACCGCCTGCCGCCTGCACGCCGGGCATCCCCGTTAGCGGTGCACAGGCGATTACTACGCGCGACGGTACGCCGGGCTATCTGGTGGGCGACCTCGGCAGGACACCGTGGCGTACACTGAACGCTACGGCCAAACTATTCCACGAGCTGGATGCGCGCTCGACGCTGTATACCGCCATCAGCCACCAGCAGACCGATCAGCGCCATACGCCGTTCAATTCTTATCTTCGCAATGCGGCGGGCGATACGGTCAGCAGCGGTACGCTGGACATCGCGGGAAAGCGCGTCGTGCTGAGCAATTACGATTTCACCCTGCTCTCCTTTCAGCCGCTGTATGAGTCCAGCACGCAGTACCGGCTGGGTTACGACGGTGCCGTCAGCGACGATATGTTGTTGAAGGTGGAACTGGCAAGTATGGTGCGCAAATACCGTTATGCTTTGGCCAGTCCTACCGCTAATTGGAGCAGTGGCAGCGGTACGCTCGCTGATACGCCCAACCATGCGGTGGATGCTAATGTGCAGCTTGGATTTCCGCTAGGCGAGCGCCACTTTATGGTGGGCGGCTTGGCGCTGCATCAGGATGCGGTTGATCAGCGTCTGTCGACGCTCGCCACATGGCGCGATCCATCATCGGCCACAGCTGTGAATGGCGGTTATCACGGCCGGTCGTCTACCTGGTCGATCTACGCGCAGGATGAGTTCGGCGCGACGGATAGACTTACGTTCTATCTCGGCGGGCGCTGGGATGAATGGCGTACGCGCGGAGGCAATTTCAGCAACGGAATACCGCCGGTGGCTAACGTCTATCCCGAGCGCACAGTGGCAGCCTTCAGTCCCAAGCTCTCGGCCGTCTATCGACATGATGCATCGCTAACGCTGCGTACCTC
Source organism: Gallionella sp. (assembly GCA_023229845.1). Lineage (GTDB taxonomy): Bacteria > Pseudomonadota > Gammaproteobacteria > Burkholderiales > Gallionellaceae > Gallionella. The sequence continues at coordinate 92,255 of JALNYK010000010.1, forward strand.
GTATGGTCACTCCTTCCGCGCACCCACCCATCAGGACCTTTATACTACCTCCACCAGTCGCGGACGTACCACCTCTGGCGACCCGGATCTTCAGCCAGAGAAAGGCGCGACCTGGGAATTGGGTGGGGACTGGCGACCGCAGGCGGCGAGCAAGTTGAGTGCAACGCTGTATTCGACCGAGTTGCGCGATCTGGTTTATCTGCAGCAGTTGTCTGCAACCCAATCGCTGCGTATCAACGCCGGACGGGCGCGGGTGAACGGAATCGAGCTCGCTCTTGAAACGCGGCTGGCTAGCTGGCTCACTCTCGGAGCGAACTATGCGCGCATCGATACCCGCATGCTGGAGAACTTGGCCGATCCGGCTAGCGTCGGAAAACGTCTCACTGATGTGCCGGATCGCATTATCGGCTTCGCACTGAAAGCACAACAGGGGGAATGGAATGGACGAATGGATGTGCGGTATGTCAGCCATGTTTACTGGACGGCACAGAATACTGATGTGGTTGAGGGCGTGCCGGGCAGCTATGACGCACATACTCTGATCGATGTCGGTGTCGGTTACGATCTCTCGAAACATGTCCATGCCAGCCTGAACATCAACAATCTGTTCGACCGCAAAGTCTATGCCTATTTCCTGCTGCCGCGCCGCAACCTGAGCGCCGAACTCCGTTTTTCGTACTGACCTTTTACGGATAGCATCATGCTGCGACATTTCAATCGCCGCACCGCACCGCACCGTGTTATGTTTTTGGGCGGATCAGTCGATGCCGCGTTTGGGCTTGTACGTGATATCTCACAGGAAGAGGCCGACCGTGAACGTATCGAGCATCTGGCGTTGCATGATGTGCTTACCGGCCTACCCAATCGGGCTAGTTTTACTCAGCATCTCTCGGCGGTGATCGGCGAAAGAAATCCCTTTGCGCTGTTGTTTATCGACATCGACGGATTCAAACCGATCAACGACACCTTCGGTCACGATGTGGGGGACATGGTGCTTATTTCCATCGCGCAAAGATTGAAAGATGCGGTGCAGACTCGCGGTTTCATCGCGCGTCTTGGTGGTGATGAATTCGTTGTTATTTTGCATGGGGTGAGCACTCAAGATGATATAGAGAAAGTTGGAGGGTGCATCTTGCAGAAAATAGGTTCGCCAATGAACTGTAGCGGAAATGACTGCAAGGTCGGGGCTAGTATCGGTGCGGCAATCTACCCGGTGCATGGTCAAGATCAAGAGGGAATCCTAAATGCCGCAGACAATGCCATGTATCATGGCTAAGCGCGCAGGTAAAAATCGTGTTGTGATTACTGGGAATTGTTCAAATGGATGAAAATCTCCCATCTATTTATTAATGGGATCCCATGAATCTGACGGACGGCAATGGCCCTTAAGGGGG
>JALNYK010000011.1 GCA_023229845.1 Gallionella sp.
AGTTCCGCTGGGAAGACCAGTTCAACCTCGGCCTCGACCCCGACCGCGCGCGCGAATTCCACGACGAGACCCTGCCCAAGGATTCCGCCAAGATCGCCCACTTCTGCTCCATGTGCGGCCCGCAGTTCTGCTCGATGAAGATCAGCCAGGACGTACGCGACTTCGCCGCGGCACAGGGCGTGGACGAACAGGCCGCGCTGGAAAAAGGAATGGAAGTGAAGTCGGTGGAGTTCGTGAAGCAGGGGGCGCAGGTTTATCACAAGGCTTGATTCCGCATCACAATACGGGGGCGTCATGCTACGCAAATTGCTATTGGTTGGCGCGGTACAGGGTTGGGCGCTGTGGGGCCTGTGGAAAACTCACGAACTAAAGGTTTGGCCTGCGACCGATCCGCTCAGCGAGCGCACCCTGCTTTATTTTTCTCTCGCGTTGCCGCTGGCGATCTACCTGACGGAAGGTATCTCTTCGCTCACTCGGCAACGGCGTATCTTCTTGCTGGCCGCGATTGCCCTCCTGTTTCCCTTGCTCGGTGCATACAGCGGCTGGGCAGATAACGTTCCGACCAGTATGGGGGATTTTGACGGCATTCCCCCCGCCCGCCCCTCCGATTTGTTGGCCGCTACGGTGCTGGGTTTTGTGCTGATTCCCTTACTGGCGCATTTCGACCGAAGAAACCGCAGTTGGCCATATCACGACCTGTTTGAAACTGCTTGGCGCAATGTCATTCTGTGTATCAGCGCCGGGTTTCTGACCGGCGTGTTCTGGATCGTGCTCTACGCCGGATCGGAATTGTTGCATCTGATCGGCCTGAATTTCATGCGCGAGCTAATACAGAAATCCATTTTTGCCATTCCGGTTACCAGCATCGCATTCGGCACCGCTTTCGCACTGGCCTTGGCGCGCGCCGAGATGGTAGTCACCTTGCGCCGCTTCCAGCTTTCCATGCTGGCTTGGTTACTGCCGTTGCTGATGATGTTCGTTCTGGTGTGGGTCGCTGCCGTGCCGTTCACCGGAGTCGAGTTGCTGTTCAAGACGCATAGCGCCGCATTCATCCTGCTCTGGTGTGCGGCGCTATGCATCAGTTTCGTCAATGCGGCCTATCAGGATGGTCGCGTCATACCGCCTTATGGCAAATATCTAAGCAAACTGCTCGCTTGGGCTTGGCTCGGGCTGCTTGTCGTGGTCGGTGTTGCATGGTGGGCGATGGGGCTGCGCATCGCACAGCACGGTTGGAGCGAAGACCGGGTATGGGGCATTTTCGTCGTGGTCATGGCTACGCTGTATGTGGCAGGCTATGCCGCATCGGCGTTGCGCCGCGAGGGATGGCTGGCTTCCATCGGCAAGACCAATATGTGGGCGGCAGCTGTGCTGTGTCTAGGGTTGCTGCTGCTGCTCTCGCCCATCGCCGATGCACGGCGCATCGCAGTGAATAGCCAGATGCTGCGCCTAGCCAGCCAAACCGTCGCCAGCGATAAGTTCGATTTCGATTATTTGCGCTGGCAGGCCGGAAAATACGGGCAGGATGCGCTGCACGCGCTGGAATCCGGCATCAACCATCCCGACCGCGACACTCTCGCCTCCAAAGCCAAGCAAGTGCTCGCACAGAAGCAGCGCCACCAGCCTGCGGAGGGTATCAAGACGCTGACGACCGATGAAATTCGGCAACGTCTCCATGCCCTGCCTGCGAATGCGATTCTCAGCGAGAGCCTGCTGAAAGCAATGCAATCCGAATCCAAAAACTGGCAACTGCAACGCTGCTTTAACGCCGAGTCGCAATGTACGGTATGGCTGGTCGATTTAAATGGAGACCATACACAGGAGGCCGTCGTTCTGATCAAATATCAGTGGGGTGACACCGGCGCTGCCCTTGTCATGCAAAGCTTTAACAATGAATATCGGCTCGTCGGCTCCCTGTCGTTACCGGGCAACAATCAGTTCAGCAAACATCTGGAGCAAATCGAGCGCGGTCAATTTAAAATCGCTGCGCCAACTTGGAACGAAATCGAGCTTTCTGGACAGCGACTGCAAGTCACGTTGCCCCTGCGGCAACACTGAGCATGAACTGCCGCCCCCACTGCGCCGCCTGCTGCATCGCCCCCTCCATCACCTCGCCTTTGCCCGGCATGCCGCAAGGCAAGCCTGCCGGGGTGCCGTGCATCCAGCTCGATGACGACCTGCGCTGCAAGACATTCGGTACAGCAGAACGTCCGCCCTTCTGCGCCGGACTGCAGCCTTCCGCCGAGATGTGCGGCGAGTCGCGCGAACAGGCGCTGGTATGGCTAACCAAACTGGAACAGGCGACGAAGCCGGTATAATCACGCCATGCAACAACGACTGAAACCCCTCTCCCCTGCGACCGTCAACGCCGACACACCCTGCACCGGGCATTGTTCCACCGCGCTTGGGGATGACGTGTGCCGTAGTTGCCTGCGCACCTTCGACGAGATCACGCGCTGGGTGGAGATGAACGAAGAGGAGCGGCGGGCGGTGAATCTGCGCATTGCACTGACTCAATGCGAAACACTCCGGCAGGCATGATGCGAACCATATTCCCGGATGGCGACGTTTCTACCCTCTCCCTATCCCTCTCCCTGCAAGGGAGAGGGACAACGTATAGGAAATAATCCCGTTTATGGACATCACCCTGCTGCTCAAGGCCACCCTCCTCGGCATCGTCGAGGGGCTGACCGAATTCCTGCCGATCTCTTCGACCGGCCACCTGATCATTCTCGGCGACTTGCTGAACTACAACGACGAGACCAGCAAGGTGTTCAAGATCGTGATCCAGCTCGCGGCGATCCTCGCGGTGTGCTGGGACTACCGCGAGCGGCTGAAGAAGATGGCGCTCGGTCTGACCAGCGAACCTGCCGAACAGCGTTTCGCGAGCCTAGTCTTCATCGCCTTCCTGCCTGCCGCGGTGCTGGGGCTGATGTTCCACTCGACGATCAAGGAGTTGCTGTTCAACCCGATCACCGTCGCCACCGCGCTGATCGTCGGCGGCTTCGTCATTCTCTACGTGGAGAAGCGCGCCTACCATCCCAGCATTCTGTCGGTGGACGAGATGCGCTGGCCGGATGCGCTCAAGGTCGGCTTCGCGCAGGCGCTGGCGATGATCCCCGGCACTTCGCGCTCGGGTGCGACCATCATGGGCGGGCTGATCTTCGGCCTGTCGCGCAAGACGGCGGCGGAGTTCTCGTTCTTCCTCGCGATTCCGACGATGTTCGCCGCGACCGCCTACGACTTGTACAAGAACTGGGCGCTGCTACGCATCGAAGACCTGCCGGTGTTCGCGGTCGGCTTCGTCGCCTCCTTCGTCGCGGCGATGTGGGCGGTGAAGAGTTTCATCAAGTTCATCTCCAACCACACTTTCGTGGTGTTCGCTTGGTACCGCATCGTGTTCGGCGTGATCGTGCTGGGTACGGCCTACACCGGCGCGGTGAGCTGGTCGCACCCATAAAAAAACCGCCGGGGTCTCCGGCGGTTTTCATTTCGACTTCAAACATCAATCTTCAGAACTCGACGTTCGCCTTAACCCACAGGTTACGCCCCACCTCGTTGATACGCGCCGTGGTGGTGAAACCGGTCACCGCGCTGCCGCGGCGGCTGATGTGCTCGGCATAGTTCTTGTCGAACAGGTTGTCGATACCGGCGCTGATCTGCGCGCTCTTGCCGACGCGGTAGGCGCCGTTCAGCGAGAACACGCCGAAGCCGCCGGTGCGTCCGATGTCCTGGCCAACGATGTTGCCCTGATTCACCGCGAAGCGGTCCTGGGCGGAGGCCATGCGCAGCAGGCCGCCCACCGACCAGACGCGGTTATCGTAGGTTGCGCCCACGCGCCCTTCCAGCGGCGGCATCTGGCCGAGCGCTACGCCGTCGGTGTCGTTCGTGCCATGCACATAGGCCAGGCTGCCATCCAGCTTCCAGTTGTTCGCCGGCTGGTAGGCCAAGCCCGCTTCCGCGCCCCAGGTCGTTGCGTTGACGTTGCGGGTAACCGTGATGGTTCGCACCGGTCCGGCTTTGGCAACACCCGACTCGATCAGGATGAAGTCATTGACCTTGCTGTAGAAGCCCGAGACCGAGGCCGACCACTGTCCGGCCTTGTAGATCGTGCCGATGTCGAGCTGGGTGGTCTTTTCCGGATTGGTATTGAAGGCGCTGGTGGTAGTCAGACTTTCCTTGTTGGCGGAAAGCAGCTCCCAGTAGTCCGGGAAGCGCTGGGTGTGACCGATGCCGGCATAGAAGGTCGCGGCATCGTAGTCGCGCTCATAACGGGCGAAACCGCTGCTCAGCGTCTTGTCGCGGCTCTGCCCGGAAGTCGGGTTGGCGACCATGTACATCACGTTGTTTGCGTCGCGCGCCGCCAACATGGCCGCGCGCCTGTCCTCGGCATGCCAGTTGTCCATGCGCAGGCCGCCGATCACCCGGCTGTCTTCCGCCATGTCGTGCGTCATCTCGCCGAACAGCCCGTAGTTGCGGAAGTTGGCGTCTTCGGCACGCGGCAGCAATTCATAGGGCGTCGTCGCCTGATTCATGGTCGAGCGCAACGTATGCTTGTTGCTCTGATAATCCACGCCCACCTTGGCGTAGGTGGCATCGCTCAAGCTTAGTCCGGCCACCGCACGCGCCCCGGCGGTTTCGCGATCCGGGTTGCTGACCATCTTCATGCCAGCCTGCGTGCGCAGACTGTAGTTGTCCATCACGTGATCGACATAGTTGTAGTAAAGCTGCGCCTCGATGCTGTCTAGCGTGCCGCCCATGCGCCGCTTCTCGAATTTCAGGCCGACGTTGTCGCGCGCGAACTTCACGCCGTCCATCGCGCGATCGGCATAGGCCGCCTTGCCGTCGCTCTTTGCGGCGGTCAACTCGACGCGCGTGTTGTCGTCCGGCGTATAGCCGAACGCCGCGTTGCCGCTCCAGCGGGTGTAGGAGGAATGAACCGCCTGACCGTTGCCGTCGCTGTAATCGTTCGCATCGGAATGGGTAAGCGTGCCCTGTGCATAGACCTGCTCGCTGCCGCTGCTGACATCCAGCATCTCGTCGTTGCGACCGAAGCTGCCCAGCGTCAGCGCACCCTTGAAGCGGGTGCCGACCTGCTCCGCGCGCTTGATCTCACGCTCGAACAGCACCGTGCCCGCCGAGTTGCCCGGACCGTGCAGCACGGTCTGCGGTCCTTTCAGCACCGTGATCTTGTCATAGGAAGAGGGGAATACATACGCCGTGGGCGGGTCCATGCGGTTGCCGCAACCGCCGAGGATATGTTCGCCGTCCAGCAGGATATTCAGGCGCGAACCGGCCATGCCGCGCAGCACCGGGTCGCCGTCGGTACCGCCCTTGCGGACCACCGAAAAGCCCGGGATCGTCTTCAGGTAGTCGGCGCCGTCGTGCGCCGGGACCGGCTGGCGCGGCTTGCGCGGGTCAGTCGTCACCACCAGCGGCTGTTCCATCGCCGGGGCCGTGACCACGACTTCGTCCAGCATGGCCGTCTCGGCGGCAAAAGCGTTGGGTGCTGCGGCCAGCACCACGCACAGGGTTATACGTTTGAATTGCATTGCCAGTTCTCCCAATAAAATGTGCGGGGATTATCGATGCAGCACATTTATCTGGGAATGCGTCATATTGTCGCACCCCCGTATTTACGGGCTCAGCGCCATATGACACGCGCAAAAATGTCATCGCAGTGTCATAATTGCGCAACATAATCACACACCCGGAGAGACCGAAATGACAAGAATGGTGCAATGCGTAAAACTCGGGCGCGAAGCCGAAGGACTGGATCGTCTACCCTACCCCGGCCCGCTCGGGCAACGGATATTCGACAACGTTTCGAAGGAGGCCTGGCAGGGCTGGATCAAGTTTCAAACCATGCTGGTGAACGAAAACCGGCTGAACCTCGCCGACGCCCAAGCACGCAAATATCTGGCGGCCCAAATGGAGCAATACTTCTTCGGCGCAGACACGCAGATGCCCGAAGGTTACACACCACCGAAGAATTAATTTCGTTTTCGGGCTGCAATTTTGTAGGGGCGCGATTCACCTCGAAGAGGTTCTTGTACCCTTTGGGTATCACGCCCACTCGCGAACATAAACAGATCTGGACGCGATAAATCGCGCCCCTACATATGGCCAAAAAATATCCCCCGCAACAGTTCCTGAACCGCGAACTCGGACAACTCGAATTCAACCGGCGCGTGCTTGCCCAAGCCGAAGATCCCTCTGTTCCGCTGCTGGAGCGGCTGAAATACCTGTGCATCGTCAGCAGCAACCTCGACGAGTTCTTCGAGATCCGCGTCGCCGGCCTGATGGAGCAAGTCAAACTCGGCAGTCTCGCCGTCAGCGTGGACGGCATGACCGCCGCCCAGATGCTGAAGTTGGTGCGCGAACAGACGCACCAGTTGATCGAGCGCCAATACCAGCTGTTCAACAGCGACATCACCCCCGCGCTCGCCGCGCAGGGCATCAAGTTCATCCGCCGCACCCACTGGAACGAGGCGCAGCAAGCCTGGGTCCGGGACTTCTTCTTCCGCGAGGTGATGCCGGTACTGACGCCGATCGGCCTCGATCCTGCGCACCCGTTCCCGCGCGTGCTCAACAAGAGCCTGAATTTCGCCATCGAACTGCAGGGTAAGGACGCCTTCGGGCGCAACTCCGCGCGCGCCATAGTGCAAGCGCCACGCGTGCTGCCGCGCACGATCCTGATGCCGCCGGAGATCAGCGGTTGCCCGCACGGATTTGTGTTCCTCTCTTCTATCCTGCACGCGCATGTCGGTGAGCTGTTTGCCGGCATGGAGGTACTGGGCTGCTACCAGTTCCGCGTCACCCGCAACAGCGATCTGTTCGTCGACGAGGAAGAGGTCAAGAACCTGCGCCTCAGCCTGCAGGGCGAGCTGCCGCAACGCCACTTCGGCGACGCGGTGCGCCTAGAGATCGCCGACAACTGCTCGCCGCAGGTCACCGAGCTGCTGCTCAAGGAATTCGCGCTGTCGCCGGACGACCTGTACCGCGTGCATGGCCCGGTCAATCTGGTGCGACTGATGGAAATCCCCAGCCTGGTCGAGCGCAACGACCTCAAGTTCCCGACGTTCGTCCCCAGCATCCCTAACATCCTGCAGAAAAAGGGCGCGGACATATTCAAGGCGATCCGCAAAGGCGACGTGCTGCTGCACCACCCCTTCCAGTCGTTCAAGCCGGTGGTCGATTTCATCCAGCAGGCCGCCAGCGACCCCGCCGTGGTCGCGATCAAACAGACCGTATACCGCACCGGCGCCGACTCCGCGCTGATGGAGGCGCTGATCGCCGCGGCGCAGCGCGGCAAAGAGGTCACCGTGGTGGTGGAACTGCTGGCGCGCTTCGACGAAGAGGCCAACATCAACTGGGCGAACCGGCTGGAAGAAGTCGGCGCGCATGTGGTGTACGGCGTGGTCGGCCACAAGACCCACGCCAAGATGCTGATGGTGGTGCGGCGCGAGGAAGGCAGGTTGCGCCGCTACGTGCATCTCGGCACCGGCAACTATCACCCGCGCACCGCGCGGCTGTACACCGACTTCGGCCTGTTCACCGCGAACGAAGAGGTCTGCACCGACGTGAACGAGGTGTTCAGCCAGCTCACTAGTCTCGGCAAGGCGCGCAAACTGAACCATCTGTGGCAATCGCCGTTCACGCTGCACAGCCAGATGCTGGCCGCGATTCGCAACGAAACCGCGCTCGCCAAGAGCGGCAAGCGCGCCCAGATCATCGCCAAGATGAACGCATTGCTGGAACCGGAAATCATCGGCGCGCTATACGAAGCTTCGCAGGCCGGCGTGAAAGTGGATTTGATCGTGCGCGGTGTGTGTGCGCTGCGTCCCGGCGTCAAGGGACTGTCGGAAAGCATCCGCGTGCGCTCGGTGATCGGCCGCTTCCTCGAACACTCGCGCATCTTCTATTTCCGCAACGACCTAAAACACGACGTGTATCTCGCCAGCGCGGACTGGATGGACCGCAACTTCTTCCGCCGCATCGAGGTGTGCTTCCCCTTGCTCGACAAGAAGCTGAAGAAGCGCGTGATCGACGAAGGCCTGAAGGTTTACCTGCAGGACAACAGTCAAGCCTGGGACATGGACGGCAACGGGCAATACCAGCGCAAGAACATGCGCCGCAGCACCGCCCATTGCGCCCAACGCGAACTGCTCGAACAACTGACCAACTCGCCGATCAAGGCCGACGCCTAGTGTTTTTTCGGGCGGCCCGTCTTGATCTTTTCGAGTCCGGCCAACGCCCGCTTCAATTGCGCGGGACTCATTGCGACTAGCGCTTTCAGCCCGGCGCGCAACACTTCGCTTTTCTTCACCGGCACCCCGGCCTGCAAAGCAGCTTCCTTGATCTCTGCAATTTTCAGATACTCATTCTGCGGCATCGTGAAGCTGTCGCGCACCACTTTAACCTTGGACTCTTTCTTCGGTTTTTTCGCCGCCGACTCGGGTTTTACAGCCGCGTCAAGCGTTGACGAAACGGCCTTCTTAACGGGAACCTTCTTTGGCGTCGTCGGCGCAATGCTTGCTTCTGTCTTTTTGGTTGTCATGTCATATGCCCCAGAGTAAAGTGACGGAAACAGTGTATACGGTATCTTCGCTTTGGCAAATCGTAATATTTGGGAGGCATAAATGGACTTGATCCTGTGGCGACATGCGGAAGCGGAAGACGGCATCCCCGACCTCGATCGCGAATTGACCCCCAGAGGCATCAAACAGGCCGAGAAGGTCGCCGCGTTCCTGCGTCAACATCTGCCGAAAGATGCCCGCATCCTGGTCAGTCCGTCCGCACGCACCCGGCAGACCATCGCCGCGCTCACCGATCACTACACTTTGGCCCCCACCATCGCCCCCGGCGCATCCGCACAGGCGGTGTTGCAGGCGGCACGCTGGGCGGATGCCAAGGACACCGTGCTGATCGTCGGCCATCAGCCGACATTGGGCGAAGTCGCCGCACAACTGCTCGGCAGCCGCGGCTCGCTGAGCATCAAGAAGGGCGGGCTATGGTGGTTCAGCCACCGCGAGCGCGAGGGAACGGCGCAGACCACGTTACGCCTGGCCATCACCCCCGAATTTCTATAAGGAGGACATCATGTTCGAATCCGCAGAACTCGGTCACAAGATAGACAAAGCCACTTACGACGCGGAAGTGCCCAAACTGCGCGAAGCGCTGCTGGATGTGCAAATGGATCTGGCCAAACTGGCGAAATTTCCGGTGATCATCCTGATCGGCGGCGTGGACGGCGCGGGCCGGGGCGAGATCGTCAATCTGCTCAACGAATGGCTGGACCCGCGCTTCGTGCAGACCCATGGCATGGGTGAGCCCTCCGACGAGGAGATGGACCGGCCGATGATGTGGCGCTTCTGGCGCGCGCTGCCGCCCAAGGGCCGGATCGGCGTATTCCTCGGCTCCTGGTACACCTGGCCGGTGCTCAACCGGGTGATGGGCCACACCAAGACCGCCGATCTCGACCAGAGCCTGGAGCGCGCGAAGCGCATGGAAACGATGCTGGTGGACGAAGGCGCGCTGGTGCTGAAATTCTGGATGCACCTGTCGAAGGAGAAACAGGAAAAGCGCCTGAAGGTCCTCGAGAAAGACCCGAAGACCCGCTGGCGCGTCACCGAACGCGACTGGGAGCACTACCAGCTGTACGACAAGTTCCTGGTGGTGAACGAACGCGTGATCCGTCACACCAGCACCGCCGAAGCACCGTGGACCATAGTCGAAGGTTACGACCCGCGCTACCGCGCCCTGACGATAGGCAAGACCATCCTCGATGCGATACGCAAGCGCGTGGGCGAGGCCGGCAAGAAGAAGGCCGCCGAGGTCTCCGCGCCGCCGCCGCTGCCGTCGATCGACCAGCTCACCGTGCTGAAGACGCTGGACCTGACGCAGAAGATCGACAAGAAGGATTTCGAGGCCGAACTGGAGAAATACCAGGGCAAGCTGGCGATGCTGACCCGCGACCCGAGATTCCGCGACATCACCGTCGTCGTGCTGTTCGAAGGCAACGACGCGGCCGGCAAGGGCGGCGCGATTCGCCGCATCACCAGTGCGCTGGATGCGCGCCAGTACAACATCGTGCCTATCGCCGCCCCCACCGAGGAGGAGCGCGCCCAGCCCTATCTGTGGCGCTTCTGGCGGCACATCCCGCGCCGCGGCCGGCTGACGATCTTCGACCGCTCATGGTATGGCCGCGTGCTGGTCGAACGCGTCGAGGGCTACTGCTCCGTGGCCGACTGGATGCGCGCCTACAGCGAGATCAACGACTTCGAATCGCAGCTGAATCGCCACAAGATCATCGTCGTGAAGTTCTGGCTTGCGATCAGCGAAGAAGAACAGCTGCGCCGCTTCAAGGAACGCGAGAAGATCGGCTTCAAGCGCTTCAAGATCACCGAGGAAGACTGGCGCAACCGCAAGAAATGGAAGGAATACGAGCACGCGGTATGCGACATGGTGGACCATACCAGCACCGAGATCGCGCCGTGGACGCTGGTCGAAGCCAACGACAAGAACTTCGCGCGCATCAAGATCCTGAAGACGCTAAGCCAGCGCATCGAAGCCGCGCTGGGCACCAACAAGGACAACAACAAGAAGAAAAAATAAGGTTTTCTCCAAGAATCCGGATTTCGTCATTCCGGCAAATAACCAGCGACTTGGCTGGCGTTGTTTGCCAGCTTAGTCGAATGGCTAGTAGTTCCATCAGGCCGGAATCCAGCGTTTTTAATCAACTGGGCACCGGCCTTCGCCGGTGCGACAGATTTTTAGAGGCTCCCATAAGCCCCTATGACCAATGACTAGGCTGTTGTCTTTGACAGCCTAGTCAGATGGCCAGTAGTTCCATCAGTGCAGGCTTTCCGCAGCCTGCACCAGCACATAAGGCCTGGCCACCACCGCCCATACCTCGGCATCCGACTCATACCACGCCAGCGCCTGTTTATCCGAAACGCGGGCGATCTGCCCCGACTCCAGCCACTGCGCCACCTGCGCCTTGTTGTCCTTGGATATCTGCACCGCCACCTCGACGAGGTCGAGACCCTCGCCCACGAGAATCACGGCCCCGCTGGCGAAGAAAACCTGCAATTCTTTCCATGCAATACGCGAGGTTTCCAGATTGATGTTGATGCGGTCGATGTCCTGCTGGCTGAGAGTAGTCATGTTCAACTGATTTTCTGATGATTAAGCTTTTGTTCCGTTCAGGTAATTGTCCTTCACCCTGATGTAGTGCTCCGCGGAATAGCGCAGGTAGGCGATCTCCTCGTCCGTGAGCCTGCGCACCGCCTTGGCGGGACGGCCCATGTACAGCATGCCGCTCTCCAGCACCTTGCCCGGCGAGATCAGGCTGCCCGCGCCTATCATCACGCGGTCGGGGACGATCACATCGTCCATCACGATGGAGCCCATGCCGATCAGGCAGTCGTTGCCTATGGTGCAGCCGTGCAGGATCACCGAATGTCCCACCGTCACATAGTCGCCGATGATCAGCGGCGAGCCTTCCGGCTTGTCCGGCGTCTTGTGCGACACATGGCCCATGGTCAGATCCTGCACGTTCGTGCCGCGCCCGATCGCGATATGGTTCACGTCGCCGCGCAACACGGTGTTGCACCAGACGGAACTGTCGTCGCCAAGCGTCACGTCGCCGATGACCTTGCAAGAAGGATGCAGATAGATGCGGTCGCCGAGGACCGGGGAGGTATTCAGGTAAGAGGATAACGGCATATCAATCACAAATTTTCTGGCCACATTCTGGCCGTATGGATCACCGACAAAATCTGCACTTCAACCGCGTCAACGCGGTAAGCCAGCATGAATGGAAAACGACCGACTGTTAATTCGCGAGTCCCGACGAGAAGAACGCCTCCATCTCCTCGTCCGTCACAAATTCACCGCGTTGCGCCTGTGCCAAACCTTCCTGTATGCGCGCAGAAATGCGGCGCTGCTGCGCAAGATAAAGCGACACCGCTTCGTTTGCCAATTCGCTTTCGCTACGATGGCTTGCTTCCGCCAGATGGTCGAGTTGAATTTTCAGGTCCGGACGAATCTCAAGAGTAGTGGCGCTCATGACGGCACTCCGTAGTTGGGTTGGAAAATGTCACTCAAAATATTGACCCTAGTTGTTCCATTAAACTATTTAACGCTTGCCTCACCGCTCTCTCCATTTTCAAAAATATCTTCATCAAGAAGAACGGCTGGGCCACGCATTATTTGTCCGGGGCCCCGCCCAAATCGCCTAGGTATTGTTTCCTTCTCAAGGGTTTCTGCCCACAAGGCAACCTCTTCATCCGAGGTTATTTGCTTCGTATCGACTCCGTAACGAACAAATCGCTTTATAAGGCCTGCAAGAATCGCATATGAAAATGACACCACGTGGGGCAGCACGTTGAAATTATTATGGTCCCGGAATCCATCGTAAATTGCCGTATCACCACGACCAAGTATGTAGCTCATACCCAGAGTGCGAAATGTTCTGTGCGTGTATTTGCTGAGGTCAGTGTAAACGCCACGTGAGTGCTCCGCTCGCTCTGGGCTGTGGTGGTGCTTAACAAAATCCCGAAATACTCGATGTAAGATAATTTCGTTCTGATACCACTTGCTAAGGTTTGCCTCTGCGGACGCTCCTGCAAGAGCAAAATAGTACGAAACATCCAAAGTTTCAACTATGTCTCGGAACAACCTAGATGCAACCCGAAAATTTTTTTCTCCAATCAGCTCAATTGCGTCTGATAAAGCCGACAGCGCATCTACTTGAAGCATCCAGACCGCACGTTGCGCCGTTTGATCTGTCACTTTAAATGAGTGGTTCTTCAATTCGTAAATTGATTTCAACCGTTGAACTACTGCCTTTGCCTCCCGAGCAAATTGCTCTTGTGCTCCGTATTCGTATGGCTCACCGTATGCTTCAGATGGCTCTCGATCCCAGACAAAGCTTGGCATGGTTATGATGAATACCTCATTACCGAATCAGCTTCCACTTCATCGCCTCGCCCGCCCGCAACGGCACGAGCTTGGAGCCGCCAAATTCGACGGTGTGGGGCATGTGCCACTCTTCGCGGCGTAGCGTGATCTTGCCGGTGTTGCGCGGCAGGCCGTAGTAGTCCGCACCGTGGAAGCTAGCAAAGGCTTCCAATTTATCGAGCGCCCCCGTTTGCTCGAACGCCTCGGCATACAGTTCGATGGCGCTATGTGCGGAGTAGCAGCCGGCGCAGCCGCAGGCATTCTCTTTGGTGTGTTGCGCGTGCGGGGCGCTGTCGGTGCCGAGGAAGAATTTCTTGCTGCCGCTGGTCGCGGCCTGCACCAGCGCCTCGCGGTGCGTCTCGCGCTTCAGTATCGGCAGGCAGTAGAAGTGCGGCCGGATGCCACCAACCAGCATCGCGTTGCGGTTGTACAGCAGGTGCTGCGGGGTCAGGGTCGCGGCGATGTTGTCCGGCGCGCTCGCGACGAACTGCGCGGCATCTTTGGTGGTGATGTGCTCGAACACCACGCGCAGTTCAGGCATATCCTTCAGCAGGGGCTGCATCACGCGTTCGATGAACACCGCCTCGCGGTCGAAGATGTCGATGTCGGCGCCGGTCGCTTCGCCGTGCACCAGCAGCGGCATGCCGCAGCGCTGCATCTCCTCCAGCGCGGCATAGGTCTTGCGCAGGTCGGTCACGCCCGCGTCGGAGTTGGTGGTGGCACCCGCCGGATACAGCTTCACCGCATGAACGATGCCGCTGGCCTTGGCTTTTCTGATCTCTTCCGCGCCCGTGTTGTCGGTCAGGTACAGCGTCATCAGCGGCTCGAAGCTCATCCCGGCGGGCAGTGCCGCGAGGATGCGCGCGCGGTAGGCCTGCGCCTGTTCGGTGGTCGTCACCGGCGGACGCAGGTTGGGCATCACGATCGCGCGGGCGAACTGGCGGGCGGTGTCCGGCAGCACCGAGGCCATCAACGCGTCGTCGCGCAGGTGCAGGTGCCAGTCGTCGGGACGGGTCAGGGTGAGTTCTTGCATGATGGATTCCCGCTGGATGAATGGGCGGGATTGTATCAAAGGCCCGGGATGCCTTTACTCCCGGCTTCGATATTCGAATCTGAGCCGGATGCTCCAGACGCATCCGGCTCGAAACGGCATCGCGCCGGAACCGCAGGAAAACCGGCCTCCCCTAGTGGCCAAGGGGCGACCGATCCGAGGCTACACCTTGAATCGCCCGATCGCCGCTTCCAGTTCCTCGGCCAATTCGCCCAAGTGACGGATGTCGTCGGCGGTCTGCATGATGCCGGCATGGTTGTCTTCCGCCATGCGCGCGATGTTCTCGACATGCCGCGCAACCTGGGCGCTGACCTGAGTCTGTTCGCGTACCGCCGCCGCGATGTCGTTCACGCCGTGGCTGGCCTCGCCGACCGAATTGCCGGCCTGATCCAGCATGACGGTAACGCGGTCTATGTGTTCCAGCGTCGCATGCAACGAAGTCAGGCCGCTCTCGATGGCGACCTCGGCACGCTCTGCCTTTTCGCTCAACGCGGTGGTCACCCCGTCGATCTCCCCGGCAGACTGCGACGATTTCTCGGCCAGCTTGCGCACTTCGTCCGCCACGACCGCGAAGCCGCGCCCCTGCTCGCCCGCGCGCGCCGCCTCGATCGCCGCATTCAGCGCCAGCAAATTGGTCTGGTCGGCGATGTCCCTGACCTGCTGGGTCATGCCGGCGATGGAACGGGTGCTCTGCACGAACTCCTCGACCGAGGCGGCGACCTGCCTGACCGTTTCCTCGATGCGGCGCACCTCCCGTATCATCTCCGCCGCGCTCTCGTTGCCCTCGCGGGTACGCGCCAGACTATCCCCGGACAGCCTGCGCACTTCTTCGGTGCTGTCGGCGACCGAGCCGATGCTGACGGTCATCTGCTCGACCGAGGCTGCCGTCGAGGCCGCCGCTTCGCTTTGCACCAGCGAGCCCTCGGTCACCTTGCCGGAAACGCCCGCCAGCTTCGCCGCGGTATTCATCACATCCTGCGCTCCGGCATGCACCCGGCGTAGCGCCTCGGCCAAGCTGTCCATCAGCGCATCGAACGCCCGCGAGGTCTGGCCGATCTCGTCGTTGCCGCCCACCGGCGCGCGCCGGGTCAGGTCGCCGCTGCTCTGTATCGCCAGCATGACCTGCTGCAAATCCCTGACCGGTCGGATCACATGGTTGATCACCGCGCCGACGACGAAAAACAGCACGACCTGAATGAACACCTGCGCGCCCCACAATACGATGTTGGCCCGGCTGATGAACGCATATTCGTGCGACACGTCCGCGACCACGCTCACCGCGCCATTGATCGAACCTTCCGGCACGGCATGGCATTGCAGGCAGTTGACGCCGCCGTGATCCTTGCTGGCCAAGAATGGCACGACCATGCGCAAGGTCGCCCGATCGCCGGCGCGCGTGACCGCACCCACTTGCGTCCCTGCGCCAGACAGGGCTGCCTGATCCATCTCGTCCTGCGGCTGTTCGCTCGCCGTACCCGGACCATATTGATCCTGCACCGGCTTGCCGCGAATCAGGCGCACCTCGGCCAAGTTCAGTTGCTTGTCGCGCTGCACCCCTTCGAGCACCTGTTTACGCCGCTCCGGATCGCTAATCTCGCCGTTGAGCATCAACGCGTTCATGCCGCGGAATGCCACCTCGGCGGACAGTGCCGTCTTGTGCTTGACCTCGTCCAGCATGCGCTCCTCGAACCAGACGAACGCGAAATGCTGCCCGGTCAGCAGAATCAGCATCAGGATCAGCTGCACCGGAATCTGCAGCTTGTTCTTGAGCGAAAGATCGCCCCACCATTTTTTCATCTTCTCCCCCCTCTGGTTTAATCGGCAGCGGCTCCGCTTGTTGGATTGTGTTTTCCAAATCTTCAGCGGATGCCCTGCGGTAGACGCGCACACTGCTTTGCTCGGCGCGGGGGCGAAGTAGAACCCATCCTGCATTTTGCCGTCAAGCGACGAATGCAGATTCCATGGTTATCAGGATTTAAAGTGTCGATTCAGGTGCTGCTGGCCCGCCTACCCGCCAAAATCGGCGATCAGGACATCTGATTGTCGCCAGATGGATGCTCCGGGAAACGGCGAACGGGATTTTCAGCTGCAGCGGAGAAGATCCGGGAGAGTAATTCAAGGTGGCTTTGCTAAGCTTTGTCTGGACTGATTGAACCAAGGAAATACTGATTAAGTCGTCATTCCCGCGAAAGCCGGAATCCAGCTGGTTGATTTAACTGGGTTCCCGCTTTCGCGGGAACGACAAAACCATACTTGTTCAGCGCTTCCCTAACTCTTTTCCATTCAGCTACACACTTGAGGGCAGGCAGAAATGATGGCTTCTGTAACGATGCCTATTGTCTTTCAGGTGCGACAGGAATTCCAACGCGGTTAGCTTGCTGGGATCTTCGCCCAGCTCAGTCAGATGCATCGGGAGGGAAAAAATCGAGATTTCACGCTCCACTATGCACAAACCGTCGTGAACAGAGTCTTGCAGTATCTTGACGACTTTGTCATAAATTTTCTCTGTGGCCGGCATATAAGGAACAATCACCCAGAGATCGCTACCATCTCTGGCAACCAAGTCGGTTTCCGCAAACGTATCCCTTAATGAATTCGTTACCGCGACAAGCTGTCTGAAGGCCTCTTGCGCACCATATTTTTCGCCGAGTTCATTCCCATTTCCATGAGCGATGTGCACCACGTCGAACTGTATCGGGAAAGAGTAGCGATGCATTACTGCCGTGATCCACTCAAGGGTGCGAACGAAATGCGCCTTGGCTTCAATATCTTTAAGAATCATGATTTTTCAGGCCTTTTTTGTTATGCAGGCAGCAAGGCCTGATATAAAAACAATGGGAGGCAGATCACAATTTCCATGCGCCAGCGTCGCCCTATTCATTTTCATTCGTTTATTCTGGCGGCAGGCAGTTTGACCATCCCGCTACAGAGCGTCAATAGGCCGAAATATCTATATATTTCGGCCTAGGCATTTTCCTAGACAGGTGGATCAGGCTTGTTTGCTGAGATATTTGAGCGGCCCCTAGCCTGTCGGAGTAATCGGGCCTTACACCCCTTCCGACAGCAAAATATCCGCCATCACCGACTGCCTGACTTCCGAGAATGTGGCCAGATATTCGGGATACCCCTGCTCCACACTCGCTATTTTCAAGGCATCCATGAGGAGCAATTCATGCCGATATTTGGCGAAATTCCCCTTCGCATAAGGTAGCTGCGTCGGGTTGTAGGCTTTTACCCTCCAGTGCCGTTGCGTGGCCAGCAAGAGCGACGCGATGCGCTCGATCACAAAAACCTTGTTCGGAGCAACGCCGCCGTCGGTGCTGGCATTCAGGCTTCCTGCCAGCGCGGTCTTGTTTTCCTCGGCGACGGCAAAAATCGACTCGCACTTCTCCATCCATGCATTCCAAAATGCCGGTTTGGCGACAATGTAGTTGCAGTAGACGGTGTTGCGGGAGTCCATCACCAGAGTTGCCAGATTCTCATCCGGCGCGATCATGCCGGCACAGTCCCGAAATACAGCCCCGATCCCCGGAGACTCCGCCGCCCCCTGTTCGAACATATTGAGGTAGAAAGCCCCCTGTTCGAAAAATGGCGAAAACAGGAACACATCTGCCTGATCCGCATGCGCTCTCACATATTCGAGGACAGCGGCAGCGTCCAGATTGGTTTGGGACTTGAACTCCGGCGAGAAAAAACCATAGTAGTCGTCTTCGTTGAGACGATTGCCCTGCAAGTAATTCCTGATCGGCCAATACTCTCGCCAGTCAGGTCTGGCGAGACTGTCGAGGCCGATGAAACCGCCATCGTTGTCGCGTTGCGTCTGTTCCGAGTAATAAATCTGATAAATGTGGATACCAAACGAGGCCGCGCCCGACTCTTGCCGGACAGCCTTTTCCGCATCGATTTTTTTCGACAACTCTGCCGCCAGCACTTGCGCTGCCTCGCGACCGAGGCCGTGCTGCTGGCCCAGCGCCAAGGCATCGGCCACGATATCGGCTGACCCCGTTTGCATGAGTGCGTCGATATAACTTACCCAGAACTGCTCGCTTCCCGGCTGCTCCATCACGGCGATCTCCAGCCTCGGCAAAGCGGCGAGAACGCCTTTCAGATTGCGCTCTATCCTTCCGAGCCGATGGTTCGCCTCTGCATTTCTGGGCTGGATTTTCAGGATTTCGCGATACAGATTTTCTGCCAACGCCACCTGATCCGAGCTTTCCTGCTTCAAAGCGATTGAAAGTAGTTCATTTACCGCCTGTTGCATCTCCCTGTCGGCAGGCGACAAAAATGCCGCATCGTCATTTGCCAACGGCTCATCCCACTTGCGCAGATACTGGCGATACATTGCTTTCCATTGCGGACTGCCAAATGCGCCCCCGCTCTGGTGCGTCAATTCGACCGGCCAAGTGCCCAGCCGTAACCCGGCCGTCCGTGCGCTGCGGCAGAAGTCCATGTCGTAAAAATGAAAATCGAACCGCGCATCGAACATTACGCCGCGTTGTTTCAGGCTGCGCTTTCTGACGGCCAGAAACACACCATCGAGCAATTCGCATGCAGCCGGCACGGCACCGAAATCGGATACCGGGCCGCAGGCCTCTTTGCCGTGCGCCACACGACCGCTCAGGTTTGACTTATCGTCCCAGGTAAATTGCCGATCGATAAAAGCCCAGCCCGATTGATTGGGTACGCGGCGGCGATTGCCCGCCACCCCGATCACATCGAAACGTTCCAACCCGGCAATGACGACATCGCCAAAATTGGCTTCATCTATCCAGACATCATCGTGAATGAATACCAGAATGGCATCGTCGTCGGCTTGAGCGATACCGTTATTAAATACTTCAGACAGACCGCGTGTATTCTCGAACGCAATGTTGACGGACAACCTTACATCCTGCCCAACATGACGTTTAAGCGAAAGCCCCAACGCAGACTTGCTCCAGAAATCGTTTTCCGAAAGCCTGGTGGCGCTCACGATTTCAATTGCGTTTTTTGATGGGCGGCTCCCGGCAGGACTACCGGTTTCTCCTCGCTTATTTTTCGGAACCGATTTCGGGTTATTGCTCATCGCTCATTTTTCACAATTTATGCCGCCCGATTTAAGGGAACGCATCGTTAAGTATCCCCGGTAAAGCCAGTGAATTTTCCGTCATGGGTCAATCGGGCTTGGCCCTGTTAATCTCCGCGGATACCCAGCGGGCTGCGCCCGCCACTGCGCTGAACGACGGGAACAGAGTAGAACCCATCCGGCGTTTCATCGTCAAGCAACGAGTGCGGTCCGCATAGATTCCGAGCGCGCCGAGTTTGATTTGACTTGTGCGGTTGAATTTCCTATCCTCAAAAACATGGACCAAACACCTGTACATGATCACCACAATCCCGATTTGCTGGCATTAATTCCAGCAGACTCCAGTGTTATTGTCGAAGTTGGCTGCAGTTCGGGCGCATTGGCAAGGGAGTTCAAAAAGATCAATCCGCATTGCAGATACATTGGCGTCGAAGTAGAACCAAACTATGCAAAGCTGGCGCAGCGATATTGTGACAGTGTCTATGAACTGGATATCGAGTCGGTCGATGAGCCGTTGCTGAAGGGCGAACTCGCTTGTGATTGTTGGATATTCGGGGATAGCCTCGAACATCTGAAAAATCCATGGGGATTACTCGAAAAGATACGCAAGGTAATTCCCGCCCATGGCAGTATCGTCGCCTGCATTCCTAATGCGCAGCACTGGAGTGTGCAAGCCAGATTGTGTTGCGGTGAATTCAGGTACGAACGATCCGGCCTGATGGACAAAACGCATTTGCGCTGGTTTACGCGGAAAACGATATTTGAAATGTTTAACAGCGCGGGCTTTCAAATTGCAGATGGCGCATCCAGAATTTTTCCCGAGCCCGATCGCGACAAATATTTACCGGCGATTAAAGCCTTGGCCGCATGCACAGGAACCGATCCTGAAATCGCGGCAGAAGATGCATTACCCATACAATATGTAATCAGAGCGACTCCGACTTAACGCTGCCAAAACGGCGGCGATGGGAGAAATCTTGCAGCCGTTTCCGAATCAAGTCCGGCCCGGTGGATTTTTTGGGAAACCGTGGTGTGTCACCTATTACCTTTGCTCTTAATCTCGATCTTTCCATTACGAATGGCATCAATGAGTTTGACGACGTTTTCATCGCTCGGCTTGCGCTGTTTGTAATTCTCAAGGCTCTTCAAGGCTTGTTCTTTGTCCCCGAGGGATAAATACGTCATACCGATAGCGTATGCGGCGTCAACGACGCCTACGGCAAGCGCCTTCTCAAGATATGGAAGCGCTTCCTTGGGCTTGCCCACACCGGCCAAGAAGGTTCCATACATGTAATTACCTCGCGGATCGGAAGGTACCGCTGCAAGTAGCCGCAAGAAGATTGAATTAGTTTTTTCGGCTGCCCCGGAAATATCGAGATTGTGACCCATGCTATTGACGTAACCAGCTCGGACAAGAAGCTCCGGGTTTGGATTTGGAACGTTAATCAAAATGTCGAGCATTCCCGACAATGCCTTCACATCTTGGGTGGCGCGTTGCTTATCTTGTGGGGTGTCGAATTGCGGTGGATAGTTCTTCGCATGAGCCGACAAATCATTCAGCATTTGGTCGAGATACGCACCATCGAAGCCATAGTTCTTTCCCGCAGGCGTTTCTGAAACTGTGAGCAAGCGCTTGGGATCGTAGTTTCCGTACTCTCTGGCACTTGCGCTGGAAGTGACAAGTACGACGAGAAGGGTGAGGAGTAGTCTGTGCATGATGTATCGGGGTTAATTGGGGGCGGGTTAATTGGGGTCAGACTCGAATTCCTGCCTAAATGCTGCTCGGTGATAAATCGAGTCGGATCCTATTTTCATGGGTTAATGGCCTATGATTTACACTTGATTTTTCCATGCTTAGCCTGAGGAATTAATACTTGATCAGGCCCCTCAATTACATCGTAATTTTTTTTGCCCCCACATAACTCTGCTGCCCGCTTATGCCAATTTTCAAGATTGTTTTCAAATAATGCTGATGGCCCGTTGAAGTAATAGTAGAGATCATACACTTTAGGTTCTATTTCCTTTTCCTCGTAGCCCCCAGTAAATCCCGATTTCTGGTATGTCGTACATGCTGTAAACATCGTGGAGACGATTAGTAGCAATAACTTTGATTTCAATTTCACGTGCTTACTCCTACGGTTGTTGATTACGATCATTATTGATTGGGGAAAGCCCACGGATTCCATCTTTATGGCTGCCTGAACCGACCGGCAGTCTCCCCGCACCGTCGCACAGCGTCAATAGGCCGGAATATCTAGATATTCCGGCCTATGTACTTTTCCAGAGGGATGTGAATCAGGCTTGCTTGCCGAGGTGCTTCAACCCTTGCAGCGAAAAATCGGCGATGTGCTTCGCGATCGCGTCGATCTCGGTGCCGTCGTAGCGCAGTTCGGGGTGCAAGCGTTGCAGCACGGGGTGGGAATGGTGGTAGTACAGGCACTGCCCGGTGATGCTGTGCACGCAGCGATGCAGTTCGATATCGCTCACCCCGTCGCCGACGATCTCGCGCACCAGGCCGGCGAGGTAGTCGTGCAGCGGCGCGATGGCTTCGCGCACGATCTGGTCCAGCGCGGGAGTGGGGTCGGCCAGTTCGCGCGCCATGATCTTGCATTGCGACGAGGTGCTGTTCTCGTCCAGCAGCATGTGCATGAAATCGCGGACGAACAGGCCCAACCGCACCTCTGGGCAGGCATCGGCCTGGGCGTTGGTCTCCTGCAGCAGCTTCAGCGATTCGAAATGCAACGCCTCGGCCAGCAGGGCGTCTTTGCTGCCGAAGTGGTAGTTCACCGCGGCGACGTTGGCCCCAGCGCGGCGGCAGATTTCTCGCACGGTCGCGCCCTGAAAACCGCACTCGGAGAACACCTCGCGCGCCGCGCTCAGCAGGCGCTCGCGCGTCTGTTCGCTGACAGCGACGGTCATGGCTTGCGCTCCTCCTCTACCTTGGCAGGCGCATCCTCGGTGCCGCGGGCCAGCGCCTTGTAGAGCTGGGTCGCGGTGGCCAGCTGGAGGCGACGCACCTGCAGCGCGCCCTGTTGCGCGGCGAAGGATTCGCGTTGCGCATCCAGCAGTTCGAGGTGGTTGGCGATACCGACCCGGTAGCGCGCCTCGACCAGTTTAAGTCGCTGTGCCTGTGCTTTGGCATTCGCATCCTGCGCGGCGAGCTGGGCGGCGAGTCGTTCGCGCGCGTTCAGCAGGTCCGCCACTTCGCGGAACGCCTGCTGGATGGTCTTCTCGTAGTCGGCGACCGCGATCACCTTGCGCGCCTCGGCGACGTCGAGGTTGGATGCGTTGCGCCCGGCGTCGAACAGCGGAACCGCCAGCGACGGCTGAAAGCTCCACGCGCCGCTGCCCGAATCGAACAGACCGGCCAGCGTGCGGCTGGCGGTGCCGACGCTGCCGGTCAGCGTGACGCGCGGCAGGAAGGCGGCGCGCGCCGCGCCGATGTTCGCGTTCGCGGCGATCAGGCGCTGCTCGGCGGCCAGCACGTCGGGGCGGCGCAGCAGCGCTTCGGCGGGCAACTCGGCGAGTTGCGCCGCACCGATGTTCTGCCCGGCCAGCGGGCGGCCCGACGGCAGATCCTTGAGTTGCGCGACCGGATGGCCGACCAGCAGGTCGAGCAGATTCGCGGCGGCGGCTTGCTGCCGCTCCAGGTTGGACTGCTCGGCGAGTGCTGCCTGGTATGCGCCCTCGGCCTGCAGGTAATCCATGTCGCTGGACACGCCCTGTTCGCGGCGACGCATCGTCAGCTCGCGGTATTCGGCACGCGTCCTCGCGGTGGCGGCGGCGAGTTCGGCGCGTTCGCGCAACTCCAGCAGCGACAGGTAGGCGTTCGCGACATCGGCGATCAGCGACAGGCGGAATGCGCGCTGCGCCTCCTCGGTCGCGAGATAGCTCGCCTTGGCTGCCGCGCTCAGGCTGGCGACGCGTCCCCAGAAGTCCAGTTCGAACGACAGCAGGCTGAGGCCGACGTCGTAGCGTTGGCTGTGGATCGCGTTCGGCGTGAACGACGATGCGCCCGCCGGTGTCAGCGACGCATTGCGTCCGGCGGTCGCGCTGACGTTAGGCAGGCGGTCGGCCTGCACGATGCCGTATTGCGCGCGGGCCTCGGCGATGCGTGCGGTGGCGATGCGCAAGTCGCGGTTGTGCTCCAGCGCGGCGGCGATCAGTCCCTGCAGACGCTGCTCGGCAAAATAATCCTGCCAGCGGTCGCTGCGCACCATCTCGCCGCTGAGCTTGAGCTTGACGTTGGCCGGCCACGCAGCGGCGACCGGCGCTTCGGGGCGCTGATAGGTTGGGGCCATCGAACAGCCGGCGAGGGCCAGCGCGATGGCGGCGAGTGCGAATTCCTTATTCATGGAGACTCTCCTCATGCTCGACATGTTTGCGCGCATGGCCAGGGAAGATGCGGCGCATCACGACGAAGAACACCGGTACCAGGAACACCGCCAGCACGGTGGCGGCGAGCATGCCGCCCATCACGCCGGTGCCGATTGCATGACGGCTCTGCGCGCCCGCGCCGGTGGAAATCGCCAGCGGCGTAACCCCGGCGATGAAGGCGATGGAAGTCATCAGGATGGGGCGAAACCTCAAACGGCACGCTTCCAGCGTCGCGTCTATCAGCTCCATGCCTTCGTCCTGCATGCGGCGCGCGAACTCGATAATCAGGATCGCGTTCTTGGACGACAGGCCGATGATCGCGATCAGGCCGACCTTGAAGTACACGTCGTTCGGCAGGTCGCGCAGCGTGACCGCGAGCACCGCACCGAACACGCCCAGCGGCACGACCAGCATCACCGCGAACGGTATCGACCAGCTTTCGTACAGCGCGGCCAGGCACAAGAACACCACGATCAGCGAGACGGCGAACAGCATCGGGGCCTGCGCGCCGGACTGTATCTCCTCGCGCGCGGTGCCGGACCACTCGAAGCCGAAGCCCGGCGGCAGCTTGTCGGCGATCTCCTGCATCGCGGTCATCGCCTCGCCTGTGCTGCGTCCGGGCGCGGGGCCGCCGGCGATCTTCATCGCCGGCAGGCCGTTGTAACGGTCGAGCTTGGGCGAGCCGGCGATCCACTTCGCCGTGGCGAGTTCGGACAGAGGAACCATGCCGCCCTTGTTGTTGCGCACCGACACCTTGAGGATGTCTTCCGGCGTGCGGCGCGTCTCGGCCTCGGCCTGCATCTGCACGCGCAGCACGCGGCCCTGGCGCACGAAGTCATTGATGTAGGCGCCGCCCATCAGCGACTGCAGCGTCTCGTTCAGGTCGGTGATGGACACGCCCAGCGTCTCGGCCTTGAGGCGGTCGATGTCGAGGAACAGCTGCGGCCCGGCCTCCTGCCCTTCGGGACGCACGCCGGCCAGCACCGGATTCTGCATCGCCATGCCCAGCGCGATGTTGCGCGCTTCCAGCAGTTTCTCGCGCCCCATGCCGCCGCGATCCTGCAGGCGGAAGTCGAAGCCTCCCGCGGCCGCCAGTTCCGGAATCGGCGGCGGGTTGATCGCGAAGATCATCGCCTGCTTGATGCGGAACAGCATCATGTTGGCCTTACGCGCCAGCGCAGGCGCGCTGCTGTCCTTGCCGGGACGCTCATCCCAGCCCTTCAGGCGCACGAAGGTGATCGCCGCATTCTGACCGCGCCCGAAAAACGAGAAACCCGCGACGCCGACTACGCGTTCGACCTCGGGCAAGCCGAGGTAATACTGCTCGACCTGCGACAGCACTTCCACTGTGCGGTCCTGCGTCGCGCCGGCCGGCAGCTGGATGATGCTGATGAAATAGCCCTGGTCTTCTTCCGGCAGGAAGCTGCCCGGCAGCTTGTTGAACAGCCAGCCCATCGCGATCAGGATCGCCGCATAGACCAGCAGGTAGCGGCCGGTCTTGCGCACGATCTTCGCGACGCTGCCGGTATAGCGCTCGGTGGTGCGCGCGAAGAACTTGTTGAACCAGCCGAGGATGCCGCCCGTCGGCACGATGTCGTTCTTGCCCGGCACATGCTTGAGCAACGTCGCGCACAGCGCCGGGGTCAGTGTCAGCGCCATCAACGCGGAGAACGCCATCGTCAGCACCAGCGTGACGGCGAACTGGCGGTAGATCGCGCCGGTGGAGCCGGGGAAGAACGCCATCGGGATGAACACCGCGGACAGCACCAATGTGATCGCGATGATCGCGCCGACGATCTGGTCCATGGCCTTGCGGGTCGCCTCGCGCGGCGGCAGGTTCTCGGTAACCATGATGCGCTCGACGTTCTCGACCACGACGATGGCGTCGTCCACGACGATGCCGATCGCCAGCACCATCGCGAACAGCGTCAGCACGTTGATCGAGTACCCCATGAAGTAGAGGCCGACCAGCGCGCCGACCAGCGCGATCGGGATCACGATGGCCGGGATGAGGGTCGCGCGCAGGTTGCCGAGGAACAGATACATCACCAGGAACACCAGCACCAACGCCTCGGCCAGACTCTTCAGCACTTCCCTGATCGAGATGTCGATGAACTGCGAGGTCTCGTAAGGCACGACCCAATCGACGCCCTTGGGGAAGAACTTACCCAGTTCGGTCATGCGCGACTTGACCGCCTTGACGGTGTCCAGCGCGTTGGCGTCGGGTGTCAGGCGGATGGCGATGCCCGCCGCCGGCTGGCCGTCGATGCGGGCGCGCACTGCATAATCCTGTGCCCCCAGTTCAACCCGCGCCACGTCCTTCACGCGCAGCGTCGAGCCGTCCGGATTGGTGCGCACGATGATCTCGCCGAATTCTTCCGGCGTGGACAGCCGGCTCTTGGTGACGATCACCGCGTTGAGTTCCTGCCCCGGCGCATTGGGCAGCTGCCCCAGTTCGCCGGTGGCGAGTTGCGAGTTCTGCGCGCGCACCGCGCGCGACACGTCGGCGGGCGACAGTCCGTAGCCCTGCAGCTTCTCCGGCTTCAGCCACAGGCGCATCGAATACTCGGTGCCGAACAGCATCGCCTCGCCGACGCCGGGCACGCGGCGGATGCTGTCGAGCACGTTGCCCGCGGCATAGCTGCCCAGCGCCACGTTGTCGTAGCTCTTGTCCGGCGAAATCATCGCAACGATCATCACGTAGTTGCGCGCGGACTTCGCGACGGTGATGCCCAGGCGGCGCACCTCTTCCGGCAGGCGCGCCTCGGCGCGCTTGATGCGGTTCTGCGTTTCGACCGAGGCGAGATCAAGGTTGGTACCGGCCTGGAAGGTCAGCGTGATGCTGCCCCGGCCCAGTTCGGCGGCGGATTCCATGTACAGCAGGTTCTCGATACCGTTCATCTCCTGTTCCAGCAGCGCGACGGCGGTTTCCTCAACCACTTGCGCCGACGCGCCCGGATAGGTGACTGTCACCGCCAACGCCGGCGGCGCGACCGACGGGTACTGCGCAACGGGCAGGCCGCGCAACGCGAGCACGCCGCCCAGCAGGATGATCAGCGCGATGACCCACGCAAAGATGGGACGGTCGATAAAAAATTTGGAAAACATGGCGCGGCCTTATTGCTGGTTTGCGGGAGCGGACGCCGGGGCGGATGCCGCATTCGACTCCGCTCCGGCAGCGCCGAACGGCACCGGCTTGACCACCGTGCCCGGACGCGCCTTCTGCAGGCCGTTGACGATCACCTGCTCGCCGCCCTTGAGGCCGGAGGCGATGACGAAGTCGGTCCCGGCCATGCCGCCGGTCTTCACCGGCTGCGGCATTACCTTGCCCTCGGGCCCGACGATCATTACGAACTGCCCTTCCGGCCCGGCCATTACCGCGCGCTGCGGCACACGGATCACGTTCTCGGCGACCGATTCAGGGAAGCGGATGCGCACGAACATGCCCGGCAGCAGGTCGCGGCGCGGATTGGGGAATTCGGCGCGCAACGACACCGAGCCGGTGGCCGGATCGACCGCCATGTCGGTGAAGTACACCTCGCCCGGCAGCGGGAACACGCTGCCGTCTTCCATCAACAACTCCACCTCCGCCGAATCGGCACGCTTCAGACGGCCCGCCGCGACCGACTGCTTCAACCGCAGCACTTCATTGCCGGACTGGGTAAAGTTCACGTAGATCGGGTCGAGCTGCTCTATCGTCGCCAGCAATGTGGCCTCGCCCTTGCCGACCAGCGCGCCCTCGGTCACCGCTGCGCGGCCGATGTGGCCGGAGATCGGCGCGGGTACGTTGGCGTTCTCCAGGTCTTCCTCGGCACGGATCATCGCGGCCTCGGCCTGCTTGGCTTTCGCGACCGCGAGATCGTATTCCTGCCGGCTGACCGCCTTGATTTCCAGCAGCGACTTGTAGCGCTCGACAGTCTGGCGCGCGATCGCCTGATCGGCCTGCGCCGCCGCTACGTTCGCGCGGTAACTGCGCGCATCGATGCGGTACAGCGGCGCACCCGCCCTCACTTCGCTGCCTTCCTTGAATAATCGCTTCTCGACCACCCCCTCGACGCGGGCGCGCACCTGTGCGGTGCGATAGGCTTCCAGTCGTCCCGGCAGATCCTGGGTCATCGTCGCCTCGCCGGCGGCGACCGCGATCACCTCCACCTCGGGCGGCGGCATACCCCCGCCGGATCCGCCGGGCGGAGCCGCCTTGTCCTTGCCGCCGCAGGCAGCCAGCAAGGCGATCAGCAAGAGGGTCGGGACGTAGGGTTTGGCAAGTGCGGTCATAAGTAACCTCGGTAAATATTAGTGTGGTATCGCTCAAGTGCGCAACGCGCCCTCGATATTCTCGGGGATCATCCCCCGCCGCATGGCGATGGTAAATAGGTGAAACAAGGTAAAAGGCGATCGTCCGTTCATGACGATTGCGCCGCAATACGGACACGAAAAACAAGCGTATCAAACGCTCGTTTGAATTTCAACCGAAATTTTCGGATGGAACCGACAGGCGCAAAAATACAGAGTTAGCCGTATGTATTCCCGGCAACGAACTTCCTACGATAGCAACTGAAGCTTACCCAAAGGAGTTCATCATGAAAAACTTCCTGACCTTACTGCTCATTGCTGTCCTTGCCGCACCCATGGTCGCCTGCCAGACCAAGGAACAGGGTGGCGCCGTCGTAGGCGGTGTGTTGGGCGGGGTGCTGGGCGCCAATGTGGGCGGAGGACAAGGCCGAACTGCCGCCATCATTGCCGGAACGATACTCGGCGCCTATGTGGGCAGCGAAATGGGGCGCTATATGGACGAAAGCGACGAACGCAAGGCCCGATCCGCACTGGAATACAACCGCGATAATCAGAGGAGCTCCTGGCATAACCCGAATACCGGCGCCGATGTTTCCGCAACGCCGACCCGCACCTATCAGGCTGCCAGCGGCGCAAACTGTCGCGAATACCAGACCACCGTCACCGTCGGCGGCAAGCAGGAAAAGGCTTACGGCAACGCCTGCCGCCAGCCGGACGGCTCCTGGAAGATCGCCAACTAGTAGGGGCACGGCGCGCCGCGCCCCTACGCACCTGGAAAGCGGCCCTTCGATAATTTTAGCCGCGATGGGCTGCTCGAATCCCCGCGGGCTTTGATGCCCCGCAACGCTTGGTGCAAGATTCGCGCAATGGCACAAGCCTTGTGCCGAATCAACCCAAGGATTGCCCAGATGCTGCTCAAGTGCCCCGATTGCGGGAAGGAAATAAGCAAGAACGCGAGAATATGCCCGCACTGCAAGTGCGATACGGCGACTTTCAAACCGCAGGAGACGGAACCCTGCCGCACCTGCAAGACGCCTCTGATTGTCAAAGAGCATCGCGCGACGGTCTACAAATCCGACCCGACGATACTCGACCGCAGCCCGGTGTCGGCGCATACCGTGCATACGCCCTGCCCGAAGTGCGGCGATCCCCGTCCGCTGGACAGGGTAAACATGCCATCCCGCGCCGGGAAGCGCGCACTTGTCATCGGCCTGCTGGTCGCCGCAATTGCAACGGCGGCGGCCTATTTCCTTTACCTCGACTAGCTCATCCCCGTCATTCCGGCGTAGGCCGGAATCCAGATGATTGACCGCTTCCCACGCAGTGGGACAACATCCGAAACACAGCTTTGTCCGCTACGCGGGTTTATATGATGAACTGGATTCCGGCCTGCGCCGGAATGACGGTCTATTCGATTATCCGGGTTTACGGCAACTGAAATCAGGCCCGGCCCAGCGCGCGCAGCTTGGCATCCTCGACCCGGATGTGGTGGACCAGCCAGTCGCGCAGGTAGGCCAGCACGTCGAATTGCGCGACCAGCGGATTGGCATGTAGCTCTTCGTAGAACTCGTGGATCTTGGCCTCGAAGGCGTGGTGCTGTTCTTTCTGGCGCGCCAGCCCCGTAAAACCATAATGAGTCATCATCTGCTCTTCGGCACGAAAATGCACCTTGGCATAGGCATCCAGCGATTTGACCAACCGGGCCACCTCGCGCGCGCCACGCTTGCCGCTGACCACATCGTGCAGATCGTTGATCAGGTCGAACAGGTAACGATGGTGCTCGTCGATGATGTCGATGCCCACGCTGAGGCTGTCGTCCCATGCCACCCAGGCGTCCGCGCGCGGCGCGAGCGGCGGCAGCGTCAGCACCTGTTTGGGATCGATGATGTCGTCGCGATACAGCTCGCGGATGCGCAGGATTTCCGGCATCGCCGCCTCGAAGGCGCGCACCACCGCCGGATCGAAATACTTCCCGGATTCGGAAAGTATCCAGTCGTGCGCCGCTTCGACGGTCCACGGCTCTTTGTACGGACGACGAGAAGTCAGGGCATCGAACACGTCGGCGACGGAACAGATGCGCGCCAGTATCGGTATCTGTTCGCCGGACAGCCCCTGCGGATAGCCCTTGCCGTCCCAGCGCTCGTGATGCGAACCGGCGATGTCCCGCGCGGCGGCGATCAGCGAATCGCTGCCGGCCAGAATCGTCACGCCGATCTGCGTGTGCGTCTTCATCGTCTCGAATTCTTCCGGGGTGAACTTGCCAGGCTTCAGCAGCACCGCATCGGCGATGCCGATCTTGCCGACATCGTGCATGGGAGCCGCGACGTACAGCAGTTCGCGTTGCGCCGACGGCAGATCCATCGCCTTGGCGATCGCCTGAGCGAAGTTGGTCATGCGCATGATGTGCCAACCGGTTTCGTTGTCGCGGTATTCGGACGCGACGCCCAGGCTGCGCAAGGCATCCGCGCGCGCTTCTTCGAGTTCCAGTTCGCGTATGCGCAGGGTCTCGCTGGTCAGCGCGCGCTGGACCAGGCCGGAAAGCGCCCGCGCCAGATCGCTCATGAAATCCAGATGTATTTCGGTGGGCTGGTAGTCCGGAACGGTGAACAACACGGTGTAGCCGACACCCTGTCCGTCGATGCGCAACGGCAACAGCAGCCCTTGTTGCCTCTCGTCGTTCGGAAACGGAATGATCTCGATCACGCATGCTTCGGAAATATCGGAAAAGGCGAACATGCCCGTTTCCCAGCGGAAATCGGATTTCCAGCCGGGCTCCATACCGAACTGGGCGACCTGGAAATAGCGTCCGCGCGGATTCAGCAGCACCACCGCACCGCGCGGTTGCAGCGAAAACTCACGATAAGTGCACAGAATCCCGAACAGACGTTCCAGCAGCGCATCCAGATCAGTCGTGCTGCTACTGGTGATGCTCAGCTCGAATACCAGTTGGCTGATAGCGAGCAACTTTTCTTCCTTGTTCATTGCCCCTCCCCGATATCGTTATTGTCTTTTGCGCACCATAGCAGAGCGGTGAAAAAATAACTACAGCGGCGACATCCATTCAACCGCCAATCGCGACAACGCTCTCCTGCTCATCCGGCGCCAGCGCCTGGACGGTTTCCAGCTGGCGCTGCAGCACGCGCAGATCGGCTTCCGAGGCGTCCGTGCCCTGTGCGGTGCGCCTGGCGATACGCTCGCGCAACACGGCGGGTTCGACCCGAATATCCAGGATGCGAAATCCCGCGCCGCGCCGCCGCGCAAGATCGCGGAACAAGTCTCGCTGCCAGCGCTCTAGGCAGGCGGCATCGACGATCACCGACCATCCGGCATCCAACAGGCCTTCGGCGAGATGAGCCAGATGCCGGTAGGTGTGTTCGCTGGCCTGCTGCGTATAAAGCCCCTCGCCCACCCCGCCGTCGCTACGCGCCAGCACATCCAGTCCGGACAGCCGCTTGCGCTCTACATCGGAGCGCAGCCGTATCATGCCCTGCCGCTGCAACAGCGACTGGGTCTGCGTGGTCTTGCCGGAGCCGGACAGGCCGTGGGTGATCCACAGTTGCGGCGGCTCGCTCTGCATCAGTCGTTCGGCCAGCCGCAGGCAGGAATCAACTTCGACTCGCTCGGCCTCGCCGCCCGCCTGACCGGCGCGCAATGTTGCAACCTTGGCTCGCACCATTGCGCGGTACACCGCGTAATAGCGCAGCAGCGCCATGCCCTCGTAATCGCCGGTCGCCTCCAGCCAAGCGTTCAGGAAGCGCATCGCCAGCTCGTCCTGTCCGCGGTGCAGCAGGTCCATATAGCAGAACGCGATTTCGGAGATCACGTCTATCCAGCGCAAAGCCGGGCTGAACTCGATGCAGTCGAAGATCACCAGCTCGCCGTCCACCCAAGCGAGGTTGCCCAGATGCAGGTCGCCGTGGCACTCGCGGATAAAACCGGCGAGCTTGCGCCCGCTCATAGCCGGCGTCAGGCGGCGGTGTTCGGCCTCGCTCCAGTCCTGCAGTTGTTTCAGCAGCGACGAGTCCGGCAGCCGTTCGGCCAGCAACTGGAAGTTTTCCGCGACCGGGCGGGCGATGGTTTCCGGTTCGCCCCACGGCATATCGGCGGAGGCGACGGCACACTCGTGCAGGTGGAAGCGCGCGATCCGCGCGGCGAGCCGGTCTATCTTCCCGCTGTCCAGTTCGCCGCGTTGCGCCAAGTGGTCGAGCGTGTCTTCCGGCGGGAAGCGGCGCATCTGCACCGCGTATTCGAAGGGAGCGTCGACCGAAATTTCGCGTAGCGATTCGTTTGCTCCCTCCCCCGCTTGCGGGGGAGGGTTGGGGAGAGGGGCGTTGACGACTCCGCCCAGATGCGGCGCATCGGGGCTGCCGGTGATCGGCACGACGCCGAGGTAATAATCCGGCGCGAGACGCCGGTTCAGTCGCACCTCCTCCTCGCAGGCCTGGCGGCGCAACGCCAGCGTGCTGAAATCGAGGAAACCGAGGTCGATGGGTTTCTTGATCTTGTAGGCGTAGTCGCCGGCGAGCAACACCCAGGAGATATGGGTCTCGATCAGCCGCACTTCGCCGACGGGATGACCGTAGCATTCAGTCTGCGTCAGCAGCGCCCGGACCAGCGGAGCTGCCAACGCGGTGGTCATTCCGCCGCTTCCTTCATTCTCAGCGCCTCCTGATACAACTCGCTACGGTTCGCTCCACTGATCTTCGCGGCCAGTTGCACCGCCTGTTTCAGCGGCAGTTCTTCGAGCAGCAGGCTCAGCGTGGACAGCGCCTCGGCGGGCAGACCCTGCTGCGGCTCGGCGCCGGATACCAGCACGACGAACTCGCCGCGCTGCTGGTTGCTGTCCGACTGCAGCCAGTCTTCGGCTTCGTCCAGACGGCAGGAATGTATCGTCTCGAACAGCTTGGTGACTTCGCGCGCCAGCACGATCTGCCGTTCGCCGCCGAACACCGCATGCAGATCGGCCACGCATTCGACGATGCGGTGCGGCGCTTCGTAGAACACCAGCGTGTAGGGATGACTCTGCAAGCCTTGCAGCACGGTGCAGCGCGCGGCGGACTTGTTCGGCAAGAAGCCGTAGAACAGGAAATGCGGCGCGGAAAGTCCCGAGGCCGACAGCGCCGCGACCGCAGCGCTCGCGCCGGGAATCGGGATCACGCGCAAGCCCGCGGCCAGCACCGCCTGCACCAGCAGCGCGCCGGGATCGCTGACCGCGGGCGTGCCGGCGTCGCTGACGAAGGCGACACTTTGGCCGGCTTGCAGCATCGCGACGATCTTCTCCGCCGCGCCGCGCTCGTTGTGCTGGTGCACCGCCATCAGCTTGTTCGCCGTGATGCCGTGGTGCGACAGCAGGTGCGCGGTGTTGCGCGTGTCCTCGGCTGCGACGGCGTCCGTCGCGGTCAGCACGTCGAGTGCGCGCAGCGTGATGTCACGCAGATTACCAATCGGTGTGGCGACTACATATAATGCCGCCTCCAGTTTTTGCGGATGTGAATGATGCAACGGGTTTCCCTCTGGTTTTTTTCCTTGCTCGCACTATACGTGAGCGGTTTTGCTTGCGCCACAGAAGAGCCGCCGCTGCCGCCGGACGAGAAGCCCGTGCCGCACATCGCGCTGCTGCTGCCGCTGAAGTCGCCCGCCTTCGCCCCCGCCGCCGATGCGGTGCGCCAGGGCTTCCTCGCCGCCGCGGGCGTCGAAGTCGCCGATCCGCGCAGCCTGCCGGTGCGCGTATACGGCAGCTTCGACGAGGGCAAGGATATCGTCGCGCTGTACCGCCAGGCCGTCGCCGGCGGTGCGCGGGCGGTGGTCGGGCCGCTGACGCGCAACGGCGTTGCCACGCTGGCGGCGGAGAAAACCCTGCCGGTGCCGACGCTGGCGCTGAACGTCGCGGATCAGGCCGCATCGCCGCAGCTGTACTTCTTCGGCATGGCGCTGGAGGCGGAAGCACGACAGACCGCACAGATAACCCGGCGGCAGGGAGCCCATCAGGCCATCGTCGTCACCGTCAACACGCAACTGTCCAGACGGCTGCAAACCGCTTTCGCCGAAGAATTCACGGCCCTCGGCGGCACAGTGCTGAGCGAGATCGAGTTCGGCGGCGACCCGGCGGTGTTCGCCGAAATCGCCGACCAGGCCGACACGGTGGTGTTCCTCGCCGCCGATGCGGTGACGGCGAGGCTGATCCGCCCTTACCTGCCGAACCGCCTGCCTATCTACGCGACCTCGCAGATTTTTGTCGGCAACGCCAACACGCTGGTCAACCACGACCTGGAACGCATCCACTTCGTCGACATGCCCTGGCTGTTGCAACCGGATCATCCCGCGGTGATGATCTACCCGCGCGCCGCGCCGCCACTGTCCACGGACAACGAACGTTTCTATGCGCTGGGCATAGACGCGTTCCGCCTGATCCACATCTTGCTGGAAAAACAGACGCTCGATGCCTTGCCTCTGGACGG
This sequence comes from Gallionella sp., assembly GCA_023229845.1. Classification (GTDB taxonomy): domain Bacteria; phylum Pseudomonadota; class Gammaproteobacteria; order Burkholderiales; family Gallionellaceae; genus Gallionella. The sequence continues at coordinate 34,208 of JALNYK010000011.1, forward strand.
GGTCAGCGGACATATCGACCTCGACCATCACATATTCCTGCGCAGCGCGATTCCGGCGATGTTCGTGCAAGGCCATGCCCAACTGCCGAATATGCCGGCGACCATCGTGCCGATGTTCCCCGGTCTGATGTCGGCCTCGTCCGTGCCGGAAGCGAGCCCGCCGCAATGAACGAACGCGGCCGCCGCGCCGAGCAATGGGCGGCGCAATACCTGCAGCGTCAGGGATTGCAACCAATCGCGCAGAACTACCGCAGCCGCTACGGCGAGATCGACCTGATCATGCAGGACGGCGCGACACTGGTGTTCGTCGAAGTGCGGCTGCGCCGCAACGCCGGTTTCGGCGGCGCAGCCGCCAGCATAGACGCGCACAAGCAACAACGCATCGTGCGCACCGCACAGCAATATCTCGCCCCCCTACCTCGCACCCCGCCCTGCCGCTTCGATGCCGTACTGCTGGATGACGATGCCGGCAGCAACGTGCAATGGCTCAAAAATGCGTTCGATGCCTGATTCGGTTAATATTCGCGCTGATTTAACGCTCACCCCATCCATGAACATCAACAAACGCATCACCAAACATTTCGAAGACAGCGCCGAACTCAAGCTCAGGGTCAAGGACGAACTCGCGCAGCCCATCGCCGACGGCGCGCAGCTGTTTTTCGACTGCGTCACCAACGACGGCAAAATCCTGTGCTGCGGCAATGGCGGTTCGGCGGCCGACGCCCAACATTTCGCGGCCGAACTGCTGAACCGTTTCGAGAAGGAGCGCCCCGGCCTGGCCGCGGTCGCACTGACCACCGACAGCTCGGTGCTGACCTCGATCGCCAACGACTACGATTTCAACCAGGTGTTCTCCAAGCAGGTGCGCGCGCTCGGCCTGCCGCGCGACAGCCTGCTGGCGATCTCTACCAGCGGCAGTTCGCCCAACGTGGTCGCGGCGATCCATGCCGCGCACGAACGCAACATGCGCGTGGTCGCGCTGACCGGTCGCGACGGCGGCGCGATGGCCGCGGCGCTGCGCCCGGACGACGTGCTAATCTGCGTGAATGCGCAGAGCACCGCGCGCATCCAGGAAGTCCATCTGTTAAGCCTGCATTGCCTGTGCGATGTGATCGATTACTTGTTGTTGGGAGAATGAAGATGCGTATTGTTTCTCTGTTGATGCTGGCCCTGCTGACCGGTTCGCTGCAAGGCTGCTTCCCGGTGGTCGCCGCCGGCGTCGGCGCGGGCATGCTGATGGCCGGCGACCGCCGCACCAGCGGCGCCTATGTCGAAGACGAGGCGATCGAGACCAAGGCCTTCGACCGCATCGGCAAGCAGCACAATAGCATCAGCGTGCATGTGAACGTCACCAGCTTCAACCGCAATGTGCTGCTCAGCGGCGAAGTGTCGAGCGAAGCGGTGAAAGCCGAAATCGGCAAGCTGGTTCGCGGCATCGAGAACGTGCGCAACGTCAACAATGAACTGGTCGTCTCCGGCGTCAGTTCGCTGACCGCGCGCAGCAGCGACAGCCTGGTCACTTCGGACGTGAAGTTGCGCTTCATGCAGGACAAGCGCTTCGACACCAACCACGTCAAGGTCGTCACCGAGAACGGCACGGTGTTCCTGATGGGCATCGTCAAGCGCGCCGAGGCCGAGGCGGCAACCGAGATCGCCAGCACAACCGGCGGCGTGCAGCGCGTCGTACGCCTGTTCGAATACCTCGACTGATGCGCACCTCGAATAACCTACTGCGCGTGTCGATTGCGGCGTTGCGCGGTACTCGAAATCCTCATGTACCTTTTGTACATTCCGGTTTCTGCGTTCCGTGCGCCTTGCACTCAACCCGCTCGCTACGGTTTTTCGAGGTGCTTCATGTACCCTGCACCCATTTTTGAACACAAGCTCTGCCGGCCCGAACAGTTCGCCGAACGGGCCGCGCTGTTGCCGCGCCCGCTGGTGTTCACCAACGGCTGCTTCGACGTGCTGCACCGCGGCCACGTCACCTACCTCGCCCAAGCCCGCGCACTGGGCGCATCGTTGATCGTCGGCGTCAACAGCGACGCCTCGGTCAAACGCCAGGGCAAGGGCGACGACCGCCCGATCAACGCCGAGCAAGACCGCATGGAAGTCCTCGCCGCGCTGGAATCGGTCAGCCTGGTGGTGGTGTTCGACGAGGATACGCCGCTGAACCTGATCCTCGCCTGCAAACCGGACGTGCTGGTCAAGGGCGGCGACTGGAAGCCGGAGAACATCGTCGGCAGCACGGAAGTGCTGGCTTGGGGCGGAGCGGTGCATAGCATCCCGTTCCTGCACGAGCGCTCGACCACAGCGTTGCTGAAGAAGATACGCAGCCTCTAAGAATCAGCTCCAGCCTATTTGTCCGCCACAATCGGACGTGCCGTCGTGACAAACGAGACTGCTGGGCCGCCGCCCTTGATGTCCGCATGAACGGCTTCGACGACGGGCGGATTGGTTTGTACCGCAGCATCCCATAGTATGATGAAGTTCGCGCCCGATCCGCCTTCCGACTCCTTGCGCTCGACAAAGAGTTCGAACGTTCCCATCGCGCCGACTTCCACGGGCTTGGGCAGGTATTCCTTGAGCAGCTTGCCTTCGGTGCTGTAATAGCGCGCCGAGACGATCCGGATGGGGGTCTTGAGGCTGGTGTTGCGGATGCTGACCAATGCCGATACCTGGCTCTTCACCGGTTGCTTGTTGGCAATGCGGTCGCCGTGCCAGATATGGGAATAGATCGGCAGGTACAGGGCCTGGCCGGACGATAATTCTTCTGCCGTAACCGACGACGACGACGCACAGAAAGCCAGCAAAAACATCAACAGGCGAATTTTCATTTCGATACTCCGCGAGAGGTAAGTGGAACGCAATTCAACTGCTCGAAAACCGCGAACAATCAAGCGATGTCCTGCAACAATTCTTTCAGGCGGGAGCGGCCTTCCGGGGTGGTCATCACCATCAATACTTCGTTGCCCTGCAAGATGTGGTCGGACGACGGGTTGAACCGCCAAGACTGCTGGCCGCTCTTGGCGGCGAGCACGATGCAATCTTCGTTGCCGTGATACAGCGCCTTCAGCGGCTTGCCTGCCAGGCGCTCCGAAATCGAAATTTCTTCCATGCGAAAGTTGCTTTCGGTCTTGAACATTTCGTCGAGGAAGCTCATCACGTTCGGCCTCACCATCGCCGAAACGATGCTCAGGCCGCCGCTGTAATCGGGCGAAATCACTTCGTCCGCCCCGGCACGCCGGGTCTTTTCGGCATTCTTGAGGTCGTGGCAGCGCGCCACCACGCGCAGGTTCGGATTGAGCTGCTTCGCGCTCAGGCTGATTACCAGGTTGGCGCTATCGTCGTGCGCCACCGCAAACACGCCCTTTGCGCGCATCACGCCCGCAGCCAGCAATACATCGTTGTCCGTCGCGTCGCCGTTCAGGTATAGCTGCTCCGGATGACTGCCGACATAGCGATTGATATTCCCCATATCGCTATCGACGATGACCGTCTTGCGCCCGGTCGCCCCCAGCTCATTCGCCACATTGCTGCCCACCAGCCCGATGCCGCATACGATGTAATGATTCTTGAGTTGGTCGATTTTGTTCTGCATCTTCTTTCTCCGCCAAGAAACGTTAAGGTCCCGTTCCAGCATGAATGTCACGAATGTCGAAAGCACATAGCCCAGCAAACCGATACCGGCAATGCCGATAAACACGGTGAACAAGCGGCCATACTCGTACTGCGTCACATCGACAATCTCTCCATAGCCGATGGAGGCGATGGTGATGAATGTCATGTAGAAGCAATCCACCCAGGAATACTGCTCGCCCCCGAGGATGCGATAACCCACCGTGCCGATGGCGAACACCGCCACCAGGCCCAGCAGCGAAATCAAGAGATTGCGGACTACTTTCGATTCCTGATGTTCAACCATAATCAATCTGCGCTTCCCGCGTTCCGGGAGTAAAAAGCCTGTCGTTGCTGGGGGCGCAGTTTCTCATATTGTCGAGAATATTGGATGACGAAGAATGGTTGTACGCCGTATTAAGCGGGCCGCGACACCTTCCTCGGCGTATGCATCAAGCCGGTTTCTGTTCGTCCTCAATGCCGACGATCTGCGTGAGGTAGTGCTCCAAATTGCGCTCGGCATGCTGCGGGTAGTGCTCCGGCAGGCAGTCGATGCGCAGGATGCGGTCGAAGCGGAAATTGCGGTATTCGTCGCGCAGCTCGCACCAGGCCAGCAGCGTCCAGTGGTCGCCCCAACCGACCATGCCCAGCGGCCACAGCGTGCGCTCGGTCTCCTGCTCTTTCATGTCGCGATAGGCGATGGTCACCTTGAGGCGCGACTCGCACGCCTTGCGCAACAGGCCGTGCGTCTCGCGTTCGGGATAGGAATAGTTCGGGATGCGGTAAGGCAGGCGCGAGATTTCGTTCAACATCGCGGGCGTCAGCACGGCCAATATCTTGGCTTCGGCCTGTCTGGCCGCCTCGGCCAACGCCGGATCGGTCCACGCCTGCACCATGCGGCTACCCGCCAGCAGCGCGGTGACCTCGTCCATCCCGAACATCAGCGGCGGCAGATCATAGCCTTTGCGCAGACGGTAACCCACACCCGCTTCGCCGTCGATGGGCACGCCGGAGAGCACCAGCGCTTGGATGTCGCGATACACCGTGCGCACCCCCACGCCCAACTTCTCCGCCAGCGCCTGCCCGGTCATCGCCGTGCGACGACCTTGCAAGAGGGTGACCAGCTGGAACAGGCGTTCGGATTTTCGCATGGATTACGGCTTGAGCTTTTTGACTTTGGGTTTGGGCCACGGCAACTCTCGCGCCGTGGCCCGCATCAGTTCGCACAGCCATTCCCGCTCTTCCCAAAGGTCGCCGGGAATCAGCAGATGCGGCTTCGCGCCAGGATAGGGCGAACCTTCGATCACCTGTTTCAGCATCGCCCTGCCCACGTTAACGTGAAACTCGCGTAGCGACTCGTTCGCCTCCTCGCCCGCTTGCGGGAGAGGATTGAGGTGAGGGAAACGGGCATGGTAAGTTTCATCATCAGGGACGGTACACTTGCCATGCCCGTTAGTCGGCTTGAGAAAAAGCTGGTCGTCGCAAACCAACGCAACCGGCTTGCCGTCCAGATACAGGCAATATTCGCCGAACATCTTTTTGGCCGACGCAGCACCCGTGCCGGAGAGTTGGTCGAGAAGGAAGTCGATTGTGTTCTGTGCGGTTGCCATTTCCGCTACCTCAGGTTGTTTCCCAATACCCACATTATCTCTCAACGGCTGATGACCACCTCGCTGACCTGGATCACAGTCTCGATGTCGGTGTAATTCGGCATGTCGCCTTGCAACTCGGCGGCATGCGGCAGGAAGGCTGCCATGAAATCGTCCACCGAATCGAACAAGTAATGGCACATGGCAACGTAGCTCGGCGCGGAGCCGGGCGATGCGCCGCCCAACCCGCGCTCCACCGACACGCCGCGATAGCCCTTGCCTGCACTCAGCAGTTCGATAGAGCGCGGCATGTGTTTATCGAGGTAGTAGTCCATGTCGAACCTGCCGGTGTTGGGATACAGGATGCTGATCTTGACCATCGCCCGCCCCTTAGCCGCGTTGCATCACATGCGCCTGACTGCGGCTCATCGAGAAACTGGACATATCAATGAACTGCTCGCAAGCCGCTTTCAACTCCGGGCCAAACTGCTCGCCTGCCACTTTCGCCGCATCCATGCTTTCCCAATACACCATATCGATCCACTCGCCGTCCCCGGTCTCGGAAACGCTGCGGAAGCGGAACCCCGGCTGCCGCGCAACCCAGTCGTTGATCTTCTCGTTCGCCTTAAGCCAATCTGTCGAGGTTACGCCTTGTTTCAAGCGGAAATGCATCAGCTCTATCGTGTCGGACATGTTTTTCTCCTTGTATGAAGCGCCGGAACGCCCGGCGGAGAGAATGTAACTACCTGCTGCTGACAGCGTAGTGTCAGCAGCATGCTGCGGTTTGTGGATTAGGCTCAGGCTTGCGATAATGCGCCGCTATGACTACTCCTACCGAAATCACCCTGCACCAGAAATCGAAGACGCTGGAACTCGCGTTCGACGACGGTGCGCGTTACAACCTGCCCGCCGAGTTCTTGCGCGTGTATTCCCCCTCCGCCGAAGTGCGCGGTCACGGCGAGGGGCAAGAGACATTGCAAGTCGGCAAGCGCGACGTCGGCATCACCGGCATCGAGCCTTCCGGCAGCTACGCGATCAAAATCGAGTTCGACGACGGCCACGACAGCGGCCTGTATACCTGGGACTACCTGTACGGACTGGGGCGCGACCAGGAGATACTCTGGCACAATTACCTGCACCGGCTGGAAGCGGCCGGCGCATCGCGCGAACCATAAACATATCCCCTCCCCCTTGCAGGGGGAGGGCCAGGGAGGGGGTAGAAGTCGGAGCGCCCCTCACCCCAACCCTCTCCCGCCAGCGGGAGAGGGAATTAAACGAGGAGCACCACCATGGCAGAAACCCATTTCGGCTTTGAAACCGTAGACGAAAAAGACAAGGCCAAAAAGGTCGCCGGCGTGTTCACCTCGGTCGCAAGCAAGTACGACATCATGAACGACCTGATGTCCGTCGGCCTGCATCGCGTGTGGAAGCGCTTCGCGGTCGGACTGGCGAACGTGCACACCGGCCAGCGCGTGCTCGACGTCGCCGGCGGCTCCGCCGACCTGTCGCGCCTGTTCCTGAAAGCCGTCGGCCCCAGCGGCCAGGTCGTGCTGACCGACATCAACAACGCGATGCTGCGCGTCGGCCGCGACCGACTGCTCGATGAAGGCATCGCCACGCCGACGACACAGTGCGACGCCGAACACCTGCCCTTCCCCGACAACTACTTCAACTGCGTCAGCATCGCCTTCGGCCTGCGCAACGTCACCCACAAGGACGCCGCGCTACGCGAAATGAAGCGCGTACTCAAACCCGGCGGACGCGTGATCGTGCTGGAATTCTCCAAGGTCGCCAAGCCGCTGGAGAAGGTCTACGACCTGTATTCGTTCAAGCTGCTGCCGAAAATGGGCGAACTGATCGCCAACGACGCGGATAGTTATCGTTACCTCGCCGAATCCATCCGCATGCACCCGGGACAGGAAGAACTAAAGCAGATGATGGAGGACGCCGGACTGGAGCGCGTCGAGTACTTCAACATGACCGGCGGCGTGGTGGCGGTGCATCGGGGGTATAAACTTTAGCAACTATAGAAAACTTACATCAGCAACATATAACTTATGTTGAACATTTTCGGAGAGGGCATGAAAGACCTTGTAAAAAACCCAATAGGAATTATTGCCCTCTTCATATCGCTGATCTATGGCTTTGCCAATTTATTACTGGGAGCAACAGCCAAATCACTTACACCGGATGAAAGATTTCCTCTCATCATATTTATTGTCCTGTTTCCTGTTGTTGTTCTAGGGATTTTTTATTTACTCGTATCAAGGCATCACGGCAAACTATATGCACCTGGAGACTATAAGGACGACAAGTCTTTTCTTCGCACACTCTCTCAGGAAGAACGAGAGAAAAAGTTGGAGATAGAAGTCGAAGAGGCTTTGCCTACTGTTAATGTAGAACAGCTTCAACTTCACAAGGATGTAAACACCGATTCTCAAGCAATTATTCCTGAACGCTCCGTCAATGAAGTAAGGGAAGAGCTTCGTCTCGTTGAAGAGTTGGCAGTCGCAAAATTTGAGCGTGAATTTAATTTGCGCGCCACACGGGATGTAGGCGTAGGTGATACAGGAGCTAATTTCGACGCACTATTTGAGGATGGAAATAAACCTACATTTTTAGAAGTTAAGGCCATCCGAAGGCATATGCTCGGCAACGCCATGCTTGATCGGGTCTTGTATAACGCAGTGATCGCTGACAAATACTTGAACTCGAACATGAAACTTATAATCGCCGTCGTCCATTCATTTAGTAAAGATGAACTCGCCCGAGTTGAGAAATTCTGGCGTAAACGCATCGAAAAGTGTCCTGTCTCAATTGAGCTTCGCTTTATCCCTCGTGATGAACTTAGCTCTTAATCAACCACGTAAGGCGCACTAACCAACGGGCAGTGCGCCGCACGCATCCGGCGGAATACGCTGCGCTAACCCGACCTACATAACTACAGCCCCCCGCCATTGCATCGCCTCCCGTCTTCGACGAAGATGCGCATCACATTTGCGATGCACGAGGTGTTCCATGAAAACCGCGACCATGCCTGCGCTGCGGGCACAACCCGAGCTGAGGCAAGCCGCCGAAGAGATTTTGCGTCCGGGCGAGACGCTTTCCGCGTTCGTCGAGGATTCGGTACGCCGCAATGTGGAGTTGCGCCGGGCGCAGCAGGAATTCATTGTGCGCGGATTGGCCTCGCGGGATGCAGCGAAGAAATCCGGCGTCTATATTTCGTCGGAAGAGGTGTTGCAGGAGCTGGACGACATGCTCGTCAGCGCCAAAAGAAGACCGGTAAGTCTCGTAGGTCGGGTTAGGCCGCAGGCTGTAACCCGACATCTTGACTTCGCCGTGCGCCATCAGCGCGAAGACGATTACCTTTAACGACCTGAAAATCACCGGAGGAAACATGAGCGGCTGGGGTTGTCCACATGAAGTCGACGGCAAGTGCCAGAAGGTGCTGAACCAGACCTGCGACATCGGCATGAAAGGCTGCGTGCTGGCCGGACGCTTCCGCTTCGCGGACGACAGCAAGAACCGGCCGAAGAAGGAGCCGGCCGGCGCATCGCCCCAAAGGGTGGATGCGCCAGCAAGCGATAGCGAGCAGGGCTGATTCCGGCCGGGTCTGCGTTCGGCCGCCGCCCTCCGTCCCGTTCTTTTTCGAGCTATCCCGCCGCCAACTTCGCGTACAATTCGACGCAAAGACTTGCGCACAAGCGTGTTTCACATATCGCAAATCCGTTAACCCGATCGCCCATTAGCCCGAACCCCGGTATGCCGCAAAGTGTAGAAAAACTGGCCGTCCTGTTCGCCGACATCAGCGGCAGCACCGCGCTCTACGAGAGCCGCGGCGACGAGATCGCGCGCCGGTTGATTGCCCAGTGCATCGCGGTGATGCTGCGCGAGGTGCAGGCCTACCGGGGCACGCTGATCAAGACCATAGGCGACGAGATCATGTGCACCTTCGCCAGCGCCGAGGCGGCGCTGCTCGCTGCCTGTGCGATGCAGAATTCCGTGGAAAAGGGCCGCTTCGAAGGCGGCTATCCCATGCACATCCGCGTCGGCTTCCATTACGGCGATGTGATACGCGAGGAGGGCGACGTGTTCGGCGACACCGTCAACGTCGCCGCACGCGTCGCGGCGATCACTCGCGCCAGCCAGATCATGACCACCCAGGCGGTGGTCGATGCGCTGACTCCGGCGTCGCGCGAGAAAACCCGCCAGATCATGCGCGCCGAATTCAAGGGCAAGCAGGAGCAGTTCGACATCTCGCTGGTCGTCTGGGAGATGGACGACATGATGAGCACGCGCATCGGCACGCCGGCGTTCCGCAAGGTTCCGGACAATTTCGACGAATTGCTGCTGCGCTATCGCGACCAGACGCTCAAGGTCAACAAGGAGCGCCGCAGCGTCGTGCTGGGACGCGGCGATACCTGCGACATGGCCGTGATGAACAACTACGCGTCGCGCCAGCACATGCGCATCGAACTGCGTTTCGGCAAATTCGTCGCGATCGACCAGAGCACCAACGGCACCTACCTCCGTTTCGACGACGGCCAGGTGGCGCGCATCGCCCGCGAAGAAATCATTCTGCACGGCGTCGGCTCCATCAGCATGGGGCAGACCTATACCGACAATCCCGCCGATCTGGTCGAATTCTCGGTCACCTCCCAGCACGCCCCTCTCTCCGGTAAATCCTGACTGCCATCTTGAGTGCCCCGCGCCATGCCCCGCGCGACCGCGGGTTCGAACTGATTCATCTGGACGACAGCTTGCTGGTGGCGAACAAACCCGCAGGCCTGCTCGCCGTGCCGGGGCGCGGCCCGGACAAACAGGACTGCCTGGTCGCGCGGGTGCAGGCCGAATTCCCGGATGCGCTGACGGTACACCGACTGGATATGGCGACCTCGGGGCTGATCCTGTTCGCGCGCGGCGCGGAGATGCAGAGCCAACTGTCCCGGATGTTCCGCGAACGCCTGATCGGGAAACGCTATGTCGCGCTGGTCGCCGGAAAGGTCGCACCCGAAACCGGCGAGATCGCGCTGCCGCTGATCGCCGATTGGCCGAACCGCCCGCGCCAGAAGGTGGATCACGACATCGGCAAACCTTCGCTGACGCGCTACCGGCTGCTGGACTACGATGCCGGCAGCGACACCGGCTATGTCGAACTGGAGCCGGTCACCGGCCGCTCGCACCAGCTACGCGTTCATCTGGCGTCGTTGGGCCACGCCATCGTCGGCGATACCTTATACGGCGGCCGCGAGGCGGAGCGGCTGATGCTGCACGCCTGCCTGCTGGGTTTCATCCATCCGCTAGCCGGCCAACCGCTGACGCTAACGAGCAACCCGCCGTTTCGATCTGCCTCCGATGCTATACTTCCGCCTGATTTGTTTTAACCACTCGTGAGGAAATCCATGAAACGCTTTTTGACCCTGTTGACCATCGCCATGACCTGCCTGACCCTGTTTGCCGCAACGGCGGAGGCCAAGCGTCTCGGGGGCGGCGGCAGCTTCGGCAAACAACGTTCGACAGCGCCACAACAGGCACAACAAGCCCCTGCCGCAACGCCTTCTCCGATGCAGAACGGGACGCCGGCCAAGCAGGGCAACAAGTGGATGGGCCCGCTGGCCGGCATCGCCGCCGGTCTCGGTCTGGCCGCGCTGTTCTCCCACTTCGGTCTGGGCGAAGGCATGGGCACGATCCTGATGATCGTCCTGGCTGTCGTCGCGGTGATGTTCCTGGTGTCCATGCTGCGCAAGAAACAGCAACCGGCGATGCAATATGCCGGCGTAGGCGCTCCCTATGGCGGCGCTCAGCAACCCGCAGCTCAGCCTTTGAGTGGTTCGACGGCGGCAATGCCCGCCCAAAGCGCGCGCAACATCCCTGCCGACTTCCCCGTCGACAGCTTCCTGCGTAGCGCCAAGACCAGCTTCATCCGCCTGCAGGCCGCGAATGACCGCAAAGACCTGAACGACATCCGCGAATACACCACGCCGGAAATGTTCGCCGAGATCTCGATGCAGATGCAGGAACGCGACGACGCGCCGCAGAAGACCGACGTGCTGTCCATCCACACCGACCTGCTGGAAGTGGCGAACGAAAACGACTTGGCGATTGCCAGCGTGCGTTTCACCGGCCAGTTGCGCGAGAACAACGGTGCGCCGGAAAGCATCGACGAAATCTGGCATGTGCAGAAAGACCTGCGCGACGACAAGTCGGTCTGGCTGCTCGCCGGTATCCAGCAAACCACGCTGCAATAATCTCCCATGTTCGCCCAGCCCACCGCCGCAGCGCTTAACCACCTGCTCCAGCAGAACCGCTGGGCGCTGCCGCGGCTGGTGCGCTTCGCCGGCAAGACGGCGCGATTCGACATCGCGCCGTTTTCGTTTGCGTGGACCGTGCTGCCCGACGGCATGCTGGCCAGCGCCGACAACTCGACCAGCGCCGATGCGGTCTGCGTGATCGCGCCGTCGCTGCTGCCGCGCCTGGCCCTGCACGACGAACGCGCGCATGCCGACATCCGCAGCGAGGGCGATGCCGCGATGCTGGCGGAGATCTTCTTCCTGTTCCGCAACCTGCGCTGGGATGCGGCGGAAGACCTGAGCCGCGTCACCGGCGACGTCGCCGCCGAACGCATCGTGCAGGCCGTGCAAGGCGGAAAGCAGCAACTGCAAGACGCCGCGCTGAATCTGTCGCAGGCCGCCGCAGAGTACCTGACCGAAGAGCATCCGCTGCTGGTCAAGCCGACGCAGATCGCTGCTTTCGTCCAGCAGGTCGACACCCTGCGCGACGACATCGCCCGTCTCGAACAACGCGTCGCCCGCCTGAAATCCTCCGGTAATTCCTGATGCTGCGCCTGTTGCGTTTGTTGAAGATCGTCTTCGTCGTGCTGCGTTTCGGGCTCGACGAGTTCCTGCTCGCCCACGCGCGAGTGCGCTGGCTGCGCGCGCCGCTGAACCTGCTGCTGTTCTTCCGCGACACCTCGCGCCCGCGCGCGGTGCGGCTGCGGCTCGCGCTGGAGGCACTGGGCCCGATCTTCGTCAAGTTCGGCCAGATGCTGTCCACGCGGCGCGATCTGATGCCCGCCGACTTGGCCGACGAGCTGGCGAAGCTGCAGGACCAGGTGCCACCCTTCCCTTCGGCGCAGGCGGTCGCGATGCTGGAAACCGCTTATGGCAAGCCGCTGAGCGCGGTGTTCAAGAGCTTCGAGGAGACGCCGGTCGCCAGCGCCTCAGTCGCGCAGGTGCATTTCGCGGTGCTGCCGGACGGACGCGACGCGGCGGTGAAGATCCTGCGCCCCGGCATCGCCAGCGTGATCGAGCACGACCTCGCGCTGCTCGACATCTGCGCCGACCTGATCGAGCGCCTGTGGTCCGAAGGTCGCCGCCTCAAGCCGCACGAAGTGGTGAGCGAATTCGAAAAGTATCTGCGCGACGAACTCGACCTGATGCGCGAAGCCTCCAGCGCCAGCCAGTTGAAGCGCAACTTCGCCAATTCGCCGCTGCTGGTGGTGCCCGAAATCTATTGGGACTTCTGCAGCAGCGAAGTGATGGTGATGCAGCGCATGTACGGCATCCCGATCAGCCAGGTCGACGCGCTGCGCGAGGCCGGCATCGACGTCCCGCGGCTGGCGGCGAACGGCGTCGAGATCTTCTATTCGCAAGTGTTCCGCGACGGCTTCTTCCACGCCGATATGCATCCGGGCAACGTTCAGGTCGCCCTCGACGGCCGTTACATCGCACTGGACTTCGGCATCATGGGTACCCTGACCGACAGCGACAAGCACTACCTCGCGCAGAACTTCATCGCGTTCTTCCGCCGCGACTACAAGCGCGTCGCCGAGGTGCACATCGAATCCGGCTGGGCCCCCGCCGACACCCGGGTGGACGAGCTCGAAGGCGCGATCCGCTCGGTGTGCGAACCGATCTTCGACCGGCCGCTGCGCGAGGTGTCGTTCGGCCGCGTGCTGCTGCGCCTGTTCCAGATCTCGCGCCGCTTCGGCATCGAAGTCCAGCCGCAACTGGTGCTGCTGCAGAAGACGCTGCTGAACATCGAAGGCTTAGGGCTGCAGCTCGATCCGGAGCTGGATCTGTGGAAGACCGCCAAGCCCTGGCTGGAAAGCTGGATGAACGAACAGGTCGGCTGGCGCGGTTTTCTGAAGTCGCTGCGCGAAGAAGCGCCGCGCTACGCGACGCTGCTGCCGCAACTGCCGCGGCTGTTGCACCGCCATCTGGAAACCAGCCACCAGACCAGCCTGCACGACGTGACGCTGCACAAGGAGCTGGAGCGGCAAAAGAAGATCAACTTCCGGTTGTCGGTCGCCATCGTCGTGGTGCTGGGGCTGCTGGCCTGGCAGACGCTGCGCGTCGGGATGTAACAACCGCATCGACCTGACGAAGAAAGACCCGCCGCGGCGGGTCTTTTTATTTGTTTGCAGATACCTTCCCGAAAATTCGCGAGGAGGGATGGATGCAAGGCGCACGGAACGCAGCAACCGGAATGTACACAAGGTACATGAGGATTACGAGTACCGCGCAACGCCGCAGACGCCCTCCGCAGCAATTTTCCTTCAGACGAAGAATCCGCCTTCCCACAATTCTTCGGTCAGCGTCCGGTAATCCGCAGCACCCGGGCTGAACGAGGCGAATTCGAACACATCCTGCCCGTGCATCGGACTGGCTGCCAGCGCGGCGTTCTCGCCGATACGCGTGGCGCAGACCAGGTTGCCGTATCTTTCCCTGAGCTTCTCGTCCACTTCGAACGCCAGCTTGCGCCGGGCATCGAAACGTGTCACGACGATCTTGCGCTCGAAGCGGCGGTTGAGCTTCTTTTCCAGCACGTTCAGCGCGCTGTCCAGGCGGTGCACGCCCTGCAGCGACAGGAAGTCGGCCGACACCGGGATCAGCACGCGGTCGGTCGCCAGCAGCGCATTCAGCGTCAGCACGCCCAGCATCGGGCAGCAGTCGATCAGCACCGGCGATCCGACGAATGCGAGTTCGTCCTGCATGCCGCGGCGCAACAGCGTCGCCGCCTTGGGGTCGCTGCCGAACATCGCGTCTATCTTGGCCAGTTCCAGCGAGGCCGGAATCAGCTTCCAGCCGCGCGGGGTCTTGTGCAGCAGATTCGACAGCGGCGTCTTGTGCTTGAAGAAGCCCGCCATGCCGGCGTCCGGTGCGACCCGCGCCGCGCCGCTGGACAGGGTCAGGTGGCCCTGCGGGTCCATGTCCAGGGCGATCGGAGACTGCCGCGCGAGGTTCAGTGCTGCGGTCACGTTCAGACAGGTGGTGGTCTTGCCGACCCCGCCCTTTTGATTGAATACGGCGATTACCGCCATGTGGTGAGTCTCCTGGTTATTCGGATGGGAACGAGAAATCGCCCCCAATGTAGGTCGGGTTTTACCCGGCAGCGTCGACATATTCGAGACGGTCGTGTCGGGTTGAAACCCGACCTACAGCCGTTCTTCTCCCCCAAGCCGAGAAACCTCGCGTCATCGGCCCCGTTATTCAACTGTTACCGACTTCGCAAGGTTACGCGGCATGTCCACATCCGTTCCCTTTTGCAGTGCGACGTAATATGCCAGCAGTTGCTGCGGGATGGTGTGCAGAATAGGGCTCAAATAACCCGCGTGTTCGGGCATTTGCATCACATGGTGCCGTCCGCGGCACGGATATGGGTGTCGGCATCGCCGGCCGGATAGGCCTCGGCAGAGGCCTCCTTCCCTTGCCGCGCGATATGCAGGAACAAGATTTATTTACTACGTTATTTGCCTCTATTTTTGCAGGTGTTTACCTTAGAGCCTCCATCAGTCGTTAAGGCAACAATATTGCCGACCTCTCTCTTCCGCAACGGAATCAAGCAAACCGAGCTTGTTTTTCCTGTCAATCAGGGCGACAAACATGCAACCGGAATCCGACTCCAGGCAATCGCTATTAAATCAACGTATCCAGTCCAGTTTGCGTAGGGCTGAGACGTACACGCTGGGTTTGCGCAAGGCATACACTCGGTTAGTAGTCGGCGGGCTGACGAGTTCAGCGGCGACGACGCTGATAGCGGGGGGCACTGCGCTGCAGGGCCCATTACTTGGGTCTGGCACCACGGGTTGGCGGATAACCTGTATCGTCGCCGCGCTCTTGAGCCTGATATCGGCAATCTGTGTGGGTGCCGGCCAGCAATTGAAACTGGGAGAGCGACTGCCGCAAGGGCTGCTCTGCGTAGGCCGCTTGCGCGCCCTGGATATGGCCCTTGCGATCGGGAGTCGCGGCTGGAACGATATCGCAATAGAGTACGAGGAAATCGTAAAAGGATTTGCGGAAGTATTGATCGATGAATAAGACACGTCAGTTTGTCTTGTAGCGTGTGTGATTATTTCTCTCGCCGTCCGGCCTCACCATATCAAGCTATCAAGAGCCATTGTTCTGGACAACGGCAAAGGCAACCCGCTGCCTTGGTTATTCGTTGCTTCATCAGCGCTCCCCATCTTCCGCTTATGGCTTTCAGCGACTAAACTGCGCGCCTGTCGCACTATCATCAATTTGAAACAAGGAATCCATCATGAGCGGTTTGCCCAAATGTCCCCAATGCGGTTCGGAATACGCCTACGAGGACGGCAGTGTGTATGTTTGCCCCGAGTGCGCGCACGAGTGGCCTAAAGATGCGCCCGCCGATGCCGGCGAACAGCAGCGCATTTACAAAGATGCCTTTGGCAATGTACTGGTCGACGGCGATTCGGTGACTGTCATCAAGGACTTGAAAATCAAGGGGTCGTCCTCGGTCGTCAAGGTCGGCACCAAGGTCAAGAACATCCGTCTGATCGATGGCGACCACGACATCGATTGCAAGATCGACGGCATCGGCGCGATGCAGTTGAAGACGGAATTCGTCAAGAAGGCATAAGCCGCCTCAATCTAGTGGCGGTGCAATCTTGATGATCTCTTCGGCGGAGGTCAGGCCTGCAGCGACTTTTTCCGCACCGGAGAGGCGTAGCGGCTTCATCCCTTCCTGCCGCGCAAGCGCCTTGATCTTGCCCAGTTCGGCATCGCGAACTACCAGCTTTTTCATCTCGGCACTGAGCGGCAGCATCTCGTAGATGCCGGTGCGGCCCCGGTAGCCGGTCATGCGGCATTCCAGGCAGCCGGTGGCGACGTTGACCTGCCTGGGCTTGGCAGCCTTCCACGGGCTGACCAGCTCCTGCCAGGTCTCGTCGCTAATCTCGCCCTTCGTCTTGCAATGCGGGCACAGCGTGCGCGCAAGGCGTTGCGCCATCACGCCCAGCAGCGTGGCGTTCAGCAGGTAGGGCGGAACGCCCAGTTCCAGCAGGCGGGAGATCGCCGATGGCGCGTCGTTGGTATGCAGCGACGACAGCACCAGGTGGCCTGTCAACGCCGCCTGAATCGCCATCTCTGCGGTCTCGACGTCGCGGATTTCGCCGACCATGATGATGTCGGGATCCTGCCGCAGCAGAGTGCGGATGCCATCGGCGAAGTTCAGGCCGATGTTGTGCTGCACCTGCATCTGGTTGAATGCCGGTTCGATCATCTCGATCGGGTCTTCGACGGTGCAGACGTTGACCTCGGGCGTGGCGAGCTGCTTCAGCGTGGAATACAGCGTGGTGGTCTTGCCGGAGCCGGTAGGGCCGGTGACCAGGATGATGCCGTTGGGCTGGCGCGTCCAGCCGTTCCACATCGCAGTCTGGTCGCGCGTGAAGCCGAGGTCGGCGAAGTTCTTCACCAGTATCTCCGGATCGAAGATACGCATCACCAGCTTTTCGCCGAAGGCGGTGGGCATAGTCGACAGGCGCAGTTCGATCTCGTCGCCGTCGGCGCTGACGGTCTTGATGCGTCCGTCCTGCGGCCTGCGCTTCTCGACCATATCCATGCGCCCGAGCAGCTTGATGCGGTTGGTGATCGCGTTGGTGACCGGGGCCGGCAGCTGGTAGACCTGGTGCATCACGCCGTCGATGCGGAAGCGCACGATGCCGAGATCGCGACGCGGTTCGAGATGGATGTCGCTGGCGCGCTGTTCGAAGGCATATTTGAACAGCCAGTCCACCAGCGTGACGACATGCTGTTCGTTGGCATCCAGGTTTTTGTTCTTGCCCAGCTCGACCAATTGCTCGAAGTTCTGCACGCCTATCGCCTGCCCGGCCTTGGCCTTGTTGGCAAGCTGCACCGATTGCGCAAGGTTGTAAATTTCCGGCAGGTAGTGGTTGATATCCAGCGGGCTGGCCAGCACCAGCTCGATCTTCATATTCAGCACCCGCTCTAGCTCCGCGACCCAGTCGGAAACAAAAGGCTCGGCTGTGGCTATGGTTACCTCGCGATCGCTGATCTTGATTGGCATGATCTTCAGCCGCTCTGCGTAAGACTTGGATACCAGATTGCCTATGCCCGCGAAATTCAGCTGCAGCGGATCGATATGGATGTAGGTCATACCGACATGGGCGGCCAGCCATTCGGTGAGAAATTCAACCGTCAGCAGCTTGTTCGGCGGAAGACGGTTGCGCCATTTCTGCTCGCCGATGACGACCAACGGATGCACATGCTCGCCGCGGTAGCGCTTGAGCAGCTTGTCGGCCTCCTCCGCCGGCAGCATGTCGTCGCGCACCAGCCAGCGCAGGATGAACTCCAGCGTGAGTTTCTGTCCCTGCTGTGCGGCGATGAAATTCTCTTTAGTCATGGCATTGCACCCTGATTGAACTTGCCCAGTTTAATGGCTTGCGCGGCGAAATGCATCGTACGCTCGTACGACAGACACAAAAAAAGCAGCCGAAGCTGCTTTTTCCGATGTTGCATTGCCGAACGCGATCAGTGCGTCTGCTTGCGCAGTTGCTGGATCGCGCGCAGTTGGGCGATGGCTTCGGCCAGCTCGGCTTGCGCCTGGGCGTAGTCGAGGTCGGAGATACGATTCTTCATCGCCTCTTCCGCCGCCTGCTTGGCTTCCAGTGCTCGCGCCTCGTCCAGGTCACCGCCGCGGATCGCGGTGTCGGCCAGGATGGTGACCACGCTGGGTTGCACTTCCAGCATGCCGCCCGATACGTAGATCAGCTCTTCCTGTTCCTGGTCGGGACGCTTGATGCGCACTGCGCCCGGTTTGATGCGGGTCATCAGCGCGGTGTGGCGCGGGTAAATACCCAGTTCGCCCATCTCGCCGGGAACGATCACGACTTCCGCCAGCCCGGAGAAGATTTGCTCCTCCGCGCTAACTACGTCGACATGTACGGTCATTGCCATGGCATTTACCTTTTACTGAAGGGTCTTGGCTTTTTCGACTGCTTCTTCGATGCTGCCGACCATGTAGAACGCCTGCTCAGGCAGGTGATCGTATTCGCCTGCGACGATAGCCTTGAAGCCCTTGATAGTGTCCTTCAGGGTCACATACTTGCCCGGTGCGCCGGTGAACACTTCGGCAACGTGGAACGGCTGCGACAGGAAGCGCTGAATCTTACGCGCACGTGCCACGGCCAGCTTGTCTTCCGGTGCCAGTTCGTCCATACCCAGAATCGCGATGATGTCGCGCAATTCCTTGTAGCGCTGCAGAGTCTGCTGCACGCTGCGGGCCACGGAGTAGTGCTCTTCGCCCACGACCAGCGGGTCCAGCTGGCGGGAGGTAGAGTCCAGCGGATCGACCGCAGGGTAGATACCCAGCGAAGCGATGTCGCGGGACAACACGACGGTGGAGTCCAGGTGCAAGAAGGTCGTCGCAGGAGACGGGTCGGTCAAGTCGTCCGCAGGCACGTAAACGGCCTGGATGGAAGTGATCGAACCAACCTTGGTCGAAGTGATACGCTCTTGCAGACGGCCCATTTCTTCAGCCAGTGTCGGCTGATAACCCACGGCGGAAGGCATACGACCCAGCAGCGCGGACACTTCGGTACCGGCCAGTGTATAGCGGTAGATGTTGTCCACGAAGAACAGGATGTCGCGGCCTTCGTCACGGAATTTTTCAGCCATGGTCAAACCGGACAGCGCCACGCGCAGACGGTTGCCAGGCGGCTCGTTCATCTGACCGAACACCATCGCGACCTTGGACTTGGTGAAGTCTTCCTTGTCGATAACGCCTGCATCAGACATTTCGTGGTAGAAGTCGTTACCTTCGCGGGTACGCTCACCCACGCCGGCGAACACCGACAGACCGCTGTGCTGCTTGGCGATGTTGTTGATCAGCTCCAGCATGTTCACGGTCTTGCCCACACCCGCGCCGCCGAACAGACCGACCTTACCGCCCTTGGCGAACGGGCAAACCAGGTCGATAACCTTGATGCCGGTTTCCAGCAGGTCAACGGAAGGAGACAGTTCGTCGAACTTCGGTGCCTTCTGATGAATTTCGCGTTTCTCGGTGCACTTGATCTCGCCGGCTTCGTCGATCGGACGACCCAGCACGTCCATGATGCGCCCCAGTGTGCCGGTGCCAACAGGAACCGAGATCGCGCTGCCGGTGGCATTGACTGCCATGCCGCGGCGCAGACCGTCGGAAGAACCCATCGCGATGGTACGGACGACGCCGTCGCCCAGCTGCTGTTGCACTTCGAACGTCAGACCCGCTTCGGCAGTGGAGCTGCCGGCGTCAGCCAGCGTCAAAGCCTCGTAAACCTTGGGCATTTGATCACGCGGGAATTCGATGTCAACCACCGCGCCGATACACTGAACAATCTTTCCTTGACTCATTTTAAGATTCCCCGTCTAAATTAATTCTGAATTCTCTGCCGATTAGCCGATCGCTGCCGCGCCGCCCACGATCTCGGAAATTTCCTTGGTGATCGCTGCCTGACGCGCCTTGTTGTAGACCAGCTTGAGTTCGCCGATGACGCTCTTCGCGTTGTCGGAAGCGGCCTTCATGGCCACCATGCGCGAGCTCTGTTCGGAAGCCATGTTCTCCACGACCGCCTGGTAAACCAGGGACTCGATGTAGCGCACCAGCAACTCGTCGACAACCTGCTTGGCATCCGGCTCGTAGATGTAATCCCAGTTGCCTTCGCTCGTGCCCAGCTGTTCGCCGGAAAGCGGCAGCACCTGTTCGACCACCGGCTCTTGCTTCATCGTGTTGACGAAGTGGTTGTAGCTCAGATAGATCGCGTCGATCTCGCCTGCCACGTAAGCATCCAGCATCACCTTGACGGCGCCGATCAGCTTCTCGATGTGCGGCGTGTCGCCCAGGCCGGTCAGATGCGACTTGACGTTGGCGCCCATGCGATTCATGAAGCTGAAACCCTTGTTGCCGATCGGACAAACCGTGATGCCCTTGCCCTCGCCTTCCCAAGTCTTCATGTTGCCGATCGCGAGGCGCAGCACGTTGGTGTTCAAACCGCCGCACAAGCCCTTGTCGGACGTGACGACGATCATACCGACGTTCTTGATGCTCTCGCGCTTGACCAGGAATGGATGCTTGTATTCCGGGTTGGCGCGCGACAAGTGAGCGGCGACATTGCGGATCTTCTCGGCATAGGGGCGCGCGGCACGCATGCGATCCTGCGCCTTGCGCATTTTCGCTGCTGCCACCATTTCCATCGCACGGGTGATCTTGCGCGTATTTTCTACGCTCTTGATCTTGGTGCGAATTTCTTTACTGCCCGCCATAACTCACCTCGCCTTAGTAGACTGCCGTTGCCTTGAACGATTCGATAGCGGCAGACAAAAGCTTCTCGTTGTCGCCGGACAGATCCTTGGTGGATTCGATCGCGTCCATCAGTGCCTTGTTGCTGGACTTCAGGTTGGCGTGCAATGCGGCTTCGAAAGCCAGCGCCTTGGGCACGGCCACGTCGTCGAAGTAACCCTTGTTCACTGCGAACAGTGTGGTCGCCATTTCGGACACGGACAGCGGGCAGTATTGCAGCTGCTTCATCAGTTCGGTCACCAGACGGCCGCGCTCCAGTTGCTTGCGGGTCGATTCGTCCAAGTCGGAAGCGAACTGCGCGAACGCAGCCAGTTC
The DNA here is from genome assembly GCA_023229845.1 of Gallionella sp. GTDB lineage: Bacteria > Pseudomonadota > Gammaproteobacteria > Burkholderiales > Gallionellaceae > Gallionella. The sequence continues at coordinate 55,324 of JALNYK010000011.1, forward strand.
ACGATACTGAGCCAGAGCCAGACGCACACCGCCACCCAGCTTCTTGATGACCTTGGTCTGCGCTGCACCACCCACGCGGGACACCGATACACCGGCGTTGATCGCGGGACGGATACCGGCGTTGAACAGGTCGGCTTCCAGGAAGATCTGGCCGTCGGTAATCGAGATCACGTTGGTCGGCACGAATGCGGACACGTCACCAGCCTGGGTTTCGATGATCGGCAGTGCGGTCAGCGAACCGGTCTTGCCCTTGACTTCACCCTTGGTGAAGGCTTCGACGTACTCGGCGTTGACACGCGCGGCGCGTTCCAGCAGACGGGAGTGCAGGTAGAACACGTCGCCGGGATAAGCTTCACGGCCCGGCGGACGGCGCAGCAACAGGGAGATCTGACGATATGCCCAGGCTTGCTTGGTCAAGTCGTCATAAACGATCAGCGCGTCTTCGCCGCGGTCGCGGAAGTATTCGCCCATGGTGCAGCCGGCGTAAGGCGCCAGGAATTGCATCGCGGCGGAGTCGGAAGCGGTAGCCGCAACGACGATGGTGTATTCCATCGCGCCGTGCTCTTCCAGCTTGCGCACCACGTTGGCGACGGTCGAAGCTTTCTGGCCGACGGCAACGTAGATACAGGTCATGTTCTGACCCTTCTGATTGATGATGGCGTCGACAGCAACGGCAGTCTTGCCGGTCTGGCGGTCGCCGATGATCAGTTCGCGCTGGCCGCGGCCAACCGGAACCATGGAGTCGATGGACTTCAGGCCGGTCTGCACCGGCTGGTCAACGGACTTACGTGCGATAACGCCCGGCGCGACCTTTTCGATCTTGTCGGTCATCTTGGCATTGATCGGACCCTTGCCGTCGATAGGCTGGCCCAGCGCGTTCACGACGCGGCCGCGCAGCTCGGGACCGACCGGCACTTCCAGAATGCGGCCCGTGCACTTGACGGTGTCGCCTTCGGTGATGTGTTCGTATTCGCCCAGAATAACGGCGCCGACGGAGTCACGCTCGAGGTTCAGCGCCAGACCGAAGGTGTTGCCGGGGAATTCCAACATTTCGCCCTGCATCACGTCGGACAAGCCGTGGACGCGAACGATACCGTCGGTCACGCTGACCACGGTGCCTTCGGTGCGAGCCTGGGTCAGCGCTTCGAAGTTCTCGATGCGACTGCGGATCAAATTGCTAATTTCAGAAGGATTGAGCTTCATCTGGATTTCCTTATCTTGATAAATCTATCAGGCCAGGGCGTTCGCCATTTCGCCAAGACGGGTGCGCGCAGAACCATCGATCACCTTGTCCCCGGCACGGATTACCACGCCACCCAGCAATTCTTTGTTGACTTTACAGACCAGCTTGATTTCGCGGCCCATGCGCTGCTTCAGCGAAGCAATGATCTTGTCCTGTTGCGCAGCCGACAATTCGAATGCCGAATCCACCACCACATTGACGGTTTTTTCTGCATCGGCGCGCAGCACTTCGAAAATTCCGGCGATTTCCGGCAGGTTCAGCAAGCGCTGATTCTCCGCCAGGATGCGCACGAAATTGCGTTGCTGCGTATTCGCTTGCCCGCCCAGCAGACCTTCCATCAGGCTTTCGACCTGGACTTTCGGCACGCGCGGGCTGGTAACTACAGCACGCACTTCCGGATTGCCCACAGCCTCGGCCAGAGACAACAACATCTCCGACCAGCCCTTCAGGTCTGCCAGTTTTTGCGCTTCTTCGAATGCCGCTTGGGCATAAGGACGTGCAGTAGTGATGGCTTCAGACATGGCGTTTAGATTTCCGCAACTAGTTTATCGAGCAGATCGTTGTGAGCCTTGGCATCGATCTCGCGACCGAGGATCTTGCCCGCACCGGCCAGGGCAATTGCCGACACTTGGGTGCGCAGCTGCTCCTTGGCGCGGAACACTTCCTGATCGATCTCAGCCTTGGCGCCGGCGATGATACGATCGCCTTCCACCTTGGCTTGACCCTTGGCTTCTTCGACGATCTCAGTGGCGCGCTTTTCGCCATTGGCAACGATGTCGCCGGCCTTTTCCTTGGCTTCGCGCAGGATTTCTGCGGAACGCTTGGAAGCCAGCTCCAGATCGTGCTTGGCACGCTCAGCATCTGCCAGACCATCGGCGATCTGCTTCTTGCGTGCGTCCAGAGCGGCCACGATCGGCGTCCAGACGAACGCCATGCAGAACCACACGAACATCGCGAACATGATGAGCTGGGCGAGAAGAGTTGCATTGATATTCATGCAAGCTACCTTTCTTGATTTGTGCGTTGTCGCTTATTCGGAGAATTAACCCACCACAGCGAACAGGATGTACATGGCGATACCAACAGCGATCATCGGAACCGCGTCGACCAGACCCATAACCACGAAGAACTGGGTACGCAGCATCGGGATCAACTCAGGTTGACGAGCAGCGCCTTCCAGGAAGCGGCCACCCAAGATACCGATACCAACGGCTGCGCCGAGTGCGCCCAAACCCATCATCAATGCGCCGGCGACGTACAGCAGTGCAGTGGCAGTTGTCATTTCCATTTTCTATTTCTCCTGTTGATTAAAGTAAAGTTGATGAAACCGAATTAATGATGTTCTTGATGAGCCATATCCAGATAGACCACGGTCAGCGTCATGAAGATGAACGCCTGCAGCGTGACAATCAGAATATGGAAGATCGCCCAGCCCAGCGACAGCAGAATCTGCGAACCAAACAAGGTCACGCCGCTCATCGTGAAGCCCGCCCAGGCACCGCCCATCAGCGCGATCAGAATGAAGATCATTTCGCCGGCATACATGTTGCCGAACAGACGCAGTGCGAGCGAAATCGGTTTAGCGATCAGGTTGACGCCTTCCAGCAGGAAGTTGACCGGCATGCCCCACTTGCCGAATGGCTGCAATGTCAGCTCGCCCATGAAGCCGCCCAGACCCTTCATCTTCACGCTGTAGTACAGCACGAGCGCGAACACGCCGATGGCCATGCCGAAGGTCGCATTAGGATCGGTGGAAGGAACGACCTTGAAGAACGGGACGCCCATCATAGCCATCAAACCCGGAACCCAGTCGATAGGGATCAAGTCCATCAGGTTCATCGAGAACACCCAGAAGAAGATCGTCAGCGCCAATGGGCCGATCATCGCATTCTTGCCGGAGAAGGAACCGCGCACGCTGTTGTCGATGAATTCCAGCGCCCACTCGCAGAAGTTCTGCAGGCAGTTCGGCACGCCGGCCGAAGCAGTCTTGCCCGCGCGGTAGAACATGAACATGAACACCGCGCCCAGCAGCAGCGACATGATGAGGGTATCGAGATTCAACGCCCAGAACCCCATTGCCTTGGCTTCTTCGGCACTGTGAGCAACACCCCAGGTGCCGTCAGGCAATTGACCATAGGTCAGGTTCTGCAAGTGGTGCTTGATATATTCCGCTGATGTATGCGCCGCCTCGTGCGCAGCTCCCGCGACTTCTGCTGCTCCTGCCATTTCACTGGACATTTTCCGCCACCTTCAGTTTTTCAATCTCAACAACAACAACCGTGCCGACAATAGCACCGCCTGTCCCAATACAAATCCGCCCAATACCGCCAGCGGCATCAACTTCAGCACTGCCAAACATAAAGCCAGCAGCGCCACAACCACCAAAAACCTTTCGGCGGTGTAAAAATACATAAGCCGTAACTGAAGATGTGCATCATGGGCAGAGACCGAGGCCGCTCTGGACATACGCCAGGCCAGCAACGCTCCGTTGATAACCGAGACTACCCCCCCACTCAACACCGCTATCGCAAATTGCGGCGTCTTTTCTATGCCGTATGTCGCACCTGCAACAACCAGAACAACAGCCAGTTGCCAACCTACTACCGTGCGTGCTAATCGTTTTTCTTTTACTTCGGCATCGAAAAGCGCGCGGATGATAGCGGCGTTTTTCAGGGGTGTCAAACTTTGTTGCGAAGTATCGCCCTCATCCTTGCTCAACTTATCAGGCCTTCTTGAGCTTGTTCAGCAGGTCATCCAGTTGGTCGTGGTCCATATATTCGATGACCAGCTTTCCTTTACCCTTGCTGCCGGATTTGATTTCGACGCGGGCGCCCAGATAGGCGCTCATCTCTTCCTGCAGGCGCTCGGTATCTCTATTTATATTGATGGCCTTCTTCTGCTGAGCTTTGTCCGGTTGTTGGCCATGAATTTGCACCAGCTTTTCCGCTTCGCGCACGGATAATCCATCTATCACGATTTTGTTGGCCAGCATGATCTGATCACTGCCTTCCAGCGACAGCAACGCGCGGGCATGGCCCATGTCCAGCTTGTTCTCCATCAGCATGCTCTGCACGGGCTGCGGCAACTTGAGCAGGCGCAGCAGATTGCTGGCTGCGCTGCGCGAGCGTCCGACCGCGTCTGCGGCCAGTTGATGCGTCATCTTGAATTCGTCGATCAGGCGCTGGATACCTACCGCCTCTTCCAGCGGATTCAGGTTCTCGCGCTGAATATTTTCGATCAGCGCCATCGCCAGCGCGGCATTGTCCGGCACGCTGCGCACCAGCACCGGCACATGGGTCAGTCCGGCGCGCTGCGCCGCACGCCAGCGTCGTTCGCCGGCGATGATCTCGTAGCTGCTGTCTTCCAGCTGGCGCACCAGGATAGGCTGCATCACGCCCTGCGACTTGATCGATGAGGCTAGGTCGTTCAGCGAGTCCTCGTCCATATGCGTGCGCGGCTGGTATTTACCCGGTTTGAGCATGCTGACGTTCAGGTCGCGCAACACATCGTCCTTTTCGCTCTTGCCGCCGGACAGCAATGCATCCAGCCCGCGCCCCAAGCCCTTGTGTGGTTTTGCCATGTCGATATTCCCTTAAGACTATGCGGCCTGCGCCGCGTTGTTCAACAGTTCCCCGGCCAGCGCCAGGTATGCCTGCGTCCCCTTGGACGATTTGTCGTAATGCAGCGCAGGCATGCCATAACTGGGCGCCTCGGCCAGCCGCACGTTGCGTGGAATCACGGTACGGTACAGCTTGCTGCCGAAGTGTTCCTGCAACTGGTCCGAGACCTGTTGCGCCAGCGTGTTGCGCGGATCGAACATCGTGCGCAGCAGGCCCTCGATCTCCAGATCCGGATTCAGGTTGGCGCGCACCTTGCGGATCGTGTTCACCAGATCGCTCAGGCCCTCCAGCGCGTAGTACTCGCATTGCATCGGTATCATCACCGACTTGGCCGCGCACAGGCCGTTCAGTGTGAGCAGGTTCAATGCCGGGGGACAGTCGATTAATATATAGTCGTATTCCGCCGCGACGACCTGCAACGCATCGCGCAGCCGCGTCTCGCGGTGCGCAACATCGACCAGCTCGATCTCCGCGCCGGCCAAGTCGCGATTCGCGGCCAGCATGTCGTATTTGCCGGCATCCGAATGGACCCGCGCCTCGGCGACCGTCTTGCTGCCCAGCAGCACATCGTAAACGCTCCCCAGAAGATCGCGCTTATCGATGCCGCTGCCCATGGTCGCGTTGCCCTGCGGATCGAGATCGACCAGCAGCACTCGCTGTTTGGCAGCGGCCAGACTGGCGGCCAAGTTCACCGTGGTCGTGGTCTTGCCCACCCCGCCCTTCTGGTTGGTTATCGCTAGTATCTTCGTCATGTCGCTACGCTCCCTGTTGCAATCACCAGACTGCGTGCCGCCTGTAACCCCGGCACCTGTAACGGAATGACGCGCTCCACGCGACACCATTCCGGCACTCCCGCCAACTCCTGCTCCGGCGCGCCCTTCATCGCCGCCCAGCGGCCGCCTTCGGCCATCAGGTGACGCGTGACTCGCAGGAAATCGCCCAGCTCGGTAAATGCCCGCGAAACGATTCCGTCGAACAGCTCCTGCGGCTGCCACTCTTCCACGCGCACGCAGTGGACACTCGCATTCTTTAACCCCAACTCGATGATCGCCTGCTGCACGAAACCGGTCTTCTTGCTGTTGCTGTCCAGCATCACCACCTGCCAGTCCGGACGGGCGATCGCCATCACCACGCCGGGCAGGCCTGCACCGCAGCCGACATCCAGCCACCGCCCCGGCCACAAATGCGGCAATATAGCGAGGCTGTCGAGCAAGTGATTGCTCACCATCTGCTGCGGGTCGCGGATCGCGGTCAGGTTATAGACCCTGTTCCATTTGTCCAGCAGCGCCAAATACGCCAGCAGCTTGTCCTGCGCCCCGGCATCCAGCGCAATCCCCAATTGCGCGATACCGCGCTGTAGTTTTTCGCTATTGTTCACGCGTGCTTCTTGTTTTGTTGTCCATCGCGAAAACCGCGCTTCAGATGCACCAGCAGCAGCGAGATCGCCGCCGGGGTGATTCCTGAAATGCGGGCAGCCTGGCCGACGGTCTCCGGCTTATGCTGATTGAGCTTCTGCTGCACCTCGATCGAGAGTCCGTGGACCTCACGATAGTCCAGAGTATCCGGCAACGTCAGGACCTCATATTGTTCGTTGCGCTCGATCTCGTCGCGCTGTCGCTCGATATAACCTTGGTATTTTGCCTGAATTTCCACCTGCTCCATGACTTTATCGTCCGTCACGCCCTCGCCCGCTCCGGGCAGGCTCATCAGGCCGGCATAATCGACGTTCGGGCGGCGCAACAATTCATATAGCGAATATTCGCGCTCGATAGGCTGGCCCAACACTCGTGTCGCATCCTCTGCGGGCAGCATGCGCGGATTGACCCAGGAGCCGCGCAGCCGCTCCTGTTCGCGCGCGATCGCCTCGCGTTTCTGTTCGAACGCCTGCCAGCGAACGTCGTCGACGATGCCCAGCTTGCGACCGATCTCGGTCAGGCGCAAGTCGGCATTGTCCTCGCGCAATTGCAGACGGTATTCGGCACGACTGGTAAACATGCGGTACGGCTCGGAAGCACCTGAAGTAATCAGGTCATCCACCATCACACCCAGATAGGCTTCGTCGCGGCGCGGACACCAGGCTTCCTGTTCGCGCGCCTGCAGCGCTGCGTTGACGCCGGCCAGCAACCCCTGCGCTGCGGCCTCTTCGTAACCGGTGGTGCCGTTGATCTGCCCGGCGAAGAACAGACCTTGTATCGTCTTGGTTTCCAAAGAACTTTTCAGCCCGCGCGGATCGAAATAATCGTATTCGATCGCGTAGCCGGGACGCAGGATATGGGCGCTCTCCAAGCCCTTGATCGAGCGCACCAGTTCCAGCTGCACGTCGAACGGCAGGCTGGTGGAAATCCCGTTCGGGTAGATTTCGTGCGTGGTCAGCCCTTCCGGCTCCAGAAATATTTGGTGCGAGGCCTTGTCGGCGAAGCGCGTAATTTTATCCTCGATGGATGGGCAATAACGCGGCCCCACTCCTTCGATCACGCCGGTGAACAGCGGCGAACGATCCAGCCCGCCGCGAATGATGTCGTGGGTGCGCTGATTGGTCTCGGTGATCCAGCAAGGCAGCTGTTTCGGATGCTGCGCGGCGTTGCCCATGAACGAGAACACCGGCACCGGGTCGTCGCCCGGCTGTTCATGCATCACCGAATAATCGATGGTGCGGCCGTCGATGCGCGGAGGCGTGCCGGTCTTCAGCCGGCCGACCGGCAGCTTCAATTCTCGCAAACGATGCGCCAGACTGATGGACGGCGGATCGCCCGCGCGTCCGGCCGGGTAGTTAGCCTGCCCGACATGGATCAGCCCGGACAGGAACGTGCCTGCGGTCAGCACCACGGTCTTCGCGCTGAAGCGCAGGCCCAGCTGGGTGACTACGCCGCACGCGCGATCGTTCTCGACCAGCAGATCGTCCACCGCCTGCTGGAACAACCACAGATTCTGTTGGTTTTCCAACCGGGAGCGGATCGCCTGTTTATAGAGGATACGGTCGGCCTGCGCGCGCGTCGCCCGTACCGCGGGCCCCTTGCTGGAATTCAGGATGCGGAACTGGATGCCGCCCTCATCGGTCGCGGCAGCCATCGCGCCACCCAGCGCGTCGACTTCCTTGACCAGATGGCCCTTGCCGATGCCGCCGATGGATGGGTTGCAGGACATCTGCCCCAGCGTCTCGATATTGTGGCTGAGCAGCAACGTCCGGCAGCCCGTGCGTGCGCTGGCCAGCGCAGCCTCGGTACCGGCATGCCCTCCGCCCACCACGATCACATCGAATGCATCCGGAAATTTCATCGCGCCGCCATTTTGAAAAGGACGCGCATCATACCTCAGCACGCTTGCAAAACCCAAGCGAGATGTTTCACGTGAAACAATTCGTTATTTGCCGATGCAGAAGCGGGAGAAGATTTCGCCGAGCAGATCGTCAGGGGTGAACTCGCCGGTGATTTCGTTCAGCGCATGCTGCGCCAGTCGCAACTCCTCGGCGAACAGCTCTGCATGGACTATCACTCCTGCTGCCTGTTGCAGGTGGGTCTGCGCGAGGTTCAATGCCCGCAGGTGGCGCTCACGCGCCATGAACGCGCCGCTCTCCTGGTCGCGCCAACCCACCGCGTCGAGCAGTTGCTGGCGCAGAGCCTCAATCCCCTCGCCGGTTCTGGCCGAAATGCGGACATGGGACATGTCCTCGGGCACATTGGCAGCCACGCCATCCAGCAGATCGGCCTTGTTCAGCACCAGCAGCCGCGGAATGTCCGCCGGCAGTCCGGCGAGAATGACCTCGTCCTGAGCTGTGATGCCCTTGGCGGCATCCAGCAACAACAGGATCAAGTCTGCGCGATGCAGCGTCTGGTGCGTGCGCGCGATGCCCATGTTCTCGACAATATCCTCGGACTCGCGCAACCCCGCGGTATCCATGATATGCAGCGGGACACCGCGGATCTGGATCGCTTGGCGAATGACGTCGCGAGTAGTGCCCGGCACGTCGCTGACCAAAGCCACCTCCTCGCCGGACAGCCGGTTCAGCAGGCTGGACTTGCCGACGTTGGGCTGCCCGGCGATCACCACATGCGCGCCCTCGCGCAGCAGACAGCCCTGTTTCGCGGTGCCCAGTGTCTGCTGCAGGCGCGCCATCAGGTCGCCGAGTTGTGCGTCGCGTTGTGCAACATCTACCGCGTCGACCTCTTCCTCGGGGAAATCCAGCATCGCCTCGACCAGCATGCGCAGCCTGATCAACTCGTCGACCAGGCTGCGCACCTCGGCAGAAAATTCGCCGCGCAACGAACGCATCGCGCTGCGCGCTGCTTCCGTCGTATTGGCATCGATCAGGTCGGCGACGCTTTCCGCCTGAGCGAGATCGAGCTTGTCGTTAAGGAAGGCGCGGCGGGTGAACTCGCCAGGCTGGGCCAGCCGCGCACCCAGATCGAGACAGCGCTGCAACAGCATTTGCATGACGGCGGGGCCGCCGTGGCCCTGGAGTTCGAGCACGTCTTCTCCGGTGAACGAATGCGGCGCCGGAAAAAACAAGGCGATACCCTGATCGAGGGTATCGCCTTGTTCATCGATAAAATCGCAGTAAGTTGCGTGCCGTGCGGCCGGGAGCTTGCCCAGAATACCCGCCGCCAAAGCATCCAGTCCCTGCCCGGATATCCGCACCACCCCTACTCCACCGCGACCCTGCGCGGTGGCGATGGCGGCGATGGTATCAGCGCTTTGCGGCAGCAACCTTGGTCTCGCCCTCTGCGGCGCGGGTGATGTACCACTGCTGACCGATGGACAACAGATTGTTCACGATCGAGTACAACACCAGGCCGGCCGGGAAGAAGAAGAACACCACACTGAACGCGATCGGCATGATCTGCATAATCTTGGCCTGCATCGGATCGAGCGGCGTCGGATTGAGGCGCATCTGCACGACCATGCTGATGCCCATGATCAGCGGCAGAACATAGTACGGGTCGGCAACCGACAGATCGGTGATCCAGCCGAAGAACGGCGCATAGCGCATCTCGACGCTGGCCAGAATCGACCAGAACAGCGCGATGAACACCGGAATCTGGATCAGCACCGGCAAACAGCCGCCCAGCGGGTTGATCTTTTCGGTCTTGTACAAATCCATCATCGCGCGGTTCAACTGCTCGCGGTCGCCGGCGTATTGTTCCTTGATCTTCTCCAGCTTGGGCGTGACCAGACGCATCTTCGCCATCGAACGATAGCTCGCCGCCGACAGCGGAAAGAACAGCAGTTTGATCGCGATCGTCAGCAGGATGATCGCGATGCCCCAGTTGCCGGTCCAGTCGTAGAACAGCGACATCACCCAGAACAGCGGCGCGGCGATGATGGTCAACCAGCCGTAATCCACTGTCAGACCGAGTCCGGGTGCGATCTCGTCGAGGTCGGACTTTGCCGGGCCCGCATAAAGCCTAGTTGCGATAACGGCTTTCTGGCCGGGCTGGACGACGGTCTCCGGCAGCACCATCCCTGCGGAATACATGTCGCCGTCGAGCTTGCGCGTGAAATATTCGCGGCCGGTCTTCCCTTCCGGCAGCCAGGCTGCGACGAAATAATGCTGCAGCATGCCCACCCAGCCATCGTCAGCCTGCTTCGGATGTTCGGTCTTGCCCTTCTCGATATCGGCAAATTCCACCTTCTGGAATTTTTCCTTGTCGGTATAGACCGCCGGGCCGGTGAAGGTCGGCAGGAACATCGTGCTTCCCGCCGGAGGCACGCTGTCGCGCACCAGCTGGAAGTAGCTGCTAGCCGCAACCGCTTGCTGACCGGCATTCTCCAGCTCGTAGGCCACATCGATCAGGTAGCTGTCCTTGTGGAAGGTGATGACCTTAGTCGCCTGCAGTGCTGCTGCGCCCTCGGCTTTCAGACGAATTTGAATCTGGTCGGCATTCGCCGCCAGCTCATAACTCTCCTGCTCCGCCACGAAGGAGGTGTTGTGATTCGGCAAACCGGCGCCGAGCAGACCGCTCTGCGCGACGTAGTTGTGCGTGCCCGCTCCGCGCTGGAACAGCACCAGAGGCTTGGTCTGATCCACTCCGTCCGGATGCTTCAGCAATGCGAGACGGCTGATGTCGCCGCCAATCGAACTGATCTCCGCTTCGAACAGGTCGGTCTTGACCCGTATCGTCTTGGCTTCAGGACGCGCCGCCTGTTGTGCAGGAGCTGCCTGCGCAACTGCCGACGGCAGTCCGCTCTTGGCCTGATCCTTGGCGACAACCGATTCCTGTTGAACGTATTGCTCCGGATGTTGATAGCGTTGCCATCCATCCCAAACCAGCACCAGCGAAAACGCAAAGATTAAGAACAGGAAAAGTCTTTGTAGGTCCATGATCTAGCCTGAAATTTAAGGAATGGGGTCGTATCCGCCTGGATTCCAGGGATGGCAGCGCAGCAAACGCTTCATGCTCAGCCAGCCGCCTTTAATTACACCGTGTTTAGCCAATGCTTCACAGGCATAAGACGAACAGCTGGGAAAAAATCGGCACGAAGGCGGGCTGAAGGGGCTAACCAGATATTGATAGCCGTGTATCAGCTTGATCAAGATTTTGCGCATCTGTCTTCTATCCGGCCAAACAGCGTATTCAATTTTTCCGCCCCGGCGCCAGTATCCTGAATAGTGGCGGTTTTAACCAAAACGACCAAATCCAGTTTTTGCATCTTGATGCCATGCCGCCGAAACGTTTCCCTGACCATTCTTTTGACTCGGTTTCGGTCAACGGCTCTGGGAAACGATCTCTTGCTTGCAATAATGCCAAGTCTGGCGTTTTCTCCACCGCTCCCGGCGAAGAAAACCTTGAAATATTTATCCCCGACATTATCGCCATGGACAACATGATCAAACCGGTCTTTGCGCAGCAACCGGTGAGCTACGGTAAATTTGCTAGTAGCGACTGGCGTATCAGACAGCGAGTTTTGCACGGCCTTTAGCGCGGCGTGCATTGATAACTGCGCGGCCGCCACGTGTCTTCATGCGTACCAGAAAACCGTGGGTGCGCTTCCTGCGAGTAACGGATGGTTGGTATGTGCGTTTCATGTTTTCTTCCTCGGTAAATCGTAAAGCGCGCTATTACAAAGCCTTAAGCCATAAGTGTCAAGTCTAATTTACTTTTTTGCCTGTGGATAAGTTTATGGTAGGCATGTAGAATGCATAAAATTTTTCAGCAGTCGAATCGTCGGTATTCAAATAAACCATGCAGGACATTTCTTTTTGGGATTCATGCCTAAGCACGTTCGAAAAGAGCTTGCCATCGCAACAATATAATTCCTGGATTAAGCCGCTGGTGCTGAAAAACGAGAACGGATTGCTGGTACTGACCGCCCCTAACAGTTTTACGTTGAAGCTAGTACAGGAGCGATTCTTGCCTGAAATAAGCCGTCAGGCCGAACTAGCCTACTCCAGGGTTCCCTCTTTCGAATTTCGCGTGATCGAAAACGAACCTACTGCCAAACCGCAGGAAAAAGCCCCGGCTCCTTCAACTGCCCCCGTAGCGGAAACTCGCCATTCTCCCGAAACTTCCTTTCGCGGATACGGGAAATTGAATCCCAATCTGACTTTTGATAATTTTGTCACCGGTAAAGCTAATCAACTGGCCTTTGCCGCATCAATCCAGGTCGCCGAATTACCGGGCGCCTCATACAACCCCCTGTTCGTCTACGGCGGCGTCGGCCTGGGTAAGACCCACCTAATCCAGGCCATAGGCAACCAGGTCAAACTGAACAATCCGCAGGCAAAGATCTGCTACATGCATGCAGAACGTTATGTTTCTGACGTTGTTCGTGCTTACCAATCGAATAAATTCGAAGAGTTTAAGCAGTATTATCACTCCCTCGATATCCTGCTGATCGACGACATCCAGTTCTTCGCCGGTAAGCAAAAGACCCAGGAAGAGTTCTTCTACGCATTCAACACGCTGGTCGATTCCCACAAGCAAGTAATCATGACCAGCGACACCTTCCCCAAAGAAATCGCCGGTCTGGACAGCCGCCTGATCTCCCGCTTCGGCTGGGGATTAACCGTAGCCATCGAACCGCCCGAACTGGAGATGCGTGTCGCCATCCTGCTGAAAAAAGCCGACCTCGGCGGATATGTGCTCGACGAAGCGGTCGCCTTCTTCATCGCCAAGCATGTGAATTCCAATGTACGCGAACTCGAAGGCGCACTCAAACGCGTGGAGGCCTATGCCAAATTCCACCGCCGTGCGATCACCGTGGAAACCGCGAAAGAAGCCTTGAAGGATATTCTGGTTGCACAAAGTCGCCAGATATCCATAGATAACATCCAGAAGACCGTAGCCGATTATTACCGGTTGAAGATTGCAGAATTGCTTTCGAAAAAACGCACCCGTAACCTGACTCGCCCAAGACAAATGGCCATGGCTCTTGCTCGTGAACTGACCAGCATGAGCCTTCCGGAAATAGGCAATTCCTTCGGTGGAAAAGACCATTCGACCGTGATACATGCTTGCAAGACCATGGCCGGACTCAGATTATCGGATACAACCGTCGATGCCGATTACAAAATATTACTGCAAACTTTACGTGGATAAGACCGTGAATCTCATGTGTATGAAATGTGAATAAGCCCGACTTTCATGGTGGACAAAAAAGTTATCCACATTAGGCATGTCTATTATCAACAGGAATACCGCAGGCTTTGTTTTAATGTATCTGGTTGTAAATTAAGTGATTTTTTGGTTATCAACAGGTTGGTTGGCTGATTATTAGCTCTTATTAGGAATTTATACTATGTTTATTGATAAGCTAGAGAAGGAAACGTTACTCAAACCGCTGCAAGTTGTTATCGGTATTGTTGAACGCAAGCAAACTCTCCCAATATTGTCGAATGTCCTGATTGAAAACCAGGCAGGCAAAGTACGATTCACAGCCACCGATCTGGAAATACAAATCACCACAACCGTCGATATCGGAGACACACCTGGTTCGAATTCCTCCATCACTGTTGGCGGAAAGAAATTTCAGGAAATCCTGCGTGTGTTGCCGGACCAAAGCAAGGTCACGATAGAAATCAAGGACAGCAAAGCCCAGATAAAAACCAACAAGAGCCGATTCAGTCTGCAGACGCTGCCGTCGATGGATTTCCCGAAGCTGAGCAACCAGCTGGAAAACGCCAAAAAGATCAACCTGTCCCAGAAAAGCCTGAAGAACCTGCTGCTTTCGGTTCAATACGCGATGGCGCAACAGGATGTACGCTATTACCTGAACGGCGTTTTGCTGATCGTAGGGGAAAATAAACTCAAGGTAGTCGCGACCGACGGACACCGATTGGCTTTTAATGCCGGCGACATCGATGGAGATTTCAGCAAACAGGAAATCATCATGCCTCGCAAGGCTGTTACCGAACTTTCCAAGCTTCTGTCCGACAACGACGACGATGTCGAACTCGAGTTTTCACAGCAACAGATCAAGGCGACATTTTCCGGCATCACGCTGATCACCAAGGTGATCGACGGCAAGTTTCCGGACTACGAGCGTGTCATACCCAAATACGAGAACCACCTCGGGATGGACCGCATCGTCATGCAACAGGCTTTGCAACGTGCAGCCATCTTGTCCAACGAAAAATTCCGCGGCGTACGTTTTGTATTGACCGAAAAAAATCTCAGCATCATCAGCAGCAACAGCGAACAGGAAGAAGCACACGAGGACATCGAGACCGATTACCACGGCAATGCGCTGGACATCGGTTTTAACGTCAACTACCTGCTGGACGGACTTAACAACATCGGCAGCAGCACCGCAGTATTCTCGTTCGGCGACCCGAACAGCAGTATCCTCATGACGACTCCGGACAACCAGGAGTTCCGCTACGTCGTCATGCCGATGCGCATCTAGGACGTTTAATCGGCATCGATACGCCCCAGTTGTTCCACGTGAAACAGAAAGACTGAAGAACCATGAGTGAAAATTACGACGAATCGAGTATCCAGCAACTGGAAGGTCTGGAGGCCGTACGCAAGCGTCCCGGTATGTATATCGGCGACACTTCCGACGGCACCGGTCTGCACCACATGGTATTCGAGGTGGTGGACAATGCCATCGACGAATCCCTGGCTGGGCATTGCGACGATATCAAGGTCATCATTCATGGCGACAATTCCATATCCGTTGCCGACAACGGCCGCGGTATTCCCATCGGTATCAAGTTCGACGACAAGCACGAACCGAAGCGGTCCGCAGCTGAGATCGTACTGACTGTGCTGCATGCCGGTGGCAAGTTCAACCAGAACAGTTACAAGGTATCCGGCGGTCTGCATGGCGTCGGTGTGAGTTGCGTCAACGGTCTGTCGGAGTGGCTGAAGCTGACTACCTACCGCGATGGTAAGAAGTTCGGTTTGGAGTTTGTGCGTGGTGCGGTGAAGGATCGTTTGGTCGAAACCCAGAAAGGCGTAGAAGTTTCCCCGGTGCGTGAATTGGGAGAAAGCCAGAAACGTGGTACAGAAGTACATTTTTTGGCGGACAAGGAAATTTTTGGTCTCGTCGAATTTCATTACGAAATTCTGGCCAAGCGTTTGCGCGAACTGTCGTTCCTGAATAATGGCGTCAAGATTGAACTGGTCGATCAACGTACCGGCAAGAGCGAGAATTTCGCCTATTCCGGCGGCGTGCGTGGTTTCGTCGAATACATGAACAAGAGCAAGTCGGTATTGCACCCCAAGTGCTTCCAGGCCAGCGGCGAAAAAGACAACATCGTCGTCGATGTCGCCATGCAGTGGAATGACAGCTATTCCGAAGTTGTGCAATGTTTCACCAACAACATCCCGCAGCGCGACGGCGGCACGCACATGACCGGTTTGCGCATGGCGATGACCCGCGTCATCAATAAATACATAGAAGAAAACGAATTGGCAAAGAAGGCCAAAGTGGATACCACCGGTGATGACATGCGCGAAGGATTGACTTGCGTGTTGTCGGTCAAGGTGCCGGACCCGAAGTTTTCTTCGCAGACCAAGGACAAGCTGGTTTCCAGCGAGGTGCAGCCTGCAGTGAATGAAGTGGTATCGCAGAAGCTGTCTGACTTTTTGCAAGAAAATCCAATCGACGCAAAAATTATCTGCAATAAAATTATCGATGCTGCAAGAGCTCGCGATGCGGCGCGCAAGGCGCGCGAACTGACCCGCCGCAAAGGTATTCTGGACGGTATCGGCTTGCCGGGAAAACTGGCCGACTGTCAGGAAAAAGACCCAGCCATGTCCGAACTCTACCTGGTCGAGGGCGATTCCGCCGGCGGCTCCGCCAAGCAGGGCCGCGACCGCAAATTCCAGGCGATCCTGCCGCTGAAGGGCAAGATCCTGAACGTCGAGCGCGCTCGTTTCGAGAAGCTGATTTCCTCGCAGGAAATCGCGACGCTGATCACCGTGCTCGGCACCGGTATCGGCAAGGAAGAATACAACGCCGACAAGCTGCGCTATCACCGCATCATCATCATGACCGATGCGGACGTGGACGGCGCGCATATCCGCACCCTGCTGTTGACGTTCTTCTATCGCCAGATGCCCGAACTGGTCGAGCGCGGCCATATCTACATTGCCCAGCCCCCGCTGTACAAAATCAAGCAGGGCCGCGACGAGCGCTACCTGAAGGACGACCAGGAGATGAAGATCTACATGCTCAAGTCGGCGCTGAACAACGCCGTGCTGTACCCGGCCGCCGACGCATCCCCCATCCAGGCCGATGCGCTGGAAGAGATCGCCAAGCAGTATTTCTTAGCCGAGGCGGTGATCGACCGCCTGTCGCGCTTCACCGCGCCCGAGGCCAGCCATGCGCTGCTGGTGCTGCCGACGCTGTCGCTGGATGACGAGCAACAGGCGCAGAACAGCGCCAAACTGCTCGAATCCGCCTGCGGCGGCAACATCAAGGTTGTGGTCGAAAAAGACGAAGTCGGCGAACTGCGTTTCCGTCTGGAGAAGCTGTATCACGGCAACTACTCGGTCAGCTACATGGACCAGGACTTCCTGAAGGGCAGTGACTACGTGCAGATCCGCCAGGCCGCCGAGATCCTCAACGGCCTGATCAAGCCCACCGCCTACATCGCCCGCGGCGAACAGAAGCGCGGCGTCACCAGCTTCAAGCAAGCCATCGAATGGCTGCTCGACGAGGCCAAGAAGGGCGTCAACATCCAGCGCTACAAGGGTCTGGGCGAGATGAATCCGGACCAGCTGTGGGAGACCACGATGGACGTGAAGAATCGCATCCTGCTGCGCGTGCGCATCGAGGACGCGATCTCTGCCGATGAGATATTCACAACGCTGATGGGCGACATCGTCGAACCGCGCCGCGCGTTCATCGAGCAGAATGCGCTGGGTGTGAAGAATCTGGACGTGTAAACGACAGAGTCTTTCCCGCCTGTTTTTAGGATGCCTATCCCTAGGCCTCACCATTCCATCCACCAACTAGGAGGATAAAATGATTATTGATGGAAATGCAGCAGGCCCATTGCTCGAACAATTTAAAGCTGCCCAAGAAGCAGAAAGTGCTGCAATCATGGCACTACATGAGGCAATGAAAGGCGGGATCACAGACAAAGAGATTCTCACAGCGCTAACTGATCACATGACCGAAGCGCACAACAAGAAAATGGATATTTGGGATCAGGTTGAAAAACTGCGGTTAGATATCTAACGGGGTATGAATACACCATAACGCTAGGCCTCCACACGCTATGTCTTACGTTGTCGATACCAACATATTCAACAAACTTGTGGATGGCATTTTCCGCATAGAAAATTTGCCATCTGATGGTCCATACCTTGCGACACATGTTCAAATCGACGAGCTAAACAACACCAAGGATGCTGAACGGCGAGCTCGCTTGTTTCTGATGTTTGCTGAAGTCCGTCCACAAGTGGTACCGACGGAATCCTTCGTCTGGGACGTTTCCCGCTGGGATCATGGAAAGTGGAGCGACGGCGTTCTCTACGAGAAGCTGAAACAAGATTTGGATGATTTGAACAAATCAAAAGCAAACAACGCGAGAGACATACTTATTGCAGAGGTGGCAATCGCTAACGAGTATACGTTGCTAACCGCAGACCGTGATCTCGCTACCGTTGTGAAAGAGCACGGGGGCAAGGTTATTTACTACGAGACCTAACCTTTCATTTTGAGAGGGATGCTACGCCAGCAAGTCCAATCCATCACTCCATCGAACCACTGCACGGTTTGCTGCGCAGCTCGGTAACTTTCACATTAACAATCTTTAGATAGAAGCCTGAAAGCCAGTAACCACGGGCCTTCCAGCGAATCCCGTTCAAAACGCGCGATAAGCGGCGTTCGATGGTTCGGCGAGGGGATGGGGTCAATCAGTAGATAAAATCCGTTCCCGACACCTCAAATGCGCCGGGAACGGATTTATGGGGATCAGGCTTTGGCCTTGGTGGTTTTCTTGGCTGCCGGCTTCTTCGCTGCGGGTTTGGCGGCAGTCTTTTTGGCGGTCGTCGTCTTTGCAGCAGTCGTCTTGCTCTTGGTTGTGGCAGCTTTCTTTGCAGGAGCCTTTTTAGCCGCAGCAGTCTTGGTCGCCGCCGGTTTCTTCGCGGCAGGCTTCTTCGCCTTGCCGGTCCCGCCCTTCGCCGCCTTCGCGGCGATCAGTTCCAGCGCCTGTTCCAGCGTGACGTCGTCCGGCGAGATGTCCTTAGGCAGCGTCGCATTGACCTTGCCGTGGCGGGCGTAGGGGCCGTAGCGGCCGCTGCAGATCTCGATCGGGGACTTGTCGTCGGGGTGTTCGCCCAGCGTGCGCAGCACGGTGTTGCCGGCCTTGGCTTGCGCCAGCAGTTCCACCGCGCGGTCCAGGCCGATGTCAAAGATGCTGTCGGCCTTCGGGATGGACTTGAACTTGCCGTCGTGGCCGATATACGGGCCGAAGCGACCGATGTTGACGATGACTTTCTTGCCGGATTCGGGGTGTGCGCCCAGTTCGCGCGGCAGCGACAGCAGCTTCAGCGCGGTGGCGAGGTCGGCCTGTTCC
This sequence comes from Gallionella sp., assembly GCA_023229845.1. Classification (GTDB taxonomy): domain Bacteria; phylum Pseudomonadota; class Gammaproteobacteria; order Burkholderiales; family Gallionellaceae; genus Gallionella. The sequence continues at coordinate 74,159 of JALNYK010000011.1, forward strand.
AGCGGCAGTTCCCTAGGCCAGGACACGCGCTTGGGCTTGGCCTTTTCGCCTTCGATCACTTCGCCGAGTTGCACGTAATAGCCGTAGGGGCCGCGCAGCAGCAGCACGCCCTGTTTCGATTCGGGATGTTCGCCCAGTTCCTTGCGCGCCTCGCCGGCGTCTTCCTCGCCGCCGAGGTTGCGGGTGTAGTCGCACTCGGGGTAGCCAGTGCAGCCGATGAAGCTGCCGCGCTTGCCGAGGCGTTTGGACAGCGGTTTGCCGCATTTCGGGCAGAGCTCTTCCAGGATTTCGGTGCCGGGGCGGTCGACGTCCTTCTTGTCGCCGATCAGCGTGTTGAAGCCCTTCCAGAACTCGTCCAGCACCGGGATCCAGTCGCGCTTGCCTTCGGAGATTTCGTCCAGCTCGTCTTCGAGGTTGGCGGTGAAGCCGTAATCGACATAGCGGGTGAAGTGCTCGGTCAGGAACTTGGTGACCACGCGGCCGACGTCGGTCGGCATGAAGCGCTTCTTGTCCAGGATCGCGTATTCGCGCGCCTGCAGCGTCGAGATGATGGTCGCGTAAGTCGATGGACGGCCGATGCCGTATTCTTCCAGCGACTTGACCAGGCTGGCTTCGGAGAAGCGCGGCGGCGGCTGGGTGAAGTGCTGTTCGCCGTAGAGTTTGTCCAGCGGCAGCACGTCGCCCTCGGTCAGCGGCGGCAGCTTGCCGCCCTCTTCTTCCTCGGCGTCGTCCACGTCTTCCATGTACACGCCGATGAAGCCGGGGAACACCAGCGTCTGGCCGGAGGCGCGGAACAGCGTGTCGTCGCCGCCCAAACGGATGTCGGCGCTGACGGTGTCGTAACGGGCCGGCGCCATCTGGCACGCGAGTGTGCGCTTCCATACCATCTCGTACAGGCGCGCCTGGTCGGCGGTCAGGTGGTCGCGGATGCTGTCCGGCGTGCGCAGAATGGAGGTCGGGCGGATCGCCTCGTGCGCTTCCTGCGCGTTCTTAGCCTTGCTCTTGTAGACGGGCTGCTTGGACGGCAGGTAGTCGGAGGCGAAGTTGTCCGTGATGTAGCCACGGATCTCGGCGACGGCTTCGTTGGCCAGATTCACCGAGTCGGTACGCATATAGGTGATCAGACCGATGGTCTGGCCGCCGATGTCCACGCCTTCGTACAGCGACTGCGCGGTGCGCATCGTGCGGTCGGCGGACATGCCGAGCTTGCGCACGGCCTCCTGCTGCAGCGTCGAGGTCGTGAAGGGGGCTGCGGCGTAGCGCTGCTTGCCCTTTTTCTCGACGCGGACGACCTTGGGCGGCAGTTTGGCGTCGGTCAGTCTGGCGTAGATCGCGTCGTATTCCGCCTGGCTGCCGATGGACAGCTGGTCGAGCTTCTTGCCCTGATACTGGAACAGCCTGGAAGTGAAAGGGAGCGTGTTCTTCTGGCTGTCCAGATGCACGGACCAATATTCCTGGCTCTTGAATTTTTCGATTTCCAGTTCGCGCTCGACGATCAGCCGCAATGCCGGGCTCTGCACACGACCCGCCGACAGGCCGGGACGTATCTTGCGCCACAGCAGCGGCGACAGGCTGAAGCCGACGAGGTAGTCTAGCGCGCGTCGCGCCTGCTGGGCATTCACCAGCGGCAGCGATATCTCGCGAGGGTGAGCGACCGCTTCCTGCACGGCCGATTGGGTGATCTCGTAGAACACCACGCGCTTCATGTTCTTGCCCTTGAGCGCGCGCTTGGCTTTCAGCAACTCGGCGATATGCCAGGCGATCGCCTCCCCTTCGCGGTCCGGGTCGGGCGCAAGCAGGATGTTGTCGGCTTCGGCGGCTGCCTTGGCGATTGCATCGACATGCTTGCTGTTGCGCGCGATGGTTTCGTACTGCATCGCGAAGCCGTTGTCGGGATCGACCGCGCCGCTTTTCGGCACCAGGTCGCGTACGTGGCCGTAGGAGGCCAGCACCTCGAAGTCCTTGCCCAGATATTTTTTGAGCGTCTTGGCTTTGGCCGGAGATTCGACGATAAGAAGGTTGGTTGCCATTCGCGATACTTATTTAATGTAGTTGCGTGGATTGGATCGGTGAGAGCAGCTCTTCGACCAGCAGCGGATCCAGATCCTGATGGCGGTTCCACAGCACCATCAGCATGATCAGTTTGAGCTTGTCCAAGCCAAGATATTCATATTGCAGTGCGACCGCGCGGTCGATAATCATCTCGCGCTCGACCGCGGAAATCATGTGTTGTTGTTCGGCGAAAACCAGGAACTGGCGCGCCTCATCGCCGATGCGCAGCTGTTCCAGTTCGGCGAAATGACGGATGCCTGCATGCTGCAGCTCGGCCGGGTAGCCGGCGGGAATCTGTTGCTGCAGTGCGGATAGCCAGGTCAATGCGTCGCTAATTTCTTCTTCCTCGAAGCCGGCGGCGGATAGTTTGCGCGACAGCTTGTCCGGCTCGGGATAGCTGCCGGCATCGAAATAGCTTTCGAACAAATACATCAGAATTTCGAACATGATTTAAGCTAAGGCTTTGATTTAATTGATGCGTTGATATTGCCCGCCGGGCAGCGCGCAGATGCGCCCATCCAGTTCCAGCGTCAACAGCATGGCGGATAGCTCGGCCATCGTCAAGCCGCTCCGCGCAATCAGCGTATCGAGGGCGACGGGATCGAAGCCCAGATGAACGAGCAATGACGGTTCGGCATCCGTCGTGGTGTCAGGCTCGGCGGCGGTTGCCGGTATCGTCAGGCCGCCGAGTTCTTCCAGTATGTCCTGAGCCCTTTCGACGAGTTTGGCGCCCTGTTTGATCAGTTGGTGGCAGCCTTTGCTTTGCGGCGCATGGATAGACCCGGGAATCGCGAATACGTCCCTGCCCTGCTCCAGCGCCAGCCGCGCGGTGATCAGCGAGCCGCTCTGCAGGCTGGCTTCCACGACCAGCGTGCCGACACTGAGGCCGCTGATGATGCGGTTGCGGCGCGGAAAGTTGGCGGCCAGCGGCGGTGTGCCCAGCGGGAATTCGGAAACGATAGCCCCATCGGTGGCGAGCGCATGGGCGAGGTCGCGGTTGGCTGCGGGATAAATCCGATCCAGCCCGGTGCCAACTATGGCGATGCTGCTGCCCGCCCCTTGCAGTGCGCCGCGATGTGCTGCGGCATCGACGCCGTGCGCCAGGCCGCTGACCACGCATAGTCCGGCCTCGCTGAGCGTGCGGGAGAATGCCTCGGCATTGTTGAGTCCCTGCGGGGTGGCGTTGCGGCTGCCGACCACGGCGAGCGTCGGACGATTGAGCAAGTCGAGACGTCCTTTTACATAGAGCAGCAACGGCGGGTCGGGGATGTTAAGCAGCGCCTGCGGATAGTCCGAGTCGGCGAGCGTGACGATATGGTTGTTGCCGTCTTCCAGCCAGGCCAGCGCCGGAGCAATCCCGGCATCGGCTATGCCTTTGCCGATTTCGGCGACGACCTGAGTCTTGACGATGGATTTGAGCGTGGAGGCAGAGGCGGCAAACACCGCTTCGGGAGAACCGAGCGCCTTGAGCAGGTTGCGTGCACCCTCCCCGCCCAAGCCCTTGGTCAGGCTGAGCGCCAGCCAGGCTCGAAGCGAGGGATCGAGCAGCATGTCAGGGCGTTTGGGCGTTATCCAGCAGTTGCACAGGCAAACGGGTTTGCATCACCAGCGCATAGGAAACCTTGTCGAACACGCGGAACACGAAGGTCAGGCCGTAGCGCTCGTCCGGCAGAGTGAATTCTTTGCCGCCGTGTTTTACGGCTTCGCCCTTGTGGTACAGCGCCAGCACGTGGCCGACTTCCAGGCCGTCGCGCTTGCCCTTGTTCAGCGTGATGACGGTGTTCTGGCCGGCCTGCGATACGCCGCCATAGACCGAGATGACGCGCGCGGCGATGTTGCTTTCAGGTGCGCGCGGCAGATAGCTGCTGACCGAGTCGCCGGACGGCAGGACCAGACGGTCGTTGATGCCGATTTCCTGCGCGGATTCGGTGATCGCGATGGTGCTGACTTCGGCGAAATCGGTCGCTTCGGCGCGGCCCAGATAGACGGCCTCGACGCCCAAAACTTCCTTGGTGTCGGGATCGATCAGAGACTTGCCCGGGCGGAACAGCTGCCACTTGTTGCCTTTGTCGGCGGGCAGGCCTTTTACGAAGCCGATATCGCCAAAGCCCAGCATCACGCGGCCTTCGCGCGCGCCGATCAACGTCGGTGCATCGTTCAGCGCGCCGTTTTCGACGATCAGCGGCTGGCTCAGGAACGGTTCGATCGCGTCGGCGGGTATCGTCGGCACGGCGTCATGCGAACTATCGCCCTCGCGTGCTCTGGGGGAAAGCCTGACCACGTTGAGGTCGGTCGGCGCCGCAGCGGGTTGCTGGCCGATGCGCAGCGTGCCGTTGATGCGGTCCAGATAGATCACGTCGCCCGGATAAATCCAGTGCGGATCCTTGATGGCGTCCTTGTTCATGCCCCAGATGTACTGCCATTTCCAGGGATCTTTGAAGAACTTGGCAGAGATGTCCCAAAGGGTGTCGCCCTTGACGACGACATGCTTGTCCGGAGCATCGCTGCGCAGTTGGGGAGCATCGTCAGGCTGGGCGGCGAAGGCCAGCATAGGCAACAAAAGGCAAATCAGCGATATAATCTTGCGCATGAAAACTCCGGCAGAGTCAATTAATAAGGCACGCAAAGTTGCGGCGTTGCGTTAAATTCTGCATCCAGACCATTAAATAAGCAAGCAATTAAGCGGCTGCAGTGGGATACACATGGCAATCCTGAAAATTTTGCAATATCCGGACGAGCGCCTGCACAAGACCGCCAAAAAGGTCGAGCAGGTTACGGACGATACTCGCAGGCTGATACGCGATATGGCCGAGACCATGTACGCCGCGCCCGGTGTCGGATTGGCGGCGACGCAGGTCGACGTGCATCTGCGGCTTTTCGTCGCAGACATATCCGAGACGCACGATCAGTTGCGCGTGTTCATCAATCCCGAAATTCTCGCCAGCGACGGAGATGAAGAGAGCGAGGAAGGCTGTCTTTCGGTGCCGGGGGTGTACGAGAAGGTGTGCCGCGCCGAAAAGGTGACGGTGCGCGCGCTGGACGAAAACGGCCGGCCGTTCACGCTGGATGCGGACGGTTTTCTCGCGGTATGCATCCAGCATGAAATCGATCACCTGCGCGGCAAGGTGTTCGTCGAATATTTGTCGCAACTAAAACAAACGCGCATACGAGCCAAGTTGAAGAAGCGTATGCGCGAAATCCTCTGATGAAAATTATCTTTGCAGGTACGCCGCAGTTCGCGGCCAGCGCATTGGCCGCGCTGCTCCCAGAACACGAGATCGTCGCGGTGCTGACCCAGCCGGATCGTCCGTCCGGTCGCGGCATGCAGCTGACCGCCAGCCCGGTGAAACAGCTTGCGTTGCAACACGGCTTGCCGGTGCTACAGCCGGCCACGCTGAGGACCGAAGAGGCGCAACGCGAAATCGCCGCGCTCGATGCCGACGTGATGGTGGTCGCGGCCTACGGCCTGATCCTGCCGCAGGCGGTTCTGGATATGCCGCGACTCGGTTGCCTGAACATCCATGCCTCGCTGCTGCCGCGCTGGCGCGGCGCCGCGCCTATCCAGCGCTCGATTCTGGCGGGCGACGCCGAGACCGGCATCACCATCATGCAGATGGATGCGGGGCTGGATACCGGCGACATGCTGTTGCGCCACGCCTGCGCTATTGCGTCGGAGGACACGGCCGCGACGCTGCATGACAAACTGGCGGAACTGGGTGCATCCAGTATCGTCGAGGCGTTGCGCCAGTTGCCGGGGCTGGTTCCGGTCAAACAGGACGATGGCGCGGCGACCTACGCCGCCAAGCTGCTGAAGAGCGAAGGCCAGATCGACTGGTCGCAGGATGCTCAACAACTCGGACGCGCGGTGCGTGCGTTCAACCCCTTTCCCGTATGTCATGCGACTCTCGGCGATATGGCTGTCAAGGTCTGGCAGGCATCGCCGGTCGTGCAACAAGGCGAGCCCGGTACGGTGCTCGCAGTGGACAAACAGGGCATCACCGTCGCCTGCGGCAAGGATGCGCTGCGCCTGGAAGTACTCCAGCGCCCGGGCGGCAAGGCGCAGCCCGTCGTGCAGTTTCTGCAGGCCGTGCCTATCCAGGCCGGCGACAAATTCTCGGTAAGCTAAATGCAACATATACAACTCGCCGCCGGCCAGATCGTGCAACAAGTGCTGGTGGACGGTCGCAACCTGAACCAGGTGCTGGATGAATCGTTGCGCAGAAAATCGGTATGGACGCCGTCGCAACGTGCAGCGCTGCAAGACTTGAGTTACGGCACGTTGCGCTTCTACGGTCAGCTGCGCGCCATACTCGAACTGCTGTTGCACAAACCGCTGTCGGATCAGCGGATTTATTATGTGTTGCTGGTGGCGCTGTACCAGCTGGAATACAGCAAGGCGGCGCAGCATGCGGTGGTCGACCATGCGGTGCGCTCCGCCCAGATGCTGAACCCGAAAATCAGTGGCTTGGTAAACGCGATTCTGCGCAACTTCCTGCGCAGCCGCGACACGTTGCTGGAGCAGGCGAAACAGCGCGCGGAAGGTAAATACAATTACCCGCAATGGTGGATAGACGAGCTGCAGACGCAATATGGCGAACGCAGCGAGGCGATACTGGAGGCGGGCAACCGCCATCCGCCGCTGACGCTACGCGTCAATCGCAGGCGTGGCACGGTAGCCGAATACGCGGCATCGCTCGAACGGGAAGGCATTGCCGCGCGTCGTATCGCGCCCGATGCTCTGCAGCTGGACAAGCCTGTGGCGGTGGACAAGTTGCCGGGATTTTTCGACGGCATGGCCTCGGTGCAGGATGCCGGCGCACAGTACGCCGCGCTGCTGCTGGATGCGCATGACGGCATGCGCGTGCTCGACGCCTGCGCCGCGCCGGGCGGCAAGACCGCCCATATTTTGGAGTGCGCGCAGGTCGAGATGGTCGCGGTGGACAAGGACGAGCCGCGCCTGCAGCGCGTCGCGCAAAACCTGCAGCGTCTGAAACTGGATGCAACGCTGCTGACCGGCGATGCCGCCGCACCGGAGTCCTGGTGGGACGGCAAAGCCTTCCAGCGCATCCTCGCCGATGTGCCCTGCTCCGCTTCCGGCGTGGTGCGCCGCCATCCGGACATCAAGTGGCTGCGCCGCCGCGCTGACATCGCCGGGTTCGCCGAACAGCAGCTGGCGATCCTGCGCGCGTTATGGCCGCTGCTGGAACAAGATGGTAAATTGCTCTATGCGACCTGCTCGGTGTTCCGGCAGGAGAACGAGCAGGTGGTCGCCGCCTTCCTGGCGCAGCGGCCGGACGCGCGCCGCCTGCCGCTAACCCTGCCGGATAACGGACAGTTGCTTCCCGATGACCAGCATGACGGATTCTTCTATGCGTTGCTGCACAAGACTGCTTGACCTGTTGCTGCGCGGTGCGCTGGTCGTTTGGCTATGCCTAGCGACGGCGTACGCCCAAGGCGTTTCGGTCGGCAAGGTGGAGCTGCGCACCGGCGAGGAAGGCTACCAACTGTCGGTGAATTACGACGTCAACCTGACCTATGTGGTGGAACAGGCGCTGTCGCGCGGCATTCCTCTGTATTTCGTCGCCGAATTCTCGGTGGTGCGCTCGCGCTGGTATTGGCTGGACGACGAGGTGTTCCGCGGCGAACAGGTCACCAAGCTTTCCTATAACGTGTTGACGCGGCAGTACCGCCTCTCGCGCGGTGCGCTGTTCCAGAATTTTGCGACGCTGGAAAGCGTGCTGAGCATTCTGTCCAGACAGAGTTCGACTGTGATACCGGCCGATGCGCTGGCCAAGGACGGCAACTACATCGCGGCTGCGCGGCTGCGTCTGGACATCGCGCAATTGCCCAGGTTGTTGCAGGTGAATGCGCTGACCGGCAAGGACTGGACGCTGGATTCGGACTGGTATCGCTGGGTGATACGACCGGTCGGCGATGGCCGGACGGAGTGACCGCATGATGCGCTATCTGAATCTCGCCAGCATCGCTATCGGCGCGGTGTTGCTGTATCTGTTGTCCAGCAGCAGCGCCGACACCGAGGTGTTTTCCTCCAATTATTATGTGTTGCTCGGGCTAACCGGGCTGTTCGCGCTGGCCTTGATGGGGCTGGTCGGTTACCAGCTCCAGCGTCTGCGCAGCAAGCTGCGGGAAAGGATTTTCGGCGCCAAGCTGGCGCTGCGGCTGGTGGTGTTTTTCACGCTGATCGCGGTGCTGCCGGGGGTGCTGGTGTATGTCGTGTCGGTGGGATTTCTGGGCAAGAGCATCGAGTCGTGGTTTGACGTGCGCGTCGAGAAGGCGCTGGAGGGAGGCCTGAATCTGGGGCGCAGCGGTCTCGACAACAGCTTGAGTGAGTTGAACAAAAAGACCCAGTTCATCGCGTTGTTGCTGGCCGAGAAGCAGCCGGAACAATATCAGCGCACCCTCGACCAGCTGGTGGACGAGAAGGTAGCGCAAGAAGCGGCGCTGTTCAGCGCCAAGGGCAACCTGATCTCGTTTTCGACCACCGGCGCCGCATTGATGCCGGACATGCCCGATGCCGAATTGCTGCGCCAGACGCTGGAGTCGGGGGAGTATTCGGTGATCGACACGTTGCCCAAGGGGCTGACATTGCGCACCCTGTCGGTGGTGAAATCCAGCACTCACCCCGGTGCGCGATATGTATTGCAGTTCACCCAGCCGGTGCCCAAGCAGATCGAGGCCGACGCCGAGACCGTGCAGGCGGTGTATCGCGACTATCAGGAACTGACGCTGTCCCGCCTTGGTCTGAAGCGGCTTTATGCGATCACGCTGACCTTGTCGTTGCTGGTGGTGCTGTTGACGGCGGTGTCTATGGCTTTCTTCATCAGCGAACGCCTGGGCGCCTCGCTGGAAGCGCTGGCCGAAGGCACGCGGGCGGTGGCGCAGGGCGATTTCACCGGCCAGTATCCTATCCAGAGCAGCGACGAACTGGGCGCACTGACCGGCTTGTTCAACCAGATGACCAAACAGTTGTACGAGGCGAAGCAGGCCAGCGAACAGCAACAGCGCGAAGTCGAAGGCGCACGGGGATATCTGGAGAGCGTGCTGACCCACCTGTCGTCCGGGGTGCTGGCGTTGGATCGGGAATTTCATCTGCGTTCGGCGAATACCAGCGCGGCGCAGATCCTCGGTGCGCCGCTGCAGGAGATGCAACGGCTGTCGCTGCTGCAGGTCGCCGAGAAGCACGGCCTGTTGGCGTCGTTCTGCAACACCGTCATCGAGGCGTTCGACAAGGTCGGCAACGGCGAGTGGCAGCGGCAGATCGAGCGCATGGGCAGGAATGGCAACCAGATCCTGTTGATGCGTGGCACACGCTTGCCGCAAGGCGGCGAAGCCGGTTATGTGGTGGTGTTCGACGACATCAGCCATCTGCTGCAGGCCGAGCGTCAGGCGGCCTGGGGCGAAGTGGCGCGGCGGCTGGCGCACGAGATCAAGAATCCGCTGACGCCGATCCAGCTGTCTGCGGAGCGCCTGCAGCACAAGCTCAGCTCCAAGCTTGACGAGCGCGATGCGCAGTTGTTGCAGCGCGCCACGCAGACTATCGTCAGCCAGGTCGGGGCGATGAAGAACATGGTCGGCGACTTCGCCAACTATGCGCGCGGCCCGGCGTTGCGGCTGACCCGGCTGGATATGCACCAGCTGATCCGCGAGGTGCTGGGCCTGTACGAGGCAAACAGCATACCGATCGCGTTGAAGCTGGAGGCGGCACGCAGCGAGGTCAACGGGGATGCGACGCGTTTGCGCCAGGTTATTCACAACTTGTTGCTGAATGCACAGGATGCATTGCAAGGGCAAGCGCAGCCGCAGATCGCGGTGAGTACGCAGTTTCACGATGGAGAGATCCTGCTGCAGGTCGAGGACAATGGAGCGGGTTTTCCGCAGAGCGTGTTGTCGCGGGCCTTCGAACCTTATATGACGACCAAGTCCAAGGGGACCGGGCTGGGTTTGGCCATAGTGAAGAAAATTGTCGAGGAGCACGGCGGTCATATCGCGATTGCGAATGGCGAAAATGGCGGAGCGCGGATCGATATCGTGCTGCCGCTGGTTGAGGAGGCTTAATGGCTAGCAAACAGATTTTGGTGGTGGATGACGAGGTCGGCATCCGCGAATTGTTGTCGGAGATATTGTTCGACGAGGGTTATCAGGTGCATCTGGCGGAGAATGCGGCGCAGGCGCGCGTCTTTCGCAACGAGCGCGAGCCGGATCTGGTGTTGCTGGACATCTGGATGCCGGAAACGGATGGCGTGGCGCTGCTCAAGGAGTGGGTCGAGCACGATCTGCTGACGATGCCGGTGGTGATGATGTCGGGCCACGGCACGATAGAGACCGCCGTCGAGGCGACGCGCATAGGCGCGGTCGACTTTCTGGAAAAGCCGATCGCGTTGCAGAAGCTGCTGAGCACGATCGCCAAGGCGATCAAGGAAGGCGCACCCAAACTGCAGACGCCGGACTCACCGATCCCGCCCCAGAAGATCGAATTGGATGTCGGCGGGCAGATGCAGCAGTTCTCGCTGTCGCTGGACCTGCCGTTGCGCGAGGCACGCGAGCATTTCGATGCAGTTTACTTCGAGTATCACTTGCAGAAAGAGGCGGGCAACGTCTCGCGGGTGGCGGAAAAAGTCGGCCTGGAGCGTACCCACCTGTATCGCAAGTTGAAACAACTGGGTATTCGCTTCGCCAGAAAGGGCGGCGAGGACGATGCTCAATGATGCCTCGGACTCGGGGGCCGGCGGTTGCCCAAATCCGGGGGCTGCGGCATAATTGCCGACCCAGAATTTAATTTTCATTATTAATCCAACAAATAACCCATCCCGCAGGGATGTTTAGGAGACGAGAGCAATGGCTGCGACACGTAACGTAACCCCACCCAAGTACAACGATATTACCGGCGCGATTCGCATGCTGGCAGTCGATGCCGTGCAAAAAGCCAATTCCGGGCATCCGGGTGCGCCTATGGGCATGGCGGAAATCGCCGACGTGCTGTGGAACCGCCATCTGCGTCACAACCCGGCAAACCCGAAGTGGCCGGATCGCGACCGTTTCATTCTGTCCAACGGCCACGGCTCGATGCTGATCTATGCGTTGCTGCACCTGTCCGGCTACGACCTGCCGATCGAAGAACTGAAGCGCTTCCGCCAGATGCATTCCAAGACTCCGGGTCACCCCGAGTACGGCTACACCCCCGGCGTTGAAACCACCGGTGGTCCGCTGGGCCAGGGCATCACCAACGCGGTCGGCATGGCGATGGCAGAGAAACTGCTGGCTGCCGAGTTCAACAAGCCCGACCACGAGATCGTCAATCACAACACCTACGTGTTCCTCGGTGACGGCTGCATGATGGAAGGCATCTCGCACGAAGCCTGCGCGCTGGCCGGCACCTGGGGTCTGGGCAAGCTGACGGCGTTCTGGGACGACAACAACATCTCCATCGATGGTCACATCGACGGCTGGTACACCGACGACACCGCGAAGCGTTTCGAAGCCTACGGCTGGCACGTCATCGCCAATGTGCAGGGCCATGACTCCGAGGCGATCGACGCCGCGATCAAGGCTGGCCATGCGGTTACCGACAAGCCGACGCTGATCTGCTGCAAGACCGTTATCGGTGCGGGTTCGCCGAACAAGGAAGGCACACACGACGTGCACGGCGCAGCGCTGGGCGATGCCGAAGTGGCTGCGACGCGCGAGCACATCGGTTGGAAATATCCTCCGTTCGAAATCCCGGCTCACGTTTACGAAGCATGGGACGCACGCACCAAGGGCGAGGGCCTGGAAAAGCTGTGGAACAACAAGTTCGCCGAGTACAAGGCCGCCTTCCCGAAAGAAGCTGCCGAGTTCGAGCGTCGTATCAACAAGCAGCTGCCTGCTGACTGGGCCGCTCACGCCGCCGAGTTCATTGCCAAGACCAACGAGAAGGCAGAGACCATCGCCACCCGCAAGGCTTCGCAGAACGCGATCAACGGCCTGCAGCCTGCGCTGCCCGAGTTTCTGGGCGGTTCCGCCGACCTGACCGGTTCCAACCTGACCAACTGGACAGGCGCGCACCATGTCAGCGGCAAGAAGCCGGGCAACTACATCAGCTACGGCGTGCGCGAATTTGGCATGTCGCACATCATGAACGGCATGGCGTTGCACGGCGGCTTCCTGCCGTTCGGCGGCACCTTCCTGATGTTCTCCGAGTATGCACGCAATGCGCTGCGCATGTCGGCGCTGATGAAGCAGCGCGTGATCTATGTGTTCACCCACGACTCCATCGGTCTGGGCGAAGACGGCCCGACGCACCAGCCGGTCGAGCAGACCGCCACGCTGCGCTACATCCCGAATATGGAAGTATGGCGTCCGTGCGACACCGTCGAGTCCGCCGTGGCATGGGTTGCTGCGGTCGAGCGCAACGACGGCCCTTCCAGCCTGATTTTCAGCCGCCAGAATCTGGCGTTCCAGAAGCGCGACGAAGCGCAGATCGCCGCGATCCGCAAGGGCGCTTACGTGCTGTCCGAAGCTGCGGGCGGCAAGCCGCAGGCCGTGATCATCGCGACCGGTTCCGAAGTGTCGCTGGCACTGAGCGCACAGACAGCATTGGCTGCCGAAGGCATCAACGTACGCGTGGTATCGATGCCGTCGACCAACGTGTTCGACAAGCAGGATCAAGCCTACAAGGACAGCGTACTGCCCAAGGGCAGCAAGCGCGTCGCGGTCGAGGCTGGCGTGACCGGCGGCTGGTACAAGTATGTTCTGGACGGCGCAGTGGTCGGCATGGACACCTTCGGCGAGTCCGCTCCGGCACCGGAACTGTTCAAGCACTTCGGCTTCACGACAGAGAATGTCGTCAAAGCAGTTAAGGGCGTTCTGTAAGGGATTTGACGACATTGCGGCGGAGGCGGAGCAACGCTCCGGCCAAAGCCAAAATGTGGTCAAGGCCGTGAAGAGCGTGCTGTAAAAGTTTTTAATTACTAAACGGGAGAAAACAAATGGCTATCAAAGTTGGCATCAATGGTTTCGGTCGTATCGGCCGCATGGCATTCCGCGCAATCGCGAAGGATTTTCCGGATCTGGAAGTGGTCGCGATCAACGACCTGCTGGAGCCGGACTATCTGGCTTACATGCTGAAGTACGACTCCGTGCACGGCAATTTCAAGGGCGATGTCGCAGTGAGCGGCAACAACCTGGTCGTGAACGGCAAGACCATCCGTCTGACCGCCGAGCGCGACCCCGCCAACCTGAAGTGGAACGAAGCAGGCGCCGACATCGTGATCGAGTGCACCGGTTTCTTCCTGACCGACGAGTCCTGCCAGGCCCACATCAAGGCCGGCGCCAAGAAGGTCGTGATGTCCGCTCCTTCCAAGGATAAGACACCGATGTTCGTGTACGGCGTGAACCACAACACCTACGCCGGCCAAACCATCGTGTCCGCAGCATCCTGCACTACCAACTGCCTGGCACCGGTTGCCAAGGTGTTGAACGACAACTGGGGCATCAAGCGCGGCCTGATGACTACCGTGCACGCCGCCACTGCAACGCAGAAGACCGTCGATGGTCCATCCAACAAGGATTGGCGCGGCGGCCGTGGCATTCTGGAAAACATCATCCCGTCGTCCACCGGTGCTGCCAAGGCTGTGGGCGTGGTGTTGCCTGAACTGAACGGCAAGCTGACCGGCATGGCGTTCCGCGTGCCGACTTCCGACGTCTCGGTGGTCGACCTGACCGTCGAGTTGAACAAGGAAGCCAAGTACGAAGACATCTGCGCGGCAATGAAGGCTGCTTCGCAGACCGGCGACATGAGCAAGACGCTGGGTTACACCGATGAGAAGGTGGTTTCCACCGACTTCCGCGGCTGCAGCTTCTCGTCGATCTTCGACGCCGAAGCCGGCATCGCGCTGGATGGCACCTTCGTCAAGGTCGTTGCCTGGTACGACAACGAGTACGGCTACACCTGCAACATGCTGCGCTTCGTACAGCACGTCGCCAAGTAATACGCTCCGCAAAGGGCTGGCCTCGCCGGCCCTTTTAGCTTTATCTGTTCCAAAGGAAAAATCATGTCTGTTATCAAAATGACCGATCTGGATCTGAAGGGCAAGCGCGTCCTGATCCGTTCCGATCTCAACGTGCCCGTCAAGGATGGCAAGGTGACCTCCGACGCGCGTATCACCGCCTCGATGGCGACCATTAACGCCGCACTGAAGGCAGGCGCACGTGTGATGGTGACTTCCCATCTGGGCCGTCCGGAAGAAGGCGTGTACTCGGAAGAGAATTCGCTGAAGCCGGTGGCCGATACTATCGCCAACAAGCTGGGCAAGCCCGTGCGCCTGATCCGCGACTGGATCGACGGTGGTTTCGACGTCGCCGAGGGCGAACTGGTGCTGCTGGAGAACTGCCGTTTCAACAAGGGCGAAAAGAAGAGCAACGACGAGCTGTCGAAGAAATACGCCGCACTATGCGACGTGTTCGTGATGGATGCGTTCGGCACCGCACACCGCGCTGAGGCTTCGACCCACGGCGTGGCGAAGTTCGCTCCGGTTGCGGCCGCAGGCATCCTGCTGACCGAGGAACTGGAAGCGTTGACCAAGGCGCTGTTGAGCCCGGCTCGTCCGATGGTCGCTATCGTCGGCGGCTCCAAGGTTTCGACCAAGTTGACCGTGCTGGAATCCCTGTCCGAGAAGTGCGAACAGTTGGTGGTCGGCGGCGGTATCGCTAACACCTTCCTCAAGGCCTCCGGCCACAACGTCGGCAAGTCGTTGTGCGAAGACGACCTGGTTCCGACCGCACAAGCCCTGATGAGCAAGATGCAGGCGCGCGGCGCGTCCATCCCGGTCGCTGTCGATGTGGTTTGCGGCAAGAAGTTCGACGCTAATGAGCCGGCTGTGCTGAAGGATGCAGGCGACGTGGCCGACGACGATATGATCTTCGACATCGGTCCGAAGAGCGCACAGGAACTTGCCGACATCATCATGAAGGCAGGCACCGTGGTGTGGAACGGCCCGGTCGGCGTGTTCGAATTCGACCAGTTCGGCGAAGGCACCAAGACCATCGCCAAGGCAATCGCGGAAACCAGCGCATTTACTCTGGCCGGCGGCGGCGACACCATCGCGGCGATCCAGAAGTACGACATCTTCGACAAGGTGTCCTACATTTCCACTGCGGGCGGTGCATTTCTGGAATTCCTCGAAGGCAAAACCTTGCCTGCCGTGGCGATTCTGGAAGAGCGCGCCAAGCAATAATCACAACCAGGAATCACATGCTGCGTAGAACAAAAATAGTTGCAACGCTGGGGCCTGCCTCCAGCGATCAAAAAGT
>JALNYK010000071.1 GCA_023229845.1 Gallionella sp.
CCGGCGGCGGATCACCTCCTCGTTCGCGTCGTCGAGCCGGTTGTCCTTCAGCGCGCGCTTTTTCAGCCGGATGACCACTTGCTCGCGGTCCGAGCACTTGAAATGGAAGACCCGCCGGACGTCAATGA
The DNA here is from genome assembly GCA_023229845.1 of Gallionella sp. Classification (GTDB taxonomy): domain Bacteria; phylum Pseudomonadota; class Gammaproteobacteria; order Burkholderiales; family Gallionellaceae; genus Gallionella. The sequence continues at coordinate 129 of JALNYK010000071.1, forward strand.
TCTCGCTCATGAGCTCGGCCTGGGGGATGTTTCTCGGGATCCCGTCGAGGAGGAGATCATCCATGTCCGGCTTGAACAACTGCGCTTCCACGGCGTGCTGGATGCTGGTTCTCCAGAGCTCGACGGTGATCTCATCCGGGACGAGCTGCCCTTTGCTCGAGTATTTGAGGAACGAGCGGCCGAGCGGGCTGCGGGTATCCATGCTGCGAAAGACGTCTCCGCAGGCGCAGTGGAAGAACCTCGGGAGGCTGCCGAGTGTGGTGCCCTGGGTGCCCTTGCCGCTGCCCGGTGCTCCGAAAAACAAGTAGGTGGGGTATTTCACGATGGTTTGGAAGCTAGCCCCGGAAGGATTTCCTGCAACCCCTCGCTCAACAATTCCGGCAGAAACTTTCGGGCGTGTAGTCCACTCTTTGCGGGTGCATCTCCGAAAATTGCAAGCCACAGGCGTCCCGCCCGGTTGGAGACCGAGCCTCGCAGCAACACCAGCGCCGCACACGGGCGGGACGCCCAATGCCACTAACTTTTCAAGTTTGCATCGATCATTTTTTTCCTGGCGTCGGCTCTGGAGCCGATCAAGGGCGGAAAGGATTGGCGCAAGTGACGTTGAGCGCGGGGCTCGGCAGGCCGAGGCTTGGAGCGTTTTGGCAGGCGAGCACGGGCAATGAGATCCAAGAGTTTTTCCCAATCCCGGGCCCAATGCGCCAAATTGTGGCTCCATCGCGCCAGCCAATTGAGCATGTGACGGCATGAGGAACTGAAGGAAAGCGAGAGTGCGGGCACCCCGGCCCGGAGAGCGGCACAGAGCATGGAGGCGCGGATCAAATTGTAGGCCAACAAGCCAGCGACCCATTCTTTTTTCGCCATCTCCGCAGATTTGCATTCGAGCTGCTCCATGTGCATCTGGGTTTTAAGGTAGCGCAAATTCAATTCGATGTGCCAGCGCACGGCGTAGAGCCGGGCCAATTCGAGGGCCGGGTAGAGATCGCTTTGCGCCAAGGTTGTGAACAAAAAGAGGCGATGGGAGCGATATCCTTTGCGCTGGAGTTTGACGACGAGCAGGCGGCCGGGGATGGGGTCAGTGGAGATGCCGGGCTGGAGCTTGTCGTGGCGGGAGTGCGCCCAGCGGACGGCGTGCTCGCCCAAGGAGAGAGGGCGCTTGAGGAGCTTGCGTGCGCGTCCCTCGGTCATGCGCACCAAGGCGTGGGAGCCGGAGCGGAGAGCGGTTTGCGCGATACGAAACACGCCGAAGTTGCGGTCTCCGATGAAGAGGCGTGGCCTGAAAGTTTGGGCGAGAATAATCTGGCAGGCCAACTCCTGCTCGCTGGAAGTGGAGGGAGCGAGGCGGCAATCCATCGCGGCCCCGGTAAAGGCACAGAAGTTGACCACCACGCGCATCAAACACCAGTAGGCCGGAGTTTTGGACTGGTTGCCGTGGGGCGGGAAGTGATTGGGAATGTCGCCCAGAGAGCGCAGGCGCAGGGTGGTTCCGTCGAGCAGGCCGACTAGGAATCCCCGCCACAAGGCATTGGGATCAAGAGCGGTGATGCGCCGTGCCTGCAGTTGGAGGACATCGAAGAGAAAAGCCAGGGGCAGTCGCTTGCGGGCATTGCTGAAGGAGGTTGTCGCCGTGGAGAGGAGTTTTTTTGAAAGCTCCGTGCGCAGGACATCGGCTCCGCCGTTGTGAACGTCGGAGATGACCTTGTCCAGGGAGTGATCGGCTTGGAGACGTTGAAAAATGAAATACCAGAGGGTGAGGACGGGACAGAAAATCCGCTGGTAGAAGCCTTTGCCCGCAAGGGAGGGCAGGTTGAAGAGCTCCGCGGAGGGGAGCAGTTGGAGGAAGACGGAAAGCAGTTCGCGCGGGCAGCGGGAGGGGGCGGGTTGGCGTGGAGTCCGGAGGGCTGGGGAAGCAGCGATATTTTTTGCGGAAAAAGCTTGCATATATGTATGTATTACCATATACATACACCAATGAAACAAAAAACCCCTCTCGCACCAAGTGCCGCTTCCTTTTTGAAAAAGGTGACTTCCCTCTGGCCGGCCCTCAAAGGCTCGTTGGCACTGGTTCACAAGCCGTGTATCCGGCCAGGATGCGCCCGCTGCGCGAGCGGAAAAAAACATCCCGCACACATGCTTTCCTACACGCAGGAGGGGAGACGCCGATGCATGTATGTTCCCGCAGCGATGGTTCCGGTGATCGAATGCGCTCTGGAAAACGGCCGCAAAATTGAGGTTTTGCTCTACCAGAGCGGACCGGCTTTGATTCAAGAATACCGGAAAAACCGCGCAATCACCCCCCCTGCGAAGCAGCCTGCTGGTGATTCAAAGACAAGGAAAAAAACGAAAAGTTAGTGGCATTGGGCGTCCCGGCCGTGTGCGGCACTGGTGTTGTGCTGCGAGGCTCGGTCTCTAAACGGGCGGAAAACCAGCGCG
>JALNYK010000046.1 GCA_023229845.1 Gallionella sp.
TCACCAGTGAACGCAATGTCTATGCCTGTGCCAGTAGAATTATCCGATATTGCATCTGCCGGGATATTTGATATGTTTTCTTCTATTAACGTCCAAGTGTATGCGGTTGGTCTGTTGTACTCAACCACATAAGATTTTGATCCATTGCCGGCCCGGATAGCGAGACAATAAACGCCTGGTGTTCGTGCCTTTGCGAAAAACCTGACACATGCAGGATTATCTACCAATTCGCGCAGCAAATAGCCTTCTATACGCTGTGAAGAATAAAGGAATTCCGCTGCTGCTAAGGAAGCAGTACTCACGCTTGCGGATACGTGTAAACATTCTTCAATGTAACGTCCAGCCAGATCATACGGTATCAAGTCAGATTCTTTCTCAGCCTGGCCATTGGCAACATTTATGTTTGCAAGCCAGCCGTCGATTGCATAAGTTGATGCGATTGCAGTTACGAGCCCTGGTACTTCCTGATCGATTGCCATATCGCAATTATGAACGAGGTTATTTTTTGATGCTTGCTGGAACAGGTAATAATTTACGCCAGGTATCCATGGCTCAGGTGTTGAACTGTAATTAAGATTAACTTTTGACACTGTGCCGGTAGCCCATTCGCAATCAATTGTAGCTACTGTTGAGCCGGCGGTTACAGACAATGGTGATGAACTATAAGCCCCGCCATTTATCCGCGCGTTTGCAGTGCCTTCCCAACTCAGAATAAATGGCCCTATAATATCAGCGACAACACGCTGAATTATTGAACCGGATGATATAGTCATCGTATTTATGCCGTTCACGGTGGCTTTGCTAACAGTCGCCCCGGATGCTCCTGCCGTGTATCGATCAATGAATGAATCGTTTGCGCGTACAGTAGCAGGGAATACTAATTGAGCAGAATTGTTCTCGAAGTTTGTGTTTTGTAACCTGTTCCCGCTGCTCGTGTCGCCGACAACTGGTGCCGCTGGGTCTTGATCGATAAACCCGGCATCCAGCGCAGAAAGTACGTTAAATAGCGTTACGTCTTGGCTGTTTTTTGCCGTTACCGAATAATCAGTAGAGTCAAAAAATACGTTTGCCTGGGTCCCTCCTCGCACAATATAACCGTTAATCGTGCGTAATGGCTGCGCTGCAATTTGTGTTAATGCACGATCCCAATAAACTGTTAGCGGGGCAGCTTCGGCAATAAAACCAGATACACCAAAGTAAATTTTACCGTTTTGTAACGCCGTACCTCTGCTGTCAAGGTAAGGTATGAAGGGTGTTATTATTGCGTGTGCCATTGTTTATTCCTTAAAAATTCCCGCCCCGCGGGCAAGTGATTTTTTTGTCGCCATTTCTGCGGCGCGTCGTGTTTTTGCCTCAAGTCCCAAATCAAGAATAGGCCCTATAACCGGGATGTGTGTTGTTGCCTTCCCTGCCTTGTCTGCCAAATAACTAACAAAGGTATTAGATTCATTTACATAAGCCCCTTTTGGTCGTTCTGTTGTATATTTTGCTACTTTCCCGAGCGTCAGTAAATAATCTGCAATGTCTGGACTTACTATGTCATTCAATTTAGGCTCGATTGCAGATAGCAAATTATTGTAACTTGCAGCCCTGAAATTTCCCTGTCCATCAACTATCCCTGCTTGTTTTGTAAGCGCTCTTATTACTGCGCTTCCTATTGCTTGGTCAGCGATTGGATCATCTGAAAGGTTTTCTTTTAATGTCTGGACATTTTTTCTTTTTCCGTTGAGCAAAAACTTACGGGTAAAATCATCCGGTGCCACTTTGTCATAAATTGCCGCTTGCCATGCCGGATCGTTGCGTATTAAGTCAAACCGTGATTTTGCTGCGCTTCTTGCTGCATCAGCCAATAATTTAATGTCAGCCGCTGCACCTGGATTTATTGGCGTTTGCTCAAGTGCGTTTCTGACAATATTTACAGCATACGCCCTATTCCCATCTGATTTTAGCCCTGATTCGTACTTACGCGCCTCTGCTGCTAACGTTGTTCTCAGGTTTTCAAACTGTTCAAATGTCATGTTCCCTGTTTTTTTAAGCTCTACAAGTATTTTTGTTATACTCTTAGGTAAGAACTGTCCCTTCATTTTTTTTGATAATTCTTTTGATGCAGTGCTTACAAATTCGCTTGCAGAAATAGGAAGCTCGCCACCGTTTGCTTCTTCAAGCAATTTGTATTTTTCACGGATAACACTATTTAGCGCTTCATCCTTAGCTTTATATGCCTTGATTATTTCTTCTGCATCATCAATATAATTTACTCCATATATATCTGGTGCGGCTAAAGCTCTTATTGTGTCTATATTCTCAGCGAGCCCTGTGTTTTCGTCGTTTAAAAATTGTGCTGCTTGAGGATTAGACCCCCGCATGTTAAGTTCTTTAGATATTTTATGAATATCACCTGTCGCCTGTCCTTCTGTAATATGAATAGGAATAGGTAAAGATTGCGCCTCAATGTGTCTTGTTGCTGCCAATTCATTTAGAGTTCCTTTCCTTTCAGCGTCGGCAATCATTTGTTGTATATCATCTGGAACGCCGGCCGCCGCAGCCCGCTCTGAGAACGTTGCGCCGGCCGACCCAGCACTTCGAGCAGTCGCATTATTTCCTATTATATTTCTGGTTTTACCAATCAATTTTTTGACTGGCACTGCTGCCGCTCCTAAAACAGCCGGTGCTGCTGCTGCAATAGCCAAGTTTTCTGCATTGAAGTCACCTCCTGCCGCTGCCTGTCCTGCTTCACTTGCGCCGACAACAGAAGCCTGTTTTACGCCCTCAATAGCAAGTTTTTTTGCCACTTCTTTTGCGCCACCAGTGAACAGTGAGCCAATTGGCGCACCCTTGAATCCTACCATATTAGCCGCTATCCCTGGTACGTCGCCAAGTTCTAATCCTGGCTTAATAGCATAGTCTTTGCCGTCTGTTGGTGATGTAATAATCTTGTTTCCTTTTTCATCTTCGCGAACTGTTATGCCTGGATATTTTGCCTGTAAAATTTTAATGTCTTCGTTCGGGTCCATTGACAGCATTGTCCCTGCTGCTGTCATGCCACCGCCCCAAATTTTCATTTCAGGCATAGCATAATAAGAAGGTAATGCTTCTATTTCTGGTGTTTCTCTTAAACTCCCTGTGACAGTATCAATTGCTCTTTCTGCAATGTTTGGCGCATTGGCTACTTTTTTCACAAGCTTATCTATTTCCGGATCAACTTCTTTTTGTGCTTTCCTGGACAAATATTCGTCATACTGTTCCTGAGTTATCATTCCTTGATTGTCATCTTCAACAGCCGGTTCTTCTGTTTGCTCAACAGGCGCTTGATTCTGTTCTTTCCTTGCTAAATACTCTTCATATTGTTCTTGTGTAATGAACTCGCCTGCTTGCGCTTCGCTGATAGGATTAAGCGCTTTCGCGATTCTTGCAACATACGCACGAGCAATAGGACCATGCCTTGATTTATCAGGTCCCCTGAAATATTCCGCTGCGGCTTCAAGTGGATCACCGTTATTCCTGTCATATCCTTCTTTCAGAATTAATGCGGAAGCATGGGCGGCATTTTCAGGCGACAAATAAGCATCAACACCGTATTTTTTCAACACTGCATCGCGCGTCGAAGGAATTATTTGATATACGCTTTTTGCGCCAGCGCTTGAAACTTGATTAGCATTTGACCGCTCGCCATGCAAACGGATTGCAGACAACAACCCAGGCGGTAATCCTACTTTTGCCTCTGCTTGTTGATCCAATGAGTCGTAATATGGATCGTTGTATTTAATTGGTGCTGTCATGGTGTGTAATCTTCCCATTCATCATCAATAGTTTTGTTTATATACCCTTTTAATATTTGATATGATGTGCCGTGTTCGTCGGCTGTTGTTACTGCGTGATAACCTAATTTTCTGGCTACGTCTGCACGCAATGCCTGTAACTCAATCATTAAATCAGTATTGTCATAATAATTCGCTAATTTTGATTCATCACCATATATTGCAATATCATAAATATCATTTATATCTAAATAATTTAAAGCATACGGATGATCGTCTAAAGATTTGTTTAATTCTGACATGGTTTTTTCATACCCATGATCACTATCTAGCCATCCGTCAGCAATTTTATTTTTATCAACTAATATCTTAGTTAATTTTTTCCCGTGTCCATAAGCATTTGTTTCTGATCCAGATGCAAATAAGCTACGATACGGTTCTCGACTATCTATATCAATAATAGGTTTGTCTCCGCCATGATACAATTCAATAAAATCAGAAGAATCTAATTTTTTATTAATTGATGTCCCAAGCGTACCACCTGACGACTTAGGAGAACCAGGCATAGACCCAAGTTGCGCCAATCCTGCAATATTAAACCCCGCTTCTGCTTGCTGCTCTCTGGATGGCCCATACAAAGGGTTTTGATTATCGTAAGGATCACCACCAGCAGCTTGACTAACATTATGCCTAATCCATTCTCCACCACGGTTTATTGCTTCTGACGGGTGCATAATAGAACTGACTATTTGAGAGTCATTAGGCCCAAAGTTTTGCTTCACTAATTTTGCGTGCAACTCTGGAATGTAATCAATCCAATCGGTCATTGTGCGGGAACCTCCCTAATTTTTCCTGTGCGCTTATTGATTTGCAGTTTATAGCCTGGTCTTGCTTGTTTTTTTTGTTGACCCATAATCTCATTAAAATCATCCGGCATAGGAATCATTCCTGGCTTTGTTCCTGCGCTTCCTTTTTCTGCTGCTCGCATTTTAACGCGCGTGGCTATTGCTCGCTTATTCGCTCTATCAATAGTCTTGTACATATCGGCCAATATTTTTGCGTTATACTCGTTACTTGCAAGCGGGTCTAACATGCCTAATTGTGATTTTAAAACCTCTCCTTCTTTTTCTGTCAATTGCCCCATTGTTAATCCTTGCTCTTTCATCCTTGTCATAGCAGCAATAAAATTATTTGCGTCTATGGTAGACAATGCCTTTTTAAATTCTCTTGCTGAACTGTTAGGCAAAGTCCCGGTAGCCGCCCTATAGAATGGCGTGTCTTCTAAAGAAGGATGAGCAAGAGCATCTTTAATATGCTGCATTGTTACATCAACAACTGCTTGGCCTTCGTTAAATGCAGCTTCTTTCTGTATTTTTTTCTCTTCAATAGCCCGTTTTTTCTCATCGGTTGCAAGACTAATCTCATCACTTTTCAGCTTATTAAATTCAAGCGCTGCCTTTGCCTGTGCCGCGTTTGTTGAATTATCTGCACGAACGTCCCAAGGTTTTTGCTGCTCAACTTCAAGCTGTGCTGCCGCCATATCCGCAGCATAGGGAGCTTTTGCTTGATCAATTGCCGCTGTTGCCGTGTCTTTTTCTGCTTTTGCTAAGCTTTCATATTGCTTATAAGGTAAAAGTTTTTCATCCCCACGGGCCGCCTCTATTGCTGCAAAAGATTGAGCAAAGTATTTCTCACCCATGCCATGAGCCAGTGCTGTCCCAACATCGCGCTGAAATGTTGCCGGGTCATCAACAGCAAGCTCTGCTTTTTCTTTTAGCCGCGCTATTTCTTCCGGGTCTCCGCCGCTCGCTTCCATTGCTGATGCTTGTTGCAATAGCAGCTTTTTAGCAATGTCACCACGTCCTGATAGGGATGCAGAATAAACAGGGATAGCCATCTCAATTCGCCGCTTGCGTTCTTCTATGTCCATGTTTTCAAACGCGCTTTTTATTCCTTCGCTTAGTTGCGGGTACTTAAGCGAAACAGCGAGAATATTTTTTGGGGAAGGGTCTTTAATCAAGCCCTCAAGTGCGGCTTTCGATTCGACGTTAGCATTGCGCGCGCTAATATCACGACTAATGTTACGAGCCAAACCATATCCTTGAGCAAAGTTTGAAACTGTATCATATTGTGCTAACTGTTGTGGGTTGAATTCACTCATCGTATGCCTCTATCAATCTCTGAGCAATAGTTTGTATTGAGTATGCTTCGAACTCCCTACTGGGGTATTTTTCTCCGATGCTTTCTTTAAACTCTTGCCAAATGTGGACAGCTTCATGAATTAATAAGCCTACTATTTCACTCGGCTCTATACCTTCAGTATTTCCCAGGCAAACAACTGAGGATAATTTACCGTCGGCTTCGAAAAAATGAACGGTTGCATTGCAATGTGTTGTTTTTAAAAAATTAGGCCGTTCTTTCTTTTTTATATGCAAATGCTTTAATGCTTTTTTAAACTCTTTTTCTGTTTTACATAAACAGTAATAAGGCCCTATTATCAAATCTCTATTAATCCATTTCATCGTCTTGTCCAAAAATCACTTGTCGGATTTCCCTGGTTAAAATTTATTTGCGGCGCTTGCTGTCTTAGTCCTGCAAAACCATATTGTTGAGGCTGCTGCTGATCATATTGCGGCTGTTCTTGATATGATGAAAATGCCCCAGTTAATCCACCAATTCCTGTTGATATTGCTTTTCCTATTCCAAGCTGTTTGTTTGCATTGATATTGCCGATAGTATTTGCCGCATTTGCACCGATGCCTGTGTAATTATTAATCGCATCGGTAAAGTATTGAGCGTTTTTGTCAACTCTGTTTATGTCTGCTCCGGCTTGACTCGACAATAAATCCAAATCATACCCCAGGCTTCGTAAGATGTTTTCGTTTTCAATATCCCTGTTCGCACCTTGATTTTGGATGAAATATTGTAACCGCTGGTTAATTTCATTCTGATTAATGTTGTTCAAGTTCGTCAGGCCGGTATTGGCTGCAATGCCGCGTGATGTCGCTGCCTCTGCTCCGTATTGCCCTCTGTTTATTGCATCTTGTGAGCTAATATTGCCTTGATTTAGTGCATTTTGTGCATTAAACCCGCCTATGTCTTGTGCGCTTTGAGCAGAATATAGCCCCTGATTAATATCATTTTGTGCGGTTACTCCGCCGCGAAACATTGCGCCTTGTGCCAGATTTTCGCCTAATCCGCTCTGGTACCCAGATACTTGACCTTGTGCATTATAACCAGTATCACGCAGACCTGACAGGTTGTTAAATTGCTTTTCAATGAGAGCTTGAAGCATTGACGGCCTGAACTGTGCCAGCGCACCAGCCACATTTCCACCACGAACGCCGCCGGTCGCTGCTGCGTTTTGCAATAGTGCGTCCTCGCCTTGCCGTGCCAGTTCTTTATATTGACCACCCTCTATTCCCTGATAAGCTTTTGCCTGTGCCTGTTGTCCGTTCATGCCGAGTAAGTCTTGCTGCCCCATAAGCGCTGCAAGTCCTGCATCGGTGTAAGGTGTAAACCCGGCTTCGATCTTATTGAAAGCGTTTTGATATTGTTGATCTGATAGATTCGACGCGGCAAGTTGTGACAGCATCGCGTCTTTTGAAGCACCTGACAGGAAACCTTGTCCCTGTTGCGAAGCTAAAATCTGAGCATCGCGCGCGCCGGTTGATGCCTGACTTAATGCCTTTGCTGATTCACCGGAAGCCGATACCTGCACGTCATGAATCTTGCCAATGTCACTTATTGCTTGGTTGTAGATGTCCCACTGGCTTTTCGTATTATCTGCTGTGCTCGCCCTCACTGCTTCTTGTTGCGCTTGATACGTTGCTTCTTGAGCTTTGCGTTGTGCGTCTGCTACTGTGTTACCGGCTGCTATGCTTTTTTCATAAACTTGTTGTGCCAGTACCTGCAATTTTGCGTTGATATACTCTTGCGCAAATTTATTTGTTTCAAATGCGCCTGTTGCTCCGGCTTGTTGCAGCTTTTGCGCGTCCCGTGCTGCACTTTTCGCTGATCCAGCCGCCGAGCTTGAAACGCCCGCGCTTATTCCTGCTGCTGCAATTGATCCAGCTGCCGCAATGCCTGCCGCTGCTACTGATGAGGCTACTGCTACCATTATGTATCACTCCGTAAATAATTGAAGAGTGGAGCCCAAACCATATCTGTGTAGCTTGTGTCTTTGGGCTGATAAAATAAACGAGTCCATATTTTTTCAATGTCTCGTTCGTTGTCTGGATTGTTGAACACGGATGTTAGGCACGTATCCGCATACGTATACAAGGCTCGCTTAGTGCCGGCCAAAGTCTTAACCATATCACCCGTGTAAAGTCTTTGCACGCCTTCATCTGTGGTCACTTCAAAGTCCCCATAGCGGACCCACAAAAAACTGTCTTCATTATGTATTTGCCCTGTCACAATCGCTCCAGCCGGCATGAATATTGTGCGGCAATACTGCTTGTCAACAAATTGATGCTCGAGAGGCAATATAATTTGCGGGAATTGCTGCAAATAATTATCAAGCCGGGTGACCGCTTCGAGCTGTGTTTTTGCTAACTGACTCATTGCCGGTACCATGTGTTACTTGATGCCGAATACATGAACTTGGCAGGGTTCAATGGGCCTAACGCTGTTGGTGCGCCAATAATTGCCGAGTCTGTAACAGTAAAGATTGGTGTGGTAACTGCCTGTGTGCTTGTTATCGATACCGCTTGCCCGTCTCTTGCAATGCCGAAAGCTGGCAGGTCAATGGTCAATGTGGCTATTACGCCACCGAGAATAATCTCAAGCCATCCGTTAGCATCTGATTGCGCTATCATAACCGTTGCACCGTCTGCCGGACTAACCTGCTGCCGCACAAAAACGGTTTTATCAAAATTATTGGCCGATAAAAACAACTGATAGAATTTTGTAATCAGACTTTGAGTCGGCAAAAATGATGATAATTGAATCTGGTCTGGTGGCAAAATCATGATAGCGGCTCGATTCGTGCTTCGAGACACGATATTGTTAAGTGACTGTCAGACATGCCTGAAAATCGTTGTATTCTACGCTCGTTCATATTCCCACATTGCAGCCAATTTATCCGTTTTTCTCGTTGTCCGTATTTGCCTATTTTACGCGCTTTTGGATTGCTCCATGTTACGCCTTGATCGTTACTATAATCTGTCCATATTGTGGCATCTTCCGACACTCCGGTTATGCACATCAATTCCAATTCATGAAATAGAGCGCCTCTCGATTCGTTGTAAACTATTGGCGTTTGGAATGTCCAGAAAACATGATTACCGAAATGGGATCCTATCATGTAATCAAATGTGCCAAGCCGGTTATCAAGATTGTTTCCAAATATCCATTTGTCGTAACACCACACAAAATTTCTTGCCAGATATGCGCCACAGTCTTTGTCGGATCCGGAAGAAAGCTTATACCAAATTGGCGAGCCCACCAGCGCACTTGTTGAGGCATCATAGACCATTGTCCCGGTTGGCAGGTGTACATAAAGTAAACGCTGGTCACGGTCAATACGTGATTCAATTAACACATTCGCCAGTTCTTCCTCAGTGAATCCCTGCAACAAAATATCAATTTCACGAGTGCTAATCTTTGCTGTCTGTGCGTTCAGTCCAAGCCAAACAGCGGGCGGTTCATTCACACCGCCGCCAATAAATGCTAACCGTTCTTCAAAAACACAGCACGCATTTGGCCCAATAGCCCCACGGTTAATATATGCACCGTCTACCCGCTGGAAAGGGAAAAACTGCCCACCTATATTCTGGAACTGTTCAATACCGTATCGATTAACGACATATAACACGTCACGCAAAACCTGCAATGATGTAATAGGGTCAGGCAGCACCTCACTTGCGCCATACTTCAATGGATTCACTGAAAAAGGGTCGCTCAAGTCTGTCGTTACAACAAACTCACCGTCCGTTGAAATAAAATATCCGCCTAATTGGGTTGCGTATTTTGATACACCCAAGTCAATGTCTGTGACTTGGGATAAAATTTGTGTTCCCAGGTTAAATAAAAACAGGTTTCCGTTTGAGCATATACCAAGATAATCAAATGACCGGCATAAACTGACTTGTCCGGTACCGCCGACATCACCGAGAATAACTTGAATCCCTGCATCCGTTACGCGGATTAACTTTGTCCCTGCTACCCGATAGCATGACCCGTCGACATTGATACCGCCTCTATCTTCACCAATTGTTTCCGCAAATAAAACAATCCCTTCTCCAGGCTTTAAATATCCATCACTTACGCCGGTAGACTTTGCAACAGGCACCATGTTCACCGGATAACTTGTCCGGTAATCACCAGTTGCATCAGTAAATATCCCGCTCGTGATGGGTATTTTCACACGCCACCTTCACCACAAATTACTTGAAGCGTTGCTGTGCTTGATGCTGTTTTTGCTGCAATCGTGTCATGATAAAGTGACTTCGAAACAATGATTGTCGCACCGGCTGCTAGATATAAATCATCGGTATCTGCTACCACCGTCGAATCACCGATCTTTACATACACGGCCACCGCCCCAGTGTTTGTGATCCGCACAGATGATGCGTTCATGACTAGCAATCCCTGCGCCGATGTTGTTGTTAATGATACGGCTATCCCGCTGCCGTACCCGGGATTAAATGGTTTCATTTTTGTTCCTTGCATGGATAATTTTTGATTGTGCAATCGCTTGGCAATATGCCGAAAGAATCTAAAATCATAGTGCATACCCGCCGTGTACAACCACATATATCAGAGTAGGATCAGCTAGATCAAAAGCTGGTGTTGCTGGATTAAATCCCCTGCACTTTAAATTGGCGCCGCTGACACCTATTGATGAAACGTACATATATCTGCTGTCGCTAGTCGCTAACGAAAGAGTGTAATCAGTATTAATTAAATTTGGCGTAAAATGTACGCCAAATAGCCCGACTCCATCATAAGTAACACTTGATATAACACCTGAATAGACACCTGCCGTTACAGCACCGCCTGACACGGTAACTTTAGCAGTTCCAGTTACGCACAAATTCAGTTGATTATTAAGAACCTGAGGCAACATGTAGGGCGCTGTTCCCGTTATAACTAAGGCGCTATCAACGTCAATTAAACGGTAGTTGCCCCAGTCTGCCTTTATACTCAGTAAAAATGGTACGTTCTTAAACTCAACAGCATCTTCACCCCTTCTTGATGGCTCAACACCAGACAACCTTATGCCGTCCACTGTAGGAAGTCCAGTTGAGATAAAAACATCTTCAAATTTTATATGCCGTGATGCTGCCCCGGTATATCCTTCGATCCAAATTCCGTAGTATTCTGCCGCTGCCGCTGAAGACCTACAATTCTGCTCGACATAAGTTGTCTGGAATTTAACCGGGAAGCGGTCAGGCGATAAGTATATTCCTACGCCGCTGTTATTTGTGCTTGTCGTGTTTATAAATGTTGTGGCGCGCCCCGTATAAAATCCAATACCATACTCAACATCTGGTGTAGATGGGGACCATAAATTAAGAGCATTACGGTTAGAGTCACATCCATTAAAGTAAGCAAAAGTTTCATTAAATGTTATAGCATCGACAGTGACGAATGTTGATCCGTAGCTAAACACGTCTTTTCCGATTGAAATTCCACAACCTCTATTTAGCACAGCCATCAATCTGCTAATTGTGCCATTCCAGCACATTTGTATCAAAATACCGTGTTTAGTTGTTTTTGTTGCTGTTATTCCGTCGAAGTTATTATTGACCCCTGCTCTGTACATGTACAAGCCTATCCCTGCTTTGTCTTTTCCGTCTATCGTGATATTTGTTATGCCAACATTCTCTAAGTTGCGGTAGTTTGGGTTTCTTGGATCAATTTCTGTTGGCATCGTGCCAACTGCTGTTACAGAGGCATTAATCACCGAGACGTTATCACCTGGAGTTCCGTCATATAGGAAAACGGTAGTTCCGACATCGTAAAACGGTCTTACAACTGTAAGAGTTCCGCCAATGTCAAACCGCTCAATATCGAACCCGCTCCAATTTCCGTCGCCTATGATTTTGCACCCAGGCTTTAATTGAAGCGATTGAGTAGTCCTAATTACACCAGAAAACCTAACAGGGATACCTGCATTTATTGCGTTCTGCGCGTAAGAATAATCATCTGCTACACCATTACCCCTGACACCAGCTTGGCGCGCGTTCGGTATTCTATCAAGTATTAATTTCCATCGTGCTCCGTCATTTGCAACGATCGTCAAAAATCCATCGTCTACCGTGGTTATATCTGTGCTGTCGTACCAATAATTTCCGCCGCCTGCGTCTCCTGACGCCCAATATCCTTCAGTTGATACAAATTGTACTTCATCCTTATTCACCTGCCGAAGCGAATAAACATCTGCTACATAACGTAACAAATCAGGATTTGTAGTAATCAAAGAATTGATATAGTCGGCAATTGTGCTTAACGAAGACGACATATAAACGCCCTGATCTTGCACGAATATGGGGACTTGATCACCAGCTGAAACTATCTGCGTGACTGGTAGCCTGGAACTATCAAAAAAGCTCATCTACTGAACCCTCGGTAAACGGTAAGAAAATATTTTCGATGTAACTTTTGTTGCCAGCGCCGGCCAGAACGTTTGCCGGCCTCTTGTAAACAACATCAAGAGCAAGATTTGATAGCATAGATCGCCACGCCTCCGCGAAATTTGTTTTTGTTTCAGGTGATAGAGTCTTGCCGAAACTTGGAGCAATACGTTTTGCAAGCCCAAGGTAACAAGCTTCGATTGCTGTTGATGGCAATCCGCTGTCGCTGTTAATATCGGACAACCCAGGCGTGTAAATCTGATAGTATCCGACATTGATACCTTGCGATTTCCAGCCCATCATCATTGCGTCCATTTGCAAAAGCACCCGGTTTAACTGTGCCGGGTCGATGTCGTAAACGTAATCGGCAAATCCGATCTCGTTTAACGCTGAATTAACTAAGTCAAGCTTACTGTAACCCGCCATTGTCGTCACCTTTCTTGTGATAAGTGCGCTTTGGCTTGGATTTTTCTTCTGCTTCTGCTGTTGTAAGTGACCATCCGTCATTCAGATGATCTTCTATCTCATGAACTGCTATGACTTTCACGTCGTAGCGCTTTCCTTCAAGATACTCGATGTCGTTCCCAGGGTATTTATATACGTGTGTCATTAGCATTTACCGGGCATTTTGGGACGTGGTGGCTTTCTTGGTTGCGTTTTTGGCTTTGCCATTTTTGTTCCTTAGTTCTGAACATCCGTGTTCAGTTATTTAATAAAAAATTGTTATAAAACAACAGTTTATGACTGGTTGAAAAGTATAATCCCTCCGTTCTCTGGCTCATTAACACAGACACCGAACACGGCATCGATACGGCCTTCCATTGTCATCGTTGAATTGTTGAATGAGTAAGACATGGTAATAGGCATCCCGCTCTCAGTGGTTGCGGTCAACGATTGAACACCCATACCATCTGGAATTTCATACTTACCCGGGATCAGTTCAATGCAGTTTTTCTGCCAGAACAAATTTACTGGAGCTGCTACGGTGTTCAGGAACGTAATAGCCGCGCCGGAAACAGGCAAGCTTGACACGTTTTGATACTGTAATTGGCCTTGAGTTGAACCAATTATGATGGGCGGTGAAATCTTAACCGTACCAGTTCCGCCAGCACCCGTAACAATTTCAGTGATCACAAAT
>JALNYK010000012.1 GCA_023229845.1 Gallionella sp.
CCCTCGGGCAATTTGCACCATTGCTATTCCGGTCTTCCGCAGCACCGCATTCCACTTTGCCATATTCGCAAAGCCGCGTGTTTCTTCGGCGAGATTTGCGGCATAGGGCCGATTACTTCGCTAACCAGTCTGTTGTTATCAACAAGAAGGAGCTTGGCGATGCATATTTGGGCTTGGTGCGTTACACCCTTGCCAGCTCGATTTATGAGCAGGCTGGAGGCGATTTTTTTAATAAAAGGTATGGGGAGCGGGGCATAGGTCAACTGTTTAATAAAGGAAAAAAGTCGTTAGATCTTATGAGCCCAAGCGCCTTTTTGTCTCCATTCGACTTTGTTAAAGATATGACCGTATTCATTGCTGCGGAGAATTTTACGAAGGTGGCGGCCTTTAATTCCAATAGCAATAATTGCTGGATCGTCAAGGACACGGAAATCGTTTGCGCCAAAAGTGGTACGGAGTGGGACGAAAATCCTTCCGAGGGGTGGCAGATATTTTCGACGACATTGGGTGACAGACTGGAAGAAAGAGTTTTTCTTGAGCCATTCCAGTCCATCGATATTCAGACTGTAAATCACCAGATAATCGGGGAAATAAAGATTCAGGAGTGGAGCAAGTTCAGTGAGCCGGACAACTTATCTGAGGGTAGCGCATGGTTGAAGCCATTTCGTTATATACATAAGGGGGCCGCCGTAGTAAGTAATTTTGGCATATCTGCCAGAAACCTGGTCACTAATACAGTTGGAGGTGTGCTGGATGCACAAAGAACTATCGGTTCGTCTCCTTACAAGTTGGTTTACCAGCCTGATGGAAATCTTGTGCTCTACAAGGTGAGCGGTGCAACTCCTACTCCGCAATGGTCAACGAAAACAAATGGGCGTCCGGCGTGGCGGGCATGCATGCAGGATGATGGAAATTTTGTGGTCTACAGCGCTCCGGGCAAGGTGGCCTGGGCTTTATGGAAAGAAATGCCGTCGGATTCAAGTTATAAGGGGGCTTCTATCCGGCTTCATCCCACATCTGGAAGACCAGGGTATTACAAAAAGGAAAAGTCGACGCCGGAATTTTATCTGGACACCTGCGAAAGCTTTCTCTTTCCGGCATAAAGGCGAGTTGTGGATTGAAACGCCAATATCATGCGAAGCCGCGAAGAATTGGGTTAAGCAGGGATGGGCGGTCATATGCCCAACTCGCAAAAGCAGGATGGATTTTGGTTTCCGCTTGTCCTGTATGTATGTCAGTGCGTTGCGCTGTCTATTCTATTAGCTGTACGTTGGCCTGACCGCAGTTCAGTTTATTTCGAGCTCATCGAAGGGGCGGTGTGGCGAATTTATAGAGATGCCCTTAACTGTAGCCGTGCGGAGAGTGCCGCGGACGGGTAAAAATATATAGGCCTTTTTGAAAAAATATATAGATACTTTGGGAAAATATATAGGCCTTTTCGAAAAGTATATAGGCCTTTTTAGTTGTTGAAATTGAAGGAATTGGAAACTAGACTCGCGGGGCGTCGCGATAGGGCGGCGTTACCACCACATTCTGGGAGAACAACAATGAGAAATACTTTCAAGAAAACTACCTTGTCCCTCGCCTTGGCGACGGGATTGATCGGCAGCGCCGCATGGAGCACCGCGGCTCAGGCCTGTGCGGCCGAGCCGCTGGTTTCCAGCATCTGCGTCATGGCTGCGGTCAGCCTGAACGGCGATTTTGGCGGCGGCGTGTTTGCCGTGGCCGACGGTCGCTTGTTGCCGATCAGCCAGAATGCGGCGCTGTATTCACTGATCGGGCAAACTTACGGAGGCTCCGGGCAGGTGTCCTTCGCGATCCCGGACTTGCGCGGTCGCGTGGTGATGGGCTCCGGCAGGGGGCCGGGCCTGCCCCTGTTCAGTGCCGGCCAAATGTACGGCCAGTTGACGACGAACCTGACCGTTGCCCAGTTGCCCATGCATAATCACACGCTTTCCACCGTGGCGGTGAACACCAGCAAGATGACCGCGACCACCACGCTGAGCGGCTTGTCGGCCAGCTTGACAGGCACCGCGACCCTGAAGGCCTCTAGCGGGGGGACTTCAAGTAACGATCCGACCGGGAAGGCGCTAACTTCAACAAGTGGCACCGCTGCGCGAATTTATTCCGATGCAGCGCCTTCGATCTCCATGAACGCTTCCGGTATCGACGTCAGCGGCCTTGCGGTTGGCAATTTCACCGGCTCGGCCTCCACCTCGCTTGGCGGCACCGCGACCTTGGCCGGCGCGACCGACGTGACCGGTGCCAGCGACTCCGTGTCGTTGATGCAGCCTTCTCTGGTGCTGAATTACTACATCGCCGTGAACGGCATTTACCCGACTCGCAACTGAGCCCTTACGGCTATAACCGCCGCCATCCCGCCCGCGGGATGGCGGCATCATTTCTATGACAATACATAACGTTTTTGCGATTTTTCTGCTGCTCGCCGTAGCGCCCTGTGCGCTAGCGGGCGGCAATCTCGATGCCGCATTGAAGCCTGCACAGCAGGCGCTGGCGGCTGGCGACTACAAGAAGGCCCATGCGCTGTATGCGCGGCACGCTGCCAAAAATCCGCTGGCGCAATTCACGCTCGGCCTGTTCTACAAGAATGGCTGGGGACGACCGGTCGACCCCGTTGCAGCCTGCGGCTGGTTCGAAAAGGCCGCGCACAGGAACATCCCCGCCGCACAGCAGTTCTTGGGCGACTGCCTGGCGCAGGGCGTCGACCGACCGGTCGATGGCGAAGCGGCGGTCGGCTGGTACCGCAAGGCTGCCGCCAGCGGCATCGCTTACGCGCTGTGCTCTGCCGGCGGCCTGTATATCGAGGGCAAGACCCTGCCCAGAGATACGCGGCGAGGTCTGGAACTCTGCGCCCAGGCGGCGCAGGCCGAGTCGCCGCCCGCGATGCTCAGGCTGGCCGACTATTACCGCGAGGGTGCGGACGTGCCGCAGGACCTCGCGGTAGCGCGCTACTGGTATCGGCAGGCGGCGGAAAGACACACTACCGAGGCCCAATACCGGCTGGGCGTGATGCTGGCCGAAGGGCAGGGCGGAGAACCGGCTCTGAATGTCGCGCTGTTCTGGTTGGAGAGCGCCGCGAGCGAGGGCTATGTCGCCGCCTATCTACCCACCGCGATTTTGTACGCCAACGCCGAAGTAGACCCGAAAACGGGGGCATTGAAGCCCGAACACCTCGCCAAGATTTACCTGTGGAACAGCGCAGCGAAAGCGCGCGCCGCCGACCCAACCCAGCTCGCGGAAATCGGCCGCATCGAAAAACTGGTGCTTGCGGTGATGCCGGAAACCTGGCGGCCCGACCTCGACAAAAGGGTCGCCGAACACTTGGCGAAGTATGGAAACAATTAAGGTAGGTCGGGTTAGCGAAGCGTAACCCGACGTTTGTAGGCCGCGATGTCGGGTTACACCCTGCGGCCTAACCCGACCTACGAAACTCAGATTATTTAGGTTGAATTTGATTGGCAGTATCATTATTGGTATCATCAAAAATGAGCGGAACCGGAAAAATTCTTGAGCAGATGAGGCGCGAACCGGCCAATGTTCGCTTTTGCGACTTGCAAAAAATCTGCGAGGCTTACTTTGGCAAGCCCCGGCATCAGGGCGGCAGTCATTCGATATACAAGACGCCGTGGCAGGGCGATCCGCGCGTCAACATTCAGAACGACAAGGGCAAGGCAAAGGCTTATCAGGTCAAGCAAGTGCTATTGGCCATCGAACGATCAGGAGTCAAATCATGAACATCAATCACTATACCTATCGCGTCACATGGTCGCCGGAAGACAATGAGCATGTCGGCTTGTGTGCGGAGTTTCCGTCGTTGTCTTGGCTTGCGCCCACGCCCGAAAAAGCGCTTGCCGGTATTCGTCACATTGTAGGTGACGTGGTGGCGGACATGCAGGCCGCAGGAGAGCCGGTGCCGGAAGCGCTTGCCGAAAAACAATACAGCGGACGTTTTATGGTTCGCGTTCCGTCTCTGGTGCATCGCGCGCTTGCGACCGAAGCTGCCGAGCAGGGCGTAAGCATCAACCGTCTTGTGTCCGCGAAGCTGGCCGCCTGAATCAATCGCGAAACCGGGAGCGGCAATTGAGCCAAAAATCGCAGCTTGATTGTGCGCCCCAGCACTCAGCACTCAATACTCAGCACTAACAAAGGAGTCGCCCCATGAATAGCCCGAAGGAATTCCCGATACAGCCGCAAGCGGCGACCGCAAAAAAATCCCGCCTCCGTCCGCGCCGCAGCATGCACGCGCTGGAATCGCGCATCGTGTTCGACGGCGCGGCGGTGGCGACCGTCGATGCGCTGGCGCAGGCGAGCGTCGATGCCGCCATCCTGCCCGATGCCATTGCGCCGGCTTCGGCGAGCCGCACCGAGATCGTCTTCGTCGAGAGCAACGTCCGCGACTACCAGACGCTGTTGAACGGCGTCGATCCGGGCGCGGAAGTGCATGTGCTGGACGCCGCGCAGGACGGTCTGGCGCAGATCGCGGACATCCTCGACGGGCGCAGCGGCATAGCTGCCATCCATATTGTTTCGCACGGTTCGGAAGGCTCGCTGCAACTGGGCGGACTCAGCCTGACGGCGGACAACCTGCAAGACCATGCCGCCGACTTGGCGACCATAGGCGGCGCGCTGGATGCGAATGCCGACATCCTGCTCTACGGCTGCGACGTGGCGGCGGGTTCGGACGGCGCGGCGTTGGTCGATGCCTTGGCGCAGGCGACGCAGGCGGACATCGCGGCTTCGACCGATACCACGGGCGCTGCGGCGAAGGGGGGCGACTGGGCGCTGGAATATGCCGCCGGCGTGATCGACACCGCGGCACTGGACGGCTCCGGCTACGACGGCACGCTGGTGAATGCGACCTTCACGTTCGACAGCGGACTTCCCACCGCTTATCCCTCGACCACAAATACCGTCACGCAAACCGTAGGCGGAGAGACGATAGAGATTACGTCGGTGGGCGATGGATGGATTTCCTTGCAGGCGTATATTACCAGTTCGATCTCAGGGACCGACTCACTGACATCGGACGGTAACATTGGCATGACCTTGGCCACGGTCAGCCTCCAGAGCGGCAACCTGTTCGATCTGACCTCGTTCAAGGAATGGGAGCAACTGGGGAATGCCGGGACGCTGACGCTGACCAGCAGCAAGGGATCCCTTACTTACCCCGTGGGTTCTGGCAACATTGTCAATACACATGATGTCTCGGCGCATGCCAATGCCGCCAATTTTCAGGGCATCACCTCGTTCACGATGAGCTATTCCGGCACGGTTTGGGGGATGGCCTTCGACGACATCGTGCTGATGAATATCACCGCGCCCGACACCACCGCGCCCAATGCGCCCAGCACGCCCGACATGACGGCGGGGACGGACAGCGGCTCGTCGAGCACCGACAACCTCACCAGCGACACCACGCCCACCTTCACCGGCACGGCGGAAGCCGACAGCACGGTGACGCTGTACGACACCAACGGTACGACGGTGTTGGGTAGTGCGACCGCCACGGGTGGCAACTGGTCGATCACTAGTTCGGCGCTGAGCGCAGGCGCGCATACGCTTACCGCCAAGGCGACGGATGCGGCGGGCAACGTCAGCGCAGCCTCGGCCGGGCTGGCTATCACCATCGACGCCACTGCACCGTCCGCGCCGTCCACGCCCAACATGACAGCGGGCACGGACAGCGGCTCGTCGAGCACCGACGACATCACCAGCGACACCACGCCGACTTTCTTCGGCACGGCGGAAGCCGACAGCACGGTGACCCTGTACGACACCGACGGCACCACGGTGATCGGCACGACCACGGCGAACGGTGCGGGCAACTGGCTCCTTACCGTCTCGGCGTTATCGGAGGGTTCGCACACTATCACCGCCAAGGTAACGGACGCTGCGGGCAACGTCAGCGTTGCCTCGGCCGGTTTGGCTATCACCATCGACGCGACCGCGCCCAATGCGCCGAGCGCGCCCGACATGACGGCGGGGACGGACAGCGGCTCGTCGAGCACCGACAATCTCACCAGCAACACCACGCCCACCTTCAGCGGCACCGCGGAAGCCGGCAGCACGGTGACGCTGTACGACACTGACGGCACGACAGTGCTGGGCACCGCTACCGCCACGGGCGGCAACTGGTCGATCACCAGTTCGGCGCTGGGCGCAGGCGCGCATACGCTCACCGCCAAGGCGACGGATGCGGCGGGCAACGTCAGCGCAGCCTCGGCCGGGCTGGCTATCACCATCGACACGACGGCGCCTACAGTCAGCGATGCGAGCATCAGCATTTCGGGCGCATCCGGCACCGGTGGCGCATACAAGGTTGGTGACACCGTCACCGCGACGTGGAACAACACCGCCGGCGGCGACAACAACGCCGACACCATCAGCGGCGTGACGGTGGACTTCAGCGCGTTCGGCGGCGGGGCGGCGGTGGCGGCGACCAACAACGCCGGCACCTGGACCGCGACCTATACCATCGTTTCGGGCGCTATCGACGGCACGAACAGGAACGTCAGCGTGAGCGCGACGGACAGCGCGGGCAACGCCACGACCACGGCGGACACGAGCAATGCGACGGTGGACAACGTCGCCCCGACCGTGACCGACGGAAATATCAGCATTTCGGGGGCATCCGGCACCGCCGGTGCATACAAGATCGGTGACACCGTCACCGCGACCTGGAACAACACTGCCGGCGGCGACAACAACGCCGATACCATCAGCGGCGTGACGGTGGACTTCAGCGCGTTCGGCGGCGGGGCAGCGGTGGCGGCGACCAACAACGCCGGCACCTGGACCGCGACCTACACCATCGCCTCGGGCGCTATCGACGGCACGAACAGGAACGTCAGCGTGAGCGCGACGGACAACGCGGGCAACGCCACGACCACGGCGGACACGAGCAATGCGACGGTGGACAACGTCGCCCCGACCGTGACCGACGGAAATATCAGCATTTCGGGGGCATCCGGCACCGCCGGTGCATTCAAGATCGGCGATACCGTCACTGCGACCTGGAACAATACCGCGGGCGGCGACAACAACGCCGACATCAGCGGCGTGACCGTGGACTTCAGCGCCTTCGGTGGTGGCGCGGCAGTGGCGGCGACCAACAACGCCGGCACCTGGACGGCGACCTACGTCATCACCTCGGGCGCTATCGACGGCACGAACAGGAACGTCAGCGTGACCGCGACGGACAACGCGGGCAACGCCACGACCACGGCGGACACTAGCAACGCCACGCAGGACAACGTCGCCCCGGCCGTGACCGACGGCAATATCTCGATTAGCGGCGCCAGCGGCAGCGGCGGCGCTTACAAGATCGGCGACACCGTCACCGCGACATGGAACAACACCGCCGGCGGCGACAACAACGCCGACACCATCAGCGGCGTGACCGTGGATTTCAGCGCGTTCGGCGGCGGCGCGGCGGTGGCGGCGACCAACAACGCCGGCACCTGGACGGCGACCTATACCATCGTCTCGGGCGCCATCGACGGCACGAACGGGAACGTCAGCGTGACCGCGACGGACAACGCGGGCAACGCCACGACCACGGCGGACACGAGCAACGCGACGGTGGACAACCAGGCCCCGACCGTGACCGACGGCAACATTTCGATCAGCGGCGGAAGCGGTACGGGCGGCGCATTCAAGACCGGCGACACCGTCACCGCGACCTGGAACAACACCGCCGGCGGCGACAACAATGCCGACACCATCAGCGGCGTGACCGTGGACTTCAGCGCGTTCGGCGGCGGGGCGGCGGTGGCGGCGACCAACAATGCCGGCACCTGGACTGCAACCTACACGCTGGTTACCGGTGTGGTGAACGGTACCAACATGAATGTCAGCGTGACCGCGACCGATAACGCTGGCAACACCACGACCACGGCGGACACCAGCAACGCCACCGCTGACACCACGGCCCCCACCATTGCCAACGCCGTGGCGAGCCAGGCCGTCAACGACAACGCCACCCTGTCGCCGTTCGCCACGATGACGTTCACCGAGGCCAACACGTTGACGGTGCAGATCACGCTGGATGCGGCAGCCAAGGGCAGCTTCACCACCCTGAACGGCTTCACCAATGCGGGTGGCGGCGTGTATACCTATACCGGCACGGCGGCAAATGCCGCCACCGCGATACAGGGGCTGGTGTTCACCCCGACCGCCAACCGGGTCGCGTCCGGATCGACCGAAACCACCACTTTCACCGTGGCCATCACCGATGCGGCGGGCAACACGGCCAGCGACGCCACCACCACCGTGGTTTCCACCTCGATCAACGACGCGCCGGTGCTCGATGCCGGGCAATCTCCCGCTCTGAGTGGACTGGGGATCAACCCGGCCGCGCCCAGCAACGGCTCCACCACCGGCAGTACTCTGGTTTCCGCGCTGGTGGGGGGAATCACCGACGCCGATACCGGGGCGGTGAAAGGCATCGCGGTTACTGCCACCGACACTGTCAACGGCACGCTGTATTACTCCACCAACGGCGGCACGACCTGGACGGCGGTGGGCGCGGTTGCGGCGAACAGCGCGTTGTTGCTGGCCTCCGACGCCAATACGCGCTTGTATTACCAGTCCAACAACGGGGTCAGCGGCAATATCGCCTCCGCGCTGACTTTCCGCGCGTGGGACCAGACCAGCGGCGCGGCGGCAAGCAAGGTTGATACGACAACCAACGGCAATGCCACCGCGTTCAGCACCGCCACCGACACCGCATCCATCGCCATTTATCCGCCGCCTACCATAGGCAGCGTATCGGCAGGGCAGGCGGTGAACGACAATGCCACCGTCTCGCCGTTCGCGGCCAGCACCATCGGCAATGCGGGGACCAGCAACAATGTCACCGTCACCGTCGCGCTGGATACCCAGGCCAAGGGCAGCTTTACCACGCTTTCCGGTTTCACCGATAACGGAAACGGTTCCTGCACCCTGACCAATGTCACGGCGGGGGCAGCGCAAACGGCCATTCGCGGGCTGGTGTTCACCCCCGCCGCCAACCGCGTCAACCCGACGTTGACCGAAACCACCACGTTTACCCTGACTGTCACCGATGTCACGACCACGGTTACCGCGACCAATGCGACGACCACCGTGGTTTCGACTTCCATCAACGACGCGCCCGCCGTCGGCGGCGCGACTGCCGTAACCAACATCAACGACACGGCGACCGCGACCCCGTTCTCGACTTTCACCATCGCCGATGCCGACACCGCGCAGACACAGACGTTGACCGTCACGCTGGATGCGGCGGCGAAAGGCGCGCTGTCCAACCTGAGCGGCGGCTCGTACAACGCCGGGACGGGGGTTTATACCTTTACCGGCACTGCGGCACAGGCGCAGGCGGCAATCCGCGGCCTAGTGTTCTCCCCTACCGCCAACCGCGTCAACCCGACATTGACCGAGACGACGACCTTCACGGTGAGCGTTAGCGACGGCATCGCGGCGGCTGCGACGGATGCCACCACCACCGTGGTTACGACTTCGCTCAACGATGCACCGACGGTGGGCGGCGCGACGGCGGTCACCAACATCAACGACACGGCGACCGCGACCCCGTTCTCGGCGTTCACCGTCAGCGATGCCGACGCCGCACAAACCCAGACCCTGACCGTTACGCTGGATGCGGCAGCGAAGGGCGCGCTGTCCAACCTGAGCGGCGGTGCGTACAACGCCGCAACGGGCGTCTACACCTTCACCGGCACTGCGGTACAGGCACAAGCGGCGATCCGCGCGCTGGTGTTTACGCCCACGGCCAACCGCGTGAGCCCGACCCTGACCGAGACGACCACCTTCACGGTGAGCGTCAGCGACGGCATCGCGGCGGCGGCGACCAACAACACGACGACCGTGGTCTCGACCTCGGTCAACGATGCGCCGGTCGTGGGCGGTGCGACCGCGGTCACCAGCATCAACGACACGGTGACCGCGACCCCGTTCTCGGCATTCACCATCGCCGATGCGGACAGCGCACAAACCCAGACGCTGACCGTCACGCTGGATGCGGCAGCGAAGGGCGCGCTGTCCAACCTGAGCGGCGGTGCGTACAACGCCGCAACGGGTGTCTACACCTTCACCGGCACGGCGGCACAGGCGCAAGCGGCGATCCGCGCGCTGGTGTTTACGCCCGCCGCCAACCGCGTTAACCCGACATTGACCGAGACCACCACCTTCACGGTGAGCGTCAACGACGCCATCGCGACGGCTGTAACCGACAACACGACGACCGTGGTCTCGACCTCGGTCAACGACGCGCCTGTCGTGGGCGGCGCGACGGCGGTCACCAACATCGACGACACGGCGACCGCGACCCCGTTCTCGGCGTTCACCGTTAGCGATGCCGACACGGCACAAACCCAGACCCTGACCGTCACGCTGGACACGGCAGCGAAGGGCGCGCTGTCCAACCTGAGCGGCGGTGCGTACAACGCCGCAACGGGCGTCTACACCTTCACCGGCACGGCGGCACAGGCACAAGCGGCGATCCGCGCGCTGGTGTTTACGCCCACGGCCAACCGCGTCAACCTGACCCTGACCGAGACGACCACCTTCACGGTGAGCGTTGACGACGGCATCGCGGCGGCGGCAACCAACAACACGACGACCGTGGTTTCGACCTCGGTCAACGATGCGCCGGTCGTGGGCGGTGCGGTTGCGGCACAGGCGATGAACGACAACGCCACGTTATCGCTGTTCTCGGCGTTCACCATCACTGACGCCGACACGGCACAAACCCTGACGCTGACGGTCACGCTGGACACGGCAGCGAAGGGCGCGCTGTCCAACCTGAGCGGCGGTGCGTACAACGCCGCAACGGGCGTCTACACCTTTACCGGCACGGCAGCACAGGCACAAGCGGCGATCCGCGCGCTGGTGTTTACGCCCACCGCCCACCGCGTGAACCCGACCCTGACCGAGACAACCACCTTCACGGTGAGCGTCAGCGACGGCATCGCGGCGGCGGCGACCAACAACACGACGACCGTAGTGTCGACCTCGGTCAACGATGCGCCGACCCTCGCGACCCCGACGGCGGCCTCCTACACCGACACCGCGGCGCTGGATACCTTCAGCAACAGCACCGGCACGCTGGCCGGTGCTGATGTGGACACCGGTGCGACGCTGACCTACGGCATCGCCGGCGGCACCGTGAACGCGGGTTCGAGCACCTTGGCGGGAACCTACGGCAGCCTGTCGGTGAATACCACGACCGGTGCGTACACCTACATCCCGAACGCCACGGCCATCAATGGGCTGGCGGCCAACACCACCGATACGTTCACCGTTTCGGTGAGTGACGGGGCGCTGAGCACCACGGCGACGTACACGGTTAATCTGACCGCGGCGAACGACACGCCGGTGCTGGCGACCCCGACGGCGGCGTCCTACACCGACACCGCGGCGCAGGACACCTTCACCGCCGACACCGGCACGCTGGGCGGCACAGACCGCGACAGCGGCGCGACGCTGACCTACGGTATAACCGGCGGCACAGTGGCTGCGGGTTCGAGCACCTTGGCCGGAACCTACGGCAGCCTGTCGGTGAACATCGCGACGGGGGCATACACCTACACCCCGAATGCCACCGCGATCAACGCGCTGACCGGCAACACCACGGACAGCTTTACGGTGAACGTGAGCGACGGCACAGCTAGCACCACCGCGACCTACACGGTGAACCTGACCGCGGCGAACGACACGCCGGTATTGAGCACGCCCACAGCGGCGTCCTACACCGACACCGCGGCGCAAGACACCTTCAGCAACAGCACCGGCACGCTGGCCGGTGCGGATGTGGACACCGGTGCGACGCTGACCTACGGCATCACCGGCGGCACCGTGAATGCGGGCGTCAGCACCTTGGCGGGAACGTACGGCAGCCTGAGTGTGAATACCGCGACGGGGGCGTATACCTACACGCCGAACGCCACCGCGATCAACGCGCTGACGACCAACACCACCGATACGTTTACTGTCTCGGTGAGTGACGGGGCGCTGAGCACCACAGCGACTTACACGGTCAACCTGACCGCGGCGAACGACACGCCCGCATTGGCTACTCCAACGGCGGCGGCATACACCGATACCGCTGCACTCGATACGTTCAGCAACAGCACCGGCACGTTGACAGCCAGCGACCGCGACACCGGTGCGACGCTGACCTACGGCATCGCCGGCGGCACCGTGAACGCGGGTTCGAGCACCTTGGCGGGAACCTACGGCAGCCTGTCGGTGAATACCACGACCGGTGCGTACACCTACATCCCGAACGCCACGGCCATCAATGGGCTGGCGGCCAACACCACCGATACGTTCACCGTTTCGGTGAGTGACGGGGCGCTGAGCACCACGGCGACGTACACGGTTAATCTGACCGCGGCGAACGACACGCCGGTGCTGGCGACCCCGACGGCGGCGTCCTACACCGACACCGCGGCGCAGGACACCTTCACCGCCGACACCGGCACGCTGGGCGGCACAGACCGCGACAGCGGCGCGACGCTGACCTACGGTATAACCGGCGGCACAGTGGCTGCGGGTTCGAGCACCTTGGCCGGAACCTACGGCAGCCTGTCGGTGAACATCGCGACGGGGGCATACACCTACACCCCGAATGCCACCGCGATCAACGCGCTGACCGGCAACACCACGGACAGCTTTACGGTGAACGTGAGCGACGGCACAGCTAGCACCACCGCGACCTACACGGTGAACCTGACCGCGGCGAACGACACGCCGGTATTGAGCACGCCCACAGCGGCGTCCTACACCGACACCGCGGCGCAAGACACCTTCAGCAACAGCACCGGCACGCTGGCCGGTGCGGATGTGGACACCGGTGCGACGCTGACCTACGGCATCACCGGCGGCACCGTGAATGCGGGCGTCAGCACCTTGGCGGGAACGTACGGCAGCCTGAGTGTGAATACCGCGACGGGGGCGTATACCTACACGCCGAACGCCACCGCGATCAACGCGCTGACGACCAACACCACCGATACGTTTACTGTCTCGGTGAGTGACGGGGCGCTGAGCACCACAGCGACTTACACGGTCAACCTGACCGCGGCGAACGACACGCCCGCATTGGCTACTCCAACGGCGGCGGCATACACCGATACCGCTGCACTCGATACGTTCAGCAACAGCACCGGCACGTTGACAGCCAGCGACCGCGACACCGGTGCGACGCTGACCTACGGCATCGCCGGCGGCACCGTGAACGCGGGTTCGAGCACCTTGGCGGGAACCTACGGCAGCCTGTCGGTGAATACCACGACCGGTGCGTACACCTACACCCCGAATGCCACCGCGATCAATGGGCTGACGGCCAACACCACCGATACGTTCACCGTTTCGGTGAGTGACGGGGCGCTGAGCACCACGGCGACGTACACGGTCAATCTGACCGCGGCGAACGACACTCCGGTGCTGGCGACTCCGACCGCGGCGTCCTACACCGACACTGCAGCGCAGGATAGCTTCACCGCCGACACCGGCACCTTGGCTGGCACGGATAGGGACAGCGGCACGACGCTGACCTACGGCATCGCCGGCGGCACAGTGAACGCCGGCGTCAGCATCCTGGCCGGAAGTTACGGCAGCCTGTCGGTGAACACCGCGACCGGCGCGTACACCTACACGCCGAACGCTGCGTCGATCAACGCCCTGACCGCCAATGCGACCGACAGCTTCACGGTGAACGTCTCGGACGGCACGGCGACGACCACCGCGACTTACACGGTCAATCTGACCGCGGCGAACGACACGCCGGTGCTGGCGACCCCGACGGCGGCGTCCTACACCGACACCGCGGCGCAAGACACCTTCGCTGCCGACATCGGCACGCTGGGCGGCACGGATAGGGATAGCGGTGCGACGCTGACCTACGGCATCGCCGGCGGCACGGTGAGCGGCAGCACCAGCACGCTGGCGGGAACCTACGGTAGCCTGTCGGTCAACACCGCGACCGGCGCATACACCTACACGCCGAACGTCACCGCGATCAACGCGCTGACTGCGAACGCCACGGACAGCTTCACGGTGAACGTCAGCGACGGTGCATTGAGCACGACCGCGACCTACACGGTGAACCTGACCGCGGCGAACGATGCGACGGTATTGGGCGGTGCAACGGCGGTTACCGTGATCAACGACACGGCGACCGCCACGCCGTTCTCGGCCTACACGATCGCCGATGCCGACAGCGCCCAGTCGTTGACGCTGACGGTTGCGCTGGACACGGCAGCCAAGGGCGCACTGTCCAACCTGAGCGGTGGTGCGTATGACGCCGCAACGGGCGTCTACAGCTTTACCGGCACGGCGGCACAGGCACAAGCGGCGATTCGCGCGCTGGTGTTTACGCCCACAGTCAACCGCGTCGCCTCGACGCTGACCGAAACCACGACTTTCACCGTCAGCGTCAACGATGGCATCGCGGCAGCGGCGAGCGATGCCACGACGACCGTGGTGTCGACTTCGGTCAACGATGCACCAGTCCTGTCGGCGAACGGCATTGTGCTCACGACGACAAACGAAGACACCGCCTCGGCTGGCGTGACTGTCGCCGCAATACTCTCTGCATCGGGTTATAGCGATGCGGATAGCGCTGCGCTGCAGGGAATGGCTGTGACCTCGCTGGCAGGGAAGGGGGGCTGGCAGTATTCCCTTGATGGGACGTCCTGGGTCAGTTGCGGCGCCGTGTCGGACACTTCTGCTCTGTTGCTCGATGCGACAACCCTGATTCGTTACACCCCCGGTTCGCAAGGGGCAGAGTTGGTAAGCATCGGTTTCGTAGCTTGGGATCGGACCTCTGGAAGTGCATCGATCATCGGCATGCGGCAGACCGCCGATACAACGGTGCGCGGCGGGAATGCGGCATTCTCCGCGACAGCCGTGCAGGCGTCGCTCGATGTGATCGCGGTGCCCCGGCCTTTGCCTCCTAGCCCGCCACCGGCTCCGCCAGCACCGCCACCGGCTCCGCCAGCACCTCCGACTCCGACACCGCCTATCGTGGCGCCGGTTGTGGCGCCTCCGCCGCCGCCGCCACCGCCGGCTGCGCCGATCACCGTCCTGCCTGTTTTCGATCTGCCGCCTGGCACGATTCCGCAATCGAGTCTGGTAGTCGATAACGGTATTGGAAATCTTTCGGTCGGAGCGGGTGAAACCTTTACCTATATTATTCCGAAGGATGCCTTCCAATCCAGTTCGTCCGATGCGCAATTGAGCTTCAAGGCCACTCAGGCCAACGGCGCGCCGTTGCCGAACTGGCTGCGCTTCAATTCGGAGACGGGGACATTCAGCGGCGTCGTGCCCGAGGGCGAGAGAGGCGATCTGCGCATCCGGGTCAAGGCCGTGGACGAAAAGGGCAACGAGGCGGTGACGACCTTTACGATCAAGAGCGGCGTGGTCGCGCGGGAGAATGGCGAGCGCCCCGAGAACGGCAACCAGCGGGAGAACGACGAACCGCGCGAGAACGACGAGCCGCGTCAGCGTCAGCGCGGGGCAGCTCCGCTGTCCGGCCAAGGACTATTGTCCGTGCTGGGCATTCCAGGTTTCAACCTTGCGCCGGACGATGGCATCCAGCCGGAAGTCTTGCCTGAGCTGCCGGTCGAACAGCAGGCCGACTCGTCGGATGGCGGCAATGGCGAATCCGTTCAGTCCGAAGCCGCAGGCAATGCACCGCAGCTATCCGCACAATTGCAGCGCGAGGCGCAACGGTTCGGCCAGGCGCGCGAGGCTACCTTGCGTCATCTGGCTGCCGTGGAGCAGGCGCGTCAGCTGGCATAACCATTTTTAACGAAATACAATCCGTTACCAGGGAGAACACAACGATGTCCAAGCAAAACCAACCATCCGTAAGATCTATTTCTAGCCGTCGCCTGACCATGCTGCCGTTGACCGCGCTGATTCTCGCGACGCTGGGCGGTTGCGCCATCACGCCGGAGCCGCTGACCGGTGCCGAACGCAAGGAGCGCATTCAGCAGGACATGAGCGCCTTGTTCAAGGATGTCGAGCCCTTGTCCGGTCCGCTGAGCCTGCACGAGGCGCAGGCGCGGGCGCTGAAATACAACGCCGATGCGCGTCTTAAGCTGATGGAAGAGGCGCTGTCCAATGCGCAGCTCGATCTTGCGCATTACGACATGCTGCCGCGCATGACGATGTCCGCCGGCTACTCGTCCCGCAACAACGATGCGCTGTCCTCCTCGGTGACGCTGAACAACGGGGTGCTGACGCCGACCGGAACCTATTCGGGCGCGCAGGAACGGAGCCGCACGACGACCAATGCCGTGCTCGCGTGGAACGTGCTGGACTTCGGCGTCAGCTATGTGCGCGCGCAGCAGCAGGCCACGCAGACGCTGATGGCCAACGAGCGCAAGCGCAAGGTGGTGCAGAACATCATGCAGGATGTGCGCCATGCGTATTGGCGCGCCTATGGCGCGCAGAACATCCTGCCGCGGCTCGACGCGCTGCTGGTGCAGGTCAACGATGCATTGAAGCGCAGCCGCAGCATGGAAGAGCAGCGCTTGATGGCGCCCATCGATGCGCTGTCGTACCAGCGCGGCCTGATCGATCTGTACCAGCAGATCATGCGGCATCGCCAGGAGTTGGCATCCGCAAAGACCGAACTGTCGGCGCTGATCAACGTCAAGCCCGGCACGAAACTGGTGCTGAGCGGCGACGACAACATGGATGAGTTTCCCGGCGCGAAAATCCTGAACGACATGGATGCGCTCGACCAGGCCGCGCTCGCCAATCGTCCCGAGTTGCGCGAGGAAGATTACCGCAAGAAGGTAACCGTGCTCGAAGCGCGCAAGGCATTGTTTTCGCTGCTGCCGGGCATAGAGATCAATGCCTCGGCGAACCATGACAGCAACCGTTTCCTGTTCAAGAACGACTGGACAGAAACCGGCGCGACGGTCTCGTTCAACCTGCTGCGCGCGTTCTCCTATTCTTCGATGAAGGATGCGCAGGAGGCGCAGGCCAAGCTTGACGACGCACGCCGCGTCGCGTTGAGCATGGCTGTGCTGGCGCAGGTTCGCATCGCCGGAGAACGTTACCGCGAAGCCATCACCGATTATGCGATCAACAAGCAGGCCGCGGATGTGGATGCGCGCATCGAGAAGCATGTCGTCTCCGGTGTGGCGGCCAATTCCGAATCGGACATGACGCTGCTGCGCGCCAAGGTCAAGGCCGCTCTGTCGGAGATGCAGCGTTACGTGAGCTATGCCGGCCTGCAGATGTCGTATGCGCGCGTCGCCAGTTCGATCGGCGTCGATATGTTGCCGGACTCGCCGAAGCTGGACGACCTGAAGTCGTTCTCGGATCAGATTTCGCGCGTGGACGAGGCATGGCAGAAGGGCGATTTCCAGCAAGGCTCTTCCGCGCCTCAATCCGTCGCGACGCAAGCGGCGGAAGCTCAGCCTGTTGTTGTCGCGCAGGAGCCGCAAACGACAGAATCCAAGCCGGTTGCAGTGCAGGAGTCGCAGCCGGTTGCGACGGCAGAGGCACCGGCGGTCCAGCAGGTCGCGGAGTTGTCGGTAACAGTGAAAGAAGCTAGATGAATCAAAAGTTGTTGATGGGCGGGGCGCTGGCAGTCGGCGTCCTTGGAGTGGTGTTTTTTTCAGGCGGGAAAGAGCCGGCTCCGGCGGCTGCATTGGCGCCCGCGCCGGCTTCTTCTCCTGCGGACGCATCGGCGGCGGCGTCCGCACCGGTGGCGGCAATGCTGAAAGCGCCGGAGAAGAAGGCCGATGAGGTGCGTGTGCTGATCGCCGCGGAGGGCGAAAGCGTGCTGGCGGCACAGATGGCTGGGCGCATCGTGAGTATCGGCGCGAAGCTCGGAGACCGCGTGCATCAGGGACAGGCCATCCTGCGTTTCGATTGTGACGAGCAGCAGGCGCGGCTCAACATGGCGCGGGCGGAATGGGACGGCGCGCAGAAGGTTTACGAGGCGAAGGCCAAGCTGCAGTCCATGCAGTCGGCCAGTCTGCTGGAAGTGAGCCAGGCGGCGGCGGAAGCGGAGAAATTCAAGGCGCAGATCCAGCTCTTCCAGGCGCAACTGCGGTTGTGCAGCATCAATGCGCCGTTCTCCGGTCGCGTCACCAAGCTGCGCATCAAGCCCTACGAGAGCGTCGTCGTCGGCCAGCAATTGGTCGAGGTGATCAACGACGAGAAGCTCAAGGTGCAACTCAATATCCCGTCGTTGTGGCTGGCGCGGGTGAAGGCGGGCAACCCGTTCGAGGTGCGCATCGACGAGACTGGCAAGAGCTATGAAGCCAAGGTCCGCCGTATCAACGGAAAGGTCGATGCGGTCAGCCAGTCCGTAGAGATCGAGGGCGAATTGATAGGTCGCCCAGAGGACCTGCTGCCGGGCATGAGCGGCGTCGCGATATTTCCGGACGCCGCGCCGGACGCGCAGCCGGACGTGAAGAAGTAGCGCGCGCCGGAATGTCCGAACCTACCCCACGTATGGAAACGCTGGGCAGCCTGTTGCAGATCGAACAGGATGTCCGACAGGCCCAGAGCGAACGCGCCGTCGAATTCATCGCCGTCAACGACACTTGCCGGTTGTTGCCTTACCGCCAGGCCACGCTGTGGCGCACCGGGAACGACGGGAAGTCGTCGGTCAGGCTGGTGTCCGGTCTCGCCGATCTCGCGAACGATTCTCCCTTTAGGCAGTGGCTTAACCGCGCCATCCCCCATGCGATGCGGGACGATGTTCCGGGCAAGCCCCGGATGCTTGATGCGGAATCGCTGCCCGGGGAATTCAGAGAAGGCTGGGCGGAGTGGATGCCCGCGCAGGTCGTCGTCGTCAGTTTGCCCACGCCCAGCGGCGATGTCTGCGGCGGACTCTGGATCGCCGTCGACAATCCGCCGGGAGATGCGGAACTCGCGCTGTTGGAACGGCTGGCTTGGGCTTACGGTCAGGCGCTGTGGGCATGGCGACCGCATATTCCTTTCTGGGTGAATTGGCGGGAGAAGCTGGACGAGCAGCGCCGGAGGAAACGGCTGTGGATCGCGGTGCTGGTTGTCGTGTTGTTCCCGATGAGGCTGACCGTGCTCGCTCCCGCCGAGATCACCGGCAAGGACGCCAAGCTGCTTGGCGCGCCGATGGACGGCGTGGTGGCGCAGTTCTACGTGAAGCCGAACCAGCCGGTGCAGGCCGGCGCTCCGTTGTTCGCGCTGGACGATACGGTGGTGCGCAACCGTAACGAAGTCGCGCTCAAGTCCCTCGCGGTCGCCCAGGCGGATTACCTGCGCGAGACGCAAAAATCGTTCGGCGACGACGACAGCAAGGGAGACTTGGCCGCATTCAACGCCAAGTTCGAGGAGAAGGTCGCCGAGGCGCAATACAGCACCGATTTGATGAACCGTTCCACGATCACCGCGCCTGAAGCGGGCATCGTGGTGTACTCGGACCCCAACGACTGGCTGGGCAGGCCGGTGCAGACCGGAGAGCGCATCGTCCAGATCGCCGATCCCAAACGCATCGAAATCAGCATCAGTCTGCCGGTGAACGATGCGCTCAATCTGGAGCCGGGCGCGAAAGTCAAAATGTACTTGAACGCCTCGCCGTTCGACACGGTGGAAGGGGTGCTGACCCAGTCGAGCTATGAGCCTTTCCCGGTGCCGGAGGGCTTCGTCGCCTACCGGCTCAAGGCCGATCCCCTGCCCGGCGAGGATACGCCCCGGATCGGGCTGAAGGGTACCGCAAAGATATACGGCGGCTGGCGACCATTGATCTACCACATCTTGCGCAAACCGATCTCCGTGCTGCGGCGCACGCTGGGGATTTGATGCGATGCTTCTGAGTTCGTCGTGCGGTGAGAATCGGATTTTCTGCCGGGTTTGTCGGTTCGGCGAATTTCGCGAACAGCGCCCCGTGCGGTAGAATGCCGGCCCATGAATACCGTCCAGCTTTCCGTCGTCATTCCCGTCTATAACGAGGAGCAAGGCCTGCAGGCCCTGTTCGATCGCCTGTATCCCGCGCTGGACAAGCTCGGCATCGCCTATGAGGTCGTGTTCGTCAACGACGGCAGCCGCGACCGTTCCGCCGCGATCCTGCGCGAGCAGTTCCAGAAACGCCCGGATGCGACGCGCGTAGTGCTGTTCAACGGCAACTTCGGCCAGCACATGGCGATCATGGCCGGCTTCGAGCAGAGCCGCGGTCAGCGAGTGGTGACGCTGGACGCCGACCTGCAGAATCCTCCGGAGGACATCGGCGTGCTGCTGGCGAAGATGGACGAGGGGCACGACTATGTTGGCTCCATCCGCCGCCAGCGCAACGACAGCACCTGGCGTCATGTCGCCTCGCGCGCGATGAACGGGCTGCGCGAGCGCATCACCCGCATCAAGATGACCGACCAGGGCTGCATGTTCCGCGCCTACGACCGCCATGTCATCGACGCGGTCAATTCCTGCCGCGAAGTGAACACCTTCATTCCGGCGCTGGCCTATACCTTCGCGCGCAATCCCGCCGAGGTGGTCGTCGGTCACGAGGAGCGCGCCGCCGGGGAATCCAAATATTCGCTGTACAGCCTGATCCGCTTGAACTTCGACCTGATGACCGGTTTCTCGTTGGTGCCGTTGCAGATGTTCTCGATGCTGGGCATGCTGATCTCGCTGTTCTCCGCGCTGTTCTTCGTGCTGCTGGTCGTGCGCCGCCTGATCATCGGGCCGGAAGCGGAAGGGTTGTTCACGCTGTTCGCGCTGATGTTCTTCCTGATCGGCATCGCGCTGTTCGGCATCGGCCTGCTGGGCGAATACATCGGACGCGTCTACCAGCAGGTGCGCCATCGTCCACGCTATCTGGTCGAGGCGGTGCTGGAGCAGCAGGAGAAGGGCAAAGAGGGAAGGGTGAAGGGGGAAGGGAAAAGGGTAAAACCAGCTGCGGTTGCCGGAGAGCCCGATCCATTTATCGTGGAACCTAAAAAGAAAAAGGCCAAGCCTGCCGAGGCTGAGCATCCCTCGTTGTTTTCGGATAGCCAGGAATGAGCCGGGCGGTCGTATTCGCCTACCATAACGTAGGTTTCCGTTGCTTGTCGGTGCTGCTGGCGCACGGCGTGGATGTTGCGCTGGTGGTCACGCATCGCGACAATCCTAAAGAGGTCATTTGGTTTGATAGCGTGCAGAAGCTCGCTGAGTTGCACGGCATCCCCGTCATCACGCCGGATAATCCGAATGCGCCGGAAGTGGTCGACCAGATCGCGGCATTGCAGCCGGACTTTTTCTTTTCCTTCTACTACCGCGAGATGTTGAAAGCTCCGTTGCTGGCTATCCCGAAGCAAGGCGCGCTGAACATGCACGGCTCATTGCTGCCCAAATATCGCGGTCGCGTGCCGGTGAATTGGGCGATAATCCGCGGCGAAACGGAAACGGGTGCAACGCTGCACTACATGACCGAGAAGCCGGACAACGGCGACATCGTCGCTCAGCAGGCCGTTCCCATCCTGCCGAACGATACCGCGCATGAAGTGTTCCAGAAGGTGACAGTGGCGGCGGAGATGGCGCTGAACGGAGTGTTGCCCGCATTGCTGGCGGGCACTGCCAAAGCCGAGAAACAGGATTTGAGCAAGGGCGCATATTTCGGCGGACGCAAGGCCGAAGACGGCGTCATAGCCTGGTCGCAGTCGGCGCTGGAGATACACAACTTGGTGCGCGCGGTGGCCCCGCCGTATCCGGGTGCAACGACGATGCTGATGGGCAAGCCCATGCGCATCCTGCAGACGTTGGTGACCGGTTGCACCGTGACAGGCGAGAAGCCGGCCTTCTACGTGAAGGACGGCAAGGCCTATGCGATCTGCGGCAGCGGCGTGCTGCGCGTGGTGCGCTTCGAGCTGGACGGCGTCGAGACGGGCGCAGCGGAATTTGCCGCCAAGCACGGCGATACAAGATTTGAATTCAATTGTTAAGGAAGTGAAATGAAAAAAGTACTGATCCTCGGCGTGAACGGTTTCATCGGTCACCACCTGTCCAACCGCATCCTCGAGACCACCGACTGGGAAGTCTATGGCATGGATATGAGCACCGACCGCATCAGCGACCTGATCGGCAAGCCGCGCTTCCATTTCTTCGAGGGCGACATCACCATCAACAAGGAGTGGGTCGAGTACCACGTCAAGAAGTGCGACGTGATCCTGCCGCTGGTGGCGATCGCCACGCCGGCCACTTATGTGAAGCAGCCGCTGCGCGTGTTCGAGCTGGACTTCGAAGCCAACCTGCCCATCGTGCGCGCCGCGGTGAAGTACAACAAGCATCTGGTGTTCCCGTCGACCTCGGAAGTCTACGGCATGTGCCACGACGAGGAATTCGATCCGGATAATTCCGAACTGGTCTGCGGCCCGATCAACAAGCCGCGTTGGATCTATTCCAACTCCAAGCAACTGATGGACCGCGTGATCTGGGGCTATGGCATGGAAGGCCTGAACTTCACGCTGTTCCGTCCGTTCAACTGGATCGGTGCCGGTCTGGATTCGATCAACACGCCTAAGGAAGGCAGTTCGCGCGTGGTGACCCAGTTCCTCGGTCACATCATTCGCGGCAATAACATCAGCTTGGTTGATGGCGGCCACCAGAAACGCGCCTTCACTTACATCGACGACGGCATCGACGCGCTGATGAAGATCATCGACAATAAGAACGGCGTGGCCACCGGCAAGATCTACAACATCGGCAACCCGACCAACAACTTCGCGATCCGCGACCTGGCCGACATGATGCTGAAGCTGGCGAACGAGTATCCGGAATATGCCGAGTCAGCCGCCAAGGTGAAGATCGTCGAGACGACTTCCGACGCCTACTACGGTGCCGGGTATCAGGACGTGCAGAATCGCGTGCCCAAGATCACCAACACCTGCGAAGAGCTGGGCTGGAAACCGACCACGACCATGGCCGACACGCTGCGCAAGATTTTCGATGCCTACCGCACCCAGATTGCCGAGGCGCGCGGACTGGTCGATTAACGACAGTTCTGAGTGCTGAGTAACGAGTGCTGAGGAAAATCCGCAGACTCAGCACTCAGCACTCAGCACTCAGCACTCAGCACTCAGCACTCAGCACTCAGCACTCAGCACTCAGCACTCAGAACTCAGCACTCAGCACTCAGAACTCAGAACTCAGAACTCAGAACTCAGAACTCAGAACTCAGAACTCAGAACTCAGAACTCAGCACTCAGCACTCAGAACTCAGCACTCAGCACTCGGTACTCAGCACTCGTTTTCATGAAACAACTCGCTCTCAAGATCGACGTCGACACCTATCGCGGCACCCGCGAGGGCGTGCCGCGTCTGGTCGATGTGTTGCAACGCTACAACGCGCAAGCGACCTTCTTCTTCACGCTGGGGCCTGATCACATGGGCCGCGCGATCAAGCGCGTGTTCCGCCCGGGCTACCTGTCCAAGGTGTCGCGCATGTCGGTGGTGGAGCATTACGGCATCAAGACGCTGCTGTACGGCACGCTGCTGCCCGCGCCGGACATCGGCCGCAAGTGCGCCGACATCATGCGCTCGGTGCGCGACGCCGGCTTCGAGACCGGCGTGCATTGTTACGACCACATCCGCTGGCAGGACCATGTCGCGGACAAGGACGGGCTCTGGACGCGGCGCGAGCTGCAGCGCGCGGTGGATCGCTATACCGAAATCTTCGGCGAGAAGCCGCATGCCCATGCCGCCGCCGGTTGGCAGATGAACCGCCATGCGTTGCGGATGATGCAGCATCTCGGTTTCGATTACAGCTCAGACTCGCGCGGTGCGCAGCCCTGCATCCCGACCTGGAACGCCGAGATCGTCAATTGCCCGCAGTTGCCGACGACGCTGCCGACGCTGGACGAGCTGATCAATCGCGACGGCATCACGCTGGACAACATCGCGCAGCATGTGTTGCGCATGACCAAGGCGGAGCAGCCCTTCGGCCATGTGTTCACGTTGCATGCCGAACTGGAAGGCGGAAAATGGATGCCGGTGTTCGAGCAGTTGCTCGATGGCTGGCAGGCGCAGGGCTACGAACTGGTGTCTCTTCGCCAGTATCTTGCCGGCCTGAATCTCGCGGCCTTGCCGCGCAAGGAAATGTCGTTGCGCGAAGTCGAAGGGCGCATCGGCAAGTTGGCGGTAGTGGCGTAGCGCACGTCTTCTCATTCGATTGTGCAAGTTCCGCGATTGCGGGTATATTCGCGGGCAATTGCGTGAGGGGGCTGGGATGTCGGAAGCTAGGGGACTGGATTACTGGGTTGCGGTGCTGATGCAGGCAGACTTGCCGGTGCTGAAACAGACAGCCCGCGGTCTGGAAGAATTGCGCGCCGACGACGAGAAGCTTACCGCGATCGGCGTCGCCGACATCATCGCCCACGATCCGATCATGACCGTCAAGCTGCTGCGTTACCTGCAGCAGCACAAGCACAAGATACAGACCACCGAAGTCATCCAGGTCGAACAGGCCTTGCTGATGATGGGCATCGAGCCTGTGTTCAACAAGGTGCCGCCCGCCCCGCTGATCGAAGACGCGCTGAAACACAAGACGCCGGCGCTGCTGCATCTGCTGCGCACCATCCATCGTTCCCATCTTGCCTCCGAGTACGCCAAGGACTGGGCCGTGCGCCTGCGCGATCTGCATTTCGAGGAGGTGCGTATCGCGGCGCTGCTGCACGATATCGCCGAGATACTGATGTGGTGTTTCGCGCCGGACGAGATGCTGGAAGTCGAGGAACTCAGGTTGCAGGAGCCGACGGTGCGCACCCGTGTCATCCAGGCTCGTGTGTTCGGCTTCACGATGTTCGAGTTGCAGCGCGTGCTCGCCGAGCAGTGGGAATTGCCGCAACTGCTGCTGACGCTGATGAACGATTCCTGCGCCCATCTACCGCGCGTGCGCAATGTCGTGCTGGCGGTCAATCTGGTGCGCCATTCGACAAAGGGATGGGACGACCCAGCGTTGCCGGACGACTACAAGGACATCGCCGATCTGTTGCGCATGCCGGTCGAGAGCGTAAGGGATATGATCGCCGTTGATGCCGGCATCGCCTGCGACATCCATCAGCCGCACCGCGGCATGGACGACTGACGGGCGGAGTACCTAGGTCTCGGGTCAATCAGGGATTGCGTCAAACACCGCGACTAGCCCCGGATCAGTTATGCCCGCCCAAACATGAGGGACGCAACTTAGTCCTTGCCGAACAGATCCCTGCTGTAAACCTTGTCGGCCACGTCGCGGATGTCGTCGGTGATGCGGTTGGCGACGATGACGTCGGCTTCCTGCTTGAATTGCGCCAGGTCGTTCACCACGCGGGAGTGGAAGAATTCCGCTTCCTTCAATGCCGGCTCGTACACGATGACCTCGATGCCCTTGGCTTTGATGCGTTTCATGATGCCCTGGATGCTGGATGAGCGGAAGTTGTCGGAGCCGCTCTTCATCACCAGACGGTGGATGCCGACCACCTTGGGATTGCTTTCCCCTCTCCCCAACCCTCTCCCGCTTGCGGGCGAGGGGGCAAACGTATTTGCCTCCAGTTTTCTTATGATGCTCTCCGCGACGAAGTCCTTGCGCGTGGTGTTGGATGCCACGATGGCGTTGATGAGGTTTTGCGGCACGTTCTGGTAATTGGCGAGCAGCTGCTTGGTGTCCTTGGGCAGGCAGTAGCCGCCGTAGCCGAACGACGGATTGTTGTAGTGGTCGCCGATGCGCGGATCGAGGCTCACCCCCTGAATGATCTGCTTGGTATCCAGGCCGTGCGTGGCGGCATAGGTGTCCAGTTCGTTGAAGTAGGCCACGCGCATCGCGAGGTAGGTGTTGGCGAACAGCTTCACTGCCTCGGCTTCGGTCGAGTCGGTGAACAGGGTGGGGATGTCTTGCTTCACCGCGCCTTGCCGGAGCAGACCGGCAAAGGTCTCGGCGCGTTCGGAGCGTTCGCCGACGACGATGCGCGAGGGATGCAGGTTATCGTAAAGTGCGCGGCCTTCGCGCAGGAATTCGGGCGAGAAAATCAGGTTGTCGCAATTGAACCGGGCGCGGGTCTTGACCGTATAACCGACGGGGATGGTCGATTTGATCACCATCACCGCCTGCGGGTTAATGCTCAGGACGTCCTGGATCACCGACTCGATCGATCTGGTGTTGAAGTAATTGGTTTCCGGATCGTAGTCGGTCGGCGTGGCGATGATGACGTAGTCCGCGCCGATGTAGGCTTCATGCTTGTCCAGCGTGGCCTTGAAGTTGAGCGCCTTGTGCTGGAGATATTCTTCGATCTCGGCGTCTTCGATGGGTGATTGCTTGCGGTTCAGCATGGCGACCTTCTCGGGCACGATGTCGATTGCGACCACTTCGTGGTGCTGGGCAAGCAGGATGGCGTTGGAGAGTCCGACGTAACCGGTTCCGGCGATGGCGATTTTCATGATTAAGCGGTTGGTTCAGGTGCAAACAAGAGGCGCATTATGCCGCAGAACCCGCGGCGCGTCAGCATGCCGCGCCGCTGCGATGCGCGTGGCCCCGGCCTGCATGATGGTCGCAGGGGAATCGTGTACCATTCCTGATCTGGCCTGATGCGTTGTCGCGAGGGGGAATAATGGAAGTTGTGATTGCAGTCTGTGTCGCCGAGGCGCCCGGTTTCGCGGTGCGGACAGCCTCGATTACGTGGGCGCACCGCTTCCCGTCGCGGCGAGGAGTCCATCATGCCGGCTAACCCGACGCCGGACGTTGCGCAGCGGCAGGTATGGTGGCTGCTGGCCGCGCTCTCCGCGGGGTTCCTGCTGATCTGGCTGCTGCCGACTCCCGCCGTGTTTCGCGGCATTGCCAATTACCAGCCTATGCACATGACGATGGAACTGTTCTCCATCGTCGTCGCGATGCTGATCTTCGGGGTGGTGTGGAACGCCTATAGCGACGAGCGCGCCGGCAACGTGATGATCATCGCGTGCGCGATGCTGGCGGTGGGGCTGATCGATTTCGTCCACATGCTGTCGTTCAAGGGCATGGCGGATTTCGTCACCCCCTCGGGGCCGGAGAAAGCGATCAATTTCTGGTTGGCCGCGCGTTTCCTCGCCGCGATCGCACTGCTCGCGGTGGCGATGCGACCATGGACGCCGCTGCCCTCCCCGCACCGGAAATATGCGCTGCTTGCAGGCGCGCTCGCCATCGTGCTGTTCGTCGTGTGGATCGGGTTGTTCCATCAGGACCTGCTGCCGCGCACCTTCATCGAAGGACAGGGACTCACCGGGCTGAAGATCGCCGCCGAATATCTGATTGTCGCGATATTGGCGGTCGCCGCGATGCTGTTCTACCGGCAGGCGCGGCGCGGCGCGACGCACGAGGCTGCCAGCCTGTTCGCCGCCGTGGCGATTTCGGCGCTGAGCGAACTGAGTTTCACGCTGTACAAGGATGTCACGGACGTCTTCAACCTGCTCGGCCATGTGTACAAGGTCATCGCCTATCTCTACATCTATCGTGCGATGTTTGTCACGCTGGTGCGCGAGCCCTACCAGCGGTTGGGTGCCGCGGAGAAGGAGTTTCGCACCACGTTCGAACTGGCGGCAGTGGGCGTGGCGCATGTCGCACCGGACGGCCGCTGGTTGCGCGTCAACCAGCGGTTGTGCGACATGTTGGGTTACAGCCGCGAAGAGTTGTTGGGCAAGACCTTTCAGAGCCTCACCCATCCAGACGATCTGGAACTCGATCTGGCTTATGTGCAGCGCATTCTGTCTGGAGAGATCGAAAATTACTCGATCGAAAAGCGCTATTTGCGCAAGGACCGCGAGATCGTGTGGGTCAATCTCACGGTCGCGCTGGTGCGCCACCGCGACGGCAGCCCGAACTATTTCATCTCGGTGATCGCGGATATCAGCGAGCGCAAGAAGACCGAACAGGAATTGCAGGCATACCGGCAGCACCTGGAAGAGATGGTCGAAGATCGCACCGAGCAGTTGCGTCATGCCAAGGAGGCAGCCGAGGCCGCCTCCTTGGCCAAGAGCGCGTTCCTGTCCAACATGAGCCACGAGTTGCGCACCCCGCTGAATGCGATCCTCGGCTTCTCCGAACTGATGGTGAACGATCCGGAGACTCCTGCCGCGCAGAAGGCCAATCTGGACATCATCAACCGCAGCGGGACCTATCTGCTCGGCATGATCAACGATGTGCTGGACCTGTCCAAGATCGAGGCGGGCCGGTTCGAGCTGGACATCAAACCTTTCGACCTGCTGATCATGCTGGAGGATGCCGGCAAGTTGATCGAGCAGCGCGCGCTGAGCGGCAACCTGACCTTCAGCCTGGATCTCGATCCGGACATGCAGCGCTATGTCTGCGGCGACGGCGGCAAGCTGCGCCAGGTGGTGGTCAATCTGCTGGGCAATGCGGTGAAGTTCACTCGGGAGGGAGGGGTGATACTGCGCGCCGGAACCAGGCCGATGGATGACCCGGCCATGGTCAGCTTGCGCATCGAGATCGAGGACAGCGGCATCGGGATACAGGCGGACAAGTTTGGCGAGCTGTTCAAGCCATTCGTGCAACTAACCGAACCGAGCGGGACCAAGGGAACCGGTCTGGGGTTGGCTATATCGAACTCGTTGATCGAGTTGATGGGGGGGCGTATCGACGTCGAGAGTTCGCCGGGCAAGGGCACGACATTCGCTATCGACCTGCCGTTGCCGTTGAGCGATGCGGCGGAAGTGTCGTCCAGAACCAGTGTGCCTCCCGTCGTGC
Organism: Gallionella sp.; assembly: GCA_023229845.1. GTDB lineage: Bacteria > Pseudomonadota > Gammaproteobacteria > Burkholderiales > Gallionellaceae > Gallionella. The sequence goes on from JALNYK010000012.1 coordinate 28,712, forward strand.
AGGGGCTGGCACCGGGCCAGCCGACCTGGCGTTTGCTGGTGGTCGACGATAACCAATCGAACCGGGTGTTGCTGGTCACCTTGCTGGCGCAGGCCGGTTTTCAGGTGCGCGAGGCCGAGAACGGACAGGAGGCCGTGCTGGCGTTCGAGCAATGGCAGCCGCATCTGATCTGGATGGACATGCGCATGCCGGTGATGGACGGTTATCAGGCTTCGGCGAAGATACGCGGCCTGCCGGGCGGGGATGCGATAAAGATCATCGCGCTCACCGCCAGCGCCTTCAAGGAACAGCACGAGCTGATCTTGCAGGCCGGTTGTGACGAGGTGATGCACAAGCCCTACAAAGCCGCGGAGATATTCAAGGCGCTGGGCCAGTATCTGGGCGCGAAGTTCATTTACCGGGGAGAGGAGCCGGCAGCGTCTCATGTCGCGGGGCAGCTTACCGCGTCCAAGCTTGCAAATATCCCGGCGGAATTGCGTACCGCATTGCGCCAGGCCGCACTTGAGCTGAACACCCGAGCCGTAGCCGACTCCATCGAGAAAATAACCGGATTGAACGCGCAGATCGGGACCGGATTGCAAACGCTGGCGCAGCAATATCGCTACGACCAGATCGTCAGTCTGCTGGATGAGGCGGGTTGATATTGAAAACGACGGGAAACATGTGATTACCAGCGAACCATACAAGAGCGGCTCCATCGTCATCGTCGACGACAACCCGGATAATCTGCGGGTCTTGAGCAGCGTGCTGGAGCAGGCCGGGTTCGTCGTGCGCCCGGCGATCAGCGGCGAGGTCGCATTGCAGTCTATCCAGCTGAGCTCCCCCGATCTGATCCTGCTCGACATACGCATGCCCGGCATCGACGGTTACGAAACCTGCCGGCGCCTGAAGGCCGATCCGCTCACCCGCGACATCCCGGTGATCTTCATCAGCTCGCTGCAGGAAACCGGCGACAAGGTGGCCGCCTTCGCGGCCGGCGGGGTCGATTACGTGACCAAGCCGTTCCAGTTCGAGGAGGTGTTGGCCAGAGTCCGGGCGCATATGGAGCTGCACCACATCAAGCGCCATCTCGACGACCTGGTTGCGTCCAAGACCAGTGCGTTGCGCGACACGATGGCGTCGCTCGCCGCCAGCCAGCAGCGATACCGCGCCATCCTGGAGCAGGTCATCGACGCGATCGGCCTGACGGTCGAGTATCGCGATCCCTATACCTCCGGCCATCAGCACCGTGTCGCCGAACTGGCGCAGGCGATCGGCCGCGAGATGGGGATGCCGGAGGACGCGCTGGAGGGGCTGCGACTGGGAGCGCTGGTGCACGACATCGGCAAGGTGCGCCTGCCGACGGAGATACTCAACCGCCCGGGACGCCTGAACGAACTCGAGTTCGAGTTGATCAAGACGCATTCCGAAATCGGCAGCGACATCATCAAGGAAGTCAGTTTCCCCTGGCCGGTCGCGCAAATGATCGCGCAGCACCACGAACGCATCGACGGCAGCGGTTATCCGCACGGGCTGAAAGGGGACGACATGCTGCCGGAAGCCAGGATCATCGCGGTGGCCGATGTGGTCGAGGCGATGGTGTCGCACCGGCCCTACCGTCCCGCGCTCAGCGTGGACAAGGCGCTGGGGGAGATACGCGAGGGGAGCGGAAGGCTGTATGACCCGGACGTGGTCAGGGTGTGTCTGATGCTGTTCGAACAGCAGAACTTCCAGTTCAGTTCGGTGGCGTTCTGACGTCCCGCCGGCTATCCGGTCACCGCGCGCAACGCGTCGCTGACCCGGTGGAAAAGATCATCTGACAGACAATCGATCTCGATGTTGTCCGGCATCGAGCGCAGCCAGGTGAGCTGGCGTTTTGCCAGCTGGCGCGTCGCGGCGATGCCGGTCTCCATCAGTTGGCCTTCGTTTATCTCGCCGTCCATGTATTGCCAGGCCTGCCGGTAGCCGACGCAGCGCATCGAAGTCATGTCGGGGTGCAGCGGGTATTTGTCGCGCAAGTCGCGCAGTTCGTCGATCAATCCATCCTTGAGCATCTGTTGGAAGCGCACGGCGATGCGCTGGTGCAACACGCTGCGCTCGCTGGGGACGAGCGCGATGGATGTGATGTCGTAGGGCAGTTCGTGCCGCGTCTGCTGCTTCAGCAGTGCCGACATCGGCTGCCCGGTGAGGCGGTAGATTTCCATCGCGCGCTGGATGCGCTGCGTGTCGGCGGGGGCGAGGCGGGCGGCGGTCTCGGCATCCACCTTGGCTAGTTCTGCATGCAGGCGTTCGATGCCGTGTTCGGCGATCTCGGCGTCAAGCGCGGCGCGCACTTCCGGGTCGGCCTGCGGCAGTTCGCTCAGTCCCTCGCGTAGCGCCTTGAAATACAGCATCGTGCCGCCGACCAGCAGCGGTATCTTGCCGCGCGCGGTGATGTCCGCCATCAATCGCAATGCATCGTGTCGGAACGCGGCGGCGGAGTAGGCTTCGGTCGGGTCTATGATGTCGATCAGGTGATGGGGCGCGCGGGCCAGCGTCGCGGCGTCCGGCTTCGCGGTGCCGATGTTCATGTCGCGGTACACCAGCGCGGAGTCCACGCTGATGAGCTCCACCGGCAGGCGTTGCACGAGTTCCACCGCAACGCCGGTCTTGCCGCTGGCGGTGGGGCCCATCAGGAAAATGGCGGGTGGTAACGGATTCATGCTTATGCACCGTCATTCCGGCGCAGGCCGGAATCCAGATTGAAAATATCATCCCCGCGAAGCGGGACGGCATCTTGGTTTTGTCCGCTTCGCGGGATGTCTCTTTTTGCTGGATTCCGGCCTGCGCCGGAATGACGGATTATCGGGTTCATGCCAGCTTCCTGTCGCGCGTCTCGCGCAGTGTCAGCGCGGCCAGCAGGCTGATCGCGGCGGCGACGGAGACATAGCCGCCGACCCATGCGAGGCCACCGTGCAGCACCAGTTGTTGCGCGATATAGGGCGCGAGCGATGCGCCGAGGATGCCGCCGAGGTTGTAGGCCGCGCCCGCACCGGTGTAGCGCACCGATGTCGGGAACAGCTCGGGCAGCAAGGCCCCCATCGGGGCGAAGGTCGCGCCCATCAGGAGCAGTTCGATGGAGAGGAATGCGGTGATCTGCCACATCGAGCCGCTGCTCAGCATCGGTGCGAGCAAAAAGCCGGACAGCAGCGCCGCGCTACCCGCGACGATCAGCACCGGGCGGCGTCCGTAGCGGTCGCCCGCGATGGCCGCGAGCGGCGTGGCCGCGGCCATGAACACGACGGCGACGCACAGCATGCCGAGGAACTGCGGGCGCGGGATGCCCAGCGTGGCGACGCCGTAGCTCAGTGCGAACACCGTGGAGATGTAGAACAGCGCGTAGCACACTACCATCAGCAACGCGCCTTGGATCAGTGGCTTTGTATGATGCGCAAATAGCTCGGCCAGCGGCAGCTTAGGCGGCTGGTGGGACTTCAAGGCTTGTGCGAACACCGGCGTCTCGGCGAGCTTCAATCGCACGTAGAGACCGATGACGACCAGCACGGCGCTGGCGAGGAATGGGATACGCCAGCCCCAGTCGCGGAATTCCGCATCGTCCAGTCCGAACGACAGCAGCAAAAAGCTGCCGGTCGCGAGCAAGAAGCCGACCGGCGGGCCGAGTTGTGGGAACATGCCGAACCAGCCGCGCCTGCCTTCGGGCGCATATTCCGCCGCCAGCAACGCAGCACCTCCCCATTCGCCGCCGAGGCCGATGCCCTGCCCGAAGCGCAGCAGGCACAGCAGCGCGGGTGCGACCCAGCCAACCATCTCGTAGCTCGGCAGCACGCCGATCAGCGTCGTCGACACGCCCATCACCAGCAGCGACGCGGCCAGCGTCGTCTTGCGCCCGATGCGGTCGCCGAAATGGCCGAACAGCAGCGCGCCCAAGGGACGTGCGAGGAAGGCGATGCCGAACGTCAGGAACGCGTTCAGCGCCTGCACCGCGGGATCGTCGTTCGGGAAGAACACCGGCCCGATCACCATCGCCACCGCGAGGCCGTAGATGTAGAAATCGTAGAACTCGATGGCGGTGCCGATAAATGAGGCGAAGGCGATGCGGAAGATCGAAGGAGGCATTTTTTGTAGGGGCGCGATTCATCGCGCCCTTGTATTTCATTTATCAGGAAAGGGCGCGATGAATCGCGCCCCTACGAATTTATTTCCCGCGCATGAACATCTTGTCCAAGTCGCCCATGGTCATCTGGAACCAGGTCGGCCTGCCGTGGTTGCACTGGTCGGCGCGTTCGGTCTGTTCCATCTCGCGCAGCAGCGCGTTCATCTCGGTGATGCTCAATGCGTGGTTCGCGCGCACCGAGGCGTGGCAGGCCATCGTCGCGAGCAGCTCGTTGCGGCGTTCGGTCAAGGCGCGCGACGCGCCGTATTCGCGCAGCTCGCGCAGCACTTCCAGCGCCATGGTTTCGGCCTCGGACTGCTTCAGCATCGTCGGCATCGCGCGCAGCGCGAGCTGGGTCGGCGACAGCGGGGCGAGGTCGAAGCCCAGCTTGTGCAACGCCTCCTGTTCCGCCTCCACGGTCGCGACGTCCAGCGGTTCGGCGTAGAAACTCACCGGGATCAGCAGCGGCTGGGCGGCGATGCGTTCGTTGTCCAGCGCGGCCTTCAGGCGTTCATACACGATGCGCTCATGCGCGGCGTGCATGTCCACGACGATCAGCCCCTGCGCGTTCTGCGCGAGGATGTAGACGCCGGAGAGCTGGCCTAGGGCGTAGCCGAGGGGATGCTCAACTGCGGGAAGAGGGAAGGGGGAAGGGGGAAGGGTAACGTCAAAAGCGGGCTCAGTTTTACCCTTCTCCCTTCTCTCTTCTCCCTTCTCCGCTGTTTGTGTTTCCCACAGCCGGTAGGTCGCCTGCCGTTGCGCGGCGTCGAACGCGATGCCCTGCTGGCGCGGCGTGTAGGCCGGATGCGGCGAGGGCACGGCCGACTCGCCGTTCGCCGCTGCGGGTTGCGGAGCGCTGTCTTTCATCGGCGCACTGAGCGCCTCCTGCACGGTATGGAACAGGAACTGGTGTATGCCCTGGCTTTCGCGGAAGCGCACTTCGCTCTTGGCCGGGTGCACGTTCACGTCCACCTGTTCCGGCGGCATGTCGAGAAACAGCACGAAGGCGGGGTGGCGCTGGTGGTGCAGGATGTCTTGGTAGGCCTGTCTTAGTGCGTGGCTGGCGACCTTGTCGCGGATGAAGCGGCCGTTGACGAAAAAGTATTGCGCGTCGCGCGTGCTGCGCGAATAGGCGGGCAGCGCGGCGAGGCCTTGCAGCGACAGGTTCGCGGCCCGGCGTTCGACTGCGACGGCTGCTTCGCCGAATTCCGGACCGAGTATTGCGGCAATTCTTTCAAGAATGCCGCTTACGTTCGCTCCCTCTCCCGTATGCGGGAGAGGGTTGGGGAGAGGGGCTGCGGGCAGTTGCCAGATCGTCTTGCCGTTGTGCTGCAGCGAGAAGGCGACATCGGGACGAGACAGCGCGATGCGCTTGAACGTCTCGTCGCAGTGGGCGAATTCGGTGGAGTCGGATTTGAGGAATTTGCGCCGCGCCGGGGTGTTGAAGTACAGCTCGCGCAGTTCGATGCTGGTGCCCTGCGGCTGGCTGGACGGGATGGGTTCGCTGATGTGGCCGTCTATCGCCTCGACCTTCCAGCCATGCGCATCCTCCGCGGTGCGGCTGCTCAAACCCAGTTGCGCGACCGCCGCCATGCTCGCCAGCGCCTCGCCGCGGAAGCCCATGCTGGCGACGCGCTGCAGGTCGTCGAGGCTGGCGATCTTACTGGTGGCGTGGCGCATCAGCGCGAGTGGCAGTTCGTTTTTCGCGATGCCTTTGCCGTTGTCGCGCACTCTCAGCAGTTTCACGCCGCCGCCTTCGAGCTGCACCGCGATGTCGGTAGCACCCGCATCGAGGCTGTTCTCCATCAGCTCTTTCAGCGCGGAGGCCGGGCGTTCTATCACTTCGCCGGCGGCGATTTGGTTGATCAGCAGGTCGGGCAGCAGGCGGATGGAATGGGGCATGAAAGGCGCTTATTGGATGAGCGGGCGAGATTATAGTGGGGTTTTATGTTGGGCGAGAACCGGTATAATCTCGCGCTCTATTCGAAGTGCGTCTGGCGCAGCCTGCACCGGACGATTTACAAGATGGCATTTCAAAAAACCGTAGCGAGCGGCTTGACTGCAAGGCGCACGAACGACAACGGCGGTGAAGGAACGCGCGTAGCGCGTCATGCTGAGGCCAAGGCCGCGCAACGCCGCAATCGAGTCGTGCAACAGGTTTTCGAGGCGTCCAAAAGATTGAGGAGAGGTTTATGCGTATAGGCATTCCTGTAGAGACTCACGCAGGGGAGAAGCGGGTTGCGACGGTGCCGGAAGTCGTGGAGAAGCTCGTCAAGCTGGGTTTCAATGTTGCGGTCGAGTCCGGCGCCGGAGAGGGCTCGAATTTTAGCGACGAGGCCTATCGCGCGGCAGGCGCCGAAATCATTAACGGTGCGGCGGCTCTGTGGTCCGCGTCCGACATCGTGTTCAAGGTTGTCGTTCCGACGAGTGCCGAGGTGGACTTGATGCGCGAAGGCGGCGTCTTGATCGGCTTCGTCTGGCCTGCACAAAACCCGGAATTGATGCAACAACTGGCTGGCAAGCGCGCCACCGTGCTGGCCATCGATGCGCTGCCGCGCATGTTGAGTCGCGCCCAGAAGATGGACGCCCTGACCTCGCAGGCCGGCGTCGCCGGCTACCGCGCCGTCATCGAGGCCGCCAACGTCTTCGGTCGCTTCTTCAACGGCCAGATCACGGCTGCGGGCAAGGTTCCGCCGGCCAAGGTCTTCATCGCCGGCGCCGGCGTAGCCGGTCTGGCCGCGATCGGCACTGCCGCAGGACTGGGCGCTATCGTGCGCGCCAACGACACCCGCGCCGAAGTGGCCGACCAGGTCAAATCCCTGGGCGGCGAATTCGTGAAAGTCGAATACGAGGAAGAAGGCGGCGGCGGCGGCGGTTACGCCAAGGTGATGAGCGAGGGCTTCCAGCAGGCACAGCGCGAGATGTACGCCAAGCAGGCCCGCGAGGTGGACATCATCATCACGACCGCGCTGATCCCCGGCAAGCCCGCGCCCAGGCTGATCACCGCCGAGATGGTGCAGAGCATGAAGCCGGGCAGCGTCATCGTCGACATGGCGGCCGAGCGCGGCGGCAATTGCGAGCTGACCGAGCCCGGTCAGGCGGTGGTGAAGCACGGCGTGACCATCGTCGGTTACACCGACCTGAATAGTCGTCTGGCCAGGCAGTCTTCCTCGCTGTATGCAAGCAATCTGTTCCGCCTGACCGAGGAGTTGTGCAAGACCAAGGATGGCATCATCGACGTCAATATGGAAGACGATGCGATTCGTGGCCTGACGGTCATCAAGAACGGCGAAGTCACCTGGCCTGCACCTGCGCCGAAATTGCCGGCAGCGGCCGCTAAACCGGCTGCGGCCAAACCGGTTGCAGCACCTGCCACTCATGGTCACGGTGGCGCACCGGCTTCCGCAGGAAAGGTGGCCGCAATGTTCGGTGCCGCCGCATTGTTGTTCCTGCTCATCGGCGCTTATGCGCCCGCGGCGTTCCTCGGGCACTTCACGGTGTTCGTGCTCGCGTGTTTCGTCGGTTACATGGTGGTGTGGAATGTCACCCCCGCCCTGCACACTCCCTTGATGAGCGTCACCAATGCGATCAGCAGCATCATCGCCATCGGCGCACTGGTGCAGATCGCGCCGCCGCTGGAGCTCGGGCTGGATCGTCCGGATGAATGGATACGCGGGTTGGCGGTGGCGGGTGTCGCGCTCACTGCGGTCAATATGTTCGGCGGCTTCGCCGTCACTCGGCGCATGCTGTCGATGTTCCGCAAATAAGGATAAATGAATATGTCTGCAAGCTTGGCAACGGTTGCTTATATCGGCGCAATCATTCTCTTCATCCTCAGCCTGGGTGGTCTGTCCAGCCCTGAGTCTTCGCGGCGCGGGAATCTCTACGGCATGATAGGCATGACCATCGCCGTGCTGGCCACGGTGTTCGGCCCGCGCGTCACGATGGCCGGAATCCCGTGGATCATATCCGCGATGGTGGTGGGCGGCAGCATCGGACTTTATGCCGCGCGCAAAGTGCAGATGACGCAGATGCCGGAACTGGTCGCGCTGATGCACAGCCTCGTCGGTCTCGCTGCCTGTCTGGTCGGCTTTGCTAATTACATCGATCCGATGGCGGCATTGAATTTGTCCAGCGCCGAAAAAGCGATCCACGAGATCGAGGTCTATATCGGCATCCTGATCGGTGCGGTGACCTTCTCCGGCTCCCTCATCGCCTTCGGCAAACTGTCGGGCAAGATCGGCGGCAAGCCGCTGTTGCTGCCGGGACGGCACTTCCTGAATCTGCTGGGCCTGTTGATCGTCATCGCGTTCGGTTACCAATTTCTGCACGCCGAAACGATCAGTGCGGGCATGATCGCGCTGACCGTGATGACGGTGATCGCCTTGCTGTTCGGCATCCACATGGTGATGGCCATCGGCGGCGCCGACATGCCGGTGGTGGTGTCCATGCTGAACAGCTACTCCGGCTGGGCGGCAGCGGCGACCGGCTTCATGTTGAACAACGACTTGCTGATCGTCACCGGCGCGCTGGTGGGATCCAGCGGTGCGATTCTCTCCTACATCATGTGCCGCGCGATGAACCGCAACTTTATCAGCGTCATCGCGGGCGGATTCGGTGGCGGCGCACCGGCCAAGAAGTCCGGCGGCGAGGCGCAACCGGCGGGCGAAGTGACCGCCATCAGCGCAATCGAGACGGCGGAACTGTTGCGCGATGCCAAGAACGTGATCATCGTGCCGGGATACGGCATGGCGGTGGCACAGGCCCAGCACACGGTGTACGAGATCACGCAGCACCTGCGCGAGAAAGGCGTCAACGTGCGTTTCGGCATCCACCCGGTCGCCGGCCGCATGCCCGGCCACATGAACGTGTTGCTGGCCGAAGCCAAAGTGCCTTACGACATCGTGATGGAGATGGACGAATTGAACGGCGACTTCCCGGATACCGATGTCGCCATCGTGATCGGCGCCAACGACATCGTGAACCCGGCAGCCCAGGAAGATCCGGGCAGCCCCATCGCAGGCATGCCGGTGCTGGAAGTCTGGAAGGCCAAGACCTCCATCATGATGAAGCGCAGCATGGCGACCGGCTATGCGGGCGTGGACAATCCGTTGTTCTACAAGGACAACAACCGCATGTTGTTTGGCGATGCCAAGAAGATGCTGGAAGAAGTTCTGGTTGCGCTGAAAGCATAGCGGGCGTCCGTTGGCCTGATTTTTCAGCAATGCAACGACAAGAGCCGCAAAATGCGGCTCTTGTCGTTTTACGTAAATACTTATGCCATCTTGGTCTGCCCTGATTACAATCTCCCCAGAGAATCAGAATAACTATAACAAGCCGTCAGGCCGATAGAGGGAGGGCATGATGCTGCGCAAATTATTCGAGCGTTGTCCGGCAGACGAGGAAGCCGATGCGCTGCAAGTCGAACAGACCAAACTGCTTTATGCCAATCTTCCGGCAGCGATACTCATCAACGCGCTGCTGGCGCTGATTCTGGCGGGCGTGCAAAGCGCCGAGATTCCTTCCGAGCAGTTGTTGCTGTGGCTTGCAATACTGGCCGTCGTCCTGCTCGGCAGGCTGGCATTGCTGCTTGCATGGCAACGTGGCGAGGCGACTCCGGCAAGTTGCACATGCTGGTTGCGTCGCTTCCGCATCGGCGTTATCGCGACCGGCATAGCCTGGGGAATCGGCGCCGTGCTGCTGTTTCCGCCCGGAGACATAGACCATCAATCCTATCTTGCATTTGCGCTGGCCGGACTGAGCGCCGGAGCTATTTCGTCGTTGGCGGTGGATCGTGTGTCCACGATCGGCTTTCTGGCGCCGATGCTGTTGCCGCTGATTGCGCGTCTCGGGTTGGAAGGCGGCAAGCTTGCCTTGTCGATGGGCATCATGGTGATGCTGTTTTTCGTTTTTATCGCGATGAATGCCTCTCGGGGCAGGCATAGCCTGCACGAAAACTTCCGTTTGCGCATCAAGGCTGAGGAGCAGGAACGGATGTTGCGCCAGAGCGAGGCGCGGCTGAATCAGGCGCAGCATACTGCCCATATCGGTAACTGGGATCTGGACTTGGTCAGGGAAAATCTGTACTGGTCGGACGAGATCTACCGCATATTCGAAATCGATCCGGCTGCCTTCAAACCATCCTATGAATCTTTTCTTCATGCCATTCATCCGGAGGAGCGCGATGCGGTGAATCAGGCTTATATGCATTCGCTGGAGACACACGAACCCTATGAGATTACGCACCGTCTTTTGATGAACGATGGGCGGATAAAATGGGTGACCGAACGTTGCGATTCGCTTTTCGATGCCGAAGGCAAACCCTTGCGTTCGGTCGGTACGGTGCAGGACATCACGGAACAACAACTCGCCGAAAATACCCTGCGCGAAAACGAGGCCCGTTACCGGGCGGTCACCTACACAGCCAGCGATGCCATCATTACTGCAAACAATGCAGGAAATATCGTGAACTGGAACCGGGGGGCCGAGATTATCTTTGGTTTTACGGAAACAGAAATTATTGGTCAGCCATTGATTGTGTTGATACCGCAGCGATATCGCGAGCGCCATCTCGCTGCGATGAATCAGGTGCTGGCCGGTGGTAAATCACACATCATCGGCAGTGGCGCTATTGAACTGGAAGGGCTGCGCAAGGACGGTAGCGAGTTCCCGCTGGAGATGTCGCTGGCCAAGTGGGAGAGCAGCGAGGGGATGTTTTTCACCGGCATTATTCGCGATATTTCCGAACGCAAGCAGGCCGAGAAAGAGAACAATGAATTGCGTCTTAATCAGCAAGCCTTGCTGAATGCGATTCAGGAATCCACCTTCCTGATGGAGCGAGACGGCACGTTGTTGCTGACTAATGAGGTGGGGGCGCAGCGTTTGAATACGACGCCGGATGAATTGGTCGGCAAGAACGTTTACGATATTTTTCCGCCGGAGGTGGCCAAGTCACGCCGGGCAAGATTCGAACATATCGCCCGCACCGGTATGCCGGAGACCTATGAGGACGAGCGTGCCGGACGGCGTTTTTTGAGCACCAATTATCCGATTCGCGATGCGGGCGGGGCGGTTTCGCGTTTCGCCGTTTATGCGGCAGATGTCACGAAACAGCGTCAGATTCAGGCGATCGAAGAGTTGTTCTCCGCGATCAACCAGCGGGTCTTGTCGGGCGGGATCCTGTCTGATGTGTTGCATTTCATCTGCGATGAGGTGGTCCAGCTGTTCGATCTGGACCTGATCTGGCTGGGGCGCAAGGAAACGGACGGCGCCGTGAGCATCATGACCCATGCGGGGCCGGCTTCGGGTTATGTAGAGGGATTGCGCCGTCTCGGCGTGCGCTGGGACGATACGCCGCAGGGACGAGGCGGCACGGGAACGGCCATACGCAGTGGCCTGGTGCAGTCCATCAGCTCGGACAACCCGGGTTTCAAGGTGTGGCGCGAACTTGCGCATGAATATCGCTTCCAGTCGATGCTGGCCATTCCGTTGCTGATACGCGGCGAGGTGTATGGCGCGTTTACCCTGTACTCCAGCAAGTTGGACATGTTCAGCTCTACTACCAGAGACTTGCTGGCCGGCATCGCTACGCGTATCAGCGTTGCAGTCGAGGCGGCGATGGACCAGCAACAGATACGTCTGCTGAGTTCTGCTTTGGCAGAGGCGGGCAACGGCGTGATGATCACCAACCCGCGCGGCATTATCCAGTGGGTCAATCCGGCGTTCGCAAGGCTGAGCGGCTACAGCAAGGAGGAGTTGGCTGGACAGACGCCGAGACTGCTGAATTCCGGGCAGCAGTCCGAGGAATATTATCGGGTTATGTGGGAGGCGATCACCAGAGGGGAGACCTGGTGCAGCGAGACCGTGGAGCGTGCGAAGAACGGGGATGCCTATACCGTTTCGCAGACCATCACGCCGATGCTGGATGACGAAGGCGAGATCACCCATTTCATCGCGATTCATGAGGACATCACGGCCCAGAAAAAAACGCAGGAGCGCATCGCGCATATGGCGCATTTCGATGCGCTGACCAACCTGCCGAACCGTGCACTGTTCTTCGATCGATTGGGGCAAGCCTTGTCGTTGGCCCGGCGCAATCGTGGCGGCCTGGCATTGCTGTTTCTGGATCTGGACGGCTTCAAGCAGGTAAACGATACGATGGGTCACCATGCCGGAGACTTGCTGCTCACCGGAGTGGCGGAACGTTTGTGTCTATGCGTGCGGGAGAGCGACACGGTGGCGCGTTTGGGCGGCGACGAATTTACGGTCATTCTCAATGAGACCCATGAGCATCACGATGTCGCCAGAATCGCCGAGAAGATCATCGAGGCCATTGCGCAGCCGTTCGACTTGGCGGGGAAGGCGGCTTATATCGGTGTCAGCATCGGCATCGCGCGTTATTCGGAGGATGCGAACAGCGAGGACGAATTGATGAGAAATGCCGATCAGGCAATGTATGCGGCGAAGTCTGCGGGTAAGAATACCTACCGTTTCGGTTCTGCAGGGTAGGGATGCGGCAAGGCCGTAATGCAAAAAGAGCCGCGATTCGCGGCTCTTTTTGTTTCTGGAACGGGCGGATGCGTCAGGATTCCAGCAGGTCCGTTGGACGGAAGTCGTACGGATGGGCTTGCAGCGCCGGTTTCATCAGCATGTCGTCATCTCTGATGTGCTCGCTTGCCCAGTTGCTCAAGAAGATGAAGTAATGGGTCGAAGCGCTCTCTGACCACCTGCCGTGCATGTCTATCAGTTCGGCTTCCATTTGCTGAAGCTCGTTCAATACGTACTGGTGTTCCTCTATATGCTGCTCGAACGGGTGGTCTATCGTCTTCGCGATGAGCTCTTCATTCCTGAAATGAATGCGGACAGTATCCTCGAATATCTTGAGCGTTCGAGAGAATACCGCGGTGTCCTGAGCGCGCATTGCGCGTTCGACATCCTCGATCATCTCCAGCAGCCTCTTGTGGTCGGCGTCGAGGAAGGCATTTCCGACGCTCATCATCTTGGTCCATGTCTGTTGTTCCATACATGACTCCGGTAGCGGTTAAAGACGACTTCAGAATCCCATCGAAGCCAGCAGGTCGTCCACGTCGTCCTGCCCTGTGACATCTCCCTTGCCGCTCTTGACCGCGGGGCCGGCGGTCAGGCCTTCCTTCGAGATCAGCGAGTCGTCGTGGTTAGGGGCATATTCGCGCAGGATTTCAAGCAGGATTTTTTCGATATCCACCGCCGCGACGAGGATCTTGTTGACCATCTGGCCGGCGACGTCGCGAAACTCCTGCGCTTCCATGATCTGCATCAGGTCATGATGCAGCGCATCCTCGGCGGCGGCGATCTCGCCCAGTTCCGAAATGGTCTCCTGCACCAGCGCGTGGTGTGCGAGGTCTTCAGCGGCCGACAGCTTCTTGCTCAGGCGGGCGCAGGTCTTGCGCGTGGATTTGGTCAGCGGCAGCGAATTCTCCACCGCGCTGATGGTTTTCTCCGAGGCCTCGTGCATCGTCTGGTCGATGAAGCTCAGGCGCTCGCGGGCATCCGGCATCGTCGCTGCGCTGCGCTCCAGTCCCTTGGAGTGACCCAGTTCCTTGAGCAGGCGATGCAGCTGGGCGGCGGCCTGTCCGATCTTGTCCACCTTGTCTTGCGCGAGGTCGGAGCTTCGTTTGGTGCTGGTCTTGCGCGTTGTCATCTGTCTACCCTCCCTGAGTGTCTGAGGGAATGATAGCAAAGTAGGTCGGGCATGGGCAGGGCGTTCGTTATTTCCTCGTGGTGCGGATGACGAGGAATGCGCCCAGCAGGCTTTGCAGCAGATAGGCGATGCTGGAAATCCCGTGCCACATCCTGAATTCGCCGGCGTACGGGCTTTGCGACACCTCCAGCGGCAGGGCCTGCGCCTTCAGTTCCGCCATCAGCGGTTGGAGGCCGAACTGCGACAGCAGCACGATCAGCAACATTGCGACGGTGACCCTGAACATTGTTTCGTGCATCGCAGCGCGACCCGTGAGGGCAACGCGCCAGGCCAGCAGATATGTGCCGCATACGATGCCGAGATAGCCGAGCATTGCAAACATCTGTCCGGCCAGCATGCCGGCCAGTTGCCGGTCCGGCTGTGCATGGAACAGGATGGGCACGGCGAGGTAGCCGACGGCCCATAGGCCGCCGACCCAGGCGGTGGTTGCAAGCAGTGCGAGGTGGCGGGGCAGGTTTTTCATGAGGTTCGGAGTCCGGATTGATGCGGGCGCGATGATAGCAAGGCGGGTAGATGTATTGCGGAAAAACCATTACAGGGCTTCTCTATAAATTCAAATTTCGTCATTCCGGCGCAGGCCGGAATCCAGCGGTTTTAATTAACATGCGTTTATGTCAGTGCGTTGCACTGTCTATTTTATTAACTGGACACCAGCCTTCGCCGGTGTGACGAATTTATAGAGGTGCCCTACAGTTTGTTGTTCCGGATCATTCCTGCCGCGGTATATGCGTCCAGTAGCGGCGATGAGTCTGGCGGTAACGTTCCAGTGTCAGGCCATGCGCATCCATCTCGACCAGGATCGCGCCGTCCTTGTCCGAGCGCAGCAGTTGCGCGCCGCTGTCGGTATAGCGTTGCAGCACTTCTACACGGGGGTGGCCGAAGCGGTTGCGGTAGCCGGCGGTGAATACGACATGGTCGGGCAACGTCGCGGCGACGAAGTCGGGGCTGGACGAGCTCTTGCTGCCGTGGTGCGGTGCGACCAGCAGCGTGGTGTGCAGTTCGTCGCCATGTTCATTGAGCAGCCGTCGCTCGCCGTCCTTCTCGATGTCGCCTGTCAGCAGGATGCGCTGATCGCCGATAGCGATGCGCAGCACGCAGCTCAGTTCGTTGTCCTGCTTCTTGTCGTACACACTTGGTGCCTTGTCCGGATGGAGCACGTCGAAGCGCACACCGTCCCATTCCCAGCCCTGACCGTCGGCGCAGCGCTTTGTCTCCCCTCGCACGCTTACGGGATAACCAGCGACTTGTCCGCTTGCGGACTTAGTCGATTGGCTAGTTGTTCCATCAGAGGGGTTGGGGGAGAGGGGGCGCAGTTGGTGTAGCGGATGCCCGTCCGGCAGCGAGGACGACAGCCAGCCGACCGGCATGGCTTGCAGCACCGAGGCTGCACCGCCGATGTGATCCATGTCGTCGTGGCTGAGCATCATGCCGTCCAGCCGTTCGATGCCGAGCGCGTGTAACGTCGGCACGAGGATGCGGTTGCCGCTGTCGGCCTCGCCGGAGAAGTCCGGGCCGGCGTCGTACAGCAGCGCATGGTCGCGGGTTTGGGCGGCGATGGCGAGCCCCTGTCCGACGTCGAACACGATCAGCCGCAACGTGCCGTCCGCCGGAGGCTCGGGCGCGTTCAGGAACATCGGCAGCATCATAGTCACACCCAGCCAGCGCGCCGGAAAGCCGCGCGGCAATAGCAGCCACATTGCGCCCAGCACGGCGGCGATGATGCTCCATGCGGGCGGGGCATGCTGCATCCACACCGCCTGCGGCATCGCGCTCAAGGCTTCGAGGAAGCGCATCGTCCCGTCCATGACGATATGCGCTAGCCACAGCGGGACTTCGGTTGGCAGCGCCGCGCCGAGCAGCACCAGCGGCACGACGATCAAACTCACCAGCGGGATCGCCAAGGCGTTGGCGAGCGGCGAGACCAGCGACACCTGCTGGAATAGCGCGAGCAGCAGCGGCGTCAGGCCGACGGTCATCGCCCATTGCACCGCCGTGTATTCCTTCAGCACCCGCAAGGGGTATGCCGATGGGTGCCCGACGGCTTCGCCGTCACCCTCTCGCAACCATGACAGGTGTTCGATGCGATGCGCGGTCACGTACAGGATCAGCGCGACCGCGCCGAACGACAGCCAGAAACCGGCCGAGATCACCGCCCAAGGATCGGGAATCAGCACGCCGAGCAGCGCAATCGCGAGTATCTGGCTGGGCGAGAAGTTGCGGTTCAGCCACAGCGCTGCAGTCACCGCGGCGACCATGTACACGGTGCGCTGCGCCGGCACGGCAAAGCCGGCGAGCAGCGCGTAGCCGATGGCCGTCAGCAACGCGGCGAGTGCGGCCGCCTTGCGCGCCGGTAGCCATAAGGTCAGCCGCGTGCTGCGACGCCACAGCCAGTAAGCGATAGCGAAGGCGAGGCTGGCGAGCATGGTGATATGGAGTCCGGAGATCGACATCAAATGATTGACACCGGTGCGCGTGAACACCTGCCATTGCTGGGGCGGGATGTTGTCCTGGTCGCCGATGGCCAACGCGCTCAATATTCCGGCATAAGGGGCGCTGCCCAGCGTAGCGGCGAACTTGTCGCGCACCGACTCGCGCCAGCGTTCGATGCGGTAGCCGAATCCATCCGCCAGTTCGCTCAGCCGCACGTTGTCACCTTTTGGATGCACGTAGCCCACCGCGCGCAGGTCGCGTTCCAGCATCCACGCCTCGAAATCGAAACCGCCGGGATTCGCCGTGCCGTGCGGCTGTTTCAGGCGCAACGTGAAGCGCCAGCGCTCACCGGCCTTGGGTGCAAGCGGGAGGGCTTTGGCGTCGGTGTAGGTGCTGAGATAGACATGGCGGGGCACAACGGCCTGCGGTACGAAAAACTCTTGTCCGGGCACCCGCGTCAGCACCCGCTCGACATCGAACTGGAAGCGCAACCCGTGCTCGTGGCTGCGCGGCGGCTCTGCCACTACACCGACGACGGCGATGTCACGTCCTTGCCATTCGTCCGGCAGGGCAGATGACAGCCGTTGATCGGCCCGCCACGCGGCGTGGTAAAAACCCAGCCCGCAGCCGAGCAGCGCGATCAAAACGGTGCGGGCGGTGCGGTGGAATCGAGTGCGGCGAGGAATCAGCAGCGCAGGCAACAGTCCGGGCAGCAGCCATGCCCAGACAAAGTCTGGCAGCATCGGCTGCTGTTGCAGCCACCACACGCCCAGTGTGAAGGAAATCGCGAAGACGACCATGCGCCAGAATAACGCCGAATCGGCGGGGCGTTAAGGGCAGGTCATGGGAATGCCGTACAAATTCGTCATGTCGCGCGCGAAAACCGGCGGCGGCTGAAAACAAATTTCGCCCGCATCGGTGACGATTTTCAGCATGCCGTTGGCGAGGCGTATTTCATCGTGCGGTTGCCGCAGATACTCGGCCAGCAAACCGATGGGTGTGTTGTTTTTTTTCTTTTCTGCGGCGGCAAATTGCTGTTCGGCTTTCCTCGCTTCGTTTCGCACCATGCTTTTTGCCGACTCCATTAACTGTTGCGAATTGAAAACCGGAGGGGCAGGTGTATCGGGTTGCGCGATACGTTCCGGGACATCTCTTACGGCAGATAGAGTGGTCGGGTTGACATGGATTTCGGCGGGAGCAATGTCCGGGATGCGGGCAGGTTCTTGTGTCGTCGGTGCGGAGAAATAGATTTCGATTGGGCGCGGTTGAGGGAGCGGACTTTTTGTCGCCGGACGAATGACATAGAAAAGGGCGACGTGAAGCAACAGCGACAATAAGATGAACGGTATAAGCCGGTGCGGCGGATCGGGGATGTGTGGGGGCAGGATGTGCATTTGGGTTAAACCGGGATTGTTCATTTGGCCGTCATACCGGCGAAGGCCGGTATCCAGCAATGAAAAAATATGCCGCGAAGCGGACAAAGTCATGATTTTGTCCCACTTGCGTGGGAAATTTTTAATCGTTCTGGATTCTGGCCTTCGCCGGAATGACGTAATTTTTCTAATGGGCAATCCGGGTTAAAAGCGCAATGTTCGGGCCGGTGATAAGCATCTGGCTTATTCGTGTTGCCCCGCAAACGAGCCGCTCCCTATGCCTGCGGCGAGCCATGTGCCGGAGAGTTTTCCGGTTTTGATGTCGAGTTGCCCTTTGAATCGGGCATTTCCGGCTATCCCTGAGCCGGACATCTGGATTAGGCCATCGCTTGTCGCTTCGCCCGTGATGATGAAGCTGATGCCGAAGCTGCCGGATTGCCCCGAACCGGACGCATGCCCGGCATTATCCAGATGAACGTAGAACGTACCGTTGTCGCTGCCGGAGTATGTGCCGTAGTAGTCGCCATTCAGCGTAAAAGCGGGTGCGCTGGTGCGCAGTTCTTTATTGGCGTAATCCCTGGCCTGGTTGAGCAGGCGATTCATATCGAGATGAGCCGCGGGGGCACTCGTATTTTCCGCAGCCGGAGTTTCGATTCCGTGCGCGGGGGACGAAATTTTTTCCGGCTTACTTTTTATATCGACCGCATCTTCGATGTTTGTCCGTGTTGGATGCGGGGCGTTGTCCCGAGATCTTGTTTCCTCGCGCGCTAAAGGAAATGGTTCGAGGGTGACCGTTAACGGATGCCGGTCGCTTGCCGGGGCAGTCATTCTTCCCCAATTCATTTGCGAAAGAACGATGGCATGCAATATCAGGGAAAGGGCCAACGGCCATGCAAGATGTCGTTTGCCGACGGGCGCGAAATT
This sequence comes from Gallionella sp., assembly GCA_023229845.1. Taxonomy (GTDB): domain Bacteria; phylum Pseudomonadota; class Gammaproteobacteria; order Burkholderiales; family Gallionellaceae; genus Gallionella. Next base: position 47,310 of record JALNYK010000012.1, read on the forward strand.
GGATGGACGTTCCATCTGACTGGTTTATTCCCGTGAGATCCAAAGCACTTCCATCGGTCCCGGTTGCATTCAGGCCGATTGCAGTTTCGTCCCGCTTTGTTGGGCTTGAGCCGATGGCGCGGGACGGTCGAGCGGCAGCAGTTTTTGCAACGCCAGAATATAGCTCTGCAATGCGGAGCGCCCGGTATCGGTCAAGGCGTAACAAGTCTGGGTGCGCCCGGCGCTGTCGTCCTTGCGGATGCTTATGTAATCGGCGGCGATCAGTTTCTTCAGGTGCGAGTCCAGATTGCCGTCGGATACGTCCAGTTGACGCTTGAGTTCGGTGAACGTGGCTTCACCCGCGCCCGCCAGAAAGGCGGCGAGCTGGGTGCGCAACGGCTGGTGCAGCAGGGGGTCGAGTATGTCCATGGCGATTACTTCTGGTTCATTTTGATATGCAGGTATCCGGCATTGCTGCCGTCTTCCTGCGGGATGCGGAGTTCGAGATTGGTTTCGATCAAGTCGCGCGCGGGCTGCCAGTTCTTGCCGTCGAAGCTGGCGAATTGTTTGAACATGTACACATCGCGCTTGAGCGTGACATGCAGCGTCGATTGGCCTTCACGCTCGAACAGGTTGCCGTCCACCACGGTGGACACCGGCAGCGGCGTACCCGCAGGGAAAAGCAGCACATAGTTATTTTCTTTCGGCAACGGCTGGCCGAAGCGGACTTGCGGCGCTTGGGCGATTTCGGCGGTGCTGGGCGGCATCAGGCCGCTGCAGGCAGTGAGTGACAAGGCGAGTAATGCGAGAGCGATTTGTGATGTGTGTTTCATGGTGATTCTCCTTAGTTATTGTTCGATGTTGCTCTTGAAATTGACTACCAGACTGCCGCGCACAACCGCGCCCTGGTCAGGCGTGAGTTCGGCCTTGAGCCAGGGAATCTCTATCCAGCTGGCTTCGCGGGCGGGTAACCAGTTTCCACCGGGGAAGCGCGTGTCGCCGGTGAGCTGCCCGTCGCGCATGGCGACTTCAATCGGCTTGGCGATTTTTAACGGCAACACGGGATTGCCCGTATGGTCGAAGAGGTTGCCGGAGACCTCGATCCGGACGGGGATTTCTGTTCCGGCAGGAATCGTCACAATATGAAAACCGGACACATCGGACATCTGGCGATAGGACGCCAGCGGGATGGGCGGAACTTCCGGAATTGTGATGGCCGATGCGTAGCGATGCGCCAGCAGGGGAGGGAGCATTACCGCGGCGACCCACAGCGCCGATTGCGCCAGTCGTTTCATCGAGGGGCGGGATCGTCCCCGGTCCAGCATGGCGGCCAGCAAGGGGCAGCCGATGCTGAAAACCGACGCCGCGATCCACTTCATCGTTTCGTATGGAAGCTGGAATCCCAGGCTCATGACGCCGATCAGGATCATCAGTATCCCCGCCCATTCCAGCAATTCTTCCGAGAACAGGCCGTGCACATAGAGCCCCACCCCGAGCAATATGAGCCAGGCCCCGAAGATCATGTAACCGCCGCCGAAAAAAAACATCGCAAAAGTGAACAGGATGCCGATGCTTGCCAGCAACCAGAATATCTTGAGCACCTGCCGGTGGATAAACGACCACGCCTCGTCGCGCACCTGTTTGGCGCGGCGGGTCAGATGCCAGTCCATGATGGCAACGCTGCCGAAGGTGACGATCAGCAACAGCAGCCAGGCCAGCGCACGTTGCGTGTTGTCGGGAAACTGAACGTCGGTCAGGATGTTGTCGCTTATCAGGCATAAGGTTCCGCCGGACAGCCCCCACAGGATCAGGGTGTGCCGTTCGATGCGCAGATTGCGCTGCCCTGCCGACAGCATGGAGTGTATGGAGTCGAGTCGTTGTGTGGCGCGTTGCGGCATGGGAACCTCCTTACCGATCGATTTTCTTCAGCAGATACCCGGAAACCAGCACCCGTTCCGCGCCATCCACCATCACAAGGCGAACGGTTTCGCCGCCATCGCTCAATGGCCCCAGCAGCAGGCCTTGGTTATCGCTCAACGGCATCAGCGGAATGCGCACCGTCTCGCCCGCTTCTGTCGGGGTCAGTTCGACCAGCAGGAAGCCGTGTTCCTCGGTCAAGCGGATGCGATCCAGAAGCTTCTGGTCGCCATCCAGGTTGGTGATTTCGTAGTCTCCCAGATACTTCCGCCATGCGTCCGGGTTCGATAGCGGCTGAATGCGCTGGCCGATCAATATTTCCTCGTTGCCCAAATGGCCGACCAGTAGATCGCGCCCATTCAACGTGCGCCGGGAAATCCCGATTTCGCCGATGTCGCCGATGTCGATGTGGAAAATGCCGAGGAGAGAATAGTCGAGCGCGTACAGTCCATCGCTGCGACGCACCAGATCGAGGCTGTGTCCGGCGACATCGACGCGCAAGCCGTTGCCGCTTGCATAGACCCTCGCGAATCCGGCTTCTGTGGTGTATGCGCCCGCATAGTCGCGCACGGTCTCTACCGGGAGTGCGGTTTTAACCACCTGCGCTTTTTTGCGTTCCGGTTGACGGATGCCGGTCTTGGCTTCCAGCGCCAGCGAGAGCGCCTCCACGGCGATATGATCGACCGCCTCGCCTGAGGTGTCGGAATTGGATAACACCACGACGCCCAGCTTATGCCCGGGCAGGATGTACATCTGGCTGCGGAACAGTTGTGTTGCGCCGCCATGACTTGCCACGAGGCCGGCATTCTCCAGCGCAGGTATGCCGGCAACGTTCAAGAGCCAGCCCAGTCCTATGCGCAAGCCGAAATCCAGTGGAACACCGGTATTTTGTGGGCGCAGCATCTCGGCGACGGATTCCGCCTTGAGGATGTGTCGACCGCCCGAAGATCCATCCGCGAACATCATGGACATGAAGCGGCCGAGATCGGCGACGCTGGAGTTGAGTCCGCCTGCGGGTATGTCGCGCAGAAACGGTTCTGTCGCCGCCTTTCGACCGCTATGACCCTTGGCCATCAGAGAGGAAGGAGAAAGTCCGGCATCGAACGAGGAGTTCGACATGCCCAGCGGATTCAGCAGGGCTTGTTGCATGTGTTCTGCGTAGGGCTGACCGCTTTGATTCTGAACCGCGTGACCGAGCAGGGCGATGCCCAGATTGGAATAGGAAAAAATCCGGTTGGGCGGATAGTCTGCGTAGTCTTCGCGGATGTCCGTTACGAGTCCGGTAAAGGGCCTTGGATGGGAATTAAAGAAGCCCGTCATCCGGTCGCGCGGCAGGCCTGAATGGTGGGTCATCAACTGGCGCGGCGTGATCTCTGTCGCATCGGGATAACGCGACTTGATCGTAAATTCCGGCAGGCAGTTGCGCAAGGGCTGGTCGATGTCGAGTTTCCCTTGTTCCGCCAATTGCATTGCGGCCGAGTCGGTGAACAGTTTGGAGATCGAGCCTACCCGGTAAAGCGTTTCGGCTGTCGCCGGAGTTTTTTTCTCCAGATCGGCATAACCGAAACCCTGGGCCCAGACGATGCGCTGGTCATCTACCAGCGCAATGCTCAACCCGGCCACCGAGTTTTTATCCATTTCATATTGGATTAGCTGGGTGGTGTATGTCTGAATAGATGCGTAGTCGTCACGGGCAACGCCGGTCGGGCGAGAAGGTGCTGCAGTACAACCAGTAAGAAGGGCAATTAAGAGGACGATGGATGGAGATTTCATGATCTCGGATATTGTGCTTGAAGCGTGTCGCTGGCTTTGCGTGTTAAGCAGCGTTGCGCATGGATACGACGGACATGGCGCGTTTCGGTGCATGAAAGCCTCTTGCAAGAAAGAAGTCGCGAGTGTCTTCGAAGGGCGTGCCGTAAATTGGAACGCCGCGGCATTTTTCAACGATCAGTGCGAGCAGCGCAGAGCCAATGCCACGGTGCTGAAACTGTGGCCGCACGATCAATTCTCCGATGAAAGTAGAGAACGCCCCGTCGGTGAATGCCGTGACGTAACCGACCAGCTGGCCGCTTGCATCCTTGCAATGTGCGACCAGGGGATACGCGGCCATGGAGCGCAGCAGCATTTCCGGTTGGTAGTCCGCTTCGTCTCCCCAGCCGACCGACGCCATCAGATTGGCGAGCTCGGCAGGTTCAATGTTCTTGTCCGCATGAATCTCAAAACCATGTGTGTTTGTGGGCATGACGCGATTCTCCTGTGTCGATGAGAGGCAACTCTGTTTTGCAGAGTATATTACTCTGTAAAACAGAGTGTCAATGCGCAAATGCGGGTTATATCGTTTGGTGCGGGCTAATGATGAAAAAAACGGGGCGTATCGCTACGCCCCGAATGGATGAAATATCAGAAAGGGCGACCGAAGTCGCAGGCGATCAGTCGTCGTCGTCTTCCTCTTCTTCCCAGCGCTTGCCGCCCGGCATGCGGACGTCGTGTTCGGAGTAACCGCGTGCGACGTTCTTGTGGCAGGCCGAGCAGTTGGATTTGCTCTTCACCTCGGGATGCACCCATTCCTTTGGCGAGACCGAGCGGTGTTCGCGCTTGAACCAAGGCGTGTCGCTGATGCGCAGGCTGGTGGCACTATGACGTTCTCCGCTGCCGGCATTCTTTTTCATAAATTCGAGGATGTCCTTGTTGTCCCTGGCATCCAGTTCCGCATTTGCGCCGAAATGCTTGTTCAGCCCTCCCATCAGTTTCTGCCAGTCGTTGGCCGTCAGCAGCTTCGGTGGGTAGACGATGTGGCAGCTGCCGCATTCTTCTTTCCACTTGGCGTTCTCGGGGACCGCCATCTTACCGCCATCCGCATAGGCGACATTCATGCCCAACGCCAGCAACAACAATACCATTAAGCGTTTCATGCCTTGCCACCTTCAATGGCGAACTGGATGAAGTCGGCCTTTTCGGCCGGGGTGCATTCGCGGCCGACCACTTCGTTGCAGTTGCGCTTGAGCCACTTCTCGACCTTCTTGGTAGTGGTGAAGCGTTCTGGGTTGGCGGCAGGGGCGAGTGGTTCGATGACCTTGCCGGTGATGACGTGCTTGCCGGACGAATTCAGGTCTTTGGTGTGGCAGCTGGCGCAGCTCGGCATGTCTTTGGAAACGCCGAACTCCTTGGTGAAGAAGCTCTTGCCGCGTGCGGCGGAGGGCTTGAATCCGGCACCGGCTTCGGTGGTGTATTTGGCGACGAAGTCTTTCGGCGTCTCCGCCAGAGCCTGTGCCGAGCCTGTCAGCAATAACAGGGCGAGGGCGATTTTCTTTGCAGTCATAATGCTTCCTTCGGTTAACGAATGTTTGTGGGTAAATTCTGTTTGCGAAATAGTTTTAAGCAGGTCGATCCAGCGGCTCGTCCGACAGCGACACCGGGTCTTCCAGCGGTTCCAGATGGGTCGTCACATGGGAATAGGGCACAACGGCGCGGATGTCAGCCTCGATGCGTTCCATCCAGTCGTGACCTTGCTGCACCGTCCATGCGCCGGGCACCAGCACATGCAGCGTGACGAAGGCGCGCATGCCGGCCTGGCGGGTGCGCAGCGCATGGTAGTCCAGCCCCTGTGCGCGATAGCCTTCCAGCACGGTTTCGATCGAGCGGATATGCTCTTCGGGAATCGCGGCATCCATCAGGCCAGAGGCGGAGCGTTGTAGCAACTGCCAGCCGGTCCAGACGATGTTGGCGGCCACCAGCAATGCGATGACCGGGTCCAGCCAGAGCCAGCCTGTCAGCCATACCAGCCCGACGCCGGTTATCACGCCCGCCGATGTCCACACGTCGGTGAGCAGATGATGCGCATCCGCCTCCAGCGTGATCGAGTTATGTTTTTTTCCCACCGCCATCAGCGTGCGGGCGGTGACGAGATTGATGATCGATGCCACCACCGAGACGGCCAGACCGATGCCGACCGATTCAATGGCCTGCGGATGGAGCAGGCGGTCGATGCCCGCATAGGCGATGCTGCCGGCGGCGACCAGGATCAGGAAGCCCTCGAACGCACTGGAGAAATATTCCGCCTTGCCGTGACCGTAGGCATGGTTCTCGTCCGCCGGGGTCATCGCCAGCGACAGCATCGCCAGCGCCATCAGCGCGCCGGCCAGATTGACGAAGGATTCGAGTGCATCGGACAGCAGGCCGACCGAACCGGTCATCCACCAGGCCACGCCCTTGAGCAGGATGGTGGAGAGGGCGGCGGCGATGGAAAGATAGACGTAACGTTTGAGCGAGGCAGGCAGCATGGTCGATGTTTTTATTGGTCAATGGTTGGTTGCGGTGACACGGTATTCTGCATCATCCAACGGTATATCGAAACCCGACGAGAGACCGAGGGCGGCGACGCGAGTTCATTGCAGTCACAATTTTTTACATATTGCGAACGCCTGCGGCAGAAATCGGGGCTGCGGCTCGACTGGTAGAATGAGGCCATGCGCAAATTCTTTCGCCAATTCCATGCCCGATCCGAGGCGATCAGGCAGCATCGCTGGCTCAAGCCGTTCGCCGGCTGGTTGCACCATCCCAACCTCTGGCATTTTCATCGCCGTTCGGTGTCGGGCGGCGTGGCGGTAGGGCTGTTATGCGGGCTGGTTCCCGGGCCGTTTCAGGTGATTTCGGCGGTGCTGCTTGCCGTGTTGCTGCGCGTCAACTTGCCGCTGGCGGCGATCGTCACCGCCTACACCAATCCTTTCACCATCGTGCCGTTGTATTTGCTGGCGTACGAACTGGGACGTCTGGTGCTCGGCGCGTCCAACGGCATGTCTGTCGAGCCGCCCCCGTTTCCGGAGATGCAGTGGGACAACTGGGCCGGCGCGCTGTGGGAATGGCTGACCGCACTCGGTCAACCGCTGCTGCTCGGCTTGCCGTTGCTTGCACTGAGTCTGTCCATAGCCGGTTATCTGCTGGTGCGCGTAGTGTGGCGTATCGCGGTGGTACTGCGCTGGAATGCCAGAAAAAGGCATCGCACAAAAAAAAGCCCCCGGCAGTAAGAGGGGGCCGGGGGCAATGTCTTAACTTGGTTAAGACCACGCTCAGGGAGGAGAAACGTGTGAGACGCATAGTGCATCTTCCCCACGGCCATGAATATCAGCAGATTCCTAAAATTCCCTAGGAAAACAGAACCCGGCGGTACATGGTTTGCCTATGTGGAGTTTCTTATGCTCCCTGGATTTCCTGCAACGCGCCATCGACCAGACGCAGTCTGCGTTGCATGCGTCCGGCCAGTTCGAGGTCGTGAGTGACGACGATGAAGCTGGTGTTGAACTGTTCGTTGAGCTGCTGCATCAGCTCGAACAGCGCTTCTGCGCTGTTGCGGTCCAGGTTGCCGGTCGGCTCATCAGCCAGCACGCAGGCCGGTTCGGTGACCAGCGCGCGCGCCACCGCAGTGCGCTGGCGTTCGCCGCCGGACAGCTCGGACGGCAGATGGTCGAGGCGGTGCGCCAGTCCGACGCGTTCCAGCATCGCGGCGGCGCGCGGTGCGGCCTCGATGCGCTGCATGCCGCGGATCAGCAGCGGCATCGCGACGTTCTCCAGCGCGGTGAATTCCGGCAGCAGGTGATGGAACTGGTAGACGAAGCCCAGCGAGCGATTGCGCAAGTCGCCACGCTGTGTCTCGTTCATCTTCTGCACATTTTGCCCGAGGATCTCGACGCTGCCGCCGCTGGCGTTATCCAGCCCGCCGAGCAGATGCAGCAGCGTGCTCTTGCCGGAGCCGGAAGCGCCGACGATCGCCAGCCGCTCGCCGCGCGCCACATCGAGATCGACGCCGCGCAGCACCGGCACATCCTGTTTGCCGATGGTGAAGGTCTTGCTCAGGCCGCGGCAGGAAATGATCAGGTTACTCATAGCGCAACGCCTCCGCCGGTTGGGTCTTCGACGCGCGGTAACTCGGGTACAGCGTCGCCAGCAGGCTGATCAGGAACGACATCGCCGCGATCAGCGCGACCTCGGCATAGCGCAGGTCGGACGGCAGTTCGGTGATGTAGTACACATCCTTCGCGAGGAACTGCACGCCCAGCGATTGTTCGATGAAGGGAATCACCACGTCGAGATTCAGCGCCAGCGCGATGCCGCCCAAGCAGCCCGTCAGCGTGCCGATCACGCCGATCACCACGCCCTGCACGATGAATATTTTCATGATGCTGCGCGGCGACGCGCCCAGCGTGCGCAGGATCGCGATGTCCGCCTGCTTGTCGGTCACCGCCATCACCAGCGTCGAGACGATGTTGAACGCGGCGACCGCGACGATCAGCGACAGGATGATAAACATCATGCGCTTCTCCATTTGCACCGCCTTGAAATAGTTGCTGTTCTGGTGCGTCCAGTCGTTCGCGTACAGCTCCGGCGGCAACTCGCTTTGCAACTCCTGTGCGACGCGCGGCGCGAGATCGATGTCGCGCAGTTTGCTGCTGATGCCGGTCACCGCGTCGCCCAGCAGGAACAGCTTCTGCGCATCGTTCATCTGGATCAGCGCGAGGCTGCTGTCGTAGGGCGCCATGCCGATCTCGAAAATGCCGGCCACGCGGAACTGCTTCAGGCGCGGCATCATCCCGGCCGGCGTGATCTGCCCCTGGGGGGCGATCAGCATTACCTTCTCGCCCATCTTCACGCCGAGCGCGCGCGCCAGGTCGGAACCGAGCACGATATTGAACTCGCCCTCGCGCAAGTCTTCCAGCGCGCCAACCTTGATCTTGCTCGACAACTCCGTGATCGCCGTCTCGCGCGCCGGATCGATACCGCGCACCATTACCCCCTGCACGCTCTGCCCGAACGACAGCATGCCCTGACCGGAGACATAAGGCGCGGCGGCGGCCACCTGCGGATGTCGCGCGACCCGGTCAAGAACGACAGGCCAGTCGTACATCCGCCCGCCGTCCGCGACCACTTCGAGATGCGGCGACGCACCCAGCATGCGTTCGCGTATCTCCTTCTGGAACCCGTTCATCACCGACAGCACCACGATCAGCGCCATCACCCCCAGCCCCATGCCCAGCATCGAGATCAGCGAAATGAACGAAATGAAATGATTGCGGCGCTTGGCGCGGGTGTAACGCAGGCCGATGAAAAGTTCGTATGGTTGCAAGGTGAATAAAAGATGAATGCCGAAAACGGGCGTAAGTGTGCCACAAGGCAGCGGGCGAGGCATCCTTTTGCCTAACCTCGCGTAGCGAGAACGGCGGAGGCGGGCAGGGAGTGTCCGTGCCGAACTTGTAGGGGCGCGATTCATCGCGCCCTGAAATGCCGACAAATAGCACTTGCATCGAAGTTCAGACACCCCCGTAGGGGCACGGCGCGCCGTGCCCATCGGATTACAGATTTCAATCATCATCTGCACGGGAGTGCAGACGTTATGCGGTGCCGAAGTTCTGACCACAAACCTTGCCGCTGTTTCAATCCTCTTCGGGCGCGAAGGGAAACTCTATATTCCAGGCCGGCGCGTCGGCTTCGATCCCCACGGGATTCAGGGAATGTTCTTCCGCGTCCAACTGGTTCGTCAGCATGAAGCAACCTGCCGCGTCCGTGAACGTCGCATCCAGCAGCTTGAACAGGATGTAGCGAAATCTATCAATGCAGCAATGAAGTATCGCCGTCTGGTCAGCAACGAGGCGCGGCAGGGGTTAATGCTGGAGTGGATCGCGGGTTATGGGTATTGCTGCAATTGATGCAGCACGTTCAGGATCGTGACATTGTGCGCGGTCAGCTTGTAAATCAGGGTGTAAGGATACTTCGGCAATACTAGCTCCCGCGTCTTCTCGACGCTTCCGGGGCGCCCCAATTCTGGGTTTAGCTCCAGTCGCTAGGCGCACCGGAAAATCGCTTCCGCCACCTTGTCCGCAGCCGCTTCGTTGCGCTCGGAAATGTAAGCCTCGATGTCGGCGACATCGAGAATGGCATCGGCTGAAAACTCAAGCTGCTTTTTTGCGCGCATTCCTCGCCTTCGCCAGTTGCGTCCAGAATTCCTCCTTGCCGAATACTTTGCCCGCTTTCGCGCTTTCAATGCTGGCGCGCACTTTTTTGGCCTTCCACTCTTCGTAGTCCAGACGGTCGTTGATGGCTTGTTTGGCCAAGGCTTCCGGTGTGCGCCGCGAGGATGCGGCTATTTTCTCCAGTCGCTCGATGACGGATTGCGGCAGGTTGATGGTGGTTGTCATAGCGATGCCCTCCCGAGGCTTGTTACGAGCCGCCGATTCTACGCCAAACAATTGGCGAAGAAAATTCATCGGGCGATGCCGCCCGTGTTGCGGCGAGTGTGTTTCGATCTTCGCTCGCACCGGAGTGCGAGCGCTACCGGCCGGCTACATGCTGGAGCGGATGGTGCTGGAGTTTCAATCCTCGCTCGCACCGGAGTGCGAGCGCTACCGGTTGAACGGATAGCCGCTGTGCGGCGCCGAGTTGTTTCAATCCTCGCTCGCACCGGAGTGCGAGCGCTACGCGGTGTACCGGAGCCGTCCGGCTTCGCGATGAGGTTTCAATCCTCGCTCGCACCGGAGTGCGAGCGCTACGCTTGGTTCGCACCGTGAGGCCGAGGCCGCGGATGTTTCAATCCTCGCTCGCACCGGAGTGCGAGCGCTACGCTTGGTTCGCACCGTGAGGCCGAGGCCGCGGATGTTTCAATCCTCGCTCGCACCGGAGTGCGAGCGCTACGCCGCGCCCGGCGTGGCGGCGTGGCCGCGATAGAGCGTTTCAATCCTCGCTCGCACCGGAGTGCGAGCGCTACCAGGGGCGGCGGGGGCTTATCGCACAGGAGAAAATGTTTCAATCCTCGCTCGCACCGGAGTGCGAGCGCTACGTTGCGCAAATTGTCAGCGGGTACGGTTATGTATGTTTCAATCCTCGCTCGCACCGGAGTGCGAGCGCTACTACCGCGAAACCAAAGCGGATTGGCTGTACAAGCAGTTTCAATCCTCGCTCGCACCGGAGTGCGAGCGCTACCCGGCGTCAAGGTCACGAATGCCGGCGCGCTGGAGTTTCAATCCTCGCTCGCACCGGAGTGCGAGCGCTACGTCCAGGCGGTGCAGATGCTCGGGTTATCTGTGTTGGTTTCAATCCTCGCTCGCACCGGAGTGCGAGCGCTACTTGGACGGCTTCGGGGCATACCGGCACTGCAACCCGTTTCAATCCTCGCTCGCACCGGAGTGCGAGCGCTACCTCTTATGGGCATTGGTTCGACGGCGACAATAATCTGTTTCAATCCTCGCTCGCACCGGAGTGCGAGCGCTACAGCGGCTGCAACCCTGAAAGGATGACTTATGGATGTTTCAATCCTCGCTCGCACCGGAGTGCGAGCGCTACTTCCAAGCCCGTCGATCGCTGCCGAAATGAGGGTGTTTCAATCCTCGCTCGCACCGGAGTGCGAGCGCTACAGTGACAAGTTTGTCACGTGTCAATACCGTCAATGTTTCAATCCTCGCTCGCACCGGAGTGCGAGCGCTACCCAGCGCGCAAATCAGCGGCAGCAATTCCACGGTGTTTCAATCCTCGCTCGCACCGGAGTGCGAGCGCTACTGCGGTCGGAGTTCGTGCGACGACGCGGGGCATCCGTTTCAATCCTCGCTCGCACCGGAGTGCGAGCGCTACTTCCGCGTTGCAACATTGCCGGACGGAGGCACATGTTTCAATCCTCGCTCGCACCGGAGTGCGAGCGCTACGGGTGCCGCGGCGACGGATCGCACGGGCGATCAGGTTTCAATCCTCGCTCGCACCGGAGTGCGAGCGCTACGTGGGATTCACTTGTGCCACCCGTTAGAGATCATGTTTCAATCCTCGCTCGCACCGGAGTGCGAGCGCTACGTAGCCGCCCGCGCTCAATAATGGCCGGTATCGTGTTTCAATCCTCGCTCGCACCGGAGTGCGAGCGCTACCTGGAGCGGCTGATTGTCGAAACGTCACATTATGCGTTTCAATCCTCGCTCGCACCGGAGTGCGAGCGCTACACGGCGCAGCAATCCTGCTGAATACCAATCAGGTGTTTCAATCCTCGCTCGCACCGGAGTGCGAGCGCTACCGCACCACGGCTGAAAACTAAGACCAGTTGTATGCGTTTCAATCCTCGCTCGCACCGGAGTGCGAGCGCTACATTGGTCGTATCACCTGCACCTCGCCGTGCGAGGGTTTCAATCCTCGCTCGCACCGGAGTGCGAGCGCTACCTATCAGCCGCAGCCAATACACGTTCAATCGCGTGTTTCAATCCTCGCTCGCACCGGAGTGCGAGCGCTACTTCCTGCAAGGTGGTGTTTGCTTCGCGACTTACGACGTTTCAATCCTCGCTCGCACCGGAGTGCGAGCGCTACGCGACCGCTGGGGGATTTATGCAAAAGTCTGTTGGTTTCAATCCTCGCTCGCACCGGAGTGCGAGCGCTACGGTATATCGGCCTCGTTGCGGCGCACCATTTGACGTTTCAATCCTCGCTCGCACCGGAGTGCGAGCGCTACCTATCACCAGGGTCGATTGCATACATGCAATAGCCGGTTTCAATCCTCGCTCGCACCGGAGTGCGAGCGCTACCATTCCGGGTACTGGTAAAAAATCATGGCGCGCGTTTCAATCCTCGCTCGCACCGGAGTGCGAGCGCTACCGCCATCATCTTGGAAGATCGCGCAGTTCAAAGTGTTTCAATCCTCGCTCGCACCGGAGTGCGAGCGCTACTTCCTTTCTGATTTTGTCGGCAACCTTCCAGCCGGTTTCAATCCTCGCTCGCACCGGAGTGCGAGCGCTACATGATATTGGGCATGGCTTGATCCAGTTTAGTGTGTTTCAATCCTCGCTCGCACCGGAGTGCGAGCGCTACACTCGACCTTCAAGGTCTCCGACATCAACGGCACGTTTCAATCCTCGCTCGCACCGGAGTGCGAGCGCTACGCCAGTATGTTCGAGCTGGATAGGCCAGACGTGAGTTTCAATCCTCGCTCGCACCGGAGTGCGAGCGCTACGGTCAATCGTTTAACCGGCGAAGTTCAGCTATCAGGTTTCAATCCTCGCTCGCACCGGAGTGCGAGCGCTACCCTGCGAGAAGGGCGGCGTAATGCGCACTCTCTGGTTTCAATCCTCGCTCGCACCGGAGTGCGAGCGCTACTCGGGAATAAACAGGCTCCCTTGCGCTTTGTGCTGCTCGTTTCAATCCTCGCTCGCACCGGAGTGCGAGCGCTACAAAAATGGTAAATGACCTTCCCGCGCTGGTAGAAGTTTCAATCCTCGCTCGCACCGGAGTGCGAGCGCTACTTTTGAGCTTTGAGGGTGAATTTTCACGGTTTCGGTTTCAATCCTCGCTCGCACCGGAGTGCGAGCGCTACGAAATATCCGCTTGCCTCAGTCCGCCCCGTATCCGTGTTTCAATCCTCGCTCGCACCGGAGTGCGAGCGCTACATGATCAGTTCGGTGGATGGCGCATTGCAGGATCGGTTTCAATCCTCGCTCGCACCGGAGTGCGAGCGCTACTTACGCTCTGGCGAAAGTGCTAGGACTACAAACCGGTTTCAATCCTCGCTCGCACCGGAGTGCGAGCGCTACCCGCGTCTTTCTGGTTGGGTGCAGGCATCAGTTAGTTTCAATCCTCGCTCGCACCGGAGTGCGAGCGCTACCCCGTATTCACTGGCCGTCGATATGTTGGATAGTGGTTTCAATCCTCGCTCGCACCGGAGTGCGAGCGCTACACTGCGCGGCTTCAGTAATATCGCTTGGCAGGCAAGTTTCAATCCTCGCTCGCACCGGAGTGCGAGCGCTACAACTGCCGGTAGTTTGCTAGGGTTTAAGCATTCAGTTTCAATCCTCGCTCGCACCGGAGTGCGAGCGCTACCAGTATCATGCAGGCCATTATCGGACGGTTGGCGGTTTCAATCCTCGCTCGCACCGGAGTGCGAGCGCTACAACAGTGCGCGCCTTGTAACAATCACCTCCACGGGTTTCAATCCTCGCTCGCACCGGAGTGCGAGCGCTACCCCGTATTCACTGGCCGTCGAAGGTTTTATTAGAAGGTTTCAATCCTCGCTCGCACCGGAGTGCGAGCGCTACGGGCGTCGATGCCGAAAAAATTGCCGACGTACTCGTTTCAATCCTCGCTCGCACCGGAGTGCGAGCGCTACCCCTTAACTTGTAATAGGGATACTTACCAAATGGGTTTCAATCCTCGCTCGCACCGGAGTGCGAGCGCTACCTATTCCTAGCAGATATTACTGTTTCAATCCTCGCTCGCACCGGAGTGCGAGCGCTACCTTCGCGAAAGGGATATATGTACGCAATATCAGACGTTTCAATCCTCGCTCGCACCGGAGTGCGAGCGCTACGAACACGGCTCAGAAGTACATCCATAAGTGCGTTGTTTCAATCCTCGCTCGCACCGGAGTGCGAGCGCTACTTCAGCACGATGCAAAGTTCGCAGAAGTGTATCTAGTTTCAATCCTCGCTCGCACCGGAGTGCGAGCGCTACGGGGTTGGTGGATGAGTGCGCGAAGCACTTGGGCGTTTCAATCCTCGCTCGCACCGGAGTGCGAGCGCTACGTTTTTGACCCACCACACCTCAAGCACGTTGGGGAGTTTCAATCCTCGCTCGCACCGGAGTGCGAGCGCTACGCAGCCAAAGCCAATGTCTACGACAACCTGCAAACCGTTTCAATCCTCGCTCGCACCGGAGTGCGAGCGCTACCCAAAGATGCAGGCAATACGGATGATTATTTACATAGTCAGTTTCAATCCTCGCTCGCACCGGAGTGCGAGCGCTACCGTCCCATCACGCGAGATTAAATCCGTCGCCAAGGGTTTCAATCCTCGCTCGCACCGGAGTGCGAGCGCTACGATAACAGCGCAGGACGAAAACGAGGCTGACGATTTAGTTTCAATCCTCGCTCGCACCGGAGTGCGAGCGCTACGGTGGGGTGCGATACCAGGAAAGCAGATTGAATTTGTTTCAATCCTCGCTCGCACCGGAGTGCGAGCGCTACGGAAACGGGACAGGTCAAGAGCCATGCGGCAGGAGTTTCAATCCTCGCTCGCACCGGAGTGCGAGCGCTACGTTTCACTGGTGCGCGCAATAAATATCAGTGGAGTGTTTCAATCCTCGCTCGCACCGGAGTGCGAGCGCTACTCCAGCTACCTCACGAAATACATATCAAAAGAGTTTGTTTCAATCCTCGCTCGCACCGGAGTGCGAGCGCTACCCATGAAGGAAAACGACGATTAGCCAGAACATGATTTAGTTTCAATCCTCGCTCGCACCGGAGTGCGAGCGCTACAGTCCGCTCCCAACGCCCTGACATGCAACGTTTAAAAGCGAACTTTGCGCGAACCTCGGGAAAATTGCTTTCCCAAAACTCGCACAATTCTTGTGGCGGAGCAATAAAGCTACTTCGCACAATGTGTTACGTGAAGCGCGAACCCGCCGGGGTTGGGGCATTGCTTGGGGTTCGCGCGTGGTCATATTACCAATGGTCCTTCGAAATCCACGGCGCGGAAGTGGCCGTGTTCTTTGATATGCAATTCTACCGGTTCGGTGAGTCGGTATAAACGCAGGCAGTCTTCTTTTTCGTTGATTTCGGCGAGGAGGTCGCGTTCCAGTTGTTCGTATTGCATCTGGTTTACGCGGCATTCGAAGACGGAATTCTGCACGCGCTGGCCGATGCTTTCGCAGACCTTGGCTACGCGGCGCAAGCGGCGGCGGCCTTCTTTGGTTTCAGTTGAGACGTCGTAGGCGACGATGATGAGCATGTTAGCGCGCCAGAAAAGGAAGGTAGGTTTCGGTTTCTCCGCGTATGTGTCGTGCCAGCAGACGGGCCTGGATTTGCGGCAGCAGGCCGATGGGCATTTTCGTTTCCAGCAGGGGATGGGTGATTTCTTCCTGTTTGCGCTCTTGATAGGCGACGACAACCGCGCGGCGGGCATCGCCTTCTAACAAAACTGCGCCGCCTTCGCGTTCCACAAAATCACCCTTGCTGATTTGCCCGCGATTGATGAGGGTGAGCACCAGTCGGTCGGCCATGATGGCGCGGAACTCTTCCATCAGGTCCAGCGCCAGTGCGGCTCGACCGGGGCGCACGGCATGCAGGAAACCGAGTTGCGGGTCGAGGCCGACTGCTTCCAGTGCGGAACGGCAATCGTTCATCAGCATGGAATACAGGAAGGAGAGCAGGGCGTTGATGCGGTCGCGCGGCGGGCGGCGCGTGCGACCGTCCATGCCGAAGATGCTGCGCACATCGCGGCGGACGATGCCGTTCATGGCGGAGAAGTAAACTTTTGCGGCATCGCCTTCGATGCCGCGCACGCTATCGAGATCGGCGGTCAGTGGCAAGTTGCGCACGGAAGCGCGCAACGCGGTCGCGGCGGCGGTGAGCGTTTTGGCATCGGTTTCGTCAGCCGCTTCGCGCGCGCCGCGCAGCAAGACTTGGCGCGCATTGCGCAGTTTTCCGGCGATCATGGCGCGGGAGACATTCAGCGCGAATGCGGCATCGCCCGCCTGCCGATGCTGTGCTTGCCGCAGCAGGATGTTGCCGGAAACCGCGCCTTCCAAGCGAGCCTTGAAACGCCCGTTGCCATCCAGTAGCACCAGCGAGATTCCGTCGTCCGCGCAGCGGTGCATCAGGGCGGGGGAGAGCATGATGTTACCCAGACATACAACGCTGCCCAGATGGTGCAGCGGTACTTGTAGTTTCTTCACGCGCTCCACATCCACGCGCAGGGTGTCATTCTCCAGATGGAGATAACTGTGGGGCGTCATCACGTAGAGGGTGTTGAGTATCTGGCGGGCCATCGGTGATCTCGGCTCGAATCCAGCAGATCAATCCAGGAATGGATTGATGATGGACAGCCTGCCTTCAATTACCTGGCTGTGGTGCATATCCTCCGAATACAGGATGGTGCATTCTGCCTTGAGTGCAGTGGCAACGATCAGGCTGTCGTACCATGAGAATCCATATTTTCCGGCAACATCGAGCGCAAGATGTATGGTGTCTTGGCTGATGATCTCGATCCGGCATACGGCTTCGAGCATCGCTAGCAATTTGGCGGTTTCCGGCAGCGGCAGCGCCAGTTTCTTCAAGGCGACATTCGCTGTTTCCGAAAGCACCTGGGTGGAAATGGTGGGGTTGTCGGCCATGAGCGTCGCAGCGCGTGAAGTTTTAGGCGAATTCGGACCAAGCCCGTAAATGACGATATTCGTATCAATGAATGCCTTAGCGGGCATTGGCCTCTTCCCGGTCGAACTTGAAGTTGCTGGTGTCAACGTTGAAACTGCGGAAAAAACCTTCGATCTCTTTTGCAGTCATCGGAATGGATGCTGTCCCTTGGCGATGCTGCCGCACCTTGAGGAATGCGATGAAATCCAGCACTTCAGCTTGTTGTTCCTCAGGCAGCGAATTGGCTTCCCTAGCGATGATGTCTGCATAACCCATGGAAAATCTCCTTATGTGTCGAGGCATTATAGATTGAGTGCAGATTGATGCAACCGGATGACCGAAGCGCCGGCATAGATGGAAGTCACGCGCATTCTTACTCTTTAACCTCGAACAAATCTGCCGCCAACGCCTTTTGTCCCTCCCGGGATGCCATCGCCTGCGGCTGGCAAATGTCGTTCAGCGAACATTCCTTGCAGCGCGCATCGTTGGCCGGCGGAGGCAGTTTGCCGGAAGCCAGCATCCCGCGGATGGCGGCGACGGTGTCTTCCACCAGCCGGCGCAACTCCGGCGTGATGGCAACCTCGCGACGGCGGCGCGAAGTGTGGTGGTAGATCGCGCCTTGCGCGACGGGCTTGCCGAACATCTCTTCCAGACACATTGCCTGCGCGGCGAGTTGCAGGTCGTCGTGCATTTGCTGCCGCTTCTTGCCGTGTTTGTATTCGATCGGGTAGATGCGCCCGTCGGGATGGAATTCGACCACATCGCACTTACCCACCAAGCCGAGGCGGTCAGACCACACCGGCAACGCCCGCTCGCTGCGCACGCCCTCGAAAGATTCAAAACCCGGATCGTCAACCCGTTCATGCGCCGCGTTGCCGCGCATGGTGTGGACGTTCTCGTCGAAGGCTTGTTCCAGGTGGATCAGCGCGCACTGGCGCGGGCAATAGCTCCAGTGCTGGAGCGCGGAAAGCATGATGGGGTCGTCTGTTTCGTTCATGGCGACGGTGCTATCATTTGCGCGCATTCATCACATTAACGGAGGGCATCATGGGCGCAATGCTCGAAGAGTTGGAAAGCCAGGCACTGCAACTCACGCCCAAAGAGCGCGGAGAGTTGATCCATCGCCTGATCGTCAGCCTCGAAGGCGAACCAGAAGATACGCCCGAAGCCATCGCCAAGGCGTGGGATGAAGAAATCGCGCGGCGTGTGGCTGACATGGATGCGGGCAAAACGGTCTGGATTCCTGCAGAAGAGGTGTTTGCCCGCCTCGACGCCATTATCGAAAAAGCGCGATGAACGATGCGAGTCTCGTTCAACGAGAAGGCGCTGGACGAAGCAGAGGAAGCTGCCCGTTGGTATCGAGAGAATGGCGGCGCAGTGCCTGCCCGCGCATTCGCGCAGGAATTGCGGCGTGTCGTTGAACTGGCAGCCGGGCAGCCCGGGATAGGCGCTCCCGGACTGCGAGGGACAAACAGGCTGTACTTCAAACGCTTCCCGTACACATTGATTTTCCGAAATCAGGACTCATCCATCAGGGTGATCGCAATCGCCCATCAAAGTCGCCGCCCGGGCTATTGGGGCGGGCGGCGCTGAGTTCAGCCCACTTTCTTAAGCAAATCCACGCCCTGCACTTTGGACTCGTCCACGGTTACGGTGTAATCGTTGAAGTCGCGCGCGACCGATATGCCATCTTTGAGCTTGGGCTGAATGCGATCGAACAGGCTGTGCGCCGGGGCATTGCCCAATTGGCTTTCATGTTTGAACACATACAGTCCGCGCGTCGACATCTCGCCGCGAGCGGCGGAGCGATCATGCTCGAACATATTGGCAAGCGATTGCCACAGCAGTTCGAGGTCTTCTTCGCCAAAGCCAGTCTGGTTGGCGAGGTGGGCGGAGACGAAGCCGTGGGCGACGTAGAGGCCGTAGGGAACGGTGAACTTACGGCCCATGGTGCGGTTGTCGCCATCCTGTTTTTCGGCTTCCGCTTCGGTGGCGACGGCCATGCGGGTGATGGAGTGTTCTTGAGCGACAACGGGATCGACCGAACGGGCAAAGGTTAATTGAACCGGACCACGCACCTGGCCGCAATTCACGCCGGTGGACATTACTGCGCCGAAGGTGCGCACGTCGTAGAAGTTTTTGCACATCCAGTCGCGCGCTTCGCCAACCGCATCGCCGCCTTTGCGTTTTTTCTCTTCGCCCTTGAGTAGATCGGATTTTCCTATTCCTTCATAAGCTCGTTCGTGCTGCTTGTTGAGGATGGCTTTTTCCTTGACGTAAATCTCGAACGGCGGCTGCTCGCCTTTAACAAGGCCGACAAAGTTACGCACCTTCCGCTTGAGGCTCACGTCCGTCACCAGGCTGCGCCCGGTTTCTGCATCTACGCGCGGCAGGTTGCCCGCGTCCGGGTCGCCGTTGGGGTTGCCGTCTTTCACGTCGAAAAGCAAAACGAAGTCGTAACGATTGTTCAGTGCCATGCTTATTCTCCTTGAGTCTTGTAGGTGGATGGGTGTTCTTTTTGGTGGTAATAACCGACATCAAAGCTGCCTTGCTCAATAAGCGGCAAGTTGATCGGATATGGCGTATCTGGTTTGAGACCACTCATGATGCTGCCGATCAGTTTCTCAAGATTGGTGGCACGCCCAGGTCTTTCCCTGCGAATCTTTGCTAGATGTTTATTGGACAGGTCGATTAACAACGGAAAAACTTTCCCCGGAGTGCCAGATGCAGCTCCCCAATATGTATTCCGTATCGTTGCGCGAATGCCAGGGTTGGCTTCTTCCTGCACTCGTTCTAGAACTGCGAACAATCGGCCTAGCCGGTAGGCGGCATTTGTGCTGTTTTCGTCTAGTGACACTTTGAGTTCCTCTCTTCCAAAATAACGATTGATATATCCCTTGATGATCGCGGCGCGTGCGTAAGTGACTTCCTGCTCGGCGAGGTTGCGGCGTATCGCACCGGACAGCAGGGTTTTCGGGTAGGGCAGGTTTTCGATCACGCTACGCATTACGTCGCCGCCGAGGTTGGGCGGGATGTTTTCCGCCTTGCCCAGCGTGGCCGTGGACACCAACAGGCGGAACAGCGAAAGTGTGTCCGGTTCGTGCGGTGCATGGGCGATGCTGAGGCCGTCGAAATGGCGGCGGATGTTGACGGCCAGTTCGCCCACCGTTTTGATATGCCAGAAGCGCACGGCAATGCGGGCGGCATTGGGGGCGAGTCCCAGCACATAGAAACGGGTGTTATCGTCCTCGAAACTGCCTGCGCCGGTTCGTGGCGCGTTCAGCAACGTGGCGACCGCACCTGTTCCGAGATCTGGATTGTCTTTGGAAGGCTCGCCGAAAAAGCCGGGAAACATCTCTTCCATCGGATGCCCCGGCGTTGCGGCCCAGAACACGGTCGAGGCATCGCCCACCTGGATGCGCTGCTTCGAGCCTTTCGCCAGCAGGTGGTTGAGCGCAGTGGTGTAGGAAAATACGGCGCGTTTGCCTACCGGCGCATTGGCTCCTTGCGATTTTCCATAAGAGCCGAACGCATCGAGATTGAATGAGACCAAGCTGGCCCCGGAGCTTTGCGCGCCCCACACGCCCTTGACGGAAGGATGCAGGCGCTCGATCACGTCCGCTTCGCCCGATACCAGGCACAAGGCCGTTGTTTCGTTAGCTTGTGTATCGATGGCAGACAAGGTGTCCACTACAGCCCGGCGTTCACATACTGGGCAGGCGTCACCCTCCAGCCGGAACGTGAGGTTGGCTCCGCTTTCCAGAATTTCCGTCCACTGAGGATGCTCGAAGACTTTGGCAAAGTCGCCGCGTTCGAGAAAAGCCAGTGCGGCGCGGATAGCCACATCGTCAGCCTGCGCGAAGCGGGCACGGATGGCTTCGACGAAAGCCAGATGCTGTTCGCGTGCGCGTTCCGGCTTGCCCTTGTTGTCGATGCCGAACACATAGCCGGGGTTGTCCCACAATAAATTCGCGGCTACACCGGAAGAGCGTTTGACGGTTTGCGGCACGAGGAAAGTTTTGGCGACCTTCTTCTTTCCTTCGCCTTCGCGCGTGTCGTCCAGCCCGGCAAACTCGCCTTGTGCCGTCAGCACGATGAGGAAGGGAATCGCCTTGTGCTCGAATCCCGGCGGCGCAAGGTCGCTGTCCGGCATGCGGGTCTTGCGTTGGTAATACTCGTTGAGCGCTTGCAAGATCATCCTCGTACCTCCTCGCTATTCCACGCCGGGACGCTGAGCACGCCGTTGTCCAGTTGCGCACGGAAGAAGCGCGGCTGCGGATCGGCGGCGTTGGCGTAGTCCATGTCGTAGAGCATCCAGCCGAGATCGCGCGTTTCAGCGATGGTGGCGGTTTGTGGCTTTGTCGTATCCACTAGTTTGAAGTCGCAGGCAAACTCGCGGCAGCCGAGGTAGGGCTGGTTCACGCATTGCCCTTTCACGGCGCGGCGCTCGAACATGTCCAGGAATTTGCCAATGGTGTTGTTCTCTCCGGCATTGGGTAGCAACTCGAAATGCGCATGGATACGATAGGTCACATCGCGCAGAAACAAACCTGCACGTTGTTGGCGCTCGTCCTCAATGTTCAGGCCGAGGTTGCCCGCCCCCTTGTTCATGGCCTCCTGCGCATTGCGCACCGAAACGACCGCACCGACTTCGTTGCGCCGGATGGTCACCCAGCGTATCGGCTTCAATACCTCAATCTTCTCGACATGCCAGCGGATGGCCGGTTTCCACAGAATGGACTCGAACACCGCACGGGCGGAAGAGGGCGTCATCACGTCGTAGCTCACCCGCTCGACCTTCATCTCCGGTCGGGTGAAGCAGGCGAAATCGCCGGTGATTTCAAGACAGTAAGTTTTCAAATCAATGCCCCCTATAGATAGCGCCAATCAGCGCAATTGCTGCCAGCAACCACACCGCCAAAAATCTGAAAGGTGGTAATTGCAACAAAAGCAATCGAACCTCTCGAATTATTCCTTTCCAATCCATAACCACCTCACCAGACGGCTTAAGTTCATGGCGGGCAGTCTATACTTCATAAAAAGGTGTTGCAACTAAAAATACAATCTCTTACTATCTCCATGCGCTGAGCTCAATGGTTGGCGAGGGTTGAAACATAAAAAGGTGCAATTTTGTAAAAGCCGCCGCAAGGCGGCTTTACATTTTTTATCCTGTTAATTCAAAGGCGGAAAGAGTCACTCCGTCAGTCAAGAAGCCTAGCTTCTTATCGTATATGCCCGAGGTTTTTTGTATAAATACACCAGAGAAAACCTCCTCAATATCTGCTGAGTTACTTAGCGCTTTGCATTCGTGCTCGCGTATGTTGACCGTGTAACGTTGTAGCTTGCGCAGAATGCCGCGCCGCTGGTGCGGCTCCATGTTTTGACTGGCTTCGAGACTTTCGATCAACTCGGGACTTTCGCCGTAGCGCACGATGACGGCGGTCTGGCCCTCTTCGTCGATCAGGCGGAATTTGTCGGCGGCGGTGCGGAAGTTGAATTCGCCTTTTCTTGCCTCGGCCTGGTTGTGCATGTCCAGCAGGCTGATGATGCCTTCTTTGTCCAGACTGTTCAGGCTGGCGTAGTAATGTTGGAAGTAGGCTTCGAAGCGTTCGCGGGTGAGCGGGTCGTCTTGGGTCAGTCGCATGATTTCCTGCCCGCTTTGTTTCGCTTTAAGAAGCAAGCCCGGAGCGGGGTCTTTCGGCGGCACGAAAACGACGACGCGTCCCATGATATGAGCCCCTTCTGCATCTTTTAGCGCGCCTTCGCGGTTGCAGCGCCCGGCGGCTTGGGCCACTGCGTCCAGTCCGGCCAGTGCGCGATAGACCACGGGAAAATCCATGTCCACCCCGGCCTCGACCAGTTGCGTGCTGACCACTCGCGTGGGGATGCCGTCTTTCAGACGCTGCTTGATCTCGGCTATTACTTGGCTTCGGTGTTGGCCGCACATCAGCGCGGAGAGGTGGATGGTGTCTTTTGGCATCAGCGCATGCAGTTCGCGGCAGTCATTGCGCGAGTTGACAATGCACAGCACGGAATCGTATTGCTGCAATTCGGTGGCGATGGATTCCCAAGTGCTCGACGCATTGAAGTCCCGCGGCAGTTCGGCTTCGACGCGCTTCAAGTCGACATAAAGCTGACCGGGGTCGTCCATCAGTTCGCGCACTTCCTTGAGCCCGGCGAATTTCGCGCGCGGCGAGAAGGCGGGCTGCGTCGCGGTGGAGAGCACGAAACTGACCTTGTAGCTTGGGCTTGCCAAGTCCTGCATCACATGCAGGATAGGTGCGAGGAATTCCGGCGGCAGCAGCTGCGCCTCGTCCAGCACCACTACGCTGTTCACGATGTTGTGCACCTTGCGGCAGCGACTTGTTTTGGCGTCGAACAGTGATTCGAAAAACTGCACGTTGGTGGTGACAATGATGGGAGCGTCCCAGTTTTCTGTCGCCAAGCGGGAGCGAGAGTCTTCCTTGTCGGGGTCGAGGTTGCTGTGGTGTTCGATGACGTTTGCATCGCCGAATATCTTGCGAAATTCATTCGCAGTCTGTTCGAGGATGCTGGTGTAGGGGATGACGTAGATCACGCGGCTCTTGCTGTGATGCACGGCATGATTCAATGCAAATGCCATGCTGGAAAGCGTCTTGCCGCCACCGGTCGGCACGGTGAGCGAAAACAGCCCGGAAGGCTGCGTTGCCTTTTCGCGGCACTGGCGCAGCACCTCGACACGGATGCGGTTGACGGCACTGTCTTTCGAGTTGGCAGTTTTGTCCGCCATGTGCTGGTCGAACGCCGTTTTCAGGTTCAGCAACGAGGGATAACCGGAGCGCAAATCGCTTTTGCGGCCATCCATGAAGGATTCGGTATCTAGGAAGTCTGCATCCGTCAGACAGGAAAACAGCATCCTGATCCACAGCGCCAGCGAACCTTGTGGTGGTGGTGAAGACGGGCGTGGCTGGTCGAGAATGCCGGTTGCCGGAGAGGCATGCAACGCTTCTTGCAAATAGCCTTTCTTCCTGCCTTCCTCTACGCGGTTATAAAGCGACGCATTGCCGCCTTCCACGCTGTTCCAGTCGGGCAGGCCGGCATGGTGTCCGGCGATCAGGTAGGCGAGGATGCGCCCCTGGATGCCCAGCTTGTCGATGGCGTGGATAGCGCCGGTCGTGGAATGATCCACCCGCCCTGGAGCGCCTTCGATGTGGGCTTCGGCATCGTAGCCGCTGACGGACTTGATGTATTGCTGGAATTTCTCGCGGAACTTTCCGAGGTCGTGCCATAACCCGGACAGCCGAGCCCAATCTTGACTGTTGAAGACGGAAGCGAATCTCGCCGCGAGTTCCGAGACGGATTGTGAATGCTCATCCAGAAAATGCTCAACCCATCGCCCATCCGGCAACTGGCGCACATGCGCCAATGGACGGGATAATTCGCCAGCGTGTTTGTCGATCACATCCACCATTTCACTTCCACCATGATTCTGTCCCAAGGGTTGCGACTTTCCGCCAGCCCTGCGATGACTGCCTCCAGCCGCTCCCCTCTATCTATCAATTGCGAGACGGCGGCATTGTCCTGCCGGGGAATGTAGCCCAGTTTGTGGCCTTGCCATTCCACGCGCACGGCGCGGTCGTCGTACTTGTTATCGGCTTCGCGCATCAGTTGCAGCGGTTGGCCGGCCGCGAGTTGCGGCCACAGCGCTTCGCCTTGGTGGTACTGGAATCCGGCGACAGGCGAGTGCTGCAAGCTTTTCGAGGTGCCAAACCCCGGCTTGGCGTGCGCAAGCGCGGGCAGCGCGAGTCCTCCGATCAGTGCCGTGATTGATTTCAGGAATGCGCGCCGTGACATGATGTTTTCCTTTGGTTGATGTCGGTTCCCATTATTCACACCCTCAAGCTCAAATCCTGAGCTACACCACCTCATTTTTCATATCTCCCCAACGCCCCCCTCAACTGCTCCCGCACCATCTCCCGTAGCGATTTCGGCTCGATCACCTCGACTTCCGCCCCATGCTTGAGCACATCCATCGCCAGTTCGCGCGGGTCGGAGTAGGGGAGGCATAGCTCATAGCTGCCGTCTTCGAGGATGCGGCCTTGCTGTTGCGGGTGCCATTGTTCTTCGGCGACCCAGCGGGCGCGTTCGGGGGTGAAGCGCAGCACGGCGGTGTGTTTGGGTTTGCCGCCGAAGATGCCGTAGCCGGTGGCGAAGTGGGCATCCAGTTCTTTTTCGGCGATGTCTTTGGCGCGTTTTTCCAATGGCTTCGCTTCGCGCAGTCTGTCCACGGCGAAGCTGCGCAAGCCGTTCTTCTGGTGGCACCAGGCGTCGAGATACCAGTTATCGCGGTAATGGGTGAGGCGTTGCGGGGAGATTTCGCGCTGCGATTCCTCGTCGTTGCTGCGCCCGTGGTAGTGGATGGCGAGTCGCTGGCGTTGCAGCAGCGCGCCCGCGACGGTCTGGAAGTGTGCGCCGGAGGTGTCGCGCCCGGCCATGCGCAGGATGCGCACGCGTTTGGCGATTTCGCCGCCGTCGTGTTGTCCGGCGGCGAGCAGTTTTTCGACGCATTCTTTGATCGGTTTGAGGTGGGTGTCGAGCAGGCCGGGTTGCAGTTGTGCCAGCAGTTGCTGGGTGGCGAGCAGTGCGTGGAGTTCGGCGGCGTTGAACCAGACGCCGGGGAGTTCGAAAGCTTGTCTGTCCCGCGTGTCGTAGTAATAGCCGTTGCGCTCGCGGTCGTATTCGATAGGCGCGTTGAAGTACAGCTTCATTTTCTCGATGACGCGCTTGACGGTGGCGCGCGAGCATTCGAGCTCTTGCTCCAGCGTGGCGCGCGAGACCGGGTGGCGGCGCGAGGAAACGGCCTGGTGCAGCTTGTAGATGCGTTGCAGGATGTCCATGGCTATGGATGTCCCGATGGGCGATGGCCGCGCACGCAAGCGATGGTGTGTCCGCGACGGACGGAATGGCTGGAGGCCGGCAATTGTTATCCCCTTAAATAACATCCGCATGTGCGGAAAGGCACCCTCTCCCCAACCCTCTCCCGCAAGCGGGAGAGGGGGCTGATGAGCGGGATGTTTGCGCCAGCCTCCAGGTCTGATTATCCGCCGTGCTCTCACCGTGCTTTGCGGTGCGGTTGTATTGCGGCGGTTGCGCAAGAGGGCGCACTGTATGAGTTGGTGCCGGGGCTGTCAATCCGGCTGGTCTGGTGCAATCAAACCTGCTCTTGCATCGAGTCTGCGTTTCAATATCCAGTGTCAGTAATGCCTGATAAACTCGCGGCCAAATCAATCAGGGCTCCAGTGCATGGAGATGACGCAGCGTTGTATTAATCGATGCGGTTCGTCTCGCGGCACGATCAATACCACGGACATGAAACGTATCGACAATTACAAGGCGGATATCGCTTTGCGCTATGCGGGCTGCGACGCCGGTATGACGCAGGAAAGTAGGGGCTTCCCCGTACATGAATTTTTGCGCCTTTCCGCAAGTCGGCAATGAGTCAGCCGGAGCGTAACGATCCCTGCCCATGCGGGAGCGGGAAGAAATACAAGAAGTGCTGCATGGGCAAACAGGTCGGTTTGAGTCGGAGCGCTGATTCGTATATTCAGACCGGCCTGGCGCATCACCAGGCCGGGCGGCTGGAGCAGGCTTACGACGCTTATCAGCAGGCCCTTCGCGAGCAGCCAGATCACCCTGAGGCGCTGCACCTGCTTGGCATGCTCGCACACCAGATCGGCGATAACGATCTCGCGCTCGAACTCATCGAACTCGCCATCCGCTCCCGCCCCAATTCGCCGCTTTTTCGCAACAACTTGGGCAATGTGCTTCAGGCGATGGGCAGGCACGAAGAGGCCATCGCTTGTTTTGCCAAAGCCAGCGTTCTTGAGCCGGGCAATGCGGTTTTTCATTACAACCTCGGTCATGCATTGCAGACGCGTGGACAATTGCAGGGTGCGGTCGAAAGTTATCGGCGCGCCATTGCGCTGTCGCCGAATTATGTCGAGGCGCACAGCAATCTTGGTCACGCCCTCGACGCGCTGGGCGAACTGGATCGGGCCGCCGATAGCCATCGCCGCGCCTTGGCTCTCGCGCCGCACATGGCGGAATTGCACTTCAATCTAGCCGCACTGTTATACCGGCAAGGCAAACTGGACGAGGCCATTGAGCGTTACCGGAAGGCGATCGCTATCTTTCCCGACTATACGCACGCCCATTGCAATCTCGGCGCGGCGCTGCTCGCGAAAGGCGAGTTCGAAGAGGCGGCTGCATGCTATCGGCGCGCCATCGAAATCAACCCTGCGCTCGCCGATGCCCACTACAACCTGGGCAACGCCTTACAGGCGCTGAACCGCTTCGATGCCGCGGCCGCCAGCTACCGCAAGGCGATCGAGTTGCAGCCCGGACTGGTTGAAGCCAGTTGCAACCTGGGCAATGCGTTGCGCGCCCAGGGCGATCTCGATGGCGCGATCGGCTGCTATCGGCAGGCGCTCGAACTCAAACCCGATTACGCCACGGCCTACAGCAATCTGCTGTTCGCACTTGGTTACCATGCGGCCATGCCGGCCGCCGAATATCTGGCCGAAGCGCGCGGATGGGAGCTTGCCTGCATCCCCGCACATATCAGGCAAGCCGCCCGCGAGAAGCGGTTTGCGCGTTCGCAGCTGTCGGGCAGGCGCTTGAAAGTGGGCTATGTGTCGGGCGATTTCCGCAAGCATTCCGTCAGTTATTTCATCGAACAATTGTTTACCCAACACGACCGCTCGCGCGTCGAGCTGTATGCCTATTCCAACCACAGACTGCGCGACGCCGTCACCGAACGGCTGAATGCATCGGCGGATCACTGGGTTCAGATCGCGGGCCTGTCCGACGAGGCGGTGTGCGAACGCATCGAGGCGGACGGCATCGACGTGCTCGTCGATCTCTCCAGCCACTCTGCCCACAATCGCCTCGGCGTATTCGCGCGCCGCGCCGCGCCGGTGCAGGCCACCTACCTGTATTTCGCCAGCACCGGGCTGACGGAGATGGACTACTGGATCGGCGACGAGATGCTCTGCCCCCCGGAGCTGGAAGGGCAATTCAGCGAAAGGTTATGGCAGCTCCCGCGAGTGTGGCTCGCCTACAAGACCATCGCCGATGCGCCGGCCTCCGATTGGCGTCCCGCCGAAGACGGCGGCATCCGGATCGGCAGTTTCAACAACCTCGGCAAGATCACACCGCAGACCTTGCGGCTGTGGGCGCAAGTGCTGCATGCCTTGCCGGAAGGGCGTTTGCTGCTCAAAAATAAGGACCTCGCCGATGCCGGCAACCGGCAGCGCATCCTGTCGGAACTGGCGATGCACGGCATCGTCGCGGAACGGGTCGAGCTTCGGTCCGGCAGTCCGTGGGCGGATTACATGGCAGAACACGACAAGCTCGATGTCGCCCTCGATCCGATAGGCGGACACGGCGGCGGCACGTCCACTTGCGACGCTTTATGGATGGGCGCGCCCGTGATTACCCTGTTGGGGGATCATGTAGGCGCACGCTTCACCGCATCGCTAGTCGACGCCATCGGGCACAGCGAATGGATCGCGCGCACGGAAGCGGAATACATCGAAAAGACCGTCGCGCTCGCGAGGAACGTCGAGCTGTGCAGGCAATTGCGCTTTTCGCAACGCGAGGCTATGGCAAACAGCCCGCTATGCGACGCTCGGGGGCTGGCCCGCGCGCTGGAGGATGCTTATGCCGGGATGTTCGAAGACTCGACCAACACCGAAATTTCCACTCCGGGAATCGCTCGCTAAGGCAACGCTGATTAAGTCGTTATTCTCGAAAGTGGGAATCCGGCTTGTTGATTTAAACGGGTTCCCGCTTTTTGGAACGACAAAATCATACTGGTTCAGCGCTGCCTCAAGAACCCCAGATTCGTTTGCCTCGCCCATCGATGGCGCGCTCTTCCGGTGTTCGTGCTGCCGGGCCGAAGGTCGGCGGATGATAGAATCCCGGCCATGCGTAGCGTCCATCTGATTCTTCCCGATTTATTCCTTCCCGCCAATATTGCCGCCGAGGCCGCGCAGGGGCTGGCCCTGCCTGCGCTGGAGCGTATGCTGGCGCGCGGCGTTCATGAGATGCAGGAAGCGAAGTCGCTGGAGACGTTGCTGTGCGATCTGTTTCTCGTGCCGGGTTACGTCGGCACGCCGGTTGCGGGAGTATCGGCGGCGTTCGACGGGTTGGGCGATGGATGCTGGCTGCGCGCCGATCCGGCGAATATGCAATTGAGCCGCAATCAATTGGTGATGCATCCGCTGGCCGATGTGACGGCGGACGAGGCGGCGCAGTTGTGCGCGGCGCTGAACGAACATTTCGCAGGGCAGGGGATGGCGTTCGCAGTACCGCATCCGCAGCGCTGGTATCTGCGGCTGGACGCGCAGCCGGACATCCGCACCGTGCCGCTGTCGCAAGCCGGCGGAAGCGACATTCGCGGGTTGTTGCCGGAGGGGGGCGAGGGCGCGCGCTGGCAACAGTTGTTCAACGAGATGCAGATGCTGCTGTTCGGGCATCCGCTGAATGCGTTGCGGGAGGAGCGCGGCGAGTTGCCGGTGAACTGTCTGTGGCTGTGGGGCAACGGTCAGGCCGATGTTCGGTCGCCTTGTCGCTATGCAGATGTCGTTTCGGACGAGGAACTGGCCGGGATGTTCGCTTCGGCGTCGGGCCTGCCCTTTTCCGAATGGGGCGGAGCGTGGAATGCTGACACGGAGGAGGGCGAGCAGTTGCTGGTTTGGACGGGGTTGCGCAGTGCCATGCAGCGCAAAGACCTGGATGACTGGCGTGCGGCCTTGCAGGAGTTCGAAACGGGCTATGCGCAGCCGTTATGGCAGGCGTTGCGGCGCGGCGACATCGCACGGTTGCAGCTCGATATCCCGAGCGAGCACGGCATGCTCCGCATCAGTCTGACGCGCACCGCTGCTTGGTCGTTCTGGCGCCGGCCGCAACGGCTGGCGGCACATTCGCTGGTGTAGAATGTTCGCCGTTAAACGCGAGGGGTGAGCATGTCATTCTGGAACACTGCGATGCAGTTCTTCTGGCGCGAGGAGTCGCTGCCGGTGCTGGTGATGACCATCGCGCTGGCTTTCCTGTTACTGCATTTCCACCGGGAAGATCGCAAGAGCGTGCTGAATACTCTGGCGTTCTTTCTGGCTTGTCTGTTCGTGCAATTCGTCGGCAGCCTGATCCATGCGATGCAGTTCATTTCCGCCGCCGCGGCGCTGCACGAGGCCGGGCTGATCGGGGCCGGCATCGCGGTGATCCGTCTGTGGGGGCTGCTGGTGTTCCGCATCGTGCTGCCGCTGGTGCGGGTCACGCCGCCGCGCATCGCGGAGGACATCTTCGTCATTGTCGGTTATATCGCCTGGGGATTGGTGCGCCTGCGCTACGCCGGGCTGGATTTGGGCAGCATCGTTGCGACTTCGGCGATGATTACCGCGGTCGTCGCGTTCGCGATGCAGGATACCTTGGGCAACATCCTCGGCGGTCTCGCGCTGCAACTGGATAATTCCATCGAGATCGGCGACTGGATCAAGGTGGACGACATTTCCGGGCGGGTGGTGGACATCCGCTGGCGTTCCACGCTGGTTGAGACGCGCAACTGGGAGACCGTGGTGTTCCCGAACAGCCAGTTGATGAAGAACAAGTTTCTGGTGCTGGGCCGGCGCGCCGATCAGCCGGTGCAGTGGCGCCGCTGGGTGTGGTTCAACGTCAACCTGAAGACCACGCCGACCCGGGTGATCAATGCGGTGGAGAATGCGGTGCAGCAGGCCGAGATCAACAACGTCGCGAAGAACCCCGCGCCGAGCTGCGTGCTGATGGAGATAGACAAAGGCTGCGCGCGTTATGCGCTGCGCTACTGGCTGACCGACCTGGTCGCGGACGACCCGACCGACGGCGCGGTGCGCTGGCACATCTACACCGCGCTGGAACGCGCCGGCATCAAGCTGGCGGTCGAGGAGCAGAACGTCCACTACATCAAGGACAACGAGAAGCACGAAGAGGCGCTGCACCAGCGCGAACTGTCGTTGCGCGTCAGGACGCTCAGGCGCGTCGAACTGTTCGCACAATTGACCGAGGACGAGCTGCAGAAACTGGCCGAGCGCCTTAGGTACGCGCCGTTCGCCAAGGGCAACACCATCGCCAAGCAGGGCACGCCCGCGCAGCACTGGCTGTTCATCATCATCAACGGCGATGCGGAAGTGTTCCTCGAGGCGGCCAACGGCGAGAAGCGCAGCCTGAACGTGTTGACCAAGGGCGACTTCTTCGGCGAAATGAGCCTGATGACCGGTTCGCCGCGCGTCGCGACCGTCGTGGCCAAAACCGATGTCGAGTGTTATCGCCTGGACAAGGATGCCTTCGAGGAAATCCTGCTGGCGCGCCCGACCATCGCCGAGGAGATCGCACATGTGCTGGTGACGCGCCGCGCAGAGCTGGACAGCGCGTTGCAGAATCTGGACGAGGCCGCATTGCACAAGGAAATCGACCATCGCCACAACGAGGTGCTGGCGACCGTCAAGCGTTTCTTCGGTTTATAAGGAAAGCGCAATATTGCTGCCGGGCGCACAGTAGGTTTTTGGAGGCGCCCTGTAGTATCATCGCGCCGCGTTTTAAGTAGGGAGCAAATATGAAAGTGTCATTTCTGGATTTTGAAAGCTCCATCGCCGAGCTGGAAGACAAGATCGAGCAGTTGCGTTACGTGCAGGACGATTCCGCGCTGGACATCGCCGACGAGATCAACCGGCTGTCGAAGAAGAGCGAGGCGTTGACCAAGGATGTCTACGCCAAGCTCACGCCCTGGCAGATATCTCAGGTGTCGCGCCATCCGCAGCGGCCCTATACGCTGGACTATGTCGAGCACCTGTTCACCGATTTCGAAGAACTGCATGGCGACCGCGCTTATGCGGACGACAAGGCGATCATCGGCGGCCTGGCGCGCTTCAACGGCCAGAGCGTGATGGTGATCGGCCACCAGAAGGGCCGCGACACCAAGGAAAAAATCCTGCGCAACTTCGGCATGCCGCGTCCCGAGGGCTACCGCAAGGCGCTGAGGCTCATGAAGCTCGCCGAGAAGTTCGGCATCCCTATCATGACCTTCATCGACACGCCCGGCGCGTATCCCGGCGTCGGTGCGGAAGAGCGCGGCCAATCCGAGGCGATCGGCCGCAACCTGTACGAGATGGCCGAGTTGCGCGTGCCCATCATCTGCACGGTGATCGGCGAGGGCGGTTCCGGCGGCGCGCTGGCAATCGCGGTCGGCGATGCGATGCTGATGCTGCAATACGCGACCTACTCGGTGATTTCGCCGGAAGGCTGCGCCTCCATCTTGTGGAAGAGCGCGGAGAAAGCCTCGGATGCCGCCGAGACGCTGGGCATCACCGCGACGCGCCTGAAGACGCTGGGGCTGGTGGACAAGATCGTGGCTGAGCCGCTGGGCGGCGCACACCGCGACTATGCCGCAACCATGCAGGGCGTGAAGAAGGCCTTGCAGGAAGCGCTGAAGCAGGCGCAGAACAAGCCGGTCGCTAGCCTGATGCAGGATCGTTTCAATAAGCTGATGAGTTATGGCAAGTTCAAAGAATTGGCTGTGTAGGGGCACGGCGTGCCGTGCCCTGCGCTCATCGACCGGATTACCTCACAGCTTGAGCCGCTGATCCCGCCCCGCAGCGCCATCCTGGTCGGACTTAGCGGCGGGATGGATTCGGTCGTATTGCTCCATATCCTGCATCGTCTCGCGCCGCGCTTCTCCTGGCGTCTTTCCGCATTGCATGTTCACCACGGCATCAGCCCGAACGCCGATGCCTGGGCGGAGTTTTGCGCCGCCCTGTGCGCCAAGCTGGACATTCCCCTGAATATCGAACATGTCGATATCGCGCCGCTGCGCGAACACGGCATCGAGGCGGCCGCGCGCAAGCTGCGCCATGCCGCGTTCGCGCGCCAGTCCTGCGACTTTGTAGCACTAGCGCATCATGCCGACGATCAGGCCGAGACGTTGTTGCTGCAACTTCTGCGTGGCTCCGGCGTGCGCGGCGTCGCGGCAATGCCTGTCTTGAGCTCCGTCGAAAGGCCTGTCTTGAGCAAGGTCGAAGGGCCGTTCATTGGCGGGATACCTGCGGGCGCTCCCTCTCCCCTCGTGGGAGAGGGTTGGGGAGAGGGGGGGGCGCATCGTTTGCTGCGCCCCTTGCTCGATCTGCCGCGCGCGGTGTTGCTCGACTATGCGCATGAGCATGGGCTGCAGTGGGTCGAGGACGAGAGCAACGCCGACGACAGCTATCCGCGCAATTTCCTGCGCCACCGCGCACTGCCGTTGCTGGAAGAGCGCTTCCCCTCCTATCGCGATACCTTGGCGCGCAGTGCGCGGCATTTCGCCGAGGCCAGCGAGATGCTCGACGACCTCGCGCAGATCGATGCCGAGGGGGCGATGCTCGACGATGCGCTGAGCGTCGCCGCGCTGCGCGCGTTGACGCCTCCGCGCGCGAAAAATCTGTTGCGCTATTTCCTGCATCGCCGGGGTGCTGCGATGCCGCAGGCCGCGCAACTCGACGTCATGCTGCATCAACTGTGCGACGCACGACAGGATGCGGCGGTGTGCGTCGAATACGGCGTATGGGAAGTGCATCGCTATCGCGATCGGGCCTATGTGTCGCCGGCATTGGGCGAATTCGATAGCGGGCTGGCGTTGTCGTGGAGCGGCGAGGCCGAGCTGGACTGGCCGGCGCTGGGAACCCGGCTGCATTTCGCCGAAGCGAGGGGAGCGGGAATTAGTTCGGAGAAGTTGCGTTGCGCGCCGGTCACGCTGCGCTTGCGCAACGGCGGCGAGACCCTGCGCCCGCATCGAGGTGCCGCAAAGCGCAGCCTGAAGAATCTGTTGCAGGAATACGGAGTGCCACCCTGGCGGCGCGAACGCCTGCCGCTGATCTATTGCGGCGACGAACTGGTGTGCGTGGTAGGTGTCGCCGTGGCGGCGGAGTATCAAGCTGCGATGGGCGAAGTGGGTGTGACGATCGCCTTATCCTGAAAAGCAATTTGTCCACGAAATACACGAAAAGCACGAACTAAAGCAGAAATAACTTTTGAAGTTGTAAGTTGCCGCTTTATCGCGAAATACCTGTTCAACACGTTTCGTGTCTTTCGTGATTTTCGTGGACAACGGTGTTTCTCAGGCTTTCATCTATCAAGGCAGAAACATCCGGAACACCGCGCCCCCGTCATTGCTTAACTCGATGCGTCCGCAACGTCCTTCCAGCTTGTGCAATTCCGCGATCTTTCTTGCGAGATAGAGCCCCAGTCCGGTCCCGCGGTTGCTGGCGGAGGCCGGCGTGTTGGCCTTGTTTTCCAGCATGCTATCCGGGAATCCCGGGCCGTCGTCCGCGACTTCGAGAACCAGCATCTTGTCCTGTTCGCGGGCGGCGAGTCTGACGCGAGTTCTGGCGCTGCGACAGGCGTTGTGCAAGGCATTGGATAACGCCAAGCGCACCAGAGCATCGTCGAAGAAGGCGAAAGCGGGGGTATGTTCGGTTTCGATATCGATTACGAGCGCCGGGAATAATTCGCGATATTCCGCGGCGAGGATCATCAGGAAGTCTGCGGTGTCGACCGAATCCGGGTTGACGTTCAGCAGCTCGGATTTCTGCCGGATCACCAGCAGCATTTCGGACAGGCGTCGCGCCGCATTCATCGCGATGAGCATTTCCTGTTGCGCATCGGCACGTTCGCCGAGGCGTAATGCCAGTTCGGCAAGCTGGTTCTTTACGTCGTGGATGACGGCGGCGTAGAGGTCGTTCATTGGCCGGTTTTTTGCGATTGCAGCAGCCTGAGCTGGCTGTCGATCTGGGTGATCTTCGGGTAGTCCGGCGATTTCTTGACGAGCAAGTCGCGGTAGCGCAAGCACTGTGCCAGCAGCTTCGGGTTGTTGCCGCTCTTCACCAGATGCAGTGCGATCACCAATGCGGCATTGCCGACGATCTGCAGGTTGTTCGGCAGGCGGTCGGCGGCCTCGCTCAGGAGTTCGGCGGCTTCGTCGAATTGTCCGGACTCTGCCTTGCGCACGCCCTCGTTGTTGATGCGGATGATCTCCTGTGTGCTGTCTTCGATCATCGCATCGGCTTCGGTAATCTCCTTGCCGGCTGCAGTCAGAACGTCGTGAACCTTACTCTTGATCGTCTCGTCTTCCGGGTTGTTCTGGATGGCGTGACGCAGCAGTTTGTTGGCCTCGTCTTCCTTGCCTAGCGCGAAGCAGGCATCCGCAATCGCGGTGACCGTTTCCGCCGGGAGCGCATTGATGTCTCCGGCCATGGCGCGGGCCAGCGCGGCCTCGGCCAGTTCGTCGTTGCCGGCGGCGCGATGGGCGACGCTTTCGCTAGTTGCCAGAACGATCTGGCTGTGTTCGTCGCGGAAGTCCTTGCGGGCATCTGCGACGACGCTCAGCGCTTCGTCGGCTTTGCCCTGACTCGTCAGCGCCTTGGAGAGTATTGCGTAGTCGTTCACTTGGCGCACCGGAGAATACTTGTGTTTCTGCAGTGCCTGGCGCATCACCGATTCGGCCAGTTCGGGCTGTCCCGCGCTGACCGCCAGCGTGCTCAGTTCGCGTATGCGGTTCATCGTGCCCGGCGAGACTTCGCGTGCCTTTTGCAGCACGTCCAGCGCCGCGTTTTTCTCGCCGGACGAGGCCAATTGTCCGCCGAGAAAATCGTAGGCGGCCATGAATTGGGGTGAGTCCGTCAGAATTTCCCGCGCGATCTGTTGCGCTTCGTCTTTTTGGCCCAGCAGCGCCAGCGCGCGAGCCAAGCCCAGCCTGGCCCAGCCGATAGGGCGTAGCGCCAGCATTTCGCGATACAGGTTGGCGGCTTCTTGCGGGCGGTTGCTGTGCATCAGCGCCGCGGCTTTGGTCTTGCACAGTTCTAGGAAGTATTTGTTTTTGGTCGGCAGGGCCCTGTCGCATTCGGCGATGACGCGAGTCCAGTCCTTCGCATCGGCGGCCTTGTCTATGCTGGCGAAATACGCCTGGCGTTCCAGCAATTTCTCCAGACGGGCGTTGAATTGACTCGCGGTGAAGGGCTTCAGCAGATAGTCGTCTGGCGCGCATTCGGAGGCGGCTACCACTTTTTCGTAGGCCTGCTCTGCGGTGATCATCACGAAAATGGTGTTGCGGCTGATCAGGTCGTTGGTGCGCAAGTGTTCCAGAAACTGTTGCCCGTCGGTACTGTCTCCGAGCGAGTAGTCGCACAGGATCACGTCATAGCGATTGTTCGCCATGCGTTCGAGCGCCTCTCTGATGTTCGCTACGATATGGAGCTTGGCAAATCCGGAATTGGTTAACGACATGCGCAGCTGCGAGCGCATTCCTTCCATGTCGTCTATAACTAGTACCCACTTGTCGGCAAATTTACTGATGTTGGACAAGACAATCTTCCCGCGGTTAAAAACAGCCTTAACCCTACGCACTCGCGGGCCGGCGGTCAATAGGCCCGGCAGGCTGCCAGGAGAGATAATTCGAATTGACGCTGCCGCTGTCGCTGCCGATAATCGCCGCGCTCATTTCATCTGCGCAATTCCATGACGACCATCCGGCAGCAAGACTTCATCGACAGCATCGCGGACGCGTTGCAGTTCATTTCTTATTACCATCCGGCGGATTTTATCCGTGCGCTGGCCGACGCCTGGCGCATCGAGCAGTCGCCTGCGGCGAAGGATGCGATGGCGCAGATACTGGCGAATTCGCGCATGTGCGCGCAGGGACATCGGCCGATCTGTCAGGACACCGGGATCGTCGTCGCGTTCGTCCGGGTCGGCATGTCGGTGCGCTGGGAGGCGGACATGGACATCGTCGGCATGGTCAACGCCGGCGTGCGCAAGGCTTATCTCGATCCGGACAACACGCTGCGCGCTTCCGTGGTCGCAGATCCTGCCGGACGGCGCAAGAACACCGGCGACAACACGCCGGCGGTGGTGCATGTCGAGCTGGTGCAGGGCGATAAGGTCGAGGTGGAGATCGCGGCCAAGGGCGGCGGCTCGGAGAACAAGGCGGTGCTGGGGATGCTCAACCCCGGCGACGACATCGTCGAGTGGGTTCTGCAGCAAGTGCCGGAAATGGGCGCGGGCTGGTGTCCGCCGGGGATGCTGGGCATAGGCATCGGCGGCACCGCGGAGAAGGCGGTGCTGCTGGCCAAACAGGCGCTGATGCTGCCGATAGATATGAGCGAGTTGAAGGCGCGCGGGCCGCAGAATCGCATCGAGGAGTTGCGCATCGAACTGTGCGACAAGGTCAATGCGCTGGGCATAGGTGCGCAGGGATTGGGCGGGCTGACCACGGTTATGGACGTGAAGATATTGGATTATCCGACGCATGCGGCGTCGAAGCCGGTGGCGATCATTCCCAACTGCGCCGCGACGCGGCATGTGCATTTCGAGCTGGATGGTTCCGGCGTTGCATCGTTCGAGCCGCCGAAGCTTGAGGACTATCCCGATATCGAGTGGCATCCGGCCGAAAATTCGCGGCGGGTGAATCTGGATAAAGTCACGCGTGAGGAAATATCGCACTGGCAGCCGGGCGAGACCGTGTTATTGTCCGGCAAGCTGTTGACCGGGCGCGATGCCGCGCACAAACGTATCGTGGAAATGCTGGGCCGCGGCGAAAAACTGCCTGCCGGCGTGGATTTTACCGACCGCTTCATTTATTATGTCGGCCCGGTTGATCCGGTGCGCGACGAAGTCGTTGGGCCTGCCGGGCCGACCACCGCGACACGCATGGATGGTTTTACCGAAACGATGTTGGCCCAGACTGGCCTGATCGGCATGGTGGGCAAGGCCGAGCGCAGCAAGGAGGCGATCGAGTCGATCCGGAAGCATGGCGCGGTCTATCTGATGGCGGTGGGCGGCGCGGCTTATCTGGTTTCGAAGGCAATACGCAGCGCAAGAGTCGTCGCATTCCCGGAACTGGGGATGGAGGCGATTTACGAATTTGAAGTCGAGAACATGCCGGTGACGGTGGCGGTCGATGTGCGGGGGAATTCCGTACACGACACCGGCCCGGTGGAATGGCGCAAGCGTATCGGGATGATCCCGGTGCATGCGACATGAACGAATTGGCGGGTCTCCCCGCATTGCAGGGTAGTGAATCTGGTCAGGTCCGGAAGGAAGCAGCCACAGCTAATTACTGCAAGTGCCGGGGGTAAGGCCCGCCTCCTTTTTTGA
>JALNYK010000072.1 GCA_023229845.1 Gallionella sp.
GTGATGACTGGCATGTTTTTGCTTCCTGAAAATACAAAGTGCGGCATTGCCGCACTCGAAGTGTTGGTAGGCACGATTGGACTCGAACCAACGACCCCTACCATGTCAAGGTAGTGCTCTAACCAGCTGAGCTACGCGCCTAAAGAGGCCGCATTATATACAAAAGGTATCCGCGCCTCAAACGAAATCATCAACTATTTTCAAATTTTCAAAAATGATTAATACGCGCTGTCGATATAGCCGCCTTCGGCCAGATTTTCGAAACGAGTATATTCGCCACGGAACGCCAAACCCACCGTACCGATCGGACCGTTACGCTGCTTGCCGATAATGATCTCGGCCTTGCCCTTGTCTGGAGAATCCTTGTTGTAGACTTCATCGCGATAGATAAACAGGATCAAATCGGCATCCTGCTCGATAGCGCCGGACTCGCGCAAGTCGGACATCACTGGTCGTTTGTTGGGACGCTGCTCCAGACTACGGTTCAACTGAGACAGCGCAATCACCGGCACATGCAACTCTTTTGCCAACGCCTTCAGCGAACGCGAAATCTCCGAGATCTCGGTGGCGCGATTCTCGCTCGCCTTGCCTGCATTCCCGCTCATCAACTGCAGATAGTCCACGACGATCAAGCCCAACTCGCCATGCTGACGATGCAGGCGACGCGAACGAGCGCGAAGTTCCAGCGCGGACAAACCCGGGGTTTCATCGATGAAGATAGGCGCATCGTTGAGCCTGCCCAACGCATGGGTCAATCGCCCCCAATCGTCGTCCTGCAGACGACCGGTACGCAGGTCGTGCTGATTCAGCTTACCGACCGACCCCAACATACGCATCACCAGCTGGGCCGCGCCCATTTCCATACTGTAAATCGCGACCGGCTTGCCCTCCAGCGCGACGTTCTCCGCAATGTTGATCGAGAATGCGGTCTTGCCCATACTCGGACGCCCCGCAACGATGACTAGGTCGCCGGGCTGCAGCCCAGAGGTCATCCGGTCCAGATCGGTGTAGCCGGTTGCAGTGCCGGTCACCTCGCTGTGATTATCGCGACCATATAGTGTCTCGATGCGCTCGACCACTTGCGTCAGCAGCGGCGGCATAGAGAAGAAACCCTGCTTGCCCTTGGACCCCGCCTCGGCGATCTCGAACACCTTGCTCTCCGCCTCGTCCAGCAACTGCCCGGCATCGCGACCGGTCGGGTTGTAGGCGCTGCTGGCGATTTCGCTACCGACTTCCACCAGCTTGCGCATGATCGAGCGCTCGCGCACGATCTCACCGTAACGGCGGATGTTCGCCGCGGACGGCACGTTCTGCGCCAGACTGCCCAGATACGGCAGACCGCCGACTTTTTCCAGTTCGCCGGCATTTTCCAGCGCCTCGGCGACGGTGATCACATCCACCGGCTTGGCCTGCTCGCTCAGACGCACGATCTGGCGATAGATCAGGCGGTGCTCATGACGATAGAAGTCGCTATCGAAAATCAGATCGATGATTTTATCCAGCGCGCCCGATTCGAGCAGCAGCCCACCCAACACCGATTGTTCCGCCTCCACCGAATGGGGAGGCAGCTTGATCTGGTCGAGTTGCGCGTCGGAGCCGGAGAAATTATTCATGAGAGAAAGTGTTGACCTGAGGTGAAATCGGGGAGCATTTTAACCCGCCCAACAAAATCATATGAAAACAAAAAAGGACTGTCGCCAGTCCTTTTTTTGTATTGCCGCGATACGAGACGAATTAGTGTTCGCCGAGCACCGAGACGGTGATATCCACAACCACATCGGTGTGCAGACCGATGCTGACCGGGTAGTCACCGATTTGCTTCAGGTGGCCGCCAGCGATACGCACTTGCGACTTCTCCACAGCGTAGCCTTGAGCACCCAGCGCTGCGGCGACGTCGGCATTGGTGACGGAGCCGAACAGCTTGCCGTCCACGCCTGCCTTCTGTGCGATCTGCACAGTCAGACCGGCCAGCTTCTCGCCGCGAGCCTGTGCATCGGCCAGCTTGGCCTTGTCGGCCGCTTCGATCTCGACACGCTTTGCTTCGAACTCAGCCATGTTGGCTGCGGTAGCACGCTTAGCCATGCCTTGCGGGATCAGGAAGTTACGGGCATAGCCGTTCTTGACCTTAACCACATCGCCCAATTGACCAACGTTGGCCACTTTTTCCATCAAAATGATTTGCATGTTCTGCTCCTTAATGCAGGTCGGTGTACGGCATCAAAGCCAGGAAACGTGCGCGCTTCACGGCGGTGCTCAATTGACGCTGGTAGCGTGTCTTGGTGCCGGTGATGCGAGCCGGGATCAGCTTGCCGTTCTCGGAGATGAATTCCTTGAGGATGTTCACATCCTTGTAATCCACTTCCGCGATCTTATCCACTGTGAAGCGGCAGAACTTGCGGCGCTTGAACAGATTGTTGCGGGAAGAACGCTTGTTCTTGTCATCTTTCTTCTTGTCAGGACGAGCCATGATGTTTCCTTATTCCAAAATAATGTCGTTGATGTGCA
>JALNYK010000047.1 GCA_023229845.1 Gallionella sp.
TGCGCTGGAAGAGCCGTTGGCCGTTCGCATCAGTATCTGGTCGCGGCAATATATCTGCGCCGACATGGCGGCCGATCTTGATAGCGAAATGGCCGATGCGCCGGTGTCGACCATGAACGTCAATGTCTTGCCCTTGATCCGGCCGTTCAGCAGGTAGTGTCCGTTCTCGCGCTGTCTGAGCACCAGCACTCCGTCGACGACAGAATCGATGGAGCTGTCCGGTTGTGCTGCGGTGGAAGTTGCTGCCCACGAGGAAACCGGTTCGGTTTCCTTTGCGCAGGATGTTTGCTGATAAACCAGGTCGCCTTGCGGGTTCCTGCATTTGTATACCGTCTCTGCCCGTGCTCCTGTCATTGTCGACAGGATGGCGAACAGGGATACGACCATGTTTGCGACACCTGCAAAACGAGTCATGTTCATATTTATCGGCTCACGTTTACCAACCTCATCGCACGTTGATAGTAGTTGGATGCTTCCGCCGGCTTGCCCAGTTTCTCGGCCAACTGCGCTAGCGCAGTGTAGGCCGCATGGCTGGGGGAGACGCTGATGCTGGCATCCAGATAGTTCTGCGCCTTGCCCCACAGTCCCTGCTGCAGGCAGAGCTTGCCGAGCGCGAGCAGCAGGCCGGCATCGTCCTTGTGCTGGCTCAGCCATTTCTCGGCCTGTTCGATCTGCGCGATCGCGTCGCCGTCCGGGCGTTCGCCGTAATGGCAATCGCCATATAGCGTGACCAGCTCGCTGTCCCATTGCGCATTCAGGCTGTCGGCCAGCAATTGCTGCGCGAGCGGGCAGCCGCCCATGCTTATCAATGCGCGAGCGGCGGCGGATGCAACCTTGCTGCGTCGCTTGAGTTCGCCCGGCAGATGCCTCAGGCAGGCGGTCAGTCCCGGCAGATCTTCCTGTTGCCGGATCTTTTCCAGCCAGGCTTGCTGGCGCAGTTGCGCGGCCAGGGTGACGTCGATTGCCTCGCGCTTCTCCAACTGGTCGAGCACGTTCAGCACCTCGTCCCAGTTGCCCGCCTGCTGCTGCGCCTTCAACTCCAGCGACAACGCGCCGATATGGCTCTTGACCCCGCTGGCGCGCAGCTGTTGCAGCGCGTGCAATGCGGCGCGCGGGTCGTGCTGGTCGAGCATGAATTTGGTGGTCGCCAGCAGTCGCATCGTCGAATCGCCCGTCGATTTTTCTTCGGCGGCCGAGAGGTAGGCGTCGCGCTTCTCGTATTCGCGCAGTTCGTGTGCGCTACGCGCCGCGATGATCGGATGCAGTGCGGAGGTGTCGCCCAGCTCCATTGCTCGTGCGGCAGCTTTTTCTGCAGCGGCATAGCGGCCCTCGAAGAATGCGTTGAGCGTCTCGTCTAGCAGTTCGCGCGCCTTGCCCTGTGCGCGCTCCATGCGGAACTTCTTTACATAGGCGGGCAGGTGAACTGCGGCAAGCAGCAAACGCACCAGTCCATAGCCGAACACGAATGCGACCAGCAGCAACACGACGAACAGCATCAACGACAGTTCGATGCGGTAAGGCGGGTACACCAGCAGCACATAGGCCGGGTTGTGCGAGGCGGTGGTCAGCGCGACCGCCGCGCCAAACAGGAACAATATCCACAGCAGGTATTTCATCGCGCCGCCTTCGGCAAGGCCGCGCCTTCGCGCGTCAGGCGGTAATTGCGCACCGCCTGCAGACTGGGCGAGATGTCCGGCAACTCGATGGCGATGCTGGCGGTC
Organism: Gallionella sp.; assembly: GCA_023229845.1. Lineage (GTDB taxonomy): Bacteria > Pseudomonadota > Gammaproteobacteria > Burkholderiales > Gallionellaceae > Gallionella. Next base: position 1,722 of record JALNYK010000047.1, read on the forward strand.
GCGGCCTTGCGCAGGCCCGCCAGCATGTTGGCCCCGTCGCTCGATCTGGCGTCGAAATAACGCGCGGTCCACGCCTGCGCGGTCTTCATCTCATGCCTGAAACTCTCCTCGTCGCGCGACAGCAATGCTAGGCGCGCGGACAGCAGGCGCAGTTTCAGGTTCTCGCGCAGGAAGAATTCCTGTTCGGGAGGCAGCAGCGGGATCTCGGCCTTGCCGGTGTCCTCGATGCGCACCAGCTGTTTGGCGTCCTGCCATATCTCGCGCAGCAGTTTCTGCCATGCCGTCTCGTCCCTGGTCGGAGCGGGCTGTGCGGCCATCTGTCTGGCAGGGCGCTGCTGGTAGACCAGCGGCAATCCATCCACGGTCGCCATCAGCGCATCGAGCTGGTAGTTGATGCCGGCGATGTCAACATCGGGCAACGCGCGCAATTTGTCCATGTCCTGGCCGATGGCCTTGCGCAGCCCGTTGAACGCGGGCCGGTCCATGCGTTGCAGCCGCGCATCGGCGCTCTGCATCGCGATCAGCGCTGCCTTCACGTTGGCCGATAGTTGCAGCTGCTGTCCGGCAATCAGCAGCAGCTGCTCGACCTCAGCCAGCGCGGTCTCGTCGCGGTTGACCGACAGGTCGTTGTACAGGGCCTCCAGCGCGACGCGCTGGTTCTGCGCCTCGGCCTGATGCGCCTCCAGCGTCGCCATCTTGGCGGCTAGTTCTCGCACCTGATCCTGGCTGCGTTCCAACAATATCTGGTTGGCCTTGCTTACGCCGTCCATCTGGGCGATCTTTTCGGCCAGTTCGCGGCGCATGTCGCTGATCGCCAGATGCCCTGCCAGCCATTGCCACAGGAAGATTGCGACCAGCACCGCCAGCGTTAGTTGCGTGACGCTGATGCGGGCGAACAGATCGGCCACCGAAGTTTTTCGCGCGGCAGGGGATGCGGCATCGGCTGTGGGATTGTCTTGTTCGGGAGACGGTGCGTGTTCTGTCATATCAAGTCCTGAGTACTAATCTGAGTATCGAGTACTGAGTTCTGAAAGCCGGGTACTCAGCACTCGTTCCTGTTACCTGCCCATGCTATCAAACCGGACAGCAAGCCGTCATCACCCGAAGCGGTTACGACGATGCGTTGCCAGCCCTGTTGCCCGGCGAGTCCGGCGATGCGCGGGTGCGGCACGAACAGCGGCGTGTTGCGCCAAGTTTCGTCGCTGCAGTTTTCCAGCATCTGCACCAGATAGTTCAGCGACTCGCTACTGGTCACGGTGATCGCATCGGGTGCCGCGGACAGCAGTTCGGCGATGTCCTGTTGCGGCTTGCTGCGGAGATAACAGGTTGCATATTCGACCGCCGCACCGCGCGCCTTGAGCGTGTCGCCCAGCAGCTCGCGCCCGCCGTCGCCGCGGAAGATCAGCACGTTCCAGCCGGCGACGTTCTGCAATTCTGGCAGAGCCAGCAGGCCTTCGCTGTCGAAGTGCTCGGTCGGCGCGATGATGTCGGCGATGCCCAGTTCGCGCAGCGCCTTCGCGCTACCCTGGCCGATCGTGGCAATTTGTAGGTCGGGTTTTAACCCGATATGCCCGCCTTGAGCTTGTCGAAGCGGTTGGGCTGAAGCCCGACCTGCGCATGGATTCAGCGATGCGGGAAGCGAGATATTTGCAGCGCGCATCGCCGCGATGCCGTGTTGCACCGCGTTCGGGCTGATGAATATCGCGAGGTCGAACTGCGCCAGCCGCGAGAGCTGTTCATGTAGCGGTGCGTCGTCCGCGACTGGTTCAATGTCCAGCAATGGGAACAGCAGCGGGATGCCGCCGGCCTGTGTGATGCGCTGGGCCAGCGGCGCAGCCTGATCGCGCGGTCGTGTGACCGCGATCTTCAAGCCGCGCAGCGGGGTGGTAATGTGAGATTCGCGTAGCGATTCGTTTGCCCCCTCGCCCGCAGGAATTGAAGAGTGCTTTTCTCGTTCGTCTCCTCCCCCGCTTGCGGGGGAGGATTGAGGAGAGGGTGTTTCCATTGGGAGAGGGTTGGGGAGAGGGAAACGGGCGTGCCCATTAGCCATTCAGTGCGGCGAGGATTTCGCCTGCGCCCTGCGCGAGCAGGGCGTCGGCGATCCGGTTGCCCAGCGCTTCCGCATCGCCGATGTCGCCGGTGTCTTCGGCGCGTAGCATGCGCAGCCCGTCCGGGCTGGCGACGAAACCGCGCATGCGCAGTTTGTCGCCTTGCACTTCGGCGAAACCGCCCAGCGGGACCTGGCAACTGCCGGCCAGCGCGCGGCTCATCGCGCGTTCGGCCAGCACGCAGGCGGCGGTCGGCGCGTGATGCAGCGGCTGCAGCGCGGCGATCACGTCGGCGCGGTCGGCGCGGCATTCGATGCCCAGTGCACCCTGGCCCACGGCCGGCAGGCTGTCGTCGCTGGAGATGATGCCGCGGATGCGTTCGCCCAGACCGAGGCGTTTCAGGCCGGCGGCGGCGAGGATGATCGCCGCATACTGGCCCTCGTCCAGCTTGCGCAACCGGGTCTGCACGTTGCCGCGCAGCGGTTCGATTTTTAGATGCGGGAAGCGGGCGCGCAATTGGCTTTCGCGGCGCAGGCTGGAGGTACCGACGACGCTGCCGGCCGGCAATTCGGCCAGACCGGAGTATTGGTTGGATACGAAGGCGTCGTGCGGATCTTCGCGCTCACCGATGGCCGCCAGCACGAAACCCTCCGGCAGATGCATGGGCACGTCTTTCAGCGAATGCACCGCGAGGTCGGCGCGGCCGTCTTCCAGCGCGGTCTCCAGTTCCTTGACAAACAGGCCTTTGCCGCCGATTTTCGACAATGTCACATCGAGGATCTGGTCGCCCTGGGTGGTCATGCCCAATATGCTGACCTCGGTTTGCGGGTATAATGCGCGCAGTCTGTCCCGGATGTGTTCGGCCTGCCACATGGCTAACGCGCTTTCGCGCGAGGCGATCACCAGACGGGAAGGGATGGTTGGGGAAGTTGGCGATGGTGAAGACAGAGAAGCTGGGCTCATCAAAATTTTCCTGATTTTCTGTAATTATGCGCGGCGCATTCTAGCATAGGGTGCGCCGCGCTTTTGCGCCGACGTAGTTTTGAGATGAACGTGATGAACCTGATTTCCGCACCCGCCGATATTTCCAGTAAGGACCTGCCGCTGCGCGAGGACGTGCGCCTGCTCGGCCGCATCCTCGGCGAGACGCTGCGCGAGCAGGAGGGCGAGGAAGTCTTCAACCTGGTCGAGAACGTGCGCCGTGCCGCGGTGCGCTTCCGCAAGACCCAGGACGACCGCGACCGCGAGCAGCTGGAGCAGGTGCTGGATGCGCTGACGCCCAGTGAGACGCTGTCGGTGGTGCGCGCGTTCAGTTATTTCTCGCAGCTGTCCAATATCGCCGAAGACCTGCACCACAACCGCCGCCATCGCGCCCACCTCAAGGCGGGCAGCGCGCACAAGGACGGCAGCCTGTTGCTGGCGCTGGATCGCCTCGAAGAGAAGAAGATCGACAGCAAGACGCTGCAATCTTTCCTGGACAGCGCGCTGGTTTCGCCGGTGCTGACCGCGCACCCGACCGAGGTGCAGCGCAAGAGCATCCTCGATTGCCAGCTGATTATCTCCAGCCTGCTGTCGCAGCGCGACCGCATGGACATGACGCCGGAAGACGAGGCCGACAACGAGGAGGCGCTACGCCGTTTCGTGCTGATCCTGTGGCAGACGCGCATGCTGCGCACCTCGAAACTGACGGTGCGCGACGAGATCAACAACGGGCTGGAATACTATCGTTACACCTTCCTGAACGAGATTCCGAAGATCTACGCCGGGCTGGAGAAACAGCTCGAAGCGCGTTTCGACAAGGACATCAAGGTGCCGTCGCTGCTGCGCGTGGGCAGCTGGATCGGCGGCGACCGCGACGGCAACCCCTTCGTCACGCACGACGTGATGTCGGACGCGGTGCGCCAGCATTCCGCGCTGGCGTTCGAGCACTACCTCAACGAGACCTATGTGCTGGGCCGCCGCCTGAGCTTGACCGATCGCGTGGTGGAAATCACCCCCGAGTTGCGCAAGCTCTCCGACGCCTCGCCGGACAAGGACGCCGCGCGCACCGACGAACCTTATCGCCGCGCGCTGAACCTGATTTATGCGCGTCTGTCGGCCACCGCGAAAGCGCTCGGCCACAACATTACCCACCGTCCTCCGCTGGACACGAACGCGCAGCCTTATGCCGCGCCGCAGGAGTTCATCGCCGAACTCGATGTGCTGATCGACTCGCTGTTCCAGCACGGCGCGGTGTATCTGGCGCGCGGACGTCTGGCCAATCTGCGCCGTGCCGCCGAAGTGTTCGGCTTCTACCTCGCGCCGCTGGACATGCGCCAGCACAGCGCGATCATCGAACAGACCGTGGCCGAACTGTATTCGCACAGCTCCGGCCGGGCGAACTACGCCGACCTCGATGAGGCCGACAAGCGCGCGGCGCTGCTGGAAACCTTGCAGGCAGGCAAGCTGCTGCTGACTGACATCGGGCGCTATTCCGCTGTGCCGCAGAGCGAACTGCGCATCATGCAGGCCGCGGCGGAAGTCCATAAGCGCTTCGGCCAGGGCGCGTTGCCGAACCACATCATCTCCAAGACCGATGCGGTCAGCGACATGCTGGAACTCGCGCTGATGCTGCAACAGGTCGGCCTGCTGGAAGGCGCCGACAAGCTGCACGTCAACATCATCCCGTTGTTCGAGACCATCGAAGATCTGCGCGGCGGCGCGACCATCATGGACGAGCTGTTCTCCATTTCTTGGTACCGCAAGCTGCTGAAGAGCCGTAACGACACGCAGGAAGTGATGCTGGGCTATTCCGACAGCAACAAGGACGGCGGCTACCTGACGGCGAACTGGGAACTGTACAAGGCCGAGCTCGAGCTGGTGCAGGTGTTCGAGAAACACGGCATCGAGTTGCGCCTGTTCCATGGCCGCGGCGGCACTGTCGGTCGCGGCGGCGGCCCGAGCTACGACGCTATCCTCGCGCAACCGCCGGGCAGCGTGAACGGACAGATCCGCATCACCGAGCAGGGCGAGGTGATCGCCAGCAAATACTCCAACCCGGAAATCGGTCGCCGCAACCTGGAGACGCTGATCGCCGCAACCATGGAAGCGACGCTGTTGCATCATCACGGCGCGGACAGCACGATGCCGGAGTTCCACCGCATCATGGAGGCGCTGAGCCTGGACGCGTTCGCCGCCTACCGCAAGCTGGTGTACGAGACGCCCGGTTTCACCGAATACTTCTTCACCGCGACGCCTATCCGCGAGATCGCTGAACTCAATATCGGCAGCCGTCCGTCGTCGCGCAAAGCCTCTGACAAGATCGAGGACCTGCGCGCGATTCCCTGGGTGTTCAGCTGGGGCCTGAACCGCGTGATGTTGCCGGGCTGGCTGGGCTTCGGCAGCGCGGTGCAACAGTTCATCGCACGCGAAGGCGATGCCGGTCTGGCGCAGCTGCAGGCGATGTACCAGAACTGGCCGTTCTTCCGCGGGCTGATGTCCAATATGGACATGGTGCTGTCCAAGACCGACATGGGCATCGCCTCGCGCTACGCCCAACTGGTTGAGGACGTCGAACTGCGCGAGCGCATCTTCGGCGCGATTGAGCGCGAATGGGAAACCACGGTCGAGATGTTGTTCAAGGTCACCGGCAACAGCACGCTGCTGCAGGATAACCCGGCATTCGCGCGCAGTTTGCTGACCCGCTCGCCGTACATCGATCCGTTGAACCACCTGCAAGTCGCATTGCTGGAGCGTCACCGCGCCGGTGACAACGACGAGCTGGTGAAACGCGCGATCCATCTGACCATCAACGGCATCGCGACGGGCCTGCGCAACAGCGGCTGATGCATTCGGCGCGGGCGTGAACGTTTCTGAATCGGATAGATCTCACCGGTCGCCATGCGTAACATAGCCTTCGCCCTCGCCGCCCTCCTGCTGCTCTCTTCTTGTAGCAGCACCCGTGCCACCCGCAGCATCGTCTCGGTTGCCACCAGCGGCACCGTGCGCACTGTCGCGCAGATCGCGACCAGCGGCAGTCCGGAAGCAGCGGTGCGTGCAGTGCTCAAACAAAAACAGGCCGCCTATGCGCGCAATCCCTTGCAGATCGCCGGCGACCTCAAGGCGCTGCAGCGCGACTTTCAGCAACTGCGCGACCTGCTGAGCGGTAAGGTCGGCAAGAAGTGGGGCAAGAAGGAAACGCGATTGCCCGACCGCACCCACTACGTGAAATACACCCAGGGCTATCTGTCGCGCGCGATCGTCGACTTCGATCGCGGCGAGATCACCGTTGAGACGCTGGACGACAAGAATCCCGAACGCAGCCTGAAGAACGCCATCGTCACCACGCTGCTGACGCCGGACGATCCGCGCGCGGTCGATCTGTTTTCCGACCAGTCCATCCGCCTGACCAGCGAACGCGATCCCTATCTGCTCGGGCTGGTGCTGGACGACGGCGGGCGCGCCATTGCGACGCCGCAGCAGGCCGAACGCCATGCCGATGGGCTGGTGAGCGTCGCGCAGACGCGTAGCGTCGCCACCGACGCCGGCAAGAAGCCGGCGCGCTATGTGAAGTTCGGCATGGTCAGCAACTTCTCCAGCAAGCAGGCGGAGAAATACCGCCCGCTGGTCGAGAGATATGCGCGCGACTACAACGTCAGCCCCAGCCTGGTGTTCGCGATCATGCGCACCGAGAGCAACTTCAACCCGTTCGCGGTCAGCTCCGCGCCCGCCTACGGTCTGATGCAGCTGGTTCCGACCAGCGGCGGCCGCGACGCCTACCGGCGCGTGAAGGGCAGCGACACCGTGCCCAGCAAGCAGTACCTGTTCGATCCCGAGAACAACATCGAACTGGGCGCGGCCTACCTCAGCGTGCTGGCGTTCGACGAGCTCGACGACGTGGTCGATCCCGCCTCGCGCGAATACTGCGTGATCTCCGCCTACAACACCGGCCCCGGCAACGTGCTGCGCACCTTCGGCGGCTCGTCGAGAAACCGCACCGGCGCGCTGGAAGAGATCAACAGCCGTTCCGCCCCCGCCGTCTACGCCCACCTGCGCGAACGCCTGCCCTACGCCGAGACGCGCCAGTACCTGCAGAAGGTCGTGGGCTTCAGGAAACAGTTCGTCGCGGTCAACTAGATGAACGACGCCGACCTGCTCGACGAGTTCTGCGACAACCTCTGGCTGGAAGACGGCCTCTCCCGCAACACGCTGGACAGCTACCGGCGCGACCTGCGCAAGTTCGCCGCGTGGCTGGAGAAAGAGCGCGGCGTTGCCATGCTGCAAACCACGCATGCCGACCTGCAGGGCTATCTCGGCCACATGGTCGCGGAGCTGAAAGCCAAGCCGACTTCCACCGGCCGCACCATCTCCAGCCTTAAGCGATTGTTCCGTTACCTGCTGCGGCAAGGCAAGATCAGCACCGATCCGACGCTGCAGATCGACACGCCCAAGCTGCCACGCAACCTGCCCAAGAGCCTCACCGAACAGGATGTCGAACTGCTGCTGAATGCGCCGGATACGCAGACCCCGCTAGGCCTGCGCGACCGCACGATGTTCGAAGTGCTGTACGCCACCGGCCTGCGCGTGTCCGAACTGGTGATCCTGCGCGTCACGCAGGTCAGCATGGACATGGGCGTGGTTCGCGTGATGGGCAAGGGCAGCAAGGAGCGCCTCGTGCCGCTGGGCGAGGAGTCGCTGGACTGGCTGCGCCGCTACCTTGCCGAAGGCCGTCCGGTGCTGCTGTCGGGCAAGGTCGCCGATGCGCTGTTCGTCACCGCGCGCGGCGAAGGCATGACGCGGCAGATGTTCTGGTATCTCATCAAGAAGCACGCGAAGGTCGGCGGCCTGCACAAACCGCTGTCGCCGCACACCCTGCGTCATGCCTTCGCAACGCACCTGCTGAACCACGGCGCGGACTTGCGCGTGGTGCAGATGCTATTGGGGCATTCGGATATTTCCACTACGCAGATTTACACGCATGTCGCGCGGGAGCGGTTGAAGAAGCTGCATGCGGAGCATCATCCGAGAGGATGATGGGGATGGGGGGGCGTAGGGGCGCGATTCATCGCGCCCTATGGAAACCAAATAACATATGGCGCATTACGGCTTCCGCCTAATGCGCCCTACGGGACTAAATTAACTTTTCTCGGCGCGACTAATAACTTGAAGAAATGCTGTATCAGGTACAAGTTTTGAAGGGAGGCCTGCCGCTGAGGCAGCTTCTTTTAATAGAACTACCAGCCTGTCATTGATATTTGGTTTTCCGGGGGTTGCTACAACTTGGAGAAGGTCACGTTGGGCGGCGAGTACTGCGGGGGAATCAGCAAAAACGACCAGTACTTCATTAACGGCAGAGCAAAATGCTGATCCAGAGAGGTTGTCTCGATTACCAATCATGCGACGAACACAGTCAATTTTTGCTTTACGGTTTTCTAAGCGATTTGAGAACCATAAGGTTAATACTGAGCCGACAAAGCCAGAAAGAAGCGACAGCAAAATTGTTCCGGTTGTCTCCATGATTTACCTCCTTGTTGGTTCCGTGCGCTGCTTAAGGTGAGCAGTAGTAGTTAAGAGGCTTCTATGACTTTGCTTGCCCGCGCTCAATACTAATCCCCACCATCTTGCTCCCGCGTATCGCCTGCAGCTTCGCGACGCTGACCCTGGCCCAGGGGGCCTTGAATTCGTCGAGCAGGATCTTTGCGATGTGCTCGGCCAGCGCTTCGATCAGATGGAAGTGTCGGCTGGCGAGTTCGGCCTGGATGCGGCGGACGATGTCGGCGTAGTTGAGCGCGTCGGCGATGTCGTCGGTCTCACAGGCGCGGCTGCTGGGCAGGGCGATGTCGAGGTCAATCTGCAGTGTCTGTGGCACGCGCTTTTCCCATTCGTAGACGCCGATGAGGGTTTCGACTTTGAGTTCGCGCAGGAAGATGATGTCCATGTGTTTCCGTAGTTTGGTGACCGAACGGCGATTCGCGTAGAATCCGCCCCCTGTTGAATTCTAAGGCATTACCGATGTTGACCATAGTTTTTGTAATCGCAGCTTATCTGATCGGCTCTATTTCTTTTGCGGTGTTGATGAGCAAGGCGTTCGGCCTGGCCGATCCGCGCAGCTACGGTTCCGGCAATCCCGGTGCTACCAATGTGTTGCGCAGCGGCAAGAAGGCGGCGGCGGTGTTGACGCTGCTGGGCGATGCGGCCAAGGGCTGGGTGGCGGTGTTCGGGGCGATCAAGCTGGCGCCGCACGATGGGCAAGGCTTGCTGACGGTTGCCCTGGTCTCGCTGGCGGTGTTCCTCGGCCATGTGTTCCCGGTGTTCCTGAAGTTCAAGGGCGGCAAGGGCGTGGCGACGGCGCTGGGGGTGTTGCTGGCGCTGAGCGGATGGCTGGGGCTGGCGGTGCTGGCGACCTGGCTGCTGGTGGCGGTGGTGTTTCGCTACTCCTCGCTGGCGGCGCTGGTCGCGGCCGTCGGCGCACCTATCTATGCGATGGTGCTGATCTTGCGTCCGGAGCTGGTCTTTGCCGTAGCGATCATGTCGATGCTGCTGATCTGGCGGCACAAGGGCAACATCCATAATCTGCTGACCGGCAAGGAAAGCAGGATCGGCAGCAAGAAAGCTGGGTAGGGTGGGCACGTTTTTTGTGCCCACGCGGTGCGGAATATGGGAAACCGAGTGAGCACGAAAAACGTGCTCACTTTGCAATTCTAGCTATCCTATCTCCGCGAGATTCCAGCGCGGCTTGACGTCGAAACGGTAATCCTTGCTGCCCTGTTGCTGGGCGAGGCGCAGCGCGCCGGCGAACGCGATCATCGCGCCGTTGTCGGTGCAGAACTGCAGGTCGGGGTAGAACACCTTGCCGCCGCGCTTGCCGATGTCGCGGCTCAGGCGCTCGCGCAACAGCCGGTTCGCGCCGACGCCGCCCGCTACCACCAATTGATCCAGTCCGGTCTGCGCCAATGCGGCGCGCGCCTTGTAGGCCAGCACATCGACGATGGCGTCCTGCGTCGCGCAGGCGATATCGGCCCGGGTTTGTTCATCTATTTCATGTTGCTTGGTCAGCGTCAGCACTGCGGTCTTCAAGCCGCTGAAGCTGAAGTCGAGGTTGCCGCTGTGCAGCATCGGTCGCGGCAGTTTGAAGCGGCCGGCATTTCCGAGGGCGGCCAGTTGCGCCAACGCGGGTCCGCCGGGATAGCCGAGGCCGAGCAGTTTGGCGCTCTTGTCGAACGCCTCGCCGGCCGCGTCGTCCAGCGTCTCTCCCAATAAGGTGTAGCGGCCGACGCCGTCCACGCGCATAAGCTGAGTATGGCCGCCCGATACTAATAATGCGATGAAGGGAAACTCGGGGGCGGGATCGGAAAGCAGCGGTGAGAGCAGGTGACCTTCCAGGTGGTGTATGCCTATGGTTGGGATGTCGAGCGCATAGGCCAGCGCGTTCGCGACGCTGGCGCCGACCAGCAATGCACCGCCCAGTCCCGGTCCCCGTGTATAGGCGATGGCATCGACTTGCCCCATCGATATATTGGATTCATGCAAAACTTGACGCACCAAAGGGACGACGCGCTGTACGTGATCGCGCGAGGCAAGCTCCGGAACGACGCCGCCGTATTCGCTGTGCATCGCGATCTGGGTATGCAGCGCATGGGCCAGCAGCCCGCGTCCCATTTGATAAAGCGCGACGCCGGTTTCGTCGCAGGATGATTCGATACCTAATGTAATCAGTGACATTGTGGCCTCTATGCAGGAGGGCGCATTGTAGTCAATTCGCCGCGGAAGCATGGCGTGCGATATATATTTCGAAAATGTTTCGGAAATGTGTTGACGGTTTTTTTTGGCTCCCTATAATGCGCACCTCTTCGCTGCTGCGGGGGATTGAAACGAAGCGAAATGTGGTTAATTCCGCTTAACAGTCGGCTAAATGATTGTGTTCTCCTCGC
>JALNYK010000013.1 GCA_023229845.1 Gallionella sp.
TCGGGGGCGGCCTCGTCGTACAGCCAGCCGGTGTAATGCACGGACACGTTGCGTCCCGCCGTGGCTTCGGTGCCTTCACCGGTCTTGACGTCGGTCTTGATGAGCGCGCTCACGCTGCTGGTCGTGGGCGCGGGCGGTGCGGCTTGCTCCGAGCATGCCGTGGTTGAAAAGACGCCAGCGGTCAGCAGCAGCGCCAGCGGTAACAGGGTGATGCGTTTCATATTATGTCCTTCGATTCAGTTAACGGAACCGCGGTAGAACCAGACGAGGAAGGCGGCCGCCCGCCCCTCCGTTTCCCACAGCTGCAATGCTTTTTCGACAGCCTCGTCGTTCGGCAAGTCGAATTCCTGCTGTACTGTCCACTCGCCGCCCATGTCGACGGATTGCCCGACGATGCGCGCCCCGCTCTCCAGCAACGCGAGCATCGCACTCCTGACGTAGGCGTCGAGCTCGTCGCCCTCCAGATCGAACATCTGCCCGTCGGAGACGATCTCGCCCAGCGACACGGCCTCCAGCTCAGCCATGTTCAGCGTCTGCTGTATGACTTCCTGCCGGGTGCGGCCCTGTGGATTTTTTTCTTTAGCCATGAATATCCGACGATCGATAGTTAGTTGATGCCCAACAACTCGACCTCGAACACCAGCGTCGCATTCGGCGGTATCACGCCGCCCGCGCCGCGCTTTCCGTAACCCATTTCCGGTGGGATGACCAACGTGCGCGACCCGCCGATCTTCATGCCTTGCACGCCCACGTCCCAGCCTTGGATCACATGGCCGTGGCCCAGCGGAAACTCGAACGGCTCGTTGCGGTCGAGCGAGCTGTCGAACTTGCGCCCCTTGTTTTCCGGCGCGTTCTTGTCGAACAGCCAGCCGGTGTAGTGCACCGTCACATGCTGGCCTTCCTGCGCCTCCTCGCCCTCGCCGATCTTCGTATCGGTGATGTCGGTCCGGATGACCTTCAGCAGCTTCACGTCGAACACCAGCGTCGCATTCGGCGGGATCACGTCGCCCGCGCCGCGCGGGCCGTAGCCCATCTCCGGCGGAATCACCAGCGTGCGCAATCCGCCTTCCTTCATGCCTTGCACGCCGATATCCCAACCCTTGATGACGCGGCCGCCGCCGAGCGGAAAATCGAACGGCTCGTTGCGGTCGAGCGAGCTGTCGAACTTCTCGCCCTTGTTGTCCGGCGCGCTCTCGTCGTACAGCCAGCCGGTGTAATGCACGGTTACGGTCTGGCCTGCCTGCGCTTCCGCGCCTTCGCCCAGTTTGGTGTCGGTTTTGATGAGGGTGGTCATAAGCTTTCCTTCTTAGTCTATTGAATATTGTTTGGCAAACGCCCTAAAGATGGCATCGAGAAAGAAGAATGTACTCCGATATCTTCTGCGAAAACCTTCATGAGAGAGGCATAGGCTTCTTTAATTTCTTTGGGATCGCTCACAGAGCTGACATCGCAAAAGCACTTCTCCCAGTCCGCCTGCCAGTCCGACCTAGCCTCTTTCCTACGTTGAAACTGAGTCCTTAATTTTGCATCCTCACCCCAACCAGTGTATGTCTGGAAGCAAAGCGTCTGGAATTTCTCACATGCCTTGAAAAAAGCGTTAGAGAATAATGGCGATGCTAGATATATTTTTTTATCCAGCTTTCTTTTCAACTCAACCACATCGGGCGGGTTCAATTCTTTCCAACAGCCTACATAAGTGAAGTAGCACAAGAGGTCATTAAGATGCGGTGCCAAGTCATCGTATACCGTCAACCGCTTCTCAATTAGTTTCTGGCTTCGCCATTGCAGATGCTCAAATCGCTTGGTTACTCTGTGAATGTAAATCCCCAAACCAGCTAATGCTGCAGGCACTAATAGCCCGGCAATAAGTTTTGCCACTTCAAGCCAGTTCCAAGGACCTGCTTCCATAAGCTCTCCGTTAGTAACTCAACACCGGCGCCAGCCACCGCTCCGCCTCTTCCACGGTCCAGCCCTTGCGCTTCGCATAGTCGGCGACCTGCTCCTTGTCCACCTTGCCGGTCGCGAAGTATTTCGCTTCGGGGTGCGAGAAGTAGAAGCCGCTGACGGCGGCGGTGGGCAGCATCGCGAAACTTTCGGTCAGCGTGATGCCGGCGTTTTGCGGCGCTTGCAGCAGTTCGAACAGCGGGCCCTTCTCGCTGTGCTCGGGGCAGGCGGGATAGCCGGGGGCGGGGCGGATGCCCTGGTATTTCTCGGCGATCAGGTCGTCGTTGCTCAATGCCTCGTCCGCCGCATAACCCCAGAACTCGCGGCGCACGCGCAGGTGCAGGTGTTCGGCGAAGGCTTCGGCGAGGCGGTCGGCCAGCGCTTGCAGCATGATCGCGCTGTAGTCGTCGTGCGCCTTTTCAAACTCCTTCATCTTCTTCTCGATGCCGATGCCGGAGGTCACCGCGAAGCCGCCGATGTAATCCTTGACGCCGCTCGCCTTGGGCGCGATGTAGTCGGCCAGGCAGTAGTTGGGGATGTCGTCCGGCTTCTTGGTCTGCTGGCGCAGGTTGTGCCAGGTCATCGCGACGCTCTTGCGCTTGTCGTCTGCGTAGATCTCGATGTCGTCGCTGTTGACGGTGTTCGCCGGGAACAGGCCGAACACCGCGTTCGCGGTCAGCCATTTTTCCTTGACGATCTTCTTCAGCATGGCCTGTGCATCGGCGAACAGTTTGGTCGCTTCCTGGCCGACCACTTCGTCCTGCAGAATCTTCGGGTAGCGCCCGGCCAGTTCCCATGCCTGGAAGAACGGCGACCAGTCGATGAAGTCGACGAGGACGTCTAGCGGGTAGTTCTCCAGCTTCTGCACGCCGAGCAACTTGGGCTTGGCCGGCGTGACTTTCTTCCAGTCGGTCTTCAGGCCATGTGCGCGTGCTTCTTGCAGCGACACATAACTCGCCTTGCCCTTCTTCCCCTCGAACTGGTCACGCGCCGCCTGGTAGTCGGCCTTGAGCTCGGCGATGTAGCTGTCGCGCGTGGTGTTGCTCAGCAGGTTGCTGCACACGCCCACCGCTCTGGATGCGTCGGTCACGTAGACCACCGTGCCGCTCGGGTAGTTCGGCTCGATCTTCACCGCGGTGTGTACGCGCGAAGTCGTCGCGCCGCCGATCAGCAGCGGGATCTTGAAGCCCTGGCGTTCCATCTCCTTCGCGACATGTGCCATCTCTTCCAGCGAAGGGGTGATCAGGCCGGAGAGGCCGATGATGTCCACGTTGTGTTCGCGCGCAGTGTCGAGGATCTGCTGGCACGGCACCATCACGCCCATGTTGATGACCTCGAAGTTGTTGCATTGCAACACCACCGTGACGATGTTCTTGCCGATGTCGTGTACGTCGCCCTTCACGGTCGCCATCAGGATCTTGCCCTTGGTGCTGGTGTCGCCCGAGCGCAGTTTCTCTTCTTCGATATAGGGGATCAGGTGGGCGACGGCTTGCTTCATCACGCGCGCGGATTTCACCACTTGCGGCAAAAACATCTTGCCCGCGCCGAACAGGTCGCCGACGAAGTTCATGCCGGTCATCAGCGGGCCTTCGATCACCTCGACCGGGAACTTGGCTTGCTGGCGCGCTTCCTCGGTGTCCTCGACGATGAAGGTGGTGATGCCACGCACCAGCGCGTGGGTCAGGCGCTCCTGCACCGTACCCTTGCGCCATTCGAGGTCCTCGACCTGCGCCTTGCCGCCGCCCTTGAAGTTTTCGGCCAGCGCGACCAGCTTTTCGCCCGCGTCGGGATGGCGGTTCAGCACCACGTCCTCGACCGCGTCGCGCAGGTCCTTCGGCAACTCCTCGTACACGCCGAGCTGGCCGGCGTTGACGATGCCCATGTTCATGCCGGCCTTGATCGCGTGGTACAGGAACACGGTGTGGATCGCCTCGCGCACCGGCTCGTTGCCGCGGAAGGAGAACGACACGTTGGACACGCCGCCGGATATCTTCGCGAACGGCAGGTTCTTGCGTATCCACGCGCAGGCCTCGATGAAGTCCACCGCGTAGTTGTTGTGCTCTTCGATGCCGGTCGCAATCGCGAAGATGTTCGGGTCGAAGATGATGTCCTCGGGCGGGAAGCCGACCTTGTTCACGAGGATGTCGTAGCTGCGTTTGCAGATGTCGATCTTGCGCTTATAGGTGTCGGCCTGACCCGCCTCGTCGAACGCCATCACCACCGCGGCCGCGCCGTACTGACGCACGAGGGTCGCGTACTTGATGAAGTTCTCCTCGCCTTCCTTCAGCGAGATGGAGTTCACGATGGACTTGCCCTGTACGCACTTCAGGCCTGCCTCGATGATGTTCCATTTCGAGGAGTCGATCATCAGCGGCACCTTGGAGATGTCCGGCTCGGAGGCGATCAGGTTGAGGAATCTCACCATCGCGGCCTCGCCGTCGAGCATGGCTTCGTCCATGTTCACGTCGATGACTTGCGCGCCGGTCTCCACCTGCTGCTTGGCGACTTCCAGCGCCTCGTCGTATTTGCCTTCCAACACGAGGCGCTTGAACTTCGCCGAGCCGGTGACGTTGGCGCGTTCGCCGACGTTGACGAACAGCGAGTCGTCGCCGATGTTGAATGGTTCAAGGCCGGAGAGGCGGCACTCGACCGGATTCGCCGGGATCTTGCGCGGCGCGATGTCCTTCACCGTCTCGGCGATGGCCTTGATGAACGCGGGCGAGGTGCCGCAGCAGCCGCCGATGATGTTCAGGAAGCCGCTGTTCGCCCACTCCTTGATGTGGCTGGACATGTTCTCCGGCGTGTCGTCGTAGCCGGTCGGGGCGAGCGGGTTGGGCAGGCCTGCGTTCGGGTGTGCGGACACGTAGCAGTTGGCGACGCGCGACAGCTCGGCCACGTATTGGCGCAGTTCCTCCGCGCCGAGCGCGCAGTTCAGGCCGATGGACAGCGGCTTGGCGTGGGCCAGCGAATTGTAGAAGGCCTCGGTCATCTGGCCGGACAGCGTGCGCCCGGAGACGTCGGCGATCGTGCCGGAGATCATGATCGGCAGCGATGTGCCGCGCTCCTCGAACACCGATTGCACCGCGAAGATCGCGGCCTTGGCGTTCAGCGTGTCGAAGATGGTCTCGATCAGGATGGTGTCCGCACCGCCGTCCATCAGGCCGCGCGTGGCTTCGGCGTAGTCCGCCACCAGCTGGTCGAAGGTGATGTTGCGCGCCGCCGGGTCGTTCACGTCGGGCGAGATCGTCGCGGTCTTGTCGGTGGGTCCCAACACGCCCGCGACGAAGCGCGGCTTGTCTTTTGTTTCGTATTCGTTGCAGGCCTCGCGCGCGAGCTTCGCCCCGGCGAAGTTCAGCTCGTAGTTCAGCGACTCCATGCCGTACGCTTTCAGCGTGGTCGCATTCGCGCCGAAGGTGTCGGTCTCGATGATGTCCGCGCCCGCCGCGAGGTATTCGCAGTGGATCGCCTTAATGACTTCCGGCTTGGTGATCACCAGCAGATCGTTGTTGCCCTTGAGGTCGCGGTGCCAGTCCTTGAAACGCTCGCCGCGATAGTCGGCCTCGGTCAGCTTGTAACGCTGCACCATGGTGCCCATCGCACCGTCGAGGATCAGGATGCGCTGGGCCAATAGTTTTTCTATGGGGGATTGTTCGATGATCTGCGGCTTTTTGCTCATGGTCTGTTCTTCAATTAATCGGTACGGCGTTATTCAAATGGTGTCGACTTCAAAAGCCGGTGAAAACCAGGTCCAGCGCGGCAATAATCTCATCCCGCTTGTTCTTTAACGAAGCGACTTTGTCGCCCAATGCGCGCACCGGCAGGCCGGCCAGTTCGGCAGTGGACATGACGACGGCTTCGCCCTTGATTTTGAACGTCGGATGCAGGTTCTTGATGGACTGGTTCATTTCTTCGGCCCGCACCAGCGGCACAATGACCCGCGTGTTCAGGGAATCAAGCAGGTCGGATTGCACATTCAAAAAATACGGGATGGTCTTGTTTGTCGAAGGATGGGGGTTCAGATACACATCGAACTGCGCCATCAGAATCTCCGCAATCCGTCGCTGAATACGCCGTCCCTCTCGATGCGCTCATTATAAGCTGCTATCGCCTCCGCGTTCTCGGCCAGCCACTGCTTGCGCTTCGCTTCCCGGACCAGTTCGGAGAGATAGTCTTCGACGGTCTGTGAGAGGTTGATATTGAGCTCTTTGGTCTGGCGCAGCAGATCGGAATTGATGCTGAGGTTGGTCGCTTTCTTGGGCGCGGTCGTATCGAAGTGAGCGATGGTCATGATTGCCTCCATGAATGATGCGCATATTATATGCGCATGAGGATGCGCGGGCAAATCGCGCTCGTCCGTCGTTCAAGTCTGTTTATCCATGCGCCGATACTGCACGGCCTCGGCGATATGTGCGGTGAGGATGTTGGGGCTGCCTTCCAGGTCGGCGATGGTGCGCGCGACCTTGAGCACGCGGTGGTAGGCGCGCGCGGACAGGCCTAGCCTTGTGATTGCCTGACGTAACAGAGCCTCGCCCTGTGCATCCGGCGCGCACATCACGTCGATCTCGCCGACCGCGAGCTGGGCGTTGGCCTTGTCCTGGCGGGTGAGCTGGCGCTGCCGCGCGGCCTCGACGCGCGTCTGCAGGGCCGCGCTGGGTTCGCCGTCGGCCTTGTCGAACAGGTCGTCCTGCGGCACGGCGGGGACCTCGATCTGGATGTCGATGCGGTCCAGCAGCGGGCCGGAGATCTTGCCGCGGTAGCGCGAGACCTGGTCCGGCGTGCAGCGGCACTTGCCGTTGTAATGGCCGAGATAGCCGCAGGGGCAGGGATTCATCGCGGCGACCAACTGGAATTGCGCGGGGAAATCGGCGCGCCGCGCCGCGCGCGAGATCGTGATGCGGCCCGATTCCAGCGGTTCGCGCAGCACCTCCAGCACGCTGCGGTCGAACTCCGGCAGTTCGTCGAGGAACAGCACGCCGTGCAGCGCCATCGAGACTTCGCCGGGCCGCGGGTTGCTGCCGCCGCCGACCAGCGCCACGCCGGAAGCTGTGTGATGAGGCGATCTGTAGGGGCGAGTTTTCCATTTCGACGTATCGAAGCTGCCGTCCAGCGACTGCACCGCGGCGCTCTCCAGCGCTTCCTGTTGCGTCATCTGCGGCAGGATGCCGGGGAAGCGCGCGGCCAGCATGGATTTGCCGGTGCCGGGCGGGCCGATCATCAGCACGCTGTGTCCGCCGGCGGCGGCAATCTCCAGCGCGCGCTTGGCTTGCGTCTGGCCTTTCACTTCGCCCATGTCCGGGTAATGCGGGACTAGGGGCTGCGGTTCGCCGGAATAGGGCGTCATCGCCTCGCGCCCGGCGAGATGCGCGGCAACCTGAAGCAGCGAGCTGGCCTGATACACCGTCGCGTTCTCGACCAGCGCGGCCTCCGCGGCGTTCGCCTGCGGCAGCATGAAGGCGCGGCCGTCGTTCACCGCGCGATAAGTCATCGCCAGTGCGCCGCGTATCGGGCGCAGCTCGCCGGTCAGCGCGAGCTCTCCGGCGAACTCGTATTCGTTCAGTTTGTTGGCGGGGATCTGTCCCGATGCGGCGAGGATGCCAAGCGCGATCGGCAAATCGAAACGCCCGCTTTCCTTGGGCAGGTCGGCGGGCGCTAAGTTGACGGTGATGCGGCGGGCGGGGAATTCGAACTGGCAGTTCTGCAAGGCGGCGCGCACGCGATCCTTGCTTTCCTTCACTTCAGTCTCCGGCAGGCCGACGATGGTGAAGCTGGGCAGGCCGTTGGCGAGATGCACCTCGACGGTGACCAGCGCGGCGTCCATGCCGGAGAGCGCGCGGCTATAAAGAACCGCGAGGCTCATACATGTGGCCTTGAATCAGCCGTAGGTCTGTCGGGCAAAGCCCGACCTACGAAGCCGACGGGGCTCATATCACTTGCGCTGTGCTTCCAGCTCCGCGACGCGCGCTTCCAGCGCGGTGAGCTGTTCGCGCGCGCGCGCCAGCACCTGCGCCTGCACGTCGAACTCCTCGCGCGTCACCAGGTCCAGCTTGGCGAAGCCCTGCGCGAGCAAGGCGCGCGCATTCTTCTCAAAGTCCCTAGCCGGGCTGTTGGCGACGGCCTCGTTCAGCTTGGACGACATGTCCTCGAAAAACTTCTGGTTCAGCATGGTTCATCCTCCCGAAAAAATACAGTCGGAAGTGTAGCAATTTACCTACTTGCCCGCCGCACCTAATGTGTGCGAGGGTGCGCCAGCCCGCACCATGAACATGCACGGAATCGGGCGTATCGCGTGGAGTAAATCGCAACATCTTGAAATAATGCATTAATTAAGTCTGGCACGCATCCTGCTGCACAGGAGGTGCGGATACTGTTATCCCGTTTACAACCTCAAGAAAGGAAACATGATGAAGACGAAACTGTTGAACTCCCTGTTGTTGGCTGCTCTGGTTGCACCTAGCGTGGCGCTGGCCGAAGAAGCATTGCCGATTGCCGCTAACGTCAGCATGACCTCCGACTACCTGTTCCGCGGCATCTCGCAGACCGGCCATGACCCGGCGATCCAAGGCGGTTTCGACTTTGCGCATGACAGCGGAGTTTACGTCGGTATCTGGGGTTCCAATGTGGGCTGGATCGAGGATTACCAGGGTTATGCTTCGGGCAACATGGAAATCGATCTGTATGGTGGCTTCCGTGGCGGCTTCGCCGGAGATTTCACCTATGACCTGGGCGCGATCCAGTATTACTACCCCGGCACTCGCGGCGCTATCACCAATGCCGACACCACCGAGCTCTATGCCGCATTGGGCTACAAGTGGGTCACCGCAAAGTATTCGTACGTCGCTAGCACCGGTGCCTTCGGCTTTGCCAATGCTAAGGGCTCCGACTATCTGGACATCTCCGCCAGCGTACCTGTCGGCGATACCGGCCTGACCGCAGGCGCGCATTGGGGTACTTTCGGCTTCAAGAACAACGCCGCGCAAGACTACGACGACTGGAAGCTCAGCCTGAGCTACAACATGGGCTCCGGCATGACCGTCGGTGCAGCGTACTCGGATACCAGCGCCAATGCAGCGGTCTGGACCGATGCAAATGCCCAAGACTTGGGCAATGGCCAAGCCTTCGTGTGGGTTTCCAAGGCATTCTGAATCTAACCACGGGGGCGCTATGCCGCCCCTTTATCCGAAGGAGATTGCTATGAAAATGGTTACTGCCATCATCAAGCCGTTCAAGCTCGACGAGGTGCGTGAGGCATTGTCCGCCATCGGCGTGCAAGGCATCACCGTCACCGAGGTCAAGGGCTTCGGGCGTCAGAAGGGCCACACCGAGCTGTATCGCGGTGCGGAATACGTGGTGGATTTCCTGCCGAAGATCAAGCTGGAGGCCGCTGTCGAGGCCAGCATGCTCGACCAGGTGCTGGAAGCCATCGAGAAGGCTGCCCAGACCGGCAAGATCGGCGACGGCAAGATCTTCGTATCCAGCCTCGATCAAGTGATCCGCATCCGCACCGGCGAGTCCGGTCCGGAAGCGCTGTAAGGAGAGCATCATGAAAAAATTGTTCGTACTCTTTGCCGTGCTGTTCGCGCTGTGCGGTGTATCCGTCGCTCAGGCCGAAGAAGCGGTAGCCGTTGCAGAGGCTGTCTCCGCAGTGGTCGAGGCGGCCCCGGCCGTCGAAGCCGTCGCTCCAGAGGCTGCCGTTGCGGAAGCTGCTCCCGCACCGACTCCCAACAAGGGCGACACCGGCTTCATGCTCACCTCCACGCTGCTGGTGATCATGATGTCCATTCCCGGCCTCGCGCTGTTCTACGGCGGTCTGGTGCGCAGCAAGAACATGCTGTCCATTCTGATGCAGGTGTTCAGCATATTCGCGCTGATCGCCGTGCTGTGGGCGGTGTACGGCTACTCGCTGGCATTCACCACGGGTAACGCGTTCATCGGCGGATTCGATCGTCTGTTCCTGTCCGGCATCTACGATCCGGTCACCGGTGCGGTCGCCAATGCGGCCACGTTCAGCAAGGGCGTAGTGATTCCCGAGTTCGCCTTCGTCGCCTTCCAGGCCACCTTCGCCGCCATCACCGTGGCGCTGATCGTGGGCGGTTTCGCCGAGCGCATGAAGTTTTCCGCCGTGCTGCTGTTCTCCGCACTGTGGTTCACCTTCAGCTACCTGCCGATCGCACACATGGTCTGGTTCTGGCCCGGCCCGGATGCCTTCACCGATGCTGATGCTGCCGCTGCTGCGGTCGCCGCTTCCGGCTGGCTGTTCCAGAAGGGCGCGCTGGACTTCGCAGGCGGCACCGTGGTGCACATCAACGCCGGCGTAGCCGGTCTGGTGGGCGCGTATCTGGTCGGCAAGCGTATCGGTTACGGCAAGGAACCGATGGCTCCGCACAACCTGGTGATGACCATGATCGGTGCATCGCTGCTGTGGGTGGGCTGGTTCGGTTTCAACGCAGGCTCTGCGCTGGAAGCGGGCGGCACCGCTACCCTGGCCTTCGCCAACACCCTGTTCGCCACTGCCGCGGCAGTGCTGACCTGGCTGGCTAGCGAATGGATGCTGAAGGGCAAGCCCAGCCTGCTGGGTGCAGCCTCCGGCGCGGTTGCCGGTCTGGTCGCCATTACCCCGGCCTGCGGCTGGGTCGGCATCGGCGGCGGTCTGGTCATCGGCGCACTGGCGGGTGTGGTCTGCTTCTGGGGCGTGACCGGTCTGAAGAAGATGCTGGGTGCGGACGATGCGCTGGACGTGTTCGGCATCCACGCTCTGGGCGGTATCCTGGGCGCGCTGCTCACCGGCGTGTTCAACACCTGGAGCCTAGGCGGCACCGGCATCATCGACTACGTCAACAACACCATCGTCGACACCACGATCAGCTCGCAACTGTGGATCCAAACACAGGCCGTGCTGACCTCGGTGATCTGGTCCGGCGTGGCTGCCTTCATCTGCTACAAGATCGTAGACCTGACCATCGGCCTGCGCGTCAAGGAAGAAGACGAACGCGAAGGTCTGGACACCACCAGCCACGGCGAGCGCGCTTACAACTCGTAAGCACTCTCCACGCCCTCTCTGGAATCAGGGAGGGGGCGGGAGAAAAAGGATTTCTCTCCTCCCGAGAGCAGCAACAAAGCTCTCTTTTCAGGGCACCGCAAGGTGCCCTTTTTTATTGCACCCGACACAGAAGCAGCTGCTGCCCGACTCGTTGAGCCGTTGAACCGCGCGTCTCTGGGCTCCCGAATTATTATCCCTGCCAGAAACAGGGTAAATTATGTAGAATTTCAACAGAAGGAAAAAAGCGGCATGTACCACATGCGATAAAAGCAACCTTGTTACCCGTAGCGAGTTTCCATTTTCGGCAAGGCTTCCTCCATTGCCGGTTTCTGCATTTATGGATTCTCGTCAATACATTCTTAAAAATGGACTGACCTGAATGAATCGGACAAAAATCTCCACCCGCCTGTTTTTCGGCTTCGCCCTGACATTGTTTGGTGCGCTGATCGTGGCAGGGATAGGTATCCACAGCACCACCCACCTCTCCGAAATGACTTCGGACATCTACCAGCATCCGTTTGTCGTAGCCAACACTATCATTGAAGTCAGGGCAGATATTCTGCGGGCACAAAACATCATGAATGACGTGGAGCACGCCGACAGTCCCGCTGAAGTCAATCGCCTGATGCAGGAATTGCAGGAGTTGCGGGTGCAGGCGGACAAGAGTATGGGCATCGTGCGCAAGCTGTATCTGGGCAACAAGGCGGATGTGGAGGACATAAACAAGGCGCTCGCCGAATGGCGCACCGCGCGCGACGACACCATCGGCCTGGTACGCGCAGGCAGGCAGGCCGATGCGATTGCTCTGGACGCCAGACGCGACGAACAGCTGGCCGCCACCGTATTGAAGCGTGTGGATGTCGTCCGGAACTACGCCGCACGGAAGGCCGCCGAACTCGAACAGAGTGCCGCCCAGGAAGCCAGTTTTGCAGTGCGATTGGCGGTCATCGCATTCGTCGTTGTCCTTGTCGGTGGCATCGCGCTGACGCTACTCATTACCCGCAGCGTAAAGCAATCGCTGCAACAGGCCGCCGCCACGGTGCAGAAGCTGATAGAAGGCAGCGGCGACAAGGTGCTTGTGGCGGAGGCCATCGGCGCGGGAGACCTGAGCAGGGAGATAACTTCGTCGGAACCGCTGAGAATCGACGAGGCTCGTTTGCCCAACGACGAAATCGGTGTGCTGGTCAGGACGGCGGCACGTTTGAGCGAAGTCCAATACACGCTGGACGATGCTTTCCGCAAGATGACTCGGGCATTACGGGAAGACCGGGAAACCGTGCAGGCCATGGACTGGCTGAAGAGCGGACAAAACGAGTTGTATGCGTTGATGAGGGGCGAGCAGGGCGCGGATAAAATGGCCGGCAAGGTGTTGGCCTTCCTGGCCGAATACCTCAAAGCTGGGGTGGGCGCCTTGTACCTGTACAGCGAGCGCGACAAGGAGCTGTGCCTTGCCGCGACCTATGCCTACACGCCGCGCAAGGATCGCTGTGATTGCTTCCATTTGGGCGAAGGGCTGGTTGGACAAGCTGCACTCGATCAGAAAATCATCTGCCTCTCCGAGGTGCCGCCCGACTATCTGCCGATCGCCTCGGCGCTGGGCGAGTCCCGCCCCACGGCGGTGACGGTCGTACCGTTGTTGCATGGCAAACGTCTGGTCGGCGTCATCGAAATGGGCTCCTTCGGCGAACTCGGCGACATCGGGCGGGAATTCCTGGAGCTGGCCAGGGAGGCTCTCGCCATCGGCCTCGACACGATGCTGTCGCGCCAGCGCATGTCGGAGCTGCTGGAAGAAACGCAGCAGCAGGCGGAAGAGCTGCGGATGCAGCAGGAGGAACTCCAGCAAGGCAACGAGGAACTGGAAGAGCGCGCGCAGATGCTGGAGCAGCAGCGCGAACGGGTACGCGTCGCCAATCTGGAACTCCAGTCCGCAAACCAGAGTCTGCAACGGCAGGCGGAGGAGCTCAACCGCGTCGGCGCATACAAGTCGGAATTCCTGGCCAACATGTCACACGAGCTCCGCACGCCGCTCAACAGCCTGATGATCCTCTCCAACCTGCTGGCGCAAAACAAGGAAGGCAACCTGACCGGCAAGCAGGTGGAATTCGCCGATACCATATACGGCGCGGGCAAGGATCTGCTCAACCTCATCAACGATATTCTCGATTTGTCCAAGGTCGAGGCGGGCCAGATACAGCTCCATTACACCGAGTTGCCGATGGACAGTCTGTGCGGTGGCCTGAGCGCCCTGTTTGCGCCGCTAGCCGAGCAAAAAAGCCTGGGGCTGCGAACGGAGATAGCGGCGGAAATACCGCGCGTATTCCGCGGCGACGAGCAACGTATTCAGCAGATATTGAAGAACTTGGTGTCCAACGCGCTGAAGTTCACCACCGAAGGCGAGGTGGTGATGAGTGTTGCCATAGCCGGGCCGGAAAATCCGCTGTCGGTGTCGGCCATTGCCTTTGCCGTGAGCGATACCGGCATCGGCGTACCCGCCGACAAGCAGCACCTGATCTTCCAGGCTTTCCAGCAGGCTGACGGCTCCATCAGCCGCAAGTACGGCGGCACGGGGCTGGGGCTATCCATCTCGCTCCAGCTTGCCCGCGCCATGAACGGCGACATTCGCATGCGCAGCGAAGACGGCAAGGGCAGCGTGTTCACCTTGTTCCTGCCGCTCGCGGAAGTCGGCAGCCAGATTAAAACGACCGATGGTTTCGATTTCTCGCAGGCATCATGGGGCAATCTGGAGAGCAGACACGCGGTTGACGGAAGTGCCGAGCCCCCTAGAGCCGCCAACATTCTGTTGTCCGTACAACAGGAGGACTCCGCGCTCTTTTCCGCGCCGCTGCCGGATGACCGGCAGCAATTGACGGCGGGAGACAAGAGCATCCTGATCATCGAGGACGACCTCGATTTCGCCGGGATACTTCAGGAGATGATACGCAAGCGGGGTTTCCCCGTGCTGGTGGCCGGCAACGGAGAAAGCGGCGTCGCAATGGCCGAGCGCTATGCGCCTAGCGCAATCGTGCTCGACGTGATGCTGCCGCACATCGACGGCTGGCGCGTGATGCGCAGCCTCAAGGACAACCCGCGCACCCGCCACATTCCGGTGCATTTCATCACCTGTATGGAAGACCGGCAGAAGGCGCTGGCGATGGGGGCCATAGGCCTCGTCACGAAGCCGGTCAGCGCGGAGCAGTTGAATGAGGTGTTCCAGACCATCGAAGGCTCCATCGCCAGATCGGTCAAGCACCTGCTGATCGTCGAGGACAATACCACCGAGGCGCGCAGCATGGTCGCCCTGCTGGAAGAAGAGGATGTCGAGATCACGGTTGCCGCAAGCGGGGAAGACGCGCTGAATCTGCTCGCATCCGGGGCATTTGATTGCATGGTGCTCGATTTGAGTCTCTCCGACATGTCCGGTTTCGAACTGCTAGCGCGCATCGAAGCCATGCAGGAGATGCGCCGGATTCCGGTCGTCATCCATTCCGGGCGGGAGCTCACCCACGAGGACGAACGCAAGCTGCGGCGCTACGCGGAGAGCATCATCATCAAGGGCACCAGAAGTCCGGAACGACTGCTGAACGAAGTCAGCCTGTTCCTCCATCTGGTGGAAAGCAACCTGCACCCCGACAAGCAGCGCATGATCCGCACCGCGCTCGACAAGGAAGCCATGCTGGATGGATGCAAGGTGCTGCTGGTGGACGACGATATGCGCAACATCTTCTCCCTCTCCAGCATCCTCGCGGAAAGGAACATGCAGGTGATCGAGGCGGAAAACGGCCATGAGGCGCTCGCGCGGCTGGACGAGCATCCCGATGTGGCGATCGTACTGATGGACATCATGATGCCGGAGATGGACGGCTACACGGCGATGCGCGAGATCCGCAAGAATCTGCGCCTAGCGGACATGCCCATCATCGCGATGACCGCCAAGGCACTGAAAGGCGATCACGAGAAGTGCATAGCGGCGGGCGCGAGCGACTATATCGCCAAGCCGGTCGAGGTGGAGAAACTCTTCTCGTTGATGCGCGTCTGGACCTATCAATCGGCTTGAGCACCCCGCGATGAAAACTGTCGATGTGGAAGACCTGGAAATCCGGCTGCTGCTGGAGGGCGTGCAGCATGTCTACGGTTATGACTTCCGGGAGTATGCCGCCTCCTCGATCAAGCGCAGGCTGACCCACTGGCTGGCCGAATCGGAGTTCGACACGTTTTCTGAGGCGCAGTCGCAACTGCTGCGCGACCGCAGCCTGTTCGAAAACCTGCTGCGCGGCATCACCGTCAACGTCACCGAAATGTTCCGCGACCCGGCTTTCTTCAAGGTCGTACGCGAACAGGTGGTTCCCTTCCTTAAGACTTATCCTTTCGTGAAGATCTGGCATGCCGGTTGCGCCAGCGGCGAGGAAGCCTATTCCATGGCGATCCTGCTCAACGAGGAGGGTATGGAAGATCGCTACCGGATATATGCGACGGATATCAACGAGACCGTGCTGCACAAGGCGGAAGAAGGCGTGATGCCGCTCGCCGAAATGCAGCGCTTTACGCGGAACTACCAGAAGAGCGGCGGCGCCGCTTCCTTTGCCAACTACTACACCGCCCGCTACGACCGTGCCGTCCTTTCCCCCGCGCTGAAAAAAAACATCGTCTTCGCACCGCACAACCTGGCGACCGACGCGGCCTTCGGAGAAATGAACATGATCCTGTGCCGCAACGTGATGATCTATTTCAAGCACTCGCTCAAGGAGCGCTGCCTCGAACTCTTCGACGGCAGCTTGTCGGCGGGCGGATTCCTCTGTCTCGGGCTCAAGGAAACGCTGGAAAGAAAGAAGATCGGCGAAGCGTATGAGGAGCTGGCGCCGCCCATGCGCATTTACCGGAAGGGCTATGCGGCGGAGACACTGCGGAATGGGAGGGGCTGATGTCTGACAGAGTCGCTATCCTGCTGGTCGATGACCGTCCCGGAAATCTGGTGGCGCTTGAGGCCGTGCTGAATGGCCTGAAGATAGATCTGGTAAAAGCCATGTCGGGGGATGAGGCGCTCCGACTCACCCTGAGACAGGATTTCGCACTGGTGCTACTGGATGTGCAAATGCCCGGCATGAGCGGGTTCGAGATGGCGGAACTGATGCGCGCCAATCCCAAGACCAGGCATTTGCCCATCATCTTCGTCACGGCGGGGATGAAGGATGCGCAGCTTCAGTTCAAGGGTTACGAACTGGGCGCCGTGGACTACCTGATAAAGCCCTTCGAACCGCATGTGCTGCAAAGCAAGGTAAAGGTCTTTTGCGAACTCTATCGCCAGCGCCGCCGGCTCGAACGCACCCATCAGGAATCGTTGATCAATGCGATGCGCGAAGGCTTTGCGCATTGCAAGATGTTGTATGAGGACAGGCAGCCGGTGGACTTTGTCCTTACCGAGGTAAACACCGCATTCGAACAGCTGTCCGGATTGAAGAATGTCGAAGGCAGGAGAGTCAGTGAGATCCTTCCTGGTATACGGGAGTCCAATCCGGAGTTGTTCGAGATATTCGGCAAGGTCGCAGCCACTGGCAATCCGGAATTGTTCGAGACTTATGTGAAGCCATTGGACAGATGGTTTTCAGTCTCCGTTTACAGCACGGAAAAAGAACATTTCGTCGCCGTGTTTCAGAACATCACCGAACGCAAGCAAGCCGAAGACGAACTGCGCGCCGCCAAAGCTGAAGCCGAACGCGCCAATAACGCCAAGTCCCGTTTCCTTGCCGCAGCGAGCCACGATCTGCGGCAACCGCTCTCATCTCTCTCGCTCTATGTCGAATCGCTGGGAGCCCAGCTCGAACCTTCAGACAGCCGGCTGCTGACGAACATGAAAGATTGCGTAGCCAACCTGAGCGAAATGCTTTCGAAGCTGCTGGATTTGTCGAAGCTGGATGCCGGTGTGGTCACGCCACACATCGGCGACTTTGCACTCGAAACGATATTCGCCAAAGTCGCGTCATCCCATGCCCCGGAAGCAAACGAGAAAGGGCTGACATTGCGCTTCCGCGCAACCCGCCTGATCGGACATACGGATCCGGTGTTGCTCCAGTGCATTGTCGGGAATCTGGTTTCCAACGCTATCCGTTACACCGCACGGGGCGGAGTATTGCTTGGATGCCGGCGGCGGCAGGGCAAGATGTGGATAGAGGTTTGGGATACCGGTATCGGAATCCCTGCAGACAAGACCGGTGAGATATTCGAGGAATTCAAGCAACTCGATAATCAGGAGCGAAACCAGTTGAAGGGTTCCGGGCTCGGTCTGGCCATTGTCGCCAAGAAAACTGCCTTATTGGGGCTGCAAGTCCAGGTGCGCTCACGGATGGGTAAGGGCACGGTGTTTGCAGTCGAGTTACCGGTTGGTCAGGGCGCCATCGAGACGGTCGCCAATCGTCGAGTCGCCCGCCAACCGCGGCGCATTGCGCTGGTCGAAGACAATGTCCACGTCAGGGAATCGCTGGTTTTCGCGCTGGAATGCGGGGGCCATCATATCGTTGCCGCATCGACAGGCCAGGAACTGCTTGCGCTCCTCGACGGGCATCCGCCCGAAATCCTGATTTCCGATTACCGGCTTGCCGAGCAGATAACCGGCCTGGACGTCATCCTGTCGGTCAGAGCCGCCTTCGGCAGCAGACTGCCCGCCATACTCATCACCGGCGACACTGCACCGGCAGTCATGCGCAAGATGCTCGACCATGAAGTGTGTGTCGTGCATAAACCGATGCAACTTGAAACATTGGAGGCTTGCATCGCGGAATTGACGAATACGGGGCTTGCCATCATGCCCTCGAGCGCATAGTTCAGGCTGAGGGGCTTGAATACCGGCATGGCTCCCGGCCCTATTTTGTGCATCGCAGCGATCACGCCTGCACGCAGGCACAGCCTTGGTGCACCTCCGCGCCTGAATTTCAGATAAGCAACTGATCGGACGAGGATTCTGTTCGCTGGCATTGCTCTTGCTTCAGTGTTGTCTTTGACACAAATTGGAGCGCGAGTATGTTGAAAAGCCAACAAATGAATCTGTCAGACAGCGAGAGGGCGTGGCTGCCTTGGTCCGGTCGGACGGGTCGATTGGCGATGGGTTGGGCCTGTCATCTGAACAAATGGCGTTACTCCATACTCGAGGAGATATTCGAGACGATCGCGACCACGCGGGTGCGCATCCTGACGGAGTGGACCGAGCAGCAGTGGTCGTTCCTGTCCGGGATGTCGCAGCAGGTGGCGCACGACTGGCCGAAGTTTGATGCGGAGATGCTCGCTGAAAATCTGCGTCTGGCGGGAGATTTCTCGGAGCTGTTCGTGATCGACGCCAAGGGAAAGACGCTGCATTCGACCTTCCGGGGCAGGGTGGGGAAAACGGATCTCGATGCGAAGGCGGTGGCCAGGGGGCTGGAGCAGCAGTTCCTGCATGGCCCGTATGTCGATGCAGCGACGCAGGCCATCGGGGCATCCAGTTCGCGCTTCCACGATGCGGTCACGCTGATGTTCTATCTGCCGCTACGCAAGGACGGTGTGTTGCTGGGCGCGGTCTGCGGGCGCGTGCCTAACGATGTGCTGGGCGACCTGATTCAGCGCGAGGCCGGGCATATCTTCCACGAGTCCGGGGATAACTACCTGTTCATGGTGAAGCCGGGATTCGACCGCAACATCCAGCCCGGCACGGCGTTGTCGCGTTCGCGCTTCGAGGACGCCACGTTCAGCATGGGCGACAACCTGAAGCAGGGCGTGCGCACCGAGTTCGGCACCGTGTCGGTCCGGAACCATACAGAGTTCGAACTGGTGTTCAACGACCCGGCCACCGGCCGGCTGCATCCCGGCGTGCGCGAGACCATAGTGCGCGGCCAGAACACCTTCGTCACCTATCCCGGCTATTCCGACTACCGCCATATTCCGGTGATAGGCAAGGGCATCACCTTCGCGCTGCCCGGCTCGCCGGATGTCTGGGGCATGATGTGCGAGGCCGACCTCGAAGAGGTGTACCGCTTCCGCACGCTGAATTTCCGGATGCTCTCGGTCTACCTGACCATGGTCGCCGTGTTCGCGGCGGTGAGCTTCGGCGTCGCGTTCACGTTCCAGCCGGGTGCGCTGACCATGGCAGCGTTGTGCTGCGCGCTGTTCCTGACCGGCAGCGTCGCGTTGCAGCGCTATGCCATCCAGCCGGTCTCCACGCGCCTGCGCAACATGGTCATGGTGATACGCAACATCGCGGAAGGCCGCGGCAACCTGTCGCAACGTCTGGAACGTCATGATGCCAGCCGCGACGAGGCGGGCGTGCTGGCGCAATGGATCAACAGCCTGATCGACAACATCGACCGCACCGTCGGCAACGTCCGCCACGGCACGGACGAGATGGCGAACAACCAGTCGCATATGGACACGCGCAACCGGCAGGCGACAAGCGCGACGAACGAGGTGCTGGCCGCAGTGCAGGACATCCTGCAAGCGCTGGAAAAGCAGATGAGCGACATCGATCAGGCGACGCAGACCACCAGCGAGATGCGCGGGGCGATGCAGCAGGCGACGGACCGCGCGCAGGCGCAACTGGCGATGGTGCAGCAACGCACCGGGGCCATACGCGAGTCGATAGGCCAGTCTTCCTCAACGATACGCTCGCTGAGCGATAGCACCGAGAAGATCGGCGAGATCGCGCAGGTCATCAACGGCATCGCCGACCAGACCAACCTGCTGGCGCTGAATGCGGCCATCGAGGCGGCGCGGGCGGGCGAATTCGGGCGCGGCTTCTCGGTGGTCGCGGACGAAGTGCGCAAGCTGGCCGAACGCACCAGCGCGGCGACCCACGAGATCAACCAGATGATCTCCGCGGTGCAGGGCAAGGCCCGCGAAGCCGTGGCTATCATGGAGAGCGGCGCGAGCGGGATGGAAGAAGGGTTGCGACTGGCGGAAGCCTCGGCCTCGGACAACTCCGGGTCGCAGGAAATCGTCGAGCGCATGTTCGCGACCATACAACAGATCGCCGCGAGCGCCTCCGGCAGCGGCAGCAAGGTGCAGGGCGTGGCCGGGGCCGCCGACCGGATGAGCGCATCGCTGGGCGAGCTGAATTTCGCGATTGCGGGCAGCCGCGAGGCCGCGCAGAAGCTGCGCCTGCTGGTCAACCAGTTCCAGACCACGGATGCAAGGAGCTAACATGGATCGCCATGATTTCGATGGGGTGAACGGTCGGGTTCGCGCGGGTGGCGCGGGTGTCATCGGTACGTTCCGGGACTGCACTATCGGCAGCGCCTTCCAACCGATATTCAGCCTCTCGCACCGCAATCCGGTGGGCTACGAAGCGCTGTGCCGCGCAAAAAATCCGGATGGTTCGTCCTTGTCGCCGCTCACGCTGTTCGGACAGTCGTACGGCGAATCCGACGACGTGCTGCTCGACCGTTTGTGTCGCGCGGTGCATGTCCAGAATTTCGCCGCTTATGCGGACGACAAATCGTGGATATTCCTGAACGTCAATCCGCTGGTCACCGTGGTGGGCAAAAACTATGGCTCGTTCTTCAGCGAGATGCTGGCGCATCACGGCATCTCGCCTAGCCAGGTAGTGATCGAGATCCTCGAACAGAACATCCGCGACGAATCGATACTTTCCGCTGCGGTGAATTATTACAAGGAGCTCGGCTGCCTGGTCGCCATCGACGATTTCGGCGCATCCCACTCCAACTTCGACCGGGTCTGGCATATCCGGCCCGACATCGTGAAATTCGACCGCTCCATCATCGTGCAGGCCGAGGCCGATCGCGTGGTGCGCAAGGCGCTGCCCAGCCTGGTGAGCCTGATACAGGAGCTGGATTGCATCGCGCTGATGGAGGGCGTCGAAACGGAGCAGCAAGCGCTGATCGCCATCGACTCGAACGTCGATCTGGTGCAGGGATACTACTTCGGACACCCGCAAGCCGCGCTGGTCGATCTGTCGGCTAGTGACGACAGGCTGACGCAGTTGTGCGGCAAGCACGCCGAATTTTCCGCCGGTAACACCGCGCGCTACCGCGAGACGGTGGGCCGCTGTCTCGCCGAATTCAAGGCGATGCTGCGCCGCATCAAGGCCGGGTATGCAACGAACGAGGAAGCCTGCGCCCAATTGCTGATGCTGCCCGATGTGATGCGCATCTATTTGCTTGACGAGGGCGGACGCCAGATCGGCAGCAACGTCACAGGCGGGCAGGCCGAAGAAGTTGCCGATCCGCGCTACAAGGCCCTGGCCGAGGCGACCGATGCGAACTGGTCGCGCCGCGATTATTTCAAGCAGGCCATGCTGCATCCCGGGGAGATTCAGGTCACCCGCCCCTACCGCTCGCTGGCCGGCAAGACCCAGTGCATCACGCTTTCCGTATTGGTCGATACGCCCGTCGGGAAACGGGTCGCCTGTCTGGACCTGGACTGTTCGTGACGGGGCGTTATCCGCCGAACGAATCCGGCATGCTGCTGCGCGAGAATCCGCTGCGCGAGAAATCCCGGTCGGTGGACATGAAGCGCGACAGCGCCGACTGAGTGGACATGCTGAAGCCGCGGTACAGGTCGACGTCGTAGTCGGACATGCGGATCACATGGGCGGCGTTGCCGAGTTCGCGGATGAACTCGTCCCAGTTTGCATAGCGTTCGTCCCGGTGTTTCTTCAGTGCGCGGTCGATCACGTCGATCAGCGCGGGCGGTAGACCTTGGCGGTATTTGCCTATCGGTGTAATCGGGAAGTTCAGGATCGCGATGCGCGCGTCGAATTCGCTGTCGGCTTCGAAGGTGTGCCTGCCGCTCAACAGGCGGTACAGCACCGCGCCCAGCGAGTAGATGTCGGCGCGTTCGTCCAGCGGTTCCCCATCCAGTTGTTCCGGTGACATGTAGGCGAGACTGCCTGCGACCATCTCGCCGCTGGTGCCGGTCGAAATCGCGCAGCCGAAATCGGTCAGTTTGGCCTGTCCGTTGGGCATCATGATGATGTTTTCCGGCTTCACATCGCGGTGCACCACGCCTTGAGTAGCGATGTACTGCAATGCTTTGGCGACTTGTTCGACGACCGAGATCACGGTGTTCACCGGCAGCAAGGTGTCGCCGTGCTGGTGCCGGTCCAGCGGCACGCCCTTGACGTATTCCATCACCACGTAGGGGCCGCTCTTGTCGTCGAGGTGGGCGGAGAGCAGGCGCACGATGTTCTTGTGATCCAGCTTGCCGACCAATGCGACTTCGTTTGCCATCAGCTTGCGATAGGGCTCGGATTGGCAGGTCTTGCGCAGTTGTTTGAGTGCGACGGTGACGAACTTCTTTTCCTCTAGGGCCAGAAAAACGTCCGAGCTCGCGCCGGTGCCGATCTGCTCGACGATGGAGTAGTTGCCTATGTGGGTTGGTGCGGAAGGAACGGCCATCCGTAGGGTTTAGCGAATTGAACGGGCTATCCGACAAGCCCGTGCGCAAAAGATTCCATGCGCTGCTAACGAAACACGATGGTCTTGTTGCCGCACACCAGCACGCGGTCTTCCACGTGATAGCGCAGGCCGCGCGACAGCACGGTTTTTTCGATGTCGCGACCGTAGCGCACCAGGTCGTCCACCGTGTCGCCGTGGTCGATGCGCACGGTGTCCTGCTCGATGATGGGGCCGGCGTCCAGTTCGTCGGTGACGTAGTGGCAGGTCGCGCCGATCAGCTTCACGCCGCGCTGATAGGCTTGGTGGTAAGGCTTTGCGCCGACAAACGACGGCAGGAAGCTGTGATGGATGTTGATGACGCGACCCGGATAGCGCTGGCACAACCAGGGCGGCAGGATCTGCATGAAGCGCGCCAGCACCATTGCGTCGCCGCGGTGCTCTTCGAACAGCGCGGCGATATGCTGGAATGCCTCCTCCTTGTCGCCGCCCATGTCCACATGGACGAACGGGATGCTGTGCCATTCGACGAAGCTGCGCAGGTCCTCGTGGTTGGAGATCACGCAGGGAATGTCCACCAGTAGTTCGCCGCTGCGCCAGCGGTGCAGCAGGTCATCTAGGCAGTGGTCCTGCTTGCTGACCAGTACCACCAGCCGCTTCTTGATCGCGGAATCGTAGAGCTGCCAGTCCATGCCGAACTCCTGCGCCAGCGCGGCGAAGCGGCGGCGGAACTCCTCGGCATCGAACGGCAGCGAATCGGCGCGTATCTCCTGACGCATGAAGAAGCGCTGTTCTTCATGCTCGGTGTGGTAGCTCGCCTCGACGATGAAGCCGCCGTGCTGCGCGATGAAGCCGGTGACCGCGGCGATGATGCCGGAGCGGTCCGGGCAGGAGATGGTCAGGGTGTAGCGGCGAGTGGTAGTCATGCGGAGGTATCCTCGATACGGTCGGAAGGTTTATTCGCCGGACTGTTTTTGCAACACGTCCGAATAAAATCTATGGGTGTTCTTCCCGCTTTGCTTGGCCAGATACATGGCCTCGTCGGCCTGCCTGATGAGCTGGTCGAGATTGCCGGCATCGTCGGGGCAAATGGCAATGCCGATGCTGCCGCCTATATGGCAGCGCTGGCCCTTCAGGTCGAAAGGCTCCGACAGTGCGGCGATGATCTTGTTTGCCACCAGCGCAACGCCTTCGTTCGATTCGGCGTTGTTCAGCACGAAGGTGAATTCGTCTCCGCCCACCCGCGCCACCGTGTCCGATTCCCGGATGACGTGCTTTAGCCGTTTGGCAACAAACTGCAGCAACAAGTCGCCCGCATCGTGGCCCTGCGTGTCGTTGACCTGTTTGAAACCGTCCAGATCGAGGAACAGCACCGCCGTTTTATAGTTGTTGCGTTTGGCCAGAAGCATCGAATGTTCGAGGGAGCTCAGAAACAGCGCGCGGTTCGGCAGGTCGGTCAGGTAATCGTAGTGCGCCAGATGCGCGATCTTCTGCTCGGCCAGCTTGCGTTCGGTGATATCCCGAACGATGCCGACGAAGTAGCGCAGCCCGCCCAGCACCATCTCCGAGATGGAGACCTCCATCGGAAATTGCTCGCCGTTCTTTCGCACGGCCGTCACCTCGCGTCCGCTGACGCCCATGATCTTGGCCTGGCCGGTCTGGATGTAGCGCTGGATGAAACCGTCATGCGCACTGCGGGTCGGATCGGGCATCAGGATGTTCACGTTTTTCCCCAGGATGTCCTGTTGTGGATAACCGAAGATATGCTCTGCGGCGGGATTGAACCCCTGGACTTCCCCGGCCTCGTTGATCGTGATGATGCCGTCCATCGCATTGTAGATGATGGCCTGTAACTGGTTCTGGCTTGCTTCGAGCTCGCTTTTGACCTGTTTCAGGTTCGTCACCATCTGCCAGAACAGCTTGACCTCGGGGCCGCTCGCTACCCTCTGGCCGCCGAAGATTTCGCTCGCCTTGTCGGCGATCGAGTCGTCGTGTGACAGGTTGTACACGATGCAGTCGGGATGGCCCTTGCCGGCTTGCAAAGCTTCGACAGGATCGGTATAGGTCGGGATGCCGAGGCGTTTGGCCAGATGGATCCCGGGCGCATCCGGGTTCGTGTCCGCAATGGCGATGACCCTGACCAGGTTGTCTTCCATGAACATCTCGAGCAGGGCTGAGCCTCCGCGTCCGGCCCCGATAATCAGCACGGGATATCCTGGGCTTCTTGGTGTTGCCATGTTTACGGCTCCTCGGGATGGCGAGATCGAGATGTTGATAAAAGTCGGTCGTTCCGGCTACAAAAAATCATGCGGCAATTCATGTGCCGTAACTTCCTTACCCCACAACGCCGACATGATACGCGAAGCCTGCGCGGCATCGCCGCTGGTGAAGAATCTGGTGTCCTCTGTAGGTCGGGCTTCAGCCCGACAAGCCGGGCTGAAGCCCGACCTACAGGTAAGCTCGCTCTCGATGCGTCGCTGCAGCTGGCGCGCGACGGCTTCGCCGGTGTCGATCAGTATCACCTCAGGCCCGACGACCTCGCGGATCAGCGGCGCGAGGAAAGGATAGTGGGTGCAGCCGAGGATCAGTGTGTCCGCGCCGCGCGCCAGCAGCGGCGCGGTGTAACGCTCGACCAGTGTGCGGGTCTCCGGCCCGGCGAGGTCGCCGCGCTCGACCTGTTCGACCAGGCCGGGACAGCCCTGGGTGACGATCTCGACCTCTTCGCCGTAGCGTTCTAGCAGCGCCGCGAAGCGCGCGCTCTCCAGCGTGCCTATGGTCGCGAGCACGCCGACCACGCCGCTCTTCGTCGCGGCGGCAGCCGGTTTGACCGCGGGCTCCATGCCGACGATGGGGATGTCGAACCGACTGCGCAGTGTGGGCGCCGCCGCCGCAGTCGCGGTGTTGCAGGCGATGACGATGGCGTCCGCGCCCTGTTCGACGAGGAAGCGGGTCAATGCGAGCGAGCGCTGTTCGATGTATTCGGGAGGCTTGTCGCCATAGGGCACATGGCCGGAGTCGGCGACATAGATCAGGCGTTCGTCGGGCAGCGTCTGGCGGATGTGGTGCAGCACGGAGAGTCCGCCCACGCCGGAATCGAATACGCCGATTGCTCTAGATTGAATTGTCACACCCAAGCTCCCGTCATTCCGGCGCAGGCCGGAATCCAGCCAATCAAACATTTCCCGCGTAGCGGGACAACATTCCGGTTTTGTCTGCTACGCAGGTTTTCGATAAGACTGGATTCCGGCCTGCGCCGGAATGACATCAGGCCTCCATGCCCTGGTCGCGCAGATACTCCTCGTACGTGCCGTGGTAGTCGGTCACGCCCTTGGAAGAGATCTCGATGATGCGCGTCGCCAGCGACGACACGAATTCGCGGTCGTGGCTGACGAAGATCAGCGTGCCCTTGAACAGGTCGAGTGCGGTGTTCAGCGACTCGATGGCTTCCATGTCCATGTGGTTGGTCGGTTCGTCCATCAGCAGCACGTTGGGCTTGGCCAGCATCAGCTTGCCGAACAGCATGCGGCCCTTCTCGCCGCCGGACAGCACCTTGACCTTCTTCTTCACGTCATCGCCGGAGAACAGCAGCCGTCCCAGCGTGCCGCGCACCACCTGGTCGTCGTCGTGCGGGCCGCGCCAGTAGGTCATCCATTCCATCATGTCAATGTTCTCGGCGAAGTCGGCGGCGTGGTCTTGCGCGTAGTAGCCGAGCTTGGCCTTGTCGGCCCACTTGATCGTGCCGGTGTCCGCTTCGAGGTCGCCCGCGAGGCAGCGCAGCAAGGTCGTTTTACCGATACCGTTCGGGCCGATGATCGCGACCTTCTCGCCCGCTTCGATGCGGAAGTTGACGTTGGAGAACAGCATGCGGTCGAAGCCCTTGGCCATCTTCTCCACCTCGACGGCGTTCCGGTGCAGCTTCTCGCGCTCGTCGTATTCGAAGCGGATGAACGGGTACTGGCGGCTGGAAGGCTTGATGTCCTCGATCTTGATCTTGTCGATCTGGCGCGCGCGCGAGGTGGCCTGCTTGGCCTTGGAGGCGTTGGCCGAGAAGCGCGCAACGAAGGCCTTCAGTTCGGCGACCTTTTCCTTGGCTTTGGCATTGTCCGACGACTGCTGTTCGCGCGCCTGCGTCGAGGCCAGCATGTAGTCGTTGTAGTTGCCCGGATAGATGGTGATCTTGCCGTAGTCCAGGTCGGCCATGTGGGTGCACACGCTGTTCAGGAAGTGGCGGTCGTGCGAGATGATGACCATCGTGCAGTTGCGCGCGTTCAGCACGTCTTCCAGCCAGCGGATGGTGTTGATGTCCAGGTTGTTGGTCGGCTCGTCCAGCAGCAGGATGTCCGGGTTGGAGAACAGCGCCTGCGCCAGCAACACGCGCAGCTTGAAGCCGGGAGCGACCGCACTCATGTTGCCGTGGTGCAGTTCGATGGGGATGCCCACGCCCAGCAGCAGTTCGCCCGCGCGCGGCTCGGCGGTGTAGCCGTCGTACTCGGCGAAGGTCGCCTCCAGATCGGCGGCGCGCATGTAGTCTTCTTCCGTCGCATCCGGGTTGGCATAAAGCGCGTCGCGCTCCGACATCGCATCCCACATCTCCGCGTGACCCATCATCACCACGTCCAGCACGCGGATGTCTTCGTAGGCGAACTGGTCCTGGCGCAGCTTGCCGAGACGCTCGTGCCTGTCCAGCATCACTTCGCCGGAGGTCTGCTCCAGGTCGCGGCCGAGGATCTTCATGAAAGTGGACTTGCCGCAACCGTTCGCGCCGATCAGGCCGTAGCGGTTGCCGTCGCCGAATTTGACGGAGACGTTTTCGAACAGCGGCTTTGCGCCGAACTGCATGGTGATGTTTGCGGTAGATAACATGGTGTGGCCTTGCGGACAGTGCAGAACCGCAACGGCGATCCGGCAAGTGTCCCGAAAAATTGAAGGGGCGCATTCTACCACTGCGCGCCCCTTACGCCGAACCCGAACACTCGGCTAGAATGCGGCGGTTACATATTCGTAGAGTGCCATGGTCCCACATCTCACCACCGCTTTGACCGGCCCGCTGCTCGATCTGGAGCGGAAATTTCTCGATGCGCAGCCGACCATCGAACACTGGCTGCGCACTCAGTGGCTGGAGCATACGCCGCCGTTCTATGCGTCGGTGGACCTGCGCAACAGCGGCTTCAAGTTAGCGCCCGTGGACACGAATCTGTTTCCCGGCGGCTTCAACAACCTCAATCCGGACTTCCTGCCGCTGTGCGTGCTGGCGATGCAGTCCGCGGTCGAGAAGATTTGCCCCGAGGCGCGTGGCGTGCTGCTGGTGCCGGAGAACCACACGCGCAACCAGTTCTACCTGCAGAACGTCGCGCAGCTCGTCACTATCCTCAAGCAGGCCGGGATGCGGGTGCGCGTCGGCAGCCTGCTGCCCGAGATCACGGAGGCCACGGCCATCGTCCTGCCTAACGGCGGCTCGCTGACGCTGGAGCCGCTGAAGCGCAACGGCAACCGCATCGGCCTAGACGGCTTCGACCCTTGCGTGGTGCTGCTGAACAACGACCTGTCCGCCGGCGTGCCCGAGATATTGCAGAACCTAGAACAGGCGGTGTTCCCGCCGCTGGCCGCGGGCTGGTATGCGCGGCGCAAGTCCAACCACTTCGCCGCCTATGACCGCGTCGCGAACGACTTCGCGCAATTGCTCGGCATCGACCCCTGGCTGGTCAATCCCTATTTCGCCACCTGCAACCAGATCAACTTCCAGGAGCGCGTCGGCGAGGAATGTCTGGCCGCGCAGGTGGACGGCGTGCTGCAAAAAATGCGCGCAAAGTACGTCGAATACGGCGTGAAGAGCGATCCCTTCGTCATCGTCAAAGCCGACGCAGGAACCTACGGCATGGGCATCATGACGGTGAAGGACGCCAGCGAAATCACCGGCCTGAACCGCAAGCAGCGCAACAAGATGGCAGTGGTCAAGGAAGGCTTGCAGGTGCACGACGTGCTGATACAGGAAGGCGTGTACACCTTCGAAAATATCAACGACGCCGTCGCCGAACCGGTCATCTACATGATCGATCACTACGTCGTCGGCGGCTTCTATCGTGTGCACACCGGTCGCGGCATCGACGAAAACCTCAACGCGCCCGGCATGAGCTTCGAGCCGCTGGCGTTCGAAACCTGCTGCGCCTTTCCCAATCCCGACTGCGCGCCCGATGCTCCGCCGAACCGTTTCTACGCCTACGGTGTCGTCGCGCGGCTGGCGCTGCTGGCGGCGTCGCTGGAATTGGAGGAGCCGGCCGAGTGACAGCTGATTTTATGGGATGCCTCCGCCCGTCATTCCGGCGCATAACCAGCGACTTGGCTGGCGTTGTTTGCCAGCTTAGTCGAATGGCTAGTAGTTCCATCAGGCCGGAATCCAGCCTTTCTGACAACCTGCGTAGCAGACAAAACCGGAATGTTGTCCCGCTGCGCGGGGAATGTTTGATTCGCTGGATTCCGGCCTGCGCCGGAATGACGGTGTTCTGGGCGCGGCGATTTTTTATCTTATCGATGATTGTCTTGTTGTCCGCCTGCGGCAAGGAGCCGCTCTACCACGAGCAAGGTTATGTGTTCGGCACGCTGGTGGACGTCAGCATCTACGGCGAGGACGAGGCGAAGGCCCGTACAGCGGTGGGCGAGGTGCTGCAGGAGTTCCAGCGGCTGCACGACGAGTTGCATGCGTGGCAGCCTTCCGAATTGAGCGAGCTGAACGCGGCATTCGCCAAGGGCGAGGGCAAGGCGGTCTCGCCGGAACTGGCCGCGATGCTGCGCGACGCGGCGCAGCTCTCCGCGCAGTCGGAGGGGCTGTTCAATCCGGCCATCGGCGGGCTGATCGGGGTCTGGGGATTCCAGTCGGACGAATTCAAGCCGCTGTTGCCGGACGCGGAAAAAGTCGCGGCACTGGTGAAGACGAATCCGCAGATGGGCGACATTGTCTTCGACGGCGACAAGGTGAGCAGCCGCAACCGTGCGGTTCAGCTCGATCTTGGCGGTTATGCCAAGGGCTATGCGCTGGATCGCGCGGCCGAGCTGCTGCGCAAGCGGGGCATACGCAACGCGTTGGTGAACATCGGCGGCAACGTCATGGCGCTGGGCCGGCACGGCGACCGCCCCTGGCGCGTCGGCATCCAGCATCCGCGCAAGTCCGGCGCGCTGGCTTCGCTGGAGTTGCATGACGGCGAGGCGATAGGCACGTCGGGCGACTACCAGCGTTACTTCGAGCTGGACGGCAAACGCTATTGCCACCTGATCGATCCGCGCAGCGGCTGGCCAGTGCAGGGGGTGCAGGCAGTGACCGTTCTTACTCGTGGCGAGCGCGCCGGGTTGCTGTCCGACGCGGCATCCAAGCCGTTGTTCGTCGCCGGCAAGGATGGCTGGCGCGCAGCGGCGCAGCGGATGCAGCTGCCGGAGGCGATGCTGGTGGATGCGCAGGGCGGCATCCATCTCACAGCCGCGCTGCAGAAAAGGCTAGAATTCGCCGACAAGAATATTCGTGTGGAGGTGTTGCCGTGAGCGAACCGTTGCAGGAAATCGTCGAACACAAGGTGCGCCGGGCGGCGGGAGCCAATGCCCTGCGCAAGATCGGCAGGATAGTCGCCGAAGAGCAGCAGGCGGACGCCGAGAAGGCCCGCGCATTGCGCTGGTTCTTCCGCTACGGCTGGCTGGCGCTGTTGGGTGCCGCGCTGCTGCTGGCCTATTTGATGGGGGTGATCTGATTGGTTGGAATATTGCTGGTCACGCATGACGGTCTGGGCGACAGCCTGGTCGAATGCGTCAAACATGTGCTGGGCGAAGTGCCGCGCAATCTCAGGTCATTGTCGGTGCATGCCTGGGACGATCCGCAGCAGAAACTGGTCGATGGCCAGGCGTTGATCAAGGAGCTCGATACCGGGGCGGGCGTGCTGATTCTGACCGATATGTACGGCGCGACGCCGAGCAACATCGGGCGGCAGCTCTGCCGTATGGAGCGTGTGCATGGCGTGGCCGGGGTCAACCTGCCGATGCTGCTGCGCAGCGTGTGCTGCACCGGCCTGACGCTGCCCGAACTTGCGGAAGCCGCGATCAAGGGCGGTCGCGACTGCATCGTCCACATGAAC
Organism: Gallionella sp.; assembly: GCA_023229845.1. Lineage (GTDB taxonomy): Bacteria > Pseudomonadota > Gammaproteobacteria > Burkholderiales > Gallionellaceae > Gallionella. The sequence goes on from JALNYK010000013.1 coordinate 30,468, forward strand.
CACGAACTCGGATAAGCAACATGCAACAACAGGAAGCACTGATCATCAACAAACTCGGCCTGCATGCGCGAGCCTCCGCCAAACTCACCCAGCTGGCCTCCAGTTTCAAATGCGAAGTGATGCTGTCGCGCAACAATCGCCGCATCAACGCCAAGAGCATCATGGGCGTGATGATGCTGGCCGCCGCCAAGGGCGCGACGATAGGCATCGAGACCAATGGCGTGGACGAGGAAGAGGCGATGGTGCGGATATTGGCGTTGATCAACGATTACTTTGGCGAAGGCGAATAGTCGATGAGCTTTACGTTACATGGCATTGCAGTCTCCAGCGGCATCGCCATCGGCCATGCGCATCTAATTTCGCATACCTCGCTCGAGGTTGCGCACTACGGCGTGCCGGAACAGTTCATCGCGAAAGAGGTGGCGCGCTTCGATGCCGCGCTGCAGGCCACGCGCGACGAGTTCGCCAGCTTGCGTCTCAACCGTCCGGACCATGCCGCAGCGGAGTTCGACGCCTTCCTCGAACTGCACCAGATGATTCTGGAGGACTCGCTGATCAGCGTCGCGCCGCGCCAGATGATCGAACGCGAGCATTGCAACGCCGAATGGGCGCTCAAGGTGCAGACCGAGATGCTGGTTGCGCAGTTTGAGGAGTTCGAAGACGCGTATTTGCGCGAGCGCCAGGCCGACGTGAAACAGGTGGCGGAGCGGCTGCTCAAGCAACTCGTCGGCCACCCCGGCCATCAGCTGCCGGCGGCGCGTCATGACGTCAACACGATCCTGGTCGCGCATGACCTGAGCCCCGCCGACCTGATCCAGTTCAAGCCGCAGCAGTATGCCGCGTTCGTCACCGATGTGGGCGGCGCGACCTCGCACACCGCGATTGTCGCGCGCGGCCTTAGCACGCCCTGCGTGGTCGGTCTGCATCACGCGCGCGAGCTGATCCGCGAGGACGACCTGCTGATCCTGGACGGCGAACAGGGCGTGCTGATCGTCAATCCGGGGCGTTCCATTCTCGCGGAATACAAGCTGCGCCAGAGCGAATGGGAGCTGGAGCGCAAGAAGCTCAAGCGGTTGCGCACCGCGCGCGCCAACACGCTGGACGGCGCGGTGGTCGAGCTGCATTCGAACATCGAGAAGCCGGAAGATATCCACGAAGTGAAGGAGAACGGCGCGACCGGCGTCGGCCTGTTCCGTAGCGAATTCCTGTTCCTGAACCGCGACAATCTGCCGGACGAGGAAGAGCAGTTCGAGGCTTATCGCGCCGTCGCCGAGGGCATGGGCGAGCAGCCGGTCACGATACGCACGTTCGACCTCGGCGCGGACAAACAGATTAAGGGCGTCGAGCGCGTCGCCAACAACCCCGCGCTAGGGCTGCGTGCGATCCGATTGTGTCTGGCCGAGCCGATGCTGTTCCGCACCCAGTTGCGCGCGCTGCTGCGCGCCACGCAATACGGCAACATCAAGATCCTGATCCCGATGCTGTCCAGCATGTCCGAGTTGAACCAGACGCTGTTGTTCATTGAGGCCAGCAAATACAGTCTGGAAATCGACGGCATCCCGTTCAATCGCGAGGTCAAGATCGGCGGCATGATCGAGATTCCCGCCGCCGCGTTGTCCGTCAGCAGCTTTGCGAAGAAACTTGATTTTCTGTCGATAGGCACCAATGACCTGATCCAGTACACGCTGGCGATCGACCGCACCGACGAGGAGGTCGCGCACCTGTACGACCCGCTGCATCCCGCCGTGCTGCAGTTGCTGGCCCATGTAATCGGTACTGCCAACAAACTCAATGTGCCGATTTCGGTGTGCGGCGAAATGGCCGGCGAGCTGCCCTACACGCGCTTGTTCCTAGGCATGGGCCTGCGCCAGTTCTCGATGTTTTCCGCGCAGGTACCCAACGTCAAACAGCGCGTGTTGACCACCAGCCTGCCGGAGATCGCCACGCTGACGCAGAAGATCCTGCGCGCCGACGACCCGATGAAGATACGCGAACTGCTGGATAGGCTGAACGCATAGGGCACGGCCCGCCGTGCCCCTGCGAGATATGGCAATCACCCGTATAAATTCCTTCGTGCGCCGCTACATGCCCACCATCGAGATGGTGGGCGTGCTGATGCGCATCTTCAGCTTCTCGCTGGTCAGCTGGCTGGGGCCGGCCAGCCCGTTCATGTTCGTGTGGATATTCAACACCGTGGATGCCGTCATGCTCTCCTGGTGTTCCATCCTCAAGAAGGATAAGGCCTACACGATGCTCAATACGTTCTGGATCATGGTGGGCGCGATCGGGATACTCAGGGCGGGCGGCTTCCTTCATTGACAGCACTCTGCAAAACACGGAAACTGCGCGTCGTGCCGATTTGACATCAGCTTGCGGGGCACGTTAAACATTCCAGCTAAAGCGAGGCAACCCGTTTTGGCGCAAGCTGAGCGGGTTTTGTTTTTGGGGCCACGAGTTTGAACACTACAAATAGCATCGGTATCGTCCGCGCGCAGCGCGCGCAATTCGACACCCCGCTGGTTTTCCGCAGCGGAGCGGTGTTGCCGCGCTACGAGCTGGTCTACGAGACCTACGGCAAGCTGAATGCCGACAAGTCCAACGCCATCCTGATCTGCCACGCGCTGTCGGGCCACCACCATGTCGCCGGCGTCTATGCCGACCAGCCGAAGAACGTCGGCTGGTGGGACAACATGGTCGGCCCGGGCAAGCCCATCGACACCGACAAGTTTTTCGTCGTCGGCCTGAACAACCTTGGCGGTTGCAGCGGCTCGACTGGGCCGTCGTCCCTCGATCCCGCAATCGGCAAGCCTTACGGCGCGAGCTTTCCGATGATTACCGTTGAAGACTGGGTGGAGTCGCAGGCGCGGCTGGCCGACCGGCTCGGCATCAAGCAGTTCGCCGCGGTGATCGGCGGCAGCCTGGGCGGCATGCAAGCGTTGCAGTGGTCGCTGGCCTACCCCGAGCGCGTGCGCCATGTGCTGGCGATCGCCAGCGCGCCGCGCCTGACCGCGCAGAACATCGCGTTCAACGATGTCGCGCGCAATGCCATCCTGACCGACCCGGATTTCCACGGCGGCAACTACTACCAGCATAACGTGGTGCCGACACGCGGCCTGCGGCTGGCGCGCATGCTGGGACACATCACCTATCTGTCCGACGACGCGATGGCGGACAAGTTCGGGCGCGAACTGCGCAGCGAGCAGCTGAACTACGGTTACGACGTCGAGTTCCAGATCGAGTCCTACCTGCGCTACCAGGGCGACAAGTTCGCCGGCCTGTTCGACGCGAACACCTATCTGCTGATGACCAAGGCGCTGGACTACTTCGACCCGGCGCACGATTTCGGCGGCGACATGAACAAGGCGTTCGCGCGCTCGAAGTCGGACTACCTGGTGGTGTCGTTCACCACCGACTGGCGCTTCTCGCCGCAACGTTCGCGCGAGATCGTGCAGACGCTGCTGCACAACCGCCGCAACGTCAGCTACGCCGAGATCACCTCGACCCACGGCCACGACTCCTTCCTGATGGAGCACCCGCATTACTTCGACGTGATGCGTGCGTATCTCGATAATGTTGCGAGCGAGGTGTCGCGATGAGCAAGGACATGAACATGGGCCAGTACCTCGTCTCTTCCGCCGAAGAGCGTCCCGATTTCGCCGCAATTGCCGCATGGATACCCCATGGCGCTTCCGTGCTCGATCTCGGTTGCGGCGACGGCAGTCTGCTGCGCTACCTGAAGGAAACGCGCAGGGTGCGCGGCTACGGCGTGGAGATCAACGATGTCGACATCGTGATGTGCATCGCTAACGGAGTGAACGTGATCCAGAACGACCTCGAATCCGGCCTGTCCGATTTCGAGGACAACTCGTTCGACTTCGTGATCCTGTCGCAGACGCTGCAGGCCACGCGCCACACCGAGGCGCTGGTGAACGAGATGCTGCGCGTCGGCCGCGAAGGCATCGTCAGCTTTCCCAACTTCGGCTACTGGAAGAACCGCGTGAACGTGCTGCGCGGCCACATGCCGGTGTCGGACGAGCTGCCGTACCAGTGGTACGACACCCCCAATGTCCACCTGTGCACGCTGCACGACTTCGAGATGTTCTGCGGCCGCCATCGCGTCTCTATCCTAGATCGCCGCGTGATGACGGGCAAATTCGAGATGAAGCTGTTGCCCAATTTGCTGGGCAGCACGGCGGTATACCGGTTCCAGCGTGGGATATAAGCGGTGCCGGACGATGTTGTCGGAGTTCCAGCAGCGTCTGTAGTTGTAGAACCAGGCAGGGAGGCCAAGTGCAGCAAGAAGAACAGCAATTCCTGAACGACCTCGACAAGAAACTCTGGACTGCGGCCAACAAGCTGCTGCCCATGCTCGACGCCGCCGTGTATAAACATGTCGTGCTCGGGTTGATCTTTCTCAAGTACGTGTCCGATGCTTTCAAGGAACGCCGCGAGGAATTGCAGGCCGCCTTCGCCGATCCCGCCAACGACTACTACCTCGGCGAAGACGGCGCGGAGCTGATCGAACAGGAACTCGAAGCGCGCGACTACTACACCGAGAAAAATGTGTTCTGGGTGCCCGCGCTGGCGCGCTGGGATTTCATCAAGGATCACGCCAAGGTCGCCAATGGCACCAAGCTGCAAGTCAAAAACGGCAAGGTTTACGAATACAAATTCAACGGCATCGGTCGCCTGATCGACGACGCGCTAGAAGCCGTCGAAAAGGAAAACGCCAAGCTCAAGGGCGTGCTCGACAAAAACTATGCGAGCAAGCAAATTGATTCGGCGTTACCCGGCCTGATCGACCACATCGCCGAAATCCCCTTCAAGCACGGTTCGCTCAAAGCCAAGGACATCCTCGGCCATGTGTACGAATACTTCCTCGGCCAATTCGCTATGGCGGAAGGAAAGAAGGGCGGGCAGTACTACACGCCCAAGAGCATCGTCACCACCATCGTCGAGATGCTGGAACCCTACAAAGGCCGCGTGTACGACCCCGCCTGCGGCTCCGGCGGCTTTTTCGTGTCATCGGAAAAGTTCGTCGAAGAACACGGCGGGCGCATCGGCCAACTCTCGGTGTACGGGCAGGAATCCAACCCCACCACCTGGAAACTCGCCTGCATGAACATGGCGATCCGCGGCATGGATTTCGACCTCGGCAAGGAACCCGCCAGCACCTACACCCGCGACCAGCACCCCGACCTGCGCGCCGACTACATCATGGCCAACCCGCCCTTCAACATGAAGGAATGGAACGCCGGCGTGAAAGACGACGACCCGCGCTGGAAATACGGCATCCCGCCCGCCGGCAACGCCAACTTCGCGTGGATGCAGCACATGATCCACCACCTCGCGCCCAATGGCAGCATGGCGCTGCTTCTCGCCAACGGCTCCATGAGCAGCAACACCAACAACGAAGGTGAAATCCGCAAAGCCATCATCGAAGCCGATCTCGTCGAATGCGTGGTCGCCTTGCCCGGCCAGCTATTCACCAACACCCAGATCCCCGCCTGCATCTGGTTCCTCACCCGCAACAAGACCGCACGTAGCGGCTGGCAAGATCGCAAGAACCACACCTTGTTCATCGACGCCCGCAATCTCGGCTACATGAAAGACCGCGTCCTGCGCGACTTCGCCCCCGATGACATCCGCAAGATTGCGGACACCTTCCACACCTGGAAACGCGCTGCTCACACTCAAACCGTTCGTCCTGAGCTTGTCGAAGGATCGCCGCAAAGCGGCGGCATAGTCGAGGGTTACGAAGACATCCCCGGCTTCTGCAAGTCAGCCAACCTCAACGACATTCGCAAACACGACTACGTGCTCACCCCCGGCCGCTACGTCGGCGCAGCCGAACAGGAACAAGACGGCGAACCCTTCGAGGAAAAGATGGCGCGGCTCACCGCGCAATTGAATGAACAGTTCAGCGAGAGCGCAAAGCTGGAAGCGGCAATTCGTGAGAATTTATCCAAACTTGGGTTTGACATATAGTTAAGCTTATTCGGCGACTTGAAATTGTAGGAGCACATATGAGTATTGATTTTTCGCCTCTTGGTAATGCAATAAACCAACTCGAAAAGAGTTTGCAGTACGCCACATCCAAAATGGCCCAAGATGACCCCGGCTTGTTTGAGCAGCTCCGCAACTCAGTCATCCAATGCTTCGAATTTACTTATGAACTTAGCCACAAGATGCTCAAACGCTATTTGGAAGAGACGGCGGCTAATCCGGAGGAAATTGATACAAGCACGTTTCAGAACTTAGTCCGATCTGGAAACGAAAGGGGCTTGCTGCGCTCCGACTGGACTCGCTGGAAAGATTATCGCCAAGCACGTACTGATAGCAGTCATACCTACGATGAAGAAAAGGCTGAATCCGTCTATCACGTTGCCCCTGATTTTTTGAACGAAGCGAAATATCTGTATCAACAACTAATCGATAGAAGCGACGAAGTGTGACGAATACGCCCGCCATGCCAAGAATTGATCTTAATCCTCACGATTGGGATGAGGTCAGCCGGATATTACGAATTCACGTGCCGGGATATGAAATATGGGCCTTCGGTTCGCGTGTCACTTGGTCGGCCAAGCAGTACTCCGACCTTGATCTGGCTGTAATCACCAAGCAACCATTGCCTCTTTCCACATCCGCCGACTTGAAAAATGCTTTTGCCGAGTCGAGTTTATCCATCAAGGTTGATGTGGTTGACTGGGCAACAACCGCAGAATCGTTTCGCAGGATTATTGAGAAGGACAAGGTTATCGTCCAAGTCCCTCAGCCAAGCTTGCTGAATTGGACATTCAAGCGGCTTATCGACTGTACACGTGACGGAAATTTGTCTTATGGAATCGTCCAGCCTGGACAGCATGATGAGGAGGGCATACCGATAGTTCGCGTGAATAACGTCAATAGCGGGCAACTCCGTTTGGATGATGTGATGCGAGTATCCCCAGAGATTGAGGCCAAGTACAAGCGAACACGCCTTGAAGGTGGGGAGGTATTACTTACCTTGGTTGGTTCGACCGGACAAAGCGTTGTTGTACCGAATAAACTCGCCGGATGGAATATTGCGCGCGCCATTGCTGTCATCCGTCCTCGCCCGGAAATTGGTGCCAACTGGATAAACATCTGTCTGCAAAGTAAAGCTGTGCAGCAGTTCCTGGATGAGCGAGCGAATACGACGGTTCAAAAAACGTTGAATCTTGGCGATGTGAAAGAGCTACCCATACCAATACCACCAAGAGAAGTAAAAGATGCTATCGAGTCAGTCGCCATGGCATTGTCGAACAAGTTCGAACTGAACCGTCGCATGAACGAAACGCTGGAGGCCATCGCGCGGGCGATGTTCAAGTCGTGGTTCGTGGACTTCGATCCCGTCCGCGCCAAGATGAGCGGCGAAACGCCAGAATCCATCTGCCAACGCCTCGGCCTCACCCCCGACCTCCTTGCTCTCTTCCCTGACCGCCTCGTGGATTCCGAACTCGGCGAGATTCCGGAGGGGTGGGGTGTTGGCGCTATCGGTGAACAAGTGGATGTAGTCGGCGGCGGAACACCTAGTACCAAGGAAAGTGAATATTGGGAGGGAGGCACAATCCATTGGACGACGCCTAAAGATTTATCGGGTTTGCATGACAAGGTGCTGCTGAAGACAGAAAGAAAGATTACTGAAAAAGGGCTTCAAGCAATAAGTTCAGATTTATTGCCAATAGATACAGTTCTGATGTCTTCCCGTGCACCAGTTGGTTACTTGGCTTTGGCAAAGGTGCCAACGGCAATTAATCAAGGTTTCATCGCTATGAAGTGCAATAAGCGTTTGCCACCAGAGTATGTAATCCAATGGGCAGAATCTGTTATGGATGAAATCAAACAGCGAGCCAGTGGAACTACGTTCGCAGAAATTAGTAAGAAGACCTTCCGCTCGATTCAGGTTGTCTTGCCACCGCTGGAGCTGATTAATGAATATGCCCAAATCACTAAAGCGATATACGGGAAAATCACTTTAGGCGCGTCTGAATCTTTTTCTTTAGGTGAGTTGAGAGATGCGCTCCTGCCAAAACTCCTCTCTGGCGAACTCTTGGTAACGGAGCTTGATAGTGAGTGATTCAGAATTCTTTCTGTCTAGTAGCACGCGCGCATTGGCAGGCAGCAATGATGCCATTCATTTAATTGAACAGAAAGAGCGCGTAGAACAAGCGGTGGTGTCGAATGATCCGGCGCTTACGCTGGATACTGCCAAGGCATTTCTAGAAAGTATTTTTAAAACAATCTTATCTGATCGAGTTACTGCGCCGAACCTTGAGCAAGATTTAAGTCCTTTATATAGAAGTGTTCGAGATGTCTTGCCGCTTAACAGAGATGAGGCGGTAAATGACATTCTGAAAAAACTCACAAATAGCATTGTTCATTCCGTTGCTGAGCTAAGAAACAACTACGGAGCTGCGTCACATGGTGATGATGGCTACTTCGAGAATCCTATCGAAATGCCAGAAGCAGAAATGGTTGCAAGGGTTGTAGATGGGATGGCAGGTTTTCTTTTTTTAAAGCATAAGGCACACGGAAACCCCGAGCTAGCAGCTCGTATTTATTACGGAGAATATCCGGAGTTTGATGATTTTCTTGATAACCAATGGGAAGGTTATGAGCTTCCATTAAGCACAGAGCACAACATTTCTTTGCCTGCTAGCAAGATTATATTTCTTAGTGATCCCAGTGCATATCGAGAAATGCTGCTTCAATATCTTTCTTCTGAAAATGATGATCAGGATGAATAACTCGCAACCTTTCTCCCTCCGCATCTTCGTCGCCGACGGCGAACCGGACGGGTTGCGCATCGTCGAGCGCAGCAGCAATTTTCAAACTGGAAACTGTTCGATCATTGGTTCTGTTTAGGAGGCTGATATGCAAATCCTGTTTGTTGATGAATCCGGCACGCCCCCACCGCCTGAAATACAGATTCCGAGGGTGATTTATCTTTTGCCGAGCCAGAATCAGGCGTTTGGCGAGAGCGATGTTATATCCGGAGCTCCAGGAGCTTCATCGGAAGCGAGCTCCGGACATAACGACATGAGCTCCGGACATAACGAGCGGTTGCAGTCCAATTCCTCGCGCCATGATGATGGACATCTGCTGGTCAAAGGCCTGAACAAGTCGTTGATAGATAACCTCAAGCTGCTGCCGGAAGCCCTGCGTCAGGAGCTAATGTCCGTAGCTGAAGAAGCCAGAACGAAGCCACGGCTGGCTCCGGATGAAATGACCGCCATCCTCATAAGGCTATGTGAAAACGCTTACCTGACTCAACAAGTGCTGGCCGAGTTGGTGAATCGCAAACCTGAGGCGCTGAGAAAGAATATTTTGAAGCCGTTGGTCGATAAGGGGCTGTTGGCTTTGGCATTCCCGACAGTACCGACGCATCCACAACAGGCGTATACCGCCAATAAGGGCAGGCGTGATGATTAACGAAGACCACCTCGAACAACTCGCCCTGACATGGTTTCAGGACTGCGGCTGGGAATATTGCTATGGCCCGGACATTGCGCCGGATGGCACAGCCCCCGAGCGTGCGGATTACAAGCAGGTGGTGCTGGTCGAGCGCCTGCTTGAAGCGCTGGGCCGTTTGAATCCGGAGATACCCGAGGCGGTGCTGGACGAGGTGGCGCATCGGGTGGGCAAGCTGCACGAGCCTTCGCTGCTTCAGAGCAATCGCAGCTTTCACGAGTTGTTGCTGGACGGCGTGGCGGTGGAGGTGGAAGTTGACGGTATGAAGCGCGGCGACCGCGTGCGGCTGATGGATTTCGAACATGCCGAGAACAACCGCTTTCTGGTGGTGAATCAGTTCGCCATTCAGGGCATCAAGCAGCCGCGCCGTCCCGATCTGGTGTGTTTCATTAACGGTCTGCCCATTTCAGTGATCGAACTGAAAAATCCCGCAGCCGAGCAGGCGGATATCTGGTCTGCGTTCAATCAACTAGAAACCTACAAAGCGGAGATTTCTGATCTGTTTGTATTCAACGAGGCGCTGGTAATTTCCGACGGTCTGCTGGCGCGCGTGGGATCTCTCACCGCAGATCGCGAACGCTTCTTGCCTTGGCGCACGGTGCGCAGCGAGAATGACAAGCCCTTGCTGGAATTTGAGTTGGAGAAGGTGGTGCGCGGTTTCTTCGCGCCCGATCTGCTGCTGGATTACCTGCGCTACTTCATCCTGTACGAGCAGGGCGAGGATGGCATCGTCAAGAAGATTGCGGGCTATCACCAGTTTCATGCGGTGCGCGAGGCGGTGCGGGCGACGGTGATTGCGGCCACAGGGCCGCTGCCAAATGCGGCGGAATTAGAGCGAGCGACTTACGGCAAGGAAGTGAAACCCGGTTCGCGCAAGGGCGGCATCGTTTGGCACACGCAGGGTTCGGGCAAGAGCATTTCGATGGTGTGCTTCGTCGGCAAGTTGATGCAGCAGCCGCAGATGCAGAACCCGACCATCGTGGTGGTGACCGATCGCAACGATCTGGACGGGCAGTTGTTCCAGACTTTTACCGGGGCGCGTGCGCTGCTGAAAGAATCGCCGCAACAGGCGGAGGATCGCGATGCGTTGCGCACGCTGCTGGATGGGCGGCCATCCGGCGGGATTATTTTCACGACCATGCAGAAGTTTGCACTGGGCAAGGATGAGGATCGCTTCCCCGAGTTGAGCAAGCGCACCAATATCGTGGTGATCGCCGACGAGGCGCACCGTTCGCAGTATGGTTTTAATGCTGTGCTGGACAAGAAAACCGGCAAGTACAAATACGGTTTTGCCAAACATCTGCGCGATGCGTTGCCGCACGCGACCTTCGTGGGCTTCACCGGCACGCCGGTGGAGAACGACGACAAGGACACGCGCGCGGTGTTCGGCGATTACGTCAGCATCTACGATATTCAGGATGCGGTGGACGACGGCGCGACGGTGCCGATCTATTACGAGAGCCGTCTCGCCAAGCTGGACATCAATCAGGCGCAGATCGAGCAGCTCAACGATGATGTTGAGGAGGTGTTCGAAGACGAGGAGAACGCCGCGACGCGGGAGGCCGCCAAGACCAAATGGGCCGCACTGGAAAAGCTGGTGGGGGCCGATCCGCGCATCAAACAAGTGGCAGCAGATATCGTGCAGCATTTCGAGGCGCGTAATGCAGCGACAGAGGGCAAGGGCATGATCGTGGGGATGAGTCGCGAGATTTGTGCGCAGCTCTACAAGGCAATTATTAAGTTGCGCCCGGAGTGGCATAGCGATGATCCGGTGCAGGGCGCGATCAAGGTGGTGATGACCGGCTCGGCGGCGGATAAGGAATTGTTGCAGCCGCACATCTATAGCAAGAGCACAAAAACACAATTGGAAAAACGCTTCAAGAATCCGAAAGATCCGTTGAAGTTGGTGATCGTGCGCGACATGTGGCTGACCGGATTCGATGCGCCTTGCGTGCACACGATGTACGTGGACAAACCGATGCGCGACCACAACCTGATGCAGGCCATCGCGCGGGTGAATCGCGTGTTCCGCGACAAGGAAGGCGGGCTGGTAGTGGATTACATCGGTATCGCCTCCGAGTTGCGCAAGGCATTGAAGGTCTATACCGAGAGTTGGGGCAAGGGCATGCCGACGGTGGATGCTTCCGAGGCACTGGCGAAGTTGCTGGAATATCTGGAGGTGGCGCGCGACATTCTGGGCCAGTTCGATTACTCGGTTTATCGTACTCAGGCGACCACATTGCTGCTGCCTGCAGCCAACTTCGTGCTGGGTCTGGACGACGGCAAGAAACGCTGGTTCGACATGGTGCTGAAAATTACCAAGGCATTCTCGCTATGCGGCACGCTGGACGAGGCGATGGCAATGCGCGAGGAAATCGCATTCTTCCAGGCGATCAAAGCGGTCATCGCCAAAGCCACCGAAACAGATAAAAAGCTGACGGAAGAGCACAAGAATGCGGTGCTCAAACAGATACTCGACAATGCGGTGGTCGCGGAAGGCGTGGAGGACATCTTCAAGCTGGCCGGTCTGGAGAGACCCGACATCGGCATTCTTTCGGATGGATTCCTGGAAGAGGTACGCCAACTGCCGCAGCGCAACTTTGCCGTGGAGTTGCTGCAAAAGCTGCTGAACGACGAGATCAGGTCGCGCATGCATACCAATGTGCTGCTGGAGAAGAAGTTTAGCGAGCGCCTGCTGGCTGCGCTGAACCGCTACCGCAGCCGCGCCATCGAGAGCGCACAAGTGATCGAGGAGCTGATCGCGATGGCGAAGGAATTCCGCGAAGCAGCCAGACGCGGCGATGAACTCGGCCTGAATGAATCGGAACTCGCCTTCTATGACGCGCTGGCGGACAACGAAAGCGCGGTGCGCGAACTGGGCGACGAGATTCTGAAACAGATTGCACACGAGCTGACCGGCAAGCTGCGCAACAGCACGACAGTGGACTGGCAGAAGCGCGACAGTGTGCGTGCTCGACTGCGTAACCTGGTGAGAATCACGCTACGCCGCTATAAATATCCGCCGGACAAGACAGAAGATGCGATCCAGTTGGTGCTGGAGCAGGCGGAGCGCCTGTCGGAAGAATGGTCTCATGGTTGAGAATGAAAACAATTTATGATTGCTATGCAATGCCTCATACACCTATTTGAGTAAGGTTCCAATGACCGTCTGGCAACAACTCCTCACCCGCCGCATGCTGATCTGCGTGTTCACCGGCTTCGCCTCCGGGCTGCCGCTGTACCTGCTGTTCAACCTCGTGCCGGCTTGGCTGCGCAGCGAGCAGGTCGATCTCAAGACCATCGGCCTGTTCGCGCTGATCCAGTTTCCCTACACCTGGAAGTTCATCTGGTCGCCGTTCCTGGATCGCTATGTCGTGCCGATGCTGGGGCGGCGGCGCGGCTGGATGCTGCTGACGCAGATCGGCCTGCTGGCGGTGATCGCGGCGATGGGCGGCTTTTCGCCGCAGACGGAGATGACCGCCATCGTGCTGTTATGCACGCTGCTCGCCTTCCTCTCCGCGACGCAGGACATCGCGCTCGACGCCTATCGCCGCGAGCTGCTCTCCGATTCCGAACTGGGGCTGGGCAACGCGATCCACGTCAACGCCTACCGCATCGCGGGTCTGGTGCCGGGATCGCTGTCGCTGATCCTCGCCGACTCCCTGCCGTGGGACGTGGTGTTCATCGTCACCGCGCTGTTCATGCTGCCCGGCATCGCGATGACGATGATGGTCAGCGAGCCGCATCGCGCCGTGCCGCCGAAGACGCTGCGCGAGGCGGTGGTCGAGCCCTTCCACGAATTCATCACGCGCCAAGGCTGGAAGAGCGCGCTGCTGATCCTCGCCTTCCTGTTTTTCTACAAGCTGGGCGATAGCATGTGCACCGCGCTGGCGACGCCGTTCTATCTCGACATGGGCTACAGCAAGACCGACATCGGCCTGATCGCGAAGAACGCCGGGCTGTGGCCGGCGGTGATCGGCGGCATGCTGGGCGGGCTGTGGATGGTGAAGATCGGCATCAACCGCGCGCTGTGGCTGTTCGGCGTGGTGCAACTGGTGTCCATCTTCGGCTTCGCCTGGCTGGCCTCGCTCGGGCCGCAGGAAAGTATAGGCGCGGTGGAGCGCGTGAGCCTCGCCTGGGTCATCGGGCTGGAGGCGCTGGGCGTCGGCCTGGGCACGGTCGCCTTCGTCGCCTACATCGCCCGCACCACCCACCCCGCCTACACCGCCACCCAGTTTGCGCTGTTCACCAGCCTGATGGCGATGCCGCGCACCTTCGCTAACGCCGCCACCGGCTGGCTGGTCGAATCCATGGGCTGGACCGGATTCTTCCTGCTGTGCGCGCTGTTCGCGATCCCCGGCATGCTGCTGCTGTTCAAGGTCGCACCGTGGAACGAGAGGCCGGCGGCGCTGTAGGTCGGGTTCAACCCGTCAGCTTCGATCGGTTTGGGACAGGCATGTCGGGCTGAAGCCCGACCTACAGCCTAACCCGGCGGCGGGATGACTGACGGCAACCGCTTCGGCGCGGCGATGCGCAACTGCTTGTTGACGTTGTACACGCCGAACACCACCGTGATCGAACTCTCCGGCACCTGAAACTCTTCCGCGAGGAACCTCACCAGATGCGCCGTGGCGCGCCCGCGCACCGGCATCTCGGCGACGTATATCTCCAACTGCTTGCCTATTACCTTGCCGATCACGGTCTTCTTCGCGCGCGGCCGGCCGAGGATGTTCAGCACCAGCGTATCTTCTTCCCAATGACAAAACGACGACATCAATACTCCAAATTAAAAAATAGTCTGCCCGACTACAGGGTTCAGTTTATTGAGCCAAGACCAGGTTCTTGTTAAGTTGCCAGCATCCGCCGCCAGCGATACCTCCCGGAGCGATTATGAAATATATCCTGCTTTCCCTGCTGCTGTTCATGTCGGCTGCGGCGCTCGCCGACGACGACGTACAAGACAAGCTGAAACAACTAGAAACAGACCTGAACGGCGTGCGCCAAGAACAGCAGTCCGTGTACCAGAACTACCAGATGGTCAGGGACATGCGCCTGATGGAAGCGCAGGAAGGCATTCCACCGAAGTCGCAATACCCGCAAGGCATGGACCTCAACACGCCGCCGCCGAACTTCGACGAGGTCTTCAGCATGCAGATGGAACGCGAGCAGCGCATCCGGCAATACACCGACGATCTGGAAAGCATGTCGGAGCGTTACCTGGAGCTGGAGGAAGAACGCAAGACGCTGCTCGAACAGATCAAGGCATTGAAGCAACAGCCGGCCGAATGACCGGCTAGTGCGCCGCTTCCCAGTTCGCGCCTTCGCCCAGTCCCACTTCCAGCGGCACCTTGAGTTCGGCGACGTTGCACATCAGTTCGCGCAGCTTTTCCTTCACGCGTACCAGTTCGTTCTCCGGCACTTCCAGCACCAGTTCGTCGTGCACCTGCATGATGAGTTTGCTTTGCAGTTGTTCCGCGACCAGCCAGTGCTGCACGGCGATCATCGCGAGTTTGATCAGGTCGGCGGCGGTGCCCTGCATCGGGGCATTGATCGCGGCGCGCTCGGCTCCTTGGCGCTTCATGCCGTTGCTGGCGTTGATTTCCGGCAGCCATAGGCGGCGACCGAACACGGTCTCGACAAAGCCTTGCTGCTTGGCCTGTTCGCGGGTGCTGTCCATGTAGTTCTTCACGCCGGGATAGCGCGCGAAGTAACGGTCGATGTAGGCGATGGCGGCGCTGCGTTCGATGCCTAGCTGTTTGGCGAGGCCGAAGGCGGACATGCCGTAGATCAGGCCGAAGTTGATGACCTTGGCGTAGCGGCGCTGTTCGCTGTCCACATCGGCGGGTGTGGTCATGAAGATCTCGGCGGCGGTCGCGCGGTGGATGTCCTCGCCGTTGGCGAAGGCGCGCAACAAACCTTCGTCGCCCGAGAGGTGCGCCATGATGCGCAGCTCGATCTGCGAGTAGTCGGCGGAGACGATGCGGCTGCCTTGCGGTGCGATGAAGGCTTCGCGGATGCGGCGACCTTCGGCGGTGCGCACCGGGATGTTCTGCAGGTTGGGGTCGGAGGAGGCAAGGCGCCCGGTGACGGCGACGGCCTGCGAGTAGCTGGTGTGCACGCGCCCGGTGCGTCTATCCACCATCTGCGGCAGCTTGTCGGTGTAGGTGGATTTGAGCTTCGCCATGCCGCGATAGTCGAGCAGGATTTTCGGTAGCGGGTAATCCAGCGCGAGCTCCTGCAACACTTCTTCGTCGGTCGACGGATCGCCGCTGGGCGTCTTCTTCTTCACCGGCAGTTGCAGCTTGTCGAACAGGATTTCGCGCAACTGCTTCGGCGAATTCAGATTGAACGGCTGACCGGCGGCCTCGTGCGCCTTCGCCTCCAGCGCGATCAGCTTCTCGCCGAGCTCGCGGCTCTGCACCTGCAGCAGCGCGGAATCCAGCAGCACGCCGTTGCGTTCCATGATGTACAGCACGGCCATGGTCGGCAGCTCGATGTCGCGGTACACATGCTGCAATCCCGATTGCACCTCAATTTGCGGCGCGAGCGTGTTATGCAGTTGCAGCGTGACGTCGGCATCCTCGGCGGCGTAGCGCGTGGCGGTGTCGAGATCGACCTGGTCGAAGCAGATTTGTTTCGCGCCCTTGCCGACCACGTCGGCGTAAGCGATGGTCGCGAGGTTCAGGTGGCGCAGCACGAGGTTGCCGAGTTCGTGCGGCTTGTGCGACTCCAGCACATAGGACTGCAGCAGCGTGTCGTCGTGGATGCCGGCGAGGTGAATGCCGTGGTTCGCGAAGATGTGCAGGTCGTACTTCAGGTTCTGCCCGAGCTTCTTGTGGCGCGGGCTTTCCAGCCAGGGCTTCAGTCTTTCCAGCGCCTGCGCGCCGAGCTGGTCAGGCGCGCCGGGATAGCGGTGCGCCAGCGGCAGGTAGGCGGCATGGTGCGGCTCGATCGCGAACGAGATGCCGACCAGTTGCGAGTTCATCGTGTCGAGACCGGTGGTCTCGGCGTCGATGCAGACGAGGTCGGCGGCCAGCAGCTTCTCCAGCCAAGCATCGAGCTGGGCTTCGGTGAGGATGCATTCGTAGGTGGCGTGGTCGGTGTTGCCGGGCTCGGCGCCGAACATATCATCGGTATGTAGGTCGGGCTTCAGCCCGACTTGTTTGTCCTGAGCTGGTCGAAGCTGTCGGGATAAATCCCGACCTACGGCGGAGTCGCCGCCCAGTTCGCGCAGCCAGGTCTTGAATTCGAACTTTTCGTAGAGACCGCGCAGTTGATCCAGATCGGCAGGAGGGGCAACCAGTTCGTTATAGGGCTGCGGCAGTTCCACGTCGCATTTCACTGTCAGCAGTTCGCGTGCCTGCGGCAGCCAGCCCAGTGCGTCGCGCAGGTTCTGCCCGACCACGCCGCCGACCTTGTCGGCGTTCGCGACGAGGTTGTCCAGCGTGCCGTATTCGGTGAGCCACTTTACCGCGGTCTTCGGGCCGCACTTGGCGACGCCGGGCACGTTGTCCACCGCGTCGCCGGTGAGCGTCAGGTAATCGACGATGCGCTCCGGCGGGATGCCGAACTTCGCAGTCACGCCGGGGATATCCAGCGTCTCGTTGTTCATCGTGTTGATCAGCGTGACATGCTCGTCCACCAGTTGCGCGAGGTCCTTGTCGCCGGTGGCGACGATGCAGCGCACGCCGTCTTTCGCGGCCTGCCGCGTCAGCGTGCCGATCACGTCGTCGGCTTCTACGCCGGGCTGGGCCAATATCTTCCAGCCGGCGGCTTCGATCGCCCGGTGCAGCGGCTCGATCTGCAGCGCGAGGTCGCTCGGCATCGAGGGGCGGTTGGCCTTGTACTCGGGATACATGTCGTCGCGGAAGGTTTTACCCTTGGCATCGAAGACGCACAGGCTATAATCCGCCGGGTAGTCGTGGCGCAACTTGCGCAGCATGTTGAGCACGCCGTAGATCGCGCCGGTCGGGAAACCTTCGCGGTTGCGCAGATCGGGCATCGCATGGAACGCGCGGTACAGGAACGACGAACCGTCCACCAATAGTAATGTTTTCATTCTTGTTTTAAGGATAATTGCATGAGCATACCGTCCAAACTGCCCGCCTCGGCGATACCGGAAAGCTGGAACTCCAAGGAGGCCTGGCGAGTGTTCGGCATTATGTCAGAGTTCGTCTCGGCCACCGACCGTCTCAACCGCATCCACCCGGCGGTCAGCATCTTCGGCAGCGCGCGAACCAAGCCGGAACATCATTACTACAAGCTCGCAGAAGAGATCGCGCGGCTGCTGTCCGACGCCGGCTTCGCGGTGATCTCCGGCGGCGGCCCCGGCATCATGGAGGCGGCCAACAAGGGCGCGTATTACGGCAAGTCGCCCAGCGTCGGTCTGAACATCCAGTTGCCGCACGAACAGCACAACAACTCCTACCAGAATATCAGCCAGACCTTCCAGCATTTCTTCGCGCGCAAGGTGATGTTCGTCAAATTCGCCAGCGCCTATGTGGTGATGCCCGGCGGCTTCGGCACATTGGACGAGCTGATGGAAGCGCTGACGCTGGTGCAGACCGGCAAGACGCGCCGCATGCCCATCATCCTGGTCGGCAGCAAATTCTGGGGCGGCATGGTCGAGTGGTTCAAGACCGCGCTGCTGGAAGAGCAGGTGATCAGCCCGGAGGACATGGACCTGGTGCAGGTCATCGACGACCCGGAGCAGGTGGTCGGCGCGATCTTCAAGCATTACGAGACCCGCGGCTTCCAGCCGTCGGAGGCGGAGCGCGAGCGCCAGCTTTACTTGTAGTTTGTCATTCCGGCGCAGGCCGGAATCCAGTCGATTAAAGAATCCCCGCGCAAGCGGGACAATGCCTTGGTTTTTGTCCGCTACGCGGAATATTTTTATTGGCTGGATTTCGGCCTGCGCCGGAATGACGGGTTCGGAGGTTCCCGTAATTTCCGTACATGACGCCTCTAGCTCGATAGAGCAACCAGCCAATCGACTAAGCCGCGTAAGCGGATAATCCGCTAAAATACGTCCATTCCAAACTTCGAGGCTACTGCGATGCGACTCCTGCCATTTCTGCTATTGAGCGGTCTTTCCCTGTCCGCGTTCGCCCAGCAGCCGGTTCCGTCCAATCTCGAACCGCTGCCCCCGCCGCCCGCGTTCGACGCGCAAGAAGCACCGCTGGACGAGCCTGAGGTGACGATCACCAAGGAATCCGAGCAGACCGTCGAGGAATTCCGCGCCAACGGCAAGCTGTACATGATCAAGATCACGCCCAAACACGGCGTGTCCTACTACCTGATCGACGATCGCGGCGACGGCAAATTTGTGCGTCAGGAAAGCCTGGATTCCGGTTTGCGCGTGCCGCGCTGGATCATTCATAAATTCTGAAATGGCAGTCTTCACCAGCGTTTCCGAGGCGGAGCTGATCGCCTGGCTGGGCGATTATTCGCTCGGCCAGTTGCTCGAACTGCAGCCTATCGCTTCCGGCATCGAGAACACCAACTACTTCGTCACGACCGGCAACGGCCGCTTCGTGCTGACGCTGTTCGAGAAGCTGACCGCCGACGAGTTGCCGTTCTACCTGAATCTGATGGCGCATCTCGCGCGGCACGGCATACCCTGCCCCAGCCCGGTGGCGAGCCGCCGCAACCAGTTCCTGGGCTCGCTGAACGGCAAGCCGGCCTGCATCGCGACCCGTCTCTCCGGCAAATCCGTCACCGCACCGAGCGAGGCGCAATGCGCGGCCATAGGCGCGATGCTCGGACAGATGCACATCGCCGGGCAGAGCTTCTCGCAGGTGATGCCTAACCCGCGCGGTGCGGGCTGGCGCGCGGCGACAGCGCCACAGGTGCGTCCCTTCCTCGATACGGATCAGGCCGAATTATTCGATAGCGAGATCGCGCTGCATGCGCAGAGCGGCGCTACTCGTCTGCCTCAAGGCGTGATCCACGCCGACCTGTTCCGCGACAACGTACTGCTCGAAGGCGACCGCGTCGGCGGGCTGATCGACTTCTATTTCGCCTGCAGCGACGCGCTGTTGTACGACGTGGCGATCACCGCCAACGACTGGTGCATGCAGCACGCCGAGGGAAAACTGGATGACGCGCGCGCGCAGGCCTTTTTGCGCGCCTACCATGCGGAACGTCCGCTGACCGATGTCGAGCGCTGTGCCTGGCCGTCCATGCTGCGGCTGGCCGCGTTGCGTTTCTGGCTCTCGCGTTTGTACGACCTGCACCTGCCGCGCGACGGCGAACTGATCAACGCGCACGACCCGCGCCATTTCGAGCGCGTGTTGCGTAACCACATCGCGACGGCGCAGGCCGTCTGGTTATAGGGAGGCGACATGGAAATACGCAAACTGAACGCGGCGCGCGGCTGGACCTGGGTGAAACAGGGCTGGCAGCTGATCATGCACAGCCCGCTGCTGGCGATTTCCCTCGCGCTGACCGGCGCATTGGGCATGGTCCTCGCGTTCGCCATCCCGTTGTTCGGGCCGCTGGTCGCCCTGCTGCTGATGCCGCTGCTGATGGCCGGCTACATGCGCGTCTGCCGCGCGCTGGAAGAAAACGAAGAGATCGAGCTGACTCACCTCTTCGCCGGCTTCAGGACGCATGCCGCACCGCTGGTTTCGCTCGGCGGCTTCATGTTGCTGGGCGCGCTGATCTCATCGATGCTGGTGATCCTCATCGGCGGCGACGCACTCACCACGCTGCTGGAAGACTTCAAGACCGCCAACGATCCGCAGATGCTGGTCAACGCGATGTGGACGGCCGGCTCGGGCGTCGCCCTCGGCCTGATGGTTGGCGTTGCGCTGATGTTCGCGCTGATGCTGGCGCTGCAGTATGCGCCGATGCTGGTGTATTTCAGCGACGTGCCGCCGGTTGCCGCGCTGCGCGCCAGTTTCGCCGGCTCGTTGCGCAACATCGTCCCCTACACGCTGTACAGCCTGATTATGCAGGTGCTTGCGCTGGTGCTCGGCTTCATACCTTTCGGCCTCGGCCTGATCGTGCTGCTGCCGCTCGGCCTGACCTCGCTGTACGTCAGCTACCGCAACATCTTCCCGTTCCCGAACGAGTTGGCGGCTAACCAACCCGTCAAAATCGACACCGAGGCCTGACCATGCAATATTCCGCCGCCACCGCCCAAGAGCGCAAGGACGCGCAAGCGCCCCACAACCTGTACATCGTCGGACTGTTCCTGTTCGACCTGTTCATGACCCCGGCGGTGATCGGCCTGAAGATAGGCATGATAGGCCTGCTGATCCCGCTGGCCTTCTCCGGGGCGCTGATCGCCTACATCTGGCTGCGCGGTCGCAGCAGCGCGCTGCCGTGGTTCGTCGCCGCGCACTGGAAGTTCGCGTTCGCGCGCTGCAAGGTGCTGATGCTGGGTTATGCGCTCACCGCGGCGCTGGTTCTTGTCGCCTGGCTGCTCAGCAGCATCTCGGACGACCACAACATGAGCGCCATCCTGTGGACCGCGATGACGCGCATCGCGCTGATGCCGACGCTGATTACGGTGATGATCACCGCGGTGCTGGAATTCAGCGCTACCGCACAGGCCGTCAAGGGAGAGGTGCCGGATAAGATCGCCGCCGCATTCCCGCCGCCGGCCGTCTGAAAACTACTGATGAAACAACTAGCCATTCGACTAGGCCGTCAAAATACAACGGCCAAGTCGCTGGTTATGCGGTGGTCATCTGCGGCGTTGCGCGGTGTTGGTTGCGGCATAACGCGTTTCACGCATTAGCCTTCACCGCAACTTCGTTGTCGGAATCCGGGGTCGCAAGGCGACAGACTGTGAGTACATTCCGGTTCCTGCGCTGACCAGCGACTTGGCTGGTGTTGTTTGCCAGCTTAGTCGATTGGCCATGCAAAGCTCCGTGCGCCTTGCAGCTGACCATCCTCGCTACGTTTTTTGAGTGTTGGTCAGTATTCCAGCGCCCGCCAGTCGGAGAAGGTCGCGGCTTGCCCGCGATGGTTCCCGGCTTCGTCTATCAGGTTCCACACCGTCGCCGCTTCGATCATGAAGCGCTTGCCGCTGGCGGCGATGCGCACGCCGGAGTAGTCGTCTACATAGCCCCGCCGTGTCACCCGCTCCAGCAGCCGGGCGCGCGTGTCTCGTTCCAGCGGTTCGGCGGAATAGCGTGACGGCAGCTGCGTGAAATCCTCGAAGCTCATCTCGAACAGTTCCAGCGCGAGGCGGTTGCCGTAGAAGAACACCGGATCGTCCTCCGCACCGTGGGCGACAATCGCGCGGGGGGCTTGCCACAGCGCGTGGCGCAATGCGGCATCTTGCGCACTATCCCCTCCCCCTTGCAGGGGGAGGGTTAGGGTGGGGGTAGAAGCTTGGCGGTCTTCTTGAACCTCTACCCTCATCCCACCCTTCCCCCTGCAAGGGGGAAGGAGTAAGTGTTCGTCGAGCAATTCCTTGCCCGTCAGCCGCCGATAACTATCGACAATCAGCCGCAGCCGTTCGTCCGGTACCGCATCACGCGGCAGTGAGCTTGGCATATTCCAGCGCCAGCCACTTGCTGCCGGCATGCTTGAAGTTGACCTGCACGCGCGCATCCGCGCCGCCGCCCTCGACGCCGGTGACCACGCCCTCGCCGAATTTCTGGTGGAACACGCGCTGGCCGATGCGCCATATACCAGCGTCAGCCCTTGCGGGTGCGGGAGCCGCGCCGAACGAGGCGTCGGCGCTCGGTGGCAAATAGGAATCGAAGCTCTTGCGCGCGACGAAGCGCGGCGACAGCCAGTGCAGCAACTCGTCCGGCAGCTCGCGCAAGAAGCTCGACACCATGCCGTAGCTGACCTTGCCGTGCAGCATGCGGCTCTGCGCGAAAGTCAGGTACAGGCGGCGTCTGGCGCGGGTGATCGCGACGTACATCAGGCGGCGCTCTTCGTCGAGTCCGCCGTCGACGTTCTGGCTGTTCTGGTGCGGGAACAAACCTTCTTCGAGGCCGGTGATGAACACCGTGTGGAACTCCAGCCCCTTGGAGGCATGCACCGTCATCAGGTGCAGCGCGTCGTCTTGATCGCCGGCCTGATGTTCGCCCGCTTCCAGCGAGGCATGGGTAAGGAACGCGGTGAGGCTGTCGTCCTCGTTTTCGTGCACGAACATCGTCGCCGAGTTGATGAGTTCGTTCAGGTTCTCCAGCCGCTCTTCGGCCTCGCGCTTCTTCGCGCCGGTCTCGTTTTTGAAATGCTCGGCCAGCCCGCTGTGCTCCAGCACATGGTCGATGATTTCCGGCAGCGGCAGATCTTTCGTCGCACTGCGCAGCGATTCGATCAGCGCGACGAAAGCCGACACCTTGCCGCCCGCGCGCGCCGCCGCATCCCACAGCGTGGTCGAATTCATCTTCGCCGCTTCCTGCAACTGCTCGATGCTGCGCGCGCCTATGCCGCGCGTGGGGAAGTTGATGATGCGCAGCAGCGCGTTGTCGTCGTCGGTGTTCTCCATCAGCCGCAGGTAGGCCAGCGCGTGCTTGATCTCCTGCCGCTCGAAGAAGCGCAGGCCGCCGTACACGCGGTACGACAAGCCCGCCGACACCAGCGCATGTTCCAGCACGCGCGACTGCGCGTTGGAGCGGTACAGCAGCGCGATCTCCTTCAGGTTCACGCCTTCGCGATGGAGCTGCTTGATCTCGTCGACGATGAAGCCGGCCTCGTCGACATCCCTCGCCGCCTCGTACACGCGCAGCTGCTCGCCGCCGCTCTCCGAGGTCCACAGGTTCTTGCCGAGGCGGTTGCGGTTGTTGCTGATCAGCGCGTTCGCCGCATCGAGGATGTTGCCGTGCGAGCGGTAGTTCTGCTCCAGCTTGATGACGCTCTCGACATGGAAGTCGCGCAGCAGGTCTTGCATATTGCCGACGTTCGCGCCGCGGAAGGCATAGATCGACTGGTCGTCGTCGCCGACAGCGAACAAGGCGTTGCTGCGCCCGGCGAGCAGCTTCAGCCAGCGGTATTGCAGCGGGCTGGTGTCCTGGAACTCGTCCACGAGGATGTGCTTGAAGCGATCCTGGTAATGCTCCCGCAGCGCGGCGTTGCGCGACAGCAGTTCGTAGCAGCGCAGTAGGAGCTCGGAGAAATCCACCACGCCCTCGCGCTGGCATTGCGCGTCGTACTCGGCGAACACCTCGACCTTGCGCCGCGTGTAGGGATCGTAGGCCTCCACCTCGTGCGCGCGCAGCCCCTGTTCCTTGTTAGAGCTGATGAAGTTCGCCATCTCGCGCGGCGGATATTTCTCGTCGTCCACGTTCATCGATTTCATCAGCCGCTTGATCGCCGAGAGCTGGTCGCCGGAATCGAGGATCTGGAAGGTCTGCGGCAAATTCGCCTCGCGGTGATGGGCGCGCAGCATGCGGTTGCACAGCCCGTGGAAGGTGCCTATCCACATACCGCGCGTGTTGATCGGCAGCATCGCCGACAGCCGCGTCACCATCTCCTTCGCCGCCTTGTTGGTGAACGTCACCGCGAGCACGCCGTGCGGCGAAACCTGCCCGGTGTTGATGAGGTAAGCGATGCGCGTCGTCAGCACGCGCGTCTTGCCGCTGCCCGCGCCCGCGAGAATCAGGGCGGACTGGGCGGGGAGTTCGACGGCGGCGCGTTGTTCGGGATTGAGACCGGAAAGCAGGTGGGAATTCATGGCCGGATTATCCCACAGAAGCTAAATATCCCCGACGCATCGGGAAGGAGGCAGAGAGTACAAACAGATGCGCACATTTATTTTTTCGCGATGTTTTTATGTTTCGAGGGCGGCAAATAATTCTCACCGTTCACGATCTTCTTGCCGGTTTTCGTTTCCAGCTCCAGACGTGCCTTTCGGGCAATGCCGCCACCGGTCTTCGCGGCTTCCTCGTTCTCGCTCATGCCCGTAGCATCGACACTCTCGGCGATCTGGCGCGTGGACAATTCCGCCAGTGCGGTGAAGATCAGTTCCGCCTCGCTCATGTGGTCGCGCAGGTTCTGCGTTTGCAGCCCCTTCATCTCCTTGTGCGCCTTTACGCTCACGTCGGCCCATTCCTGATGGATGATGTTGGTGAGTATGGCGAATTCCTTGCCCTGTTTGATATCGTGATTCGCCCAGTAATCGGTCAGCTTGTTGCGCGTCTCCTGCCCGGTCATGCGCTGCTGTATCCACTTCTCGTTGCGCCCGTGCTTCTGCCAGGTCTCGCGGGCGCGTTCCAGCGACAGCGCCGGATCGGCGATCTCCTGCATGCGCTCGTAGCCCACCTTCGCCAGCCACAGCTTGATCGGCTCCGCCTTCGGGCTGGGCACGGACTGCACCAGCCGCAATAGCGTTTCGGCGGTGGCGACATCGGTGAGGTAATTCTTGCCGTCGGCAGCGGGCAATTTCAGTCGGTGACAATTTGTCACCGACTCGCTGCCTTCCTTGCTCAACCGTTCTTTCAACTTGTTCCAGTACTTGCGTGCCGTCTGATAATTCGGCTGCTGCGTCAACACCTGCACGATGTCCACCACCGAAAACCACCATGTCTCGGTCGCCTCGTCATACGTGCGACGAATTTCGTGTTCTTCGAAGATGGCTGGCTGTGGCTTCATGGATAAACTCCTGATTTTGCGGGATAGGCAAAATGACAGACGCATCATAGAGAACGAACGTTCTGGCGTCAATCGGATGCACTGATGACGCGGCTCCCCCGGGCATGAATGCCGGCCCCGCGCTAAAATGGCCGCCATCCCCCGGTCAGCCGCCGAAACTCAGGATCGCCTCATGATAGAAGAACGTCTAATAAACATCGAAATAAAAATCGCCTTTCAGGAAGATCTGATCGAGGAACTGAACAAAACGATCTATCAGCAGCAGCAAAAGCTGGAGCGGCTCGAAGCGGTTTGCAGATCGCTGGCAGGGCACATCGAGTCCCTGACGGCGGCAAAGGATGGAGGCATGCCCGCAAACGAAAGGCCGCCGCATTATTGACGTGCGGCCCTCCGCCCCTCCGCCCGGAGCCGCCTGCTTACATGAAGAACACAGCTATGCTGAACAAACTAAGCGATTTTCTATCCTCTATCATTGCCCCCGCCAATGGCGAGAGCAGCCTCGAACACTCGCTGCAACTGGCCACTGCCGTGCTGCTGATCGAAGTGATGCGCTCGGATGCCGAAAGCACCGACGAAGAACAGGCCGCCATCCTGAATATCCTCAAGGGACGGTTTCAGTTGGCGGATGCTGAAGTGGCGCAACTCGCCGAACTGGGCCGACAGACGGCACAGGCCGCCAATGACCTGCACCAGTTCACCTCCCTCATTAACCGCGAGTTGGCATTGCCGGAAAAGATCCGCATCATCGAATACATGTGGCAAGTCGCCTATGCCGACGGGCAGATCAGCGCCCATGAAAACCATCTAATGCGCAGGATGGCCGACCTGCTCCACATCTCCCACGGCGACTATGTTGCCGCCAAGATGCGCGCCAGGCCTGCCGAGCTGAAATAAATCGGGGGCGGCTGCGCTGATTTATTTCGGCATGGCCTTCCGGTCGCTCAAAACAAAACGGGGAAGCGTCGCCGCTTCCCCGTCTCTCTGGATGCCGGATCGAGTCCGGCATGACAGTCTTGCTTACTTCTTCTTGTTCTGAATCATGTCGTGCATGATCGGCGCGAGGATGATTTCCATCGCGTGGCTCATCTTGCCGCCGGGCACGACCAGGGTGTTGGCGCGGGACATGAAGGAGTTCGGGATCATGTTCAGCATGTACGGGAAGTCCACGCCCTTGGGCTCGCGGAAGCGGATCACGACGAAGCTTTCGTCCGGCGTCGGGATGTCGCGGGCGATGAACGGGTTGGAGGTGTCCACGGTCGCGACGCGCTGGAAGTTGATGTCGGTGCGCGAGAACTGTGGGGTGATGTATTTGATGTAGTCCGGCATGCGACGCATGATGGTGTCCACGGTCGCCTCGGCGGAATAGCCGCGCTCGGCCTTGTCGCGATGGATCTTCTGGATCCACTCCAGGTTGACCACCGGCACGACGCCGATGCCCAGATCCACGTGACGGCCGGCGTCGACGCCCTTGGCTTCGTCCTTGGCCAGGCCGTGCAGGCCTTCGTAGAACAGCAGGTCGGTGCAGGCTTCGATGTCTTCCCAGGGGGTGAACACGCCGGCCTTCAGGTCGGTCAGGTTGAAGTGCTTGTTGTGCTGGTCGGCTTCGACATCACTATGCACGTAGTAGCGGCGCTTGCACATGCCGGTTTCGCCGTAGGTCTTGAACATTTCTTCGATCTTGTCGAAGTGGTTTGCCTCCGGGCCGAAATGGCTGAACGAGTGATTGCCGTTCTTGGTGGCTTCGGCCGCGGCTGCGCGGAACGCCATGCGATCCAGGCTGTGCAGGCTGTCGCCTTCGACGACGGCGGCCTTGATGCTCTCGCGGCGGAAGATGTTCTCGAATGCGCGCTTGACGGTGGTGGTGCCTGCGCCGGACGAACCGGTGACGGCGATAACGGGGTGCTTGTGGGACATGACTTTCTCTCCAGTGTTAATTATTAATAATAAGAATTAAAAATTTTGAGGCGCGATTCTATACCAGAATTCACCCGGCGCGCATCCGGGGCTTCGGCCCGCTATAATGCCGCATTCCGAAAATCAGGCAGTCAATCAACGTCACATGCAACCCAATTACCTTCCTTCGTCCATAGAACAACAAGCCCAGCAGCACTGGGAGTCGCGTCAGGCCTTCAAGGCCGCCGAATCCGGCGACAAGCCCAAATACTATTGCCTGTCGATGTTTCCGTACCCGTCCGGCAAGCTGCACATGGGCCATGTGCGCAACTACACGATAGGCGACGTGCTGAGCCGTTACCACCGCATGAAGGGTTACGAGGTGATGCAGCCCATGGGCTGGGATGCGTTCGGCTTGCCCGCCGAGAATGCCGCGATGGCGAACAACGTGCCGCCCGCCGCGTGGACTTATTCCAACATCGAATACATGAAGCAGCAGCTCAAGTCGCTGGGGCTGGGAATCGACTGGTCGCGCGAGGTGAAGACCTGCACGCCTGAGTATTATCGCTGGGAGCAGTGGCTGTTCACCCGATTGTTCGAGAAGGGCGTGATCTACAAGAAGACCTCTGTGGTGAACTGGGACCCGGTGGACAACACCGTGCTGGCGAACGAGCAGGTGATCGACGGCCGCGGCTGGCGCTCCGGCGCGGTGGTCGAGAAGCGCGACATTCCGATGTATTTCTTCCGCATCACCCAGTACGCCGACGAACTGCTGTCCGGCCTCGACCAGCTCGACGGCTGGCCGGAGCAGGTCAAGACGATGCAGGCCAACTGGATAGGCAAGAGCTACGGCGTGCGCTTCGCGTTCCCGCACGGCGAAGGCGAGCAGCTGTGGGTCTACACCACCCGCGCCGACACCGTCATGGGCGTGACCTTCGTCGCCGTCGCCGCGGAGCATCCGCTGGCGACCCGCGCCGCGCAGAACAACCCCGCGCTCGCCGCGTTCATCGAGGAATGCAAGCAGGGCGGCGTGGCCGAGGCAGACATCGCCACGATGGAAAAGAAGGGCATGGACACCGGCATCAAGGTCACCCACCCGCTGACCGGCGAACAGGTGCCGGTCTGGGTCGGCAACTACGTGCTGATGGGCTACGGCGAGGGCGCGGTGATGGCCGTGCCGGCGCACGACGAGCGCGACTTCGGCTTCGCGAAGAAATACAACCTTCCTATTAAACAGTCCATCCAGGTCGCGAACGAGACCTTCTCCACCGATGCGTGGGCCGAGTGGTACGGCGACAAGGAACAGGGCGTGTGCGTGAATTTCGGCAAGTACGACGGCCTGAATTACGACCAAGCCATCGATGCCATCGCCGCCGACCTGAGCGCCAAAGGCTTGGGCGAGAAGAAGGTGCAGTTCCGACTGCGCGACTGGGGCATCTCGCGCCAGCGCTACTGGGGCTGCCCGATTCCTATCATCCACTGCCCGACTTGCGGCGACGTGGCGGTGCCGGATGATCAACTGCCGGTGGTGTTGCCGGAGGACGTGGTGCCGGACGGCGCAGGCTCTCCGCTGGCGAAGATGCCTTCGTTCTACGAATGCAGTTGCCCGAAGTGCGGCGGCAAGGCTAAGCGCGAGACCGACACGATGGACACCTTCGTCGAGTCGAGCTGGTATTACGCGCGTTACGCCAGTCCGCAATGCGATACCGGCATGGTGGACAAGGGCGCGGCGCAGCACTGGTTGCCGGTCGACCAGTACATCGGCGGCATCGAGCACGCGATCCTGCACCTTTTATATGCGCGCTTCTTCCACAAGCTGATGCGCGACGAAGGACTGGTGCCAGGCGACGAGCCGTTCAAGAACCTGCTGACGCAGGGCATGGTGATCGCGCCGACGTTCTATCGCGACGAGCCTAACGGCAAGAAGCTGTGGATCAACCCGGCCGAGGTGGACGTGGCGACCGACGACCGCGGCCGCCCGACGGGCGCGGTGCTGAAGGCCGACGGCCAGCCGGTGGTCATCGGGGGCACCGAAAAGATGTCGAAGTCCAAGAACAACGGCGTCGATCCGCAGGCGATCATCGACGAGTTCGGTGCGGACACCGCGCGTCTGTTCATGATGTTCGCCGCGCCGCCGGACCAGTCGCTGGAGTGGTCGGACGCGGGCGTCGAGGGCTCGTTCCGCTTCCTGAAGCGCGTGTGGAAGGCCGTATCCGACCACGTCGAGCAGGGCGCGGTCGCTGCCTATACTGAAGGTGAGTTGAGCGCGGCCGCGAAGGCGCTGCGCTTCCAGTTGCACCAGACCATCGCCAAGGTGGATGACGACCTGGGCCGTCGCAAGACTTTCAATACCGCGATCGCGGCGAACATGGAGCTGTTGAACGCGCTGGTCAAGTTCAACGAACCGGCGTCGCGCGGCGTGGTGCAGGAGGCGCTGGAAGCCATCGTGCTGATGCTCACCCCCATCGTGCCGCACATGAGCCAGGCGTTGTGGAGCGAGTTGCGCCCCGGCAGCGACCTGCTCGACCAGTCCTTCCCTGTGACCGATCCGGCCGCGCTGGTGCAGGACGAGATCGAGCTGGTGATCCAGATCAACGGCAAGCTGCGCGGCAGCCTGCGCGTATCCAAGGATGCCGACAAGGCGACCATCGAGCAGCTGGCGCTGGCGCACGAGGCGGTGCAGAAACAACTGGCGGGCGGGACGGCGAAGAAGGTCGTCGTGGTGCCGGGCCGTTTGATTAACGTCGTGGTGTAGGGGGAGCGATATGCGTTTGGTATGGAGGATGATTGCCCTGTTGTCGGTCACCCTGTTGCTGGGCGCATGCGGATTCCACCCGCGCGGACAGGCGGGCATGCCGTTCTCTACGCTGTATATCGATGCGGCCGCCAACACCCCGTTCATCGCGGAGTTGCGCCGCAATATGGAGCTCAACAACGTCAAGCTGGTGAATTCGACGGAGCGGGCCGATCTGGTGCTGAACATCGTGTTCGAAATCCCCGAGAAGCAGATCCTGTCGCTGGCCGGCAGCGGCCGCGTGAACGAGTATCAGTTGCTTTACCGTGTCTCGCTGCGCGCCTACGACAAGCAGCGTCAGGACTGGATACCCGCCGAGGAAATGGTGCAGCGCCGCGAGTATTCCTATAGCGACGCCGCAATTCTGGCCAAGGAGGCCGAAGAGGCGCTGCTGTACAAAAGCATGCGCGACGACATGGTGCAGCAGATCGTGCGCCGCCTGAGCCGCGCCAAACCCCAGATTTAATAATCTATGCAAATCACCAGCGACGACCTGCCGCGCCAACTCGCCTCTGGGCTGAAACCGCTGTATGTGGTGTACGGCGATGCGTTGCTGCTGGCGATCGAGGCGGCGGACAGCATCCGCAACGCGGCGCGCGCCGCCGGTTACAGCGAGCGCGAGACCTTCGTCGCCGAGCAGCATTTCAAGTGGGCCGAGCTGAAGAACAGCGCGCAGAGCCTGTCGCTGTTCGCCGACCGCAAGGTCATCGACCTGCGCATCCCTACCGGCAAGCCCGGCGTCGAGGGCGGGCAGGCGCTGCAGGAATATGTCGCGAACATGAGTCCGGACATCCTCACGCTGATCACCCTGCCCAGACTCGACAAGACCGCGCAGAAGAGCCAGTGGTTCACCGCGCTGGAGCGGCAGGGCGTGATGGTCACCGCAGACGACATCTCCCGCAACGCGCTGCCGGGCTGGATCGCCGGGCGGCTGCGGCGGCAAGAGCAGTCGGCGAACAAGGACACGCTGGAATTCCTCGCCGACCGCTGCGAAGGCAACCTGCTCGCAGCCTTTCAGGAAGTGCAGAAACTCGCGCTGCTGTTCCCCGCGGGCGAACTGACGTTCGACCAGGTCAAGGACGCGGTGATGGACGTCGCGCGCTACGACATCTTCAAGCTGTCGGAGGCGATGCTGTCCGGCAACCCCGAACGCTTCGTGCGCATCCTCGACGGCCTGCGCGCCGAAGGCACCGCGACGGTGCTGGTGCTGTGGGCGATCAGCGAAGACATCCGCACGTTGGGCAAGGTGCTGCAGGCAGTGCAGCGCGGCGGCGGCATCGACGGCGCGTTGCGCGACGCGCGGGTGTGGGGGCCGCGCCAAGGGCTGATCGGCAACGCCGCGCGCCGCTTCAAGTTTCCGCAGATCGAGCGCGCAATGCAGCAGGCTGCGCGGCTGGACAAGACGATCAAGGGCCTGCGCCAGGGCGACGTGTGGGACGAACTGCTGCAACTCGGCATGCGCTTCGCGCGCCAAAACCCTGCCGCACGGACGGCCAGATGAGTGAGGTGCTGCTCGTGTTCACCAACCTGCCCGACGCCGAGTCGGCCGACCGACTGGCGCGACAGCTAGTCGAGCAGCGCGCCGCGGCCTGCGTGAACCGGCTCGCGCCCTGCGTTTCGACCTATCGTTGGCAGGGCGAGGTCGAGACCGCGACCGAAGTGCCGCTGCTGATCAAGACCACGCGCGCCGCGTACCCTCGTCTCGAACAGGCGATACGTGCAGCGCACCCTTACGAACTTCCCGAGATCGTCGCGGTCTCGGTCGATCAAGGTCTGCCCGCCTATCTGGACTGGGTCGGACAAGAAACGGATATTTTCCGGGAACCGGAAATCAAGGAATGATCATGCGTACTCTTTTACTCTCCTTCCTGTTGTTCTTCGTCCCCGCCGCCCATGCCGGATTCCTCGATACGCTGGGCGGGGCCAAGCAACCGACCTTTTTGCCGCCGGATCAGGCGTTCAGCCTGCAGGTTACGGTGCGCGACGCGGATACGTTGCAGGCCAGCTTTAGCCTGGCCGAGGGTTATTACCTGTATCGCGACAAGATCGCGTTCGCCAGTAAGGACGGCGCGGTGAAGGTCAAGGCGCTGAACCTGCCGCGCGGCGAGATGAAGGACGACCCGTCGTTCGGTCAGGTCGAGGTGTTTCACCATTCGTTCCAGGCCGAGATCGAGCTGGAGCGCGTCGCCAAGGGGGCTGCCAGCATCACGCTGGATGCGACCTACATGGGCTGCAGCGAGCAGGGGCTGTGCTACCCGCCGATCAACAAGGCGCTGACGCTGGCCCTGCCCGATGCGGGCACCGGCATGCGCGAACCGGAACTGACCGAGGCGCCGCCGCCTTCCAGGATAGCGCCGCTGCCGCCGGTCGGCGAGGACGAGAATTCGCGGATTGCCGGCCTGTTCGCCGGCGGCGACTTCTGGCTGATCGTGTCGTTCTTCTTCGGCGCGGGGCTGCTGCTGGCGTTCACCCCCTGCGTGTTCCCGATGATCCCTATCCTGTCCGGCATCATCGTCGGGCGCGGCCACAAAATCACCCACGCCCACGCCTTCCTGCTGTCGCTGGCCTATGTGCTGGGGATGGCGATCACCTATGCGGCGGCCGGCGTTGCGGCCGGTTATTCCGGCGAGTTGATCTCGAACGCGCTGCAGACGCCCTGGGTGCTGGGCAGCTTCGCCGCGCTGTTCGTGATCCTGTCGCTGTCGATGTTCGGCTTCTATGAGTTGCAACTGCCCTCGGCGCTGCAGAGCAGGCTGACGGATACCAGCAACAGGCTGCACGGCGGCCACCTCGGCGGCGTGTTCGCGATGGGCGCGCTGTCGGCCATCATCATGGGGCCTTGCGTGGCAGCTCCCTTGGCGGGCGCGCTCCTATATATAGGACAGACTCACGATG
Source organism: Gallionella sp. (assembly GCA_023229845.1). Taxonomy (GTDB): domain Bacteria; phylum Pseudomonadota; class Gammaproteobacteria; order Burkholderiales; family Gallionellaceae; genus Gallionella. The sequence goes on from JALNYK010000013.1 coordinate 63,103, forward strand.
CGGTGCTGGGCGGAACCGCGCTGTTTGCGCTGGCGCTGGGCATGGGTGCGCCGCTGTTGCTGATCGGCAGTTCGGCCGGGGTGCTGCTGCCCAAGGCCGGCGCGTGGATGGAGGCGGTCAAGCGCTTCTTCGGCGTGCTGTTGCTGGGCTTGGCGATCTGGATCGTTTCGCCGGTGATTTCGGTCGTCGCACAGATGCTCGCCTGGGCGGCGCTGCTGATCTTTTCCGGCGTTTATCTGCGCGCGCTCGACCCGTTGCCGCCTCAGGCCGGCGGTTGGCAGCGCATGGTCAAGGGCGTCGGCATCCTCGCGCTGCTGCTGGGCGTGGTCTACCTGATAGGTGCGCTGTCCGGTTCGCGCGATCTGCTGCGCCCGTTGGGGAACCTGGGCCGCGCCGGCGCCGAAGCGCCGCGCACGCTGCAATTTTCCCGCGTGCTGAGCGTCGCCGATCTCGATGCGCGCATCGCACAGGCCAAGGGCAAGACTGTGATGTTGGATTTTTATGCCGACTGGTGCGTGTCTTGCAAGGAAATGGAGCGTTTCACTTTCAGCGATCCGGCGGTGCAGGCCAGGCTGAAAAACACCTTGCTGCTGCAGGCCGACGTCACCGCGAATAGCGAGGACGACAAAGCTTTGCTGAAGCGTTTCGGCCTTTTTGGCCCGCCAGGCATCCTGTTTTTCGATGCCGAAGGCCGTGAATTAAACGATTTTCGCGTCGTCGGCTATCAGGATGCCGCACAGTTTCTGCAGTCGTTGCAGCGTGCCGGAATCTAGGTTTTTGGTCTATCTTCGTCAAAATCCTAGACAATAGCCCCAAACTTGCGGCAAACTGCGCGCATGCAAAACATCCTCGTACTGCACGGACCCAACCTGAACCTGCTCGGAACCCGCGAGCCGGAGGTCTATGGCCGCACCACGCTGGACGACATCAATCGGAAATTGACCGCGCTGGCCGCCGAGAACGGCGTCAATCTAAGCCATTTCCAGAGCAATGCCGAATCGGCGCTGGTTGACCGCGTGCAGCAGGCGCGCGACGACGGCACCCAGTTCATCGTCATCAATCCGGCGGCGTACACCCACACCAGCGTTGCCCTGCGCGACGCGCTGGCGGCGGTGGCGATCCCGTTCATCGAAGTACATCTTTCCAATGTGCATGCCCGCGAAGCGTTCCGCAAGGAATCCTTCTTCTCCGATATCGCCGTTGGCGTGATCTGCGGGCTGGGCGCATCGGGCTACGAATTTGCGGTGCGCTACGCACTCGATTACAAAAACTAACTTATTAGGAGGACACCATGGATTTACGCAAGCTCAAGACATTGATCGATCTGGTCGAAGGATCGGGCATCGCCGAGCTGGAGATCAGCGAGGGTGAAGAGCGCGTGCGCATCACCCGCACCGTGGCAACCGCTCAGCATGTCGTCGCCGCTCCGGTGCAGCAGCATGTCGTCGCCGCGCCGGCTCCGGCAGCCGCTCCGGCGGCTCCCGTTGCTCCGGCAGCGCCCGCTGCTCCGGAAGGCCATATCGTCAAGTCGCCGATGGTCGGCACGTTCTACCGTTCCGCCTCTCCCGGCGCAAAGGCCTTCGTCGATGTCGGCCAGACGGTCAACAGCGGTGACACCTTGTGCATCATCGAGGCGATGAAGTTGCTGAACGAGATCGATGCGGACCAAGGCGGCGTCATCAAGGCGATTCTGGTCGAGAACGGTCAGCCGGTCGAATATGGTCAGCCGCTGTTCGTGATCGGTTAATTCCGCCCGCAGGCGCGTTCGCGCGCCTCATCCAAAGTCCGGAGCATAAAAATCATGTTTGAAAAGATATTGATCGCAAACCGCGGGGAAATCGCGTTGCGCATCCAGCGCGCCTGCCGCGAGCTGGGCATCAAGACCGTCGTGGTCCATTCCGAGGCGGACGCCGACGCGAAATACGTCAAGCTGGCCGACGAGTCGGTGTGCATCGGCCCCGCGCCGTCGAACCAGAGCTACCTGAGCATCCCGGCGATCATCGCTGCGGCGGAAGTCACCGACGCGCAGGCGATCCACCCCGGCTACGGCTTCCTGTCCGAGAACGCCGATTTCTCCGAGCGCTGCGAGAAATCCGGCTTCGTGTTCATCGGCCCGCGCGCCGAGACCATCCGCCTGATGGGCGACAAGGTTTCCGCGAAGATCGCGATGAAGAAGGCCGGCGTGCCCTGCGTGCCGGGCGTGGAAGGCGCGCTGCCGGATAATCCGGCCGAGATCGTCAAGATCGCGCGCAGCATCGGCTATCCCGTAATCATCAAGGCTTCCGGCGGCGGCGGCGGGCGCGGCATGCGCGTGGTGCATACCGAGGCTGCGCTGCTCAATGCGGTGACCATGACCAAGACCGAGGCGCAGGCCGCGTTCAACAATCCCATGGTGTATATGGAGAAATTCCTCGAGAACCCGCGCCACATCGAATTCCAGGTGCTGGCCGACCAGCACGGCAATGCGGTATATCTGGGCGAACGCGACTGCTCGATGCAGCGCCGCCACCAGAAGGTGATCGAGGAAGCGCCGGCCCCGCTGCTGAACCCGCGCCTGCGCAACAAGATCGGCGAACGCTGCGCCGAAGCCTGCCGCAAGATCGGTTACCGCGGCGCGGGCACGTTCGAGTTCTTGTACGAGAACGGCGAGTTCTTCTTCATCGAGATGAACACCCGCGTGCAGGTCGAGCATCCGGTCACCGAGATGATCACCGGCATCGACATCGTGCAGCAGCAAATCCGCATCGCGGCCGGCGAAAAGCTGCCGTTCCGCCAGCGCGACATTCAGCTCAAGGGACACGCGATCGAGTGCCGCATCAATGCCGAGCATCCTTACAAGTTCATCCCGTCGCCGGGACGCATCACTTCTTGGCATGTGCCGGGCGGCCCCGGCATCCGCGTCGATTCGCATGTGTATGCGAGCTACTTCGTGCCGCCGCACTATGACTCGATGATCGGCAAGCTGATCGCTTACGGCGACACCCGCGAGCAGGCAATGGCGCGCATGCGCACCGCGCTGTCCGAAATGGCGGTGGAAGGCATCGACACCAACCTCGCGCTGCATCGCGAGCTGATGCAGGACGCCGCATTCATGAACGGCGGCACCAGCATCCATTATCTGGAAGAGCGGCTGGCCGAACGCAGCAAAGCGAAATAATGTCCTGGTTGACTCTTGTTGTTGACACCGACGCCAAGCACGCCGAGGCATTGAGCGAAGCACTGCTCGAACTCGGCGCGCTGTCGGTGGACTTGCTCGATGCCGATGCCGATACGCCTGATGAACAGGCGATCTTCGGCGAACCCGGCGAGCCGCCTCCTGGCGTGTGGCAGCACAACCGCGTCAGCGCGCTGTTCGACGCCGACAAGGACGTGGTCGCGATCCTGGGCGACGCCGCCAAGCGCATCGGCCTGAAAGAAATCCCCGAGCATCGAGTCGAGACGCTGGCCGACAACGATTGGGTGCGCCTGACTCAATCCCAGTTCGACCCGATCCCGATTTCGCCGCGTCTGTGGATTGTGCCGACTTGGCACCAGCCCAGTGACCCGACCGCGATTAACATCGTGCTTGATCCCGGCCTCGCCTTTGGCACCGGCAGCCATCCCACCACGCGGCTGTGCCTGCGCTGGCTGGACGACAACATCAAGGGCGGCGAGAGCGTGCTGGACTACGGCTGCGGCTCCGGCATTCTCGCGATCGCCGCGCTGAAGTTCGGCGCGGCGCGAGCGGTCGGCGTCGACGTGGACGTGCAGGCGGTGATCGCCAGCCGCGACAACGCCGTCGCGAACGACGTAGGTAACGTGCAGTTCTACCAGCCGAACAACGCGCCCAAGGACAGCTACGACGTGGTCGTCGCGAACATCCTGACCAACCCGCTGCGCATGCTCGCCCCGCTGCTGGCGAATGCGGCTAAGCCGGGCGGGCAAATTGTGCTTTCCGGCATCCTGCAAGAGCAGGCGCAGGACGTGATGGACATCTACGCGCAATGGTTCGACCTGAATCCGCCCGTGTTCGAGGACGGCTGGTCCTGCCTGTCGGGGGCCAAGCGCTGACGGAATCGCGAACATGAACGGCACCACGCTCTGCCCCCATTGCAACACCCGCTTCCGCATCGCCGGCGAGCAGCTGGATGCGCATCAGGGCATGGTGCGCTGCGGCCATTGCATGCAGGCCTTCGACGCCCGCCCCGGTTTCATCCCCGACCAGCCCGATCCGCAACTGGAACTGCCCATCGTCGAGCAGCGTGCCACACAGTCCGAGGCAATGCAGCCTGAACCCGCCGAGCAGCCGACTGCCGAGCCGGTCGCCGTAGCGGAAGCGCAGGCCGAATCACCCGAGGTGTCGAGCGAGCCCGTGTACGACATCTCGCTGGATTTCGCTGCCAACGACCCCCAGTCCGACGAGATGCCGGCCAAGCCGCTGGTGATCCAGCCTGCACCGCTGGCCGGAGGCGAAGCGCCCGAAGAAGAGGAGATTCCCCCGGCCCCCCGCAAGCGCCGCTGGCTGTGGATCACGGCTTCTTCGCTGCTGGCGTTGCTGCTGCTCCTGCAGACGATGTATTTCTTCCGCGTCGAACTCGCCGCGCGCCTGCCCGGCCTGAAGCCTGTGCTGATCGGTTATTGCATGGCGCTCGACTGCACCGTGCCGCTACCGCAAAACCCCGACCTGATGAGTATCGAATCCTCCGAACTGGAAGCCGACCCGGAGCATGAGAACCAGATCGTCCTCGTTGCGCTGCTGCGCAACCGCGCCACCCATGTGCAGGCCTTTCCCGTACTCGAACTCTCGCTGAACGACACCCAGGACAAGGTGGTGGCGCGCCGTCTGTTCAAGCCCGCAGATTACCTGCCCGCCACCGAGAGCGAGGCCGCCGGCCTGCGCCCAAACCGCGAACTCAACATCCGGTTGCGGCTCGATACCACCGATCTGCGGCCGACGGGGTATCGGCTGGCGTTGTTTTATCCGCAATAATTCCTGTATTTCTTCGCTTCCCTTGCAGTATCGCGTGAATATGCCTGTTGACATATAACGCGCTGCGTAATACCGTTCGCGTTATGATCAAGACATTTTCCTGTAAAGATACGCAGGCCTTGTTCGAGGGGTTGAGTCCGCGCCGTTTCCGGGCAATCCAGATAGTGGCCGAGCGCAAGCTGACGCAACTGGATGCTGCTGCCACGCTGGACTTCCTGCGCGCCCCGCCGGGCAACCGGCTGGAAGCCTTGCATGGAGATCGTAAAGGGCAATGGAGCATCCGCGTGAACGATCAATGGCGTGTCTGTTTCAGGTTCGAGCATGGCGACGTGTTCGATGTCGAGATCGTCGATTACCACTGACCAGACAGATCTTGAGGGGAATACAACATGGCTAAAAATGGAATGCGCCCGATACATCCGGGAGAAATTTTGCGCGAGGAATATCTCGCGCCTATGGAAATGAGCGTGCATGCGCTGTCTCAAGCGTTGCGCGTACCCGCGACGCGCCTGCACGAAATCGTCAAGGAGCGCCGGGCGATTACGCCAGATACCGCGCTGCGGCTGGCACGCTACTTCGGCACGGACGCGCAGTCCTGGCTGAACCTGCAGATGAGTTACGACCTGAAAATCGCCGAGGCGGAGCTGAAGGACAAGATCGAGCGCGAAGTGGAGAGGATGGCGGCGTAGGCCGTGACGGCACCGAGATGCTCATTTAACCGTTCGTGGTGAGCCTGTCGAACCATGAATGGATAACATCAAAATCAAAACCGTCGGGGGTAGCCCGACAGCTAGTCCCTTTTCTTGTCTTGCCAAGAAAAGGAACCAAAAGAAGTCGCCCCCGGTTTGCCGCCCGCTTCGCGGGTTCCCTGCGTTGCTCGACTGGTCAGGCGGCTGCGGAACTCGCGCTACGCGCTCAGACAGTCCTCGCCGAAATCCCCTGACCAGCCTGCGCTACTCGGCGGCGCACAGGGGAGGGAAATTCAAAACCGTAAACCCTGATGGAGGGCAACAAGTTGCCCTCCATGTTGCGCGATAGGCAAATCTATTTGAGTCCGGTACATTGCTATCCTATTCGCCAATCCCGTTAATCATTCGAAGGTAATAACAATGGAGCGTGCACGCGAGTTATATGAAAGAGTTGTATCCAACGGTGAGAATGCAATTAACGAGTTCATTGAAACTCGTGCGTCCGAAGAACTTTTCCTGGATTTCAAGCGTTCGAGCGACGATGGGACGAACCGCCATTTAAGCAACACAGACAGAAATAATCTTGCCAAAGCCATCTCGGGCTTTGGTAATTCTTCCGGTGGCATAGTGGTATGGGGCGTCGACTGTTCAACGGATTATGATGGTGCAGACGTTGCACGTGCCAAGGTCCCCATTAATAACATCCACCGTTTTTTAGGGAATCTTCAAGGGGCAGTTTCTGGGTGTACGCTCCCCACCCATAACGGGGTTGAGCACCACCCAATTCTCATCAATGGCAGTAGCAGCGGTTATGTCGTCACTTACATCCCTGCAAGTGAAAATGCTCCGCATCAGGTAGTGGGCAAGCTTCAATATTACATAAGGGCGGGCTCAGATTTTGTGCCTGCGCCTCATCAGGTCTTAGCTGGCATGTTCGGTCGACGACCGCAGCCACATGTTTACCCAATGTTCACTGTTTCACCAGCAAAGAATGATGGTTCAAATTTGATTTGCGAATATCAGATTGTTGTTACAAATGGCGGGCCAGGAATAGCTCGGGATCTTTTCTTTACCGCCATGATTCACGAAGGCCTAGGTGATAACACTGAAATTTCATGGCAACTACAAGATCAAAACTGGGCTGGAAATTTCACATTTGGCCGGCAAATTAGCATTATTTCAAATGAAAGTGTCCGAGTTCCCCCTAAGGCATTTCATATACCGTTAACTCTGCGAATAGTACTGCATCCTCCGTTTACTGAGCGCTTGATGCTGAAAGGCAATATAGGTTGTTCTGGCTCGCCCACGATGAATGTTGAAATAGAAAATGGTTCGAGCGAAACGAACAAACTTTATGATGAATATTTTGCACAGCTAAATTCTGGCAATCTACAGGATTCCGTTCGTCACAGAATAGCAACTGACTTGCTCAATATTCGGAATAACAGTGAAATCGCATCAATGTAAGCTCGATAAGGTGGGCACGATTTTGAGGTTACCCTACGATTTCAGATTTTGAATTTTGCTGTTCATCCCCTGTGCGCCGCCGAGTAGCGGAAAACGGTCAGGGGATGTCGGCGAGGACTGTTTGAGCGCGTAGCGCGAGTTCCGCAGCCGCCTGACCGTTTGAGCAACGCAGGGAACCGCGAAGCGGCGGCAAACCGGGGGCGATTTCTTTTGGTTACTTTTCTTGGCAAGACAAGAAAAGTGACTAGCTGTCGGGCTACCCCCGACGGTGTTGATTTTTGTTTTCAGCCATTCATGCTTCGACAAGCTCAGTACGAACGGCTTAGGGTGCGATGAGATTCAACTATCCGTTCGCCCCGAACATCATCCTCTTCGCGACAAACTTCTTCGCAAACGGCAAACAATCCAGCAGAGACAGCGAAGCCGCCCGTGCCGGCGTCAGCAGCGGCAGGTCGTTGGAGAACAGTCGCACCAGCCCGTCGGTGAAGCGTATGCCTGCCTCGCGGTCGGTGCGGCGGCTGTTGCGGTAGGCGGCACACATGGATTCCGTTCCGAGTTCTGAGGGCTTGGTGTCGAGGATGGCCTGCGCCAGTTCCCACGCGTCGCGCACGCCCATGTTGAAGCCCTGTCCGGCGACGGGGTGCAGCGTCTGCGCGGCGTTGCCGAGCAGCACGGTGCGGGGCATCGGGGTCTGCTGCGGTGCGCGCTTCAGGCCTAACGCGAAGCAGCTGCGTTTGCCGACGCCGGTGAATGCGCCGACGCGGTCGCCGAAGTGTTGGTGCAGTTCGTGCAGGAATCTCGCGTCGCTCCATGCCAGCATCTCCTGCGCGCGTTCGTGCGGCGCGGTCCACACCAGTTCGTAGCCGTCCTGAAAAGGCAGCAATGCCATCGGGCCTTGCGATGTGAAGCGTTCGAATGCGGTGTCGGCCTTGAGCGCGGCGCAGGTGACGTGCGTGATCAGCGCGCTCTGGCCGTAGTCGCGCGTCTCGGGCGGGAACTGTTGCGCCAGCAGGCGGCCGCCGTCGGCGACGACCGCGAGGCGGGCGTGCAGTTCGTGTTCGGTCTCGTCCAGTTGGTAGCGGATCGACGCGCCGTTGCTTTCGCCCTGCAGCCCGGTGACGGAAGCGCCGTAGATCACCTTCGCGGCGGAGGCGCGCATCGCGCTGTCCAGCGCGTCCTGCAGCACCGGGTAGGGCAGTACATAGCCGAGTTCCGGCACGTCGAGTTCGGCGGCGCGCAGCACCGCACGGCCGAAGCTGTGGCGCTGCGAGACATGGATGGTGCGTATCGAAGACACCGGGTGCAGCTTGTTCCATACGCCGAGGCGGTCGAGCAGCAATCGGGTGCCGCAGGACAGCGCCAGCGCGCGCGCGTCGCTGCTGGCTTCGGCCTTGCGCGCCTCCAGCACGCGGATGTCCAGGCCGCTGTCGCGCAACGCCAAGGCCAGCGCTGCGCCGACCGGGCCGCCGCCGATGATGGCGATGTCACAATGCTCAATGGCATCGCATTGTTCAGTCGTGTCGGGCTGTTCGATAGTGACGCGGGGTTCAGTCATGGCGCATGGTCTCCTCGATGTCTGCGACGGTCTTGGGCGCATCCAGTGTCAGCACTTCGTTGCCGGTCGCAGTGACCAGCAAGTCGTCCTCGATGCGGATGCCGATGTTCCACAGTTCCAGCGGCACGTCGTCGGCCGGACGGATGTAGCAGCCGGGCTCGACGGTCAGCACCATGCCGGGCTGCAGCGGACGCCAGTCGCCGCCGGTCTTGTAGTCGCCGACGTCGTGTACGTCCATGCCCATCCAGTGGCCGGTGCGGTGCATGTAGTAGCGCTTGTAGCTCTCGGTCTCCAGCACCTCGTCGAGGCTGCCGTGACACAGCTTCAGGTCGACGAAGCCCTGCGCCAGCACTCGTACCGCGGCGTCGTGCGGGGCGTTCCAGGATGTGCCGGGCCGGACCGCGGCGATCGCGGCGGTTTGTGCGGAGAGCACGATTTCGTAGACGTCCTTCTGCGCGCCCATGAAGCGGCCGTTGACCGGGAAGGTGCGCGTGACGTCCGAGGCGTAGCCGTCGAGTTCGCAGCCGGCGTCGATCAGCAGCAGCTCGCCGTCCAGCAATTGGCAGTTGTTGTCGATGTAGTGCAGCACGCAGGCGTTCGAGCCGCTGGCGACGATGGAGGTGTAGGCCGGGTGACGCGCGCCGTGGCGGCAGAACTCGTGCAGCAGCTCGGCCTCGACCTCGTATTCGTAGCGGTCGGGGCGGACGAAGCGCATCGCGCGGCGGTGCGCATCCGTGGTGATCGCGGCGGCGCGGCGCATGATGTCGAGTTCGTGGGCGTCCTTGATCAATCGCGCCTCGTGCAGCAGCGCGCGTACGTCGCGCAGTTCGTCCGGCGCGCGCACGCCGCTGCGCACCTTTGCCTGCACCGCGGCGCGCAGCTTCAGCAGGCGTTGGTCCCATTCGGCGTCCTTGCCTAGCGGGCAATACAGCACCGGCTGGTTGCCCATCAGTTCGACCAGTTTTTCATCAAGTTGGGCTATGGTGTACGCGGCGTCGAAGCCGAACTGTTCGCGTGCAGCATCGGGGCCGTGGCGGAAGCCGTCCCATATCTCGCGATCAAGGTCCTTGTCGCGGCAGAACAGGATGGCTTTGGGCTCGTCGCCTGCAATCAGCACCAGCACCGCCTCGGGCTCGGCGAAGCCGGTCAGGTAATAGAAGTCGCTGTCGTGGCGGTATTGGTAATGCGTGTCGCCGTTGCGCGGCACTTCGGGCGCGGTCGGGATCACCGCGATGCCGCGCTGCATCCTGTCTAGCAGACGGGCGCGGCGCTGGATGTAGGGGTTAGGATCGAAATTCATGGCGTATTTTGCTGCGAACGTATGCGGCTGTCGAGTTCGGCGAGCCGCTGCGGGGTGCCTACGTCCACCCACCAGCCGCGATGGTGTTCGCCGCCGACGCGGCCCGCGGCGATCCGTTCGCGTAGCAGCGGGCCTAGCGGGGCGACGCTGCCGCGGGCGATATGGGCGAACAGCTCGGGGCGATAGACGCCGATGCCGGAGAAAGTCAGTGCTGAGTGCCGAGTGCCGAGGACTGAGTTCGTTACGCGGCTTGCGTGCAGAACGAAGTCGCCCGTGGGGTTATGTTCGGGGTTGTCGACCATCACCAGATGCGCGTCGTCGTCGCTGGTGAGCAGGGCCACCGCAATTGCGGGCAGCCGCGAGAAGTCGTAGTCGCAGAACACGTCGCCGTTGATCACGGCGAACGGTTCGTCACCGAGCAAAGGCATCGCGTTGGCGATGCCGCCGGCAGTCTCCAGCGCGCTGGCTTCGGGCGAATAGCGGATATGCGCGCCGTAGCGGCTGCCGTCGCCCAGTGCGGCCTCGATCAGATGGCCGAGATGGGCGTGGTTGACGACCAGTTCGGTAATGCCGGCTTTCACCAGCTGTTCGATGTGCCAGACGATGATGGGTTTGCCGCCGACTTCGAGCAGCGGCTTGGGCGTGTGGTCGGTCAGCGGGCGCATGCGCTCGCCGCGGCCTGCTGCCAATAGCATCGCGCGCATCAAAGAGGGCCTTTCGCGATTGTTCCCTCTCCCGCTTGCGGGTAGAGGGTTATACCCGCATGGGGCAGGCCGTGGTTGTAACGCGCTGACGCGCTAACAACACACGCTCGGGAGAGGGGAAGCATGGCAGTCAGGAGGCTTGCTCCGCTTGCGCATGTTCCAGTTCCATCAGCAGGACCAGCAACGGTTTGAGGTCGATGTAGCGATCGCAGGCGGCGCGCAGGTATTTCATCACCAGCGGCATGTCCTTCAGGTAGCCGGCCTTGCTGTCGCGGTGATACAGCCGCGCGAAGATGCCGAGCACCTTGATGTGGCGCTGCACGCCCATCATCTCGTAGTCGCGGTAGAACTCGCCGAAGTCGTCGTGCACCGGCAGGCCGGCGCGGCGCGCCTTTTCCCAGTAGGCGATCAGCCAGTCGATGATATCGGCCTCTTCCCATTCGATGTAGGCGTCCTTGAATAGCGACACCAGGTCGTAGGTGATCGGGCCATAGACGGCATCCTGGAAATCCAATATTCCAGGATTGGGCTCTGTCACCATCAGGTTGCGCGAGTGGTAGTCGCGGTGCACATACACCCGGGGCTGTGCGAGGTTGTTGGCGACGATGCGGGTAAAGACCTCTTCCAACTTGGCTTGCTGTTTGGCGGTCAGCGTCACGCCCAGATGTTTGGCGATATACCACTCTGGGAACAGGTTCAGTTCGCGGCGCAACAACGCCTCGTCGTAGGGCGGCAACTCGTCTTCGCGCGATGCGCGCTGGATCTTGATCAGCGCGTCGGTGGCCGCACTGTAGAGCCGTTTGGCGTTGGCGATGTCGCCGTCGGCGAGTGCCTGCGCGTAGGTGGTGTTGCCGAGGTCGGACAGCAGCAGAAAGCCCTGTTCCAGATCCTGCGCATGCACATGGGGCACATGGGTGCCGGCCTCCTCGAACAATCGACCGATATGCAGGAACGGCTGGCAGTTCTCGTGTTGCGGCGGGGCATCCATCACGACCAGCGTGCGCTCATTTGCGAATGTGGCGCGAAAATAGCGGCGGAAGCTGGCGTCGGCGGAAGCCGGAGCGATGGCGATGGTTTCGTTTGGATACAGGCCTTGCAGCCATTCGGTCAGTTGTTGCTGGCGTTGCATATGGGGATTTTTCGCTGGTCTTGGTGGTAAACTCGCGCAAGTTTACCATTTGGCTATCGTTATGCGGTTCCGTCTCAAACCCGTGGTCTTTTCCCTGCTGTGTGCGTGCGCGCACAATGCCGCCGCGAATGCCGATTTGCTGGCTTTGCGCATGGACAAGACTTTCATGGCGATGGCGGAATCCGGTCAGGAAACGCCCGCCTTTGTCGAGGCGGACCGGCTGGAGGGCAAGAAAGACAATCAAATCGAGGCGACCGGCAACGCGGTGTTGCGCAAGCGCGGCCAGTCCATCCGTGCCGACCGGTTGCTGTACTTCCAGGACACTCGCGACCTCGACGCGCAGGGCTCGGTGGTGGTCGAGCAGGACGGCAACACCATGAGCGGTCCGCACCTCAGGCTCAACCTCGACACCACTGTCGGCGTGATGGAGAAGCCGGAGTTTTATCTTGTCGAGAACGGCGCGCGCGGCTCGGCCGACGTGATGCATTTCAACGACAAGCTGCATTACACGCTGGACAATGCGACCTATACCACCTGTCCTGCCGACAATGAGGATTGGCTGTTGAAAATGGGCGGTCTGGAAATCGACCGCGACCGGCAGGTCGGCGTTGCGCATCAGGCCTGGGTCGAGTTCATGGGTCTGCCTATCCTGTATTCGCCGTGGATGGACTTCCCGCTCGACGACAGGCGCAAGTCCGGGTTTCTCGCGCCGGTGTTCGGCGGCACGACCAAGGGCGGCAGCGAGTTGACGCTGCCGTATTACTGGAACATCGCGACTAATCGCGACGCAACCCTTGCGCCGCGCGTGATGGTCAAGCGAGGACTCCAGCTCAACAACGAGTTCCGTTATCTGGAATCGGGTTATGCCGGCGAGTTGCATCTGGATGTGTTGCCGAACGACAGGGTGGCGAATCGCAGCCGCACCCGCCTCGGCGTCTTGCATAACCAGCAGATCGCCGACGGGCTGAGCAGTTATCTCAATCTGAATAGCGTGTCGGACGATAATTACTATCGCGATCTGGCCGATTCGGTGAGTTCCACTTCGCAGGCCAATCTGGTGCAGGAAGGGTCGTTGAATTACGCCGCCGACTGGTGGAATGCCGCGTTGCGCGTGCAGCGCTACCAGACCTTGCAGGACCTGGCCGCACCTATTGTGATCCCCTACAAGCGGCTGCCGCAACTGACCGTCAATGCGCAACGGAGCTATTCTTCTGCCTCGGTGGCTTTTGCCGGCGAGTTCGTGGATTTCGTCCATCCGACAGCGTTGAGCGGCAAGCGTCTGGTGTTGAACCCCAGTGCGAGTTATCCGCTGGTCAATACGCCGGCTTTCTACGTCACGCCCAGGGTGGCGATCCACGGCACCCATTATGCAATGGGTGCCAACAATCCGACCGCGTTGCCGGATAGCTCGCGCGTATTGCCGATGCTGAGCGTGGACAGCGGGCTGTCGCTGGAGCGCGACTGGAATCCCGGCAGCAACGATTACCTGCACACGCTGGAGCCGCGCCTGTTCTATGTATATGTGCCCTATAAGGACCAGACCAACCTGCCGAACTTCGATTCGGCGCAGGCCGATTTCAGTTTCACCCAGATGTTCACCGAGAATCGCTTCTTCGGCAGTGATCGTGTCGGCGATGCCAATCACGTCACGCTGGCGCTGACTTCGCGCCTGCTGGAGCAGTCGAATGGCATGGAGCGGCTGAAGGTGACAGTGGGCGAGCGCTTCAGCTTCAGTGCGCCGCAGGTTAATCTGGTCGCGCCGACGGCGACGACCAACAAGTCCGACATTCTGCTGGCGGCCAGCGGACGCGTCACCGATGCATGGTCGCTGGACAGCGAATTCCAGATCGATCCCAACCAGTCGCATACGCAACGTTACAACGTCGCGGCGCGCTACCGCCCTGAAGCCGGCAAGGCCCTCAACCTCGGCTATCGCTTCATGCGTAACACCCTGCGGCATGTGGATGTCTCCGGGCAATGGCCGCTGTCCAGTCATTGGCATGCGGTGGGGCGCTGGAACTATTCCTTGCAGGATGCCCGTATTCTGGAGGCGATTGCCGGGCTTGAGTATAATCAAAACTGTTGGACGCTCCGCCTGGTGGCACAGCGCTTTACTGTCGGTGCACAGCAGGCCAACACCGGCTTCTTCCTGCAACTGGAATTGAACGACCTCGTCAAAGTTGGTTCCGATCCGCTGGGCTTGCTCAAACAGAGCGTGCCCGGTTATTCCAAACTGAATGAAAAACCTGCCGACGATGCGCGGCAGCCCTTGCGCTGATTACGGAAAGAACAAGATGCGAATGAAATTCCTGATGATGTGCGGCACGTTGCTGATGTTGCCGCTGGCCCATGCTGTCGAGCCCGTACAGGACGTCGAGCCGGTGAAGGCCATTCCTGCGGCGCTCGATCCGCAGAAACAGGTCGCGGTGATCGATGCCGTGGTCGCGGTGGTCAACGACGACGTGATTACCCGTCGCGAGCTGGACGACCGGCTGGAGATAGTGGTGCGGCAGTTGAAGAAACAGGGCACGCCGCTGCCGGCACAGGACGTGCTGGAGAAGCAGATACTGGAGCGCATGATAGGCGACATGCTGCAAGCGCAGTTTGCCAAGGAAAGCGGCGTGCGGGTGGACGATTCCCAGCTTGATCTCGCGATTTCGCGCATCGCGCAGCAAAACGGATTCCCCTCGTTGGGCGAGTTCCGCGCCAAGCTGGAAGCGGAAGGCGTAGATTTCAGGAAGTTCCGGGAGGAAATACGCGGCGAGATCATTTCCACGCGGCTGCGCGAGCGCGAGGTCGAGAGCAAGCTGGTGATTGGCGACAGCGAGGTCGACAGCTATCTGGTCAACAAGGCGAAGATGGGCAGCGCCGAGCAGGAGCTGCATCTGGCTCACATCCTGGTGGTGGTGCCCGAGCAGGCCAGCGCAGAGAAGATACAGGCGGCGCGCGACAAGGCGGAGCAGGCGCTGGCGCAATTGAAGGGCGGCGCGGATTTCGCACAGGTCGCGGCAGGTTCGTCCGATGCCAAGGATGCGCTCAATGGGGGCGACCTCGGCTGGCGTCCGTCCGACCGCATTCCGCCGATGTTCCTGAGCGCGTTGCAGGAGTTGCAGCCCGGTCAGGTGACCGCGGTATTGCGCAGCCCGAGCGGCTTTCACATCCTCAAGCTGGTCGAACGGCGTAGCGGCAGCGCGCCGGTGGTGATCACGCAGACCCATGCGAGGCATATCCTGATCAAGACCAGCGAGATCGTTTCGGAGCGCGAGGCGAAGAAACGCCTGATGGAGATCAAGGCGCGCATCGAGGCGGGCGCCGATTTCGCCGAACAGGCCAAGCGCTTCTCGCAGGATGGCAGCGCCCAGCAGGGCGGCGATCTGGACTGGCTGTCGCCGGGGCAGACCGTGGCTGACTTCGAAGAGGCGATGAACAAGCTGCAGCCCGGCATGATAGGCGCGGTGCAGACGCAGTTCGGTTGGCACCTGATCCAGGTGATCGAGCGGCGCAACACCGACATCAGCGAGCAACAGCAGCGCCAGCAGGCGCGCCAGGCGATCGGCAGCTTCAAGTCTGAGGAGCTTTATCAGGACTGGCTGCGCCAGTTGCGCGACCGCGCCTTCATCGAATACCGCCTCGAAGAAAACAACTAACCGGTGAGCAACGCCTTTCTTTCCGCGCCGCTGGCGATCACCGCCGGCGAACCCGCGGGCATCGG
>JALNYK010000048.1 GCA_023229845.1 Gallionella sp.
TGTCGTGGCAGTAAAGGCAGAGCAACTCCCAGTTGCTGCCGTCCGCGGGATTGTTGTCGTGATTGTGATCCTTGTGGTGCACCGTCAGCTCGCGCAGGCGCACGCCGGAAAACTCGCGGCCGCATCGCCCGCATATCCAGGGAAACAGCTTGAGCGCCCGCTCGCGATAACCGGCCTCGCGCAGTTCGCTTTGCTTGCGCGCTTCGGCGACGACGCGGTCCAGCCTGGCGTGATCGGGTGTGGTGTGTTTAGGCATGATCGATGGTGGAGTGGTTGGCGAGCTGGTTTAACGGGCGTCACTCGCGTGCTGCAGATACAGTTCCTCGACTCTTTTGCGAGCCCAAGGCGTCCGGCGCAGGAATTTCAGGCTGGATTTGACGCTGGGGTCGTGAGTGAAGCAGCGCACCGGCACCGCCGCTGCCATCGCTTCCCAGCCGATGCGCTCGGAAAGCCGGGTGACGATGGTTTCAAGGGTGATGCCGTCCAGAGGGGCATTTTTTTTGATGGCGTCCATGCGTTCATTCTACCGCGGATGACAGGACTCGGCCGTCTACAACGGCGCTCCTCGTCTTCAGGATGTCTTCGTCATGCCTAATCCATTCGCCTCGCCAAACGCCTCGTCGAACTGGCCTCCTTCCAGACGCGCACATCGTGGCGCGCGGCGAGCAGATGCTCCATCGCATTGCCCATCTTGCCGTAGCCCAGTATCAATGCGCGCAGCTTCATCGCGGGCCTACTTCAGCACGTCGGCGAGGAAAGTCTGCAACTGCGCCCAGGAGTCCCTATCGGCTTCTGCGTTGTAGGCGAGCGGCATGCCGAATTTCTTGCCGTATTCGTCCGCATCCGGGTTGGTGAAGCTGTGCATCGCGCCGGGATACGACACCACCTTGTAGTTCACGCCGGCCCGTTCCATCTCCTGTTTGAAGCCTTCCACCTGCGCGGCGGGGATCATCTTGTCGTCCGCACCGGTGAACACGCGCACCTGCGCTTTGACCTTGCCTGACTGCGCGGGTGCATCGGTGGTCAGTCCGCCGTGGAAGCTCGCGACGCCGCGCAACGCCTCGCCCTCGCGCGCCATCTGCAGCACCACCGAGCCGCCGAAGCAATAACCGATTGCCGCCAGCCTGCCACCGTCCACGTTGCGCTGCTTGCGCAGCAGCTTCATCGCCGCCTCGAAGCGCGCCTTCGCCATCGGTTTGTTCTTTGCCACCTCGCCGGCGAACTTGCCCGCATCGTCCGGATGGTTCGCCTGTTTGCCATCGCCGTACATATCCACCGCCAGCGCCACATAGCCCAGCTCCGCCAGCATCTCCGCGCGCTTGCGCGCATAGTCGTTGTGCCCCCACCACTCATGCACCACCAGCACCGCCGGACGCTTGCCCTTCACCGCATCGTCGTAAGCGAGCCAGCCCTTCATCGTCGTGCCGCCAGCGGTATAGCTGATCTCCTTGCCCTGCACGGCGGCGAGGGCGGAAGCGCTCATGCAGAGCAGCGCGAGGGAGAGAAAAAGTCTTTTCATGGGAGTCTCCTTGAGTGAGAGGGGGCGAGGCAAACGAACATTCGATCACGCATCCGTTCGGATGCGCTGCAATTTACACCGGACGACAGGGGCAGGCAATAACGGGAACTAGCGCATACCATGTGCACATGGAGGTTCACCATGAAATCATTGCATTGCATTGCAATGCAATCGAGCGCGTAAGCGCGCAGTTCCGTAGGTCGGGTTAGCGTAGCGTAACCCGACGTTTATCCCGCAAATGCATTCGTCGGGTTACGGCCTTGCAGGCCTAACCCGACCTACCGCACCCCGTGTTCGGCGACTTCGAGGTCGTACTGAATTGATTTATTTTTAGTGAATTGAAATAGAGGAAACCTCGCCGTGCCGTCCGCATGTGATATTCCCCGAACTCTTCTCATTTAGGCGCGTGGCACACCGCCTCGATGTTGTGCCCGTCCGGGTCGAATACGAACGCGGCATAGTAGGTGGGGGAGTAATCCTCGCGGATTCCCGGCAGCCCGTTGTCCTTGCCGCCGGCCTTGAGCGCGGCGGCGTAGAACTTGTCGACCTGCGAGCGTTTGCTGCACTGGAAGGCGATGTGGACTTTGGGTTTGGTGGCCTTGCCCTGGCTGATCCAGAAATCGGGATTGCCGGCCGCGCCCAAGCCCGCCGTTTCGCCGTATTCGGCAATCACTTTATAGCCCAGCGGCGAGAGCGCCGATGCGTAAAACTGTTTGCTGTGCCGATAGTCGCTGACGTCAATGCCAATGTGGTCGATCATGCGTTCTCTCCCGTAGGGTTTGCTGGTGCGCCATCGCGCATCGCTCGCGTGAAACTGTATTGGGATTTGGAATGCGCAGGGATACGGAGGAGCCTGCATTTCGGGTGTGGGAATCAGCGCAGTTTCGCAGGTCGGGTTAGCGCGACGTTGTTGTCCGGCACAAGAGGGTACGCGTCCAGATAACAGCGAAGCCCGCACTGCGGGCTTCGTCAGGCACTCAGGAATTCGAGCGGTACACTTTGGCGTCGTTCAATTTTCGGCAGGCCGGATTACAGCCCCACCATCATCGCCTCGGGATCGACTTTGCGCACCATCTGCAAGATCTCCATCCCCTCGACGGCGTCGGGGTCATATTTCACCAATATCGAATGGGTTTGCGAATTGTGGTCGAACTCTGCGCAATCGATGCCGATACGGCCAGACAGCGACTTTTCCAACTCGGTTCTGCTTGCCGCGTCCAGCTCCTGGTGCATGTGGATCATCATGTCTGCAGTATTCATGATCGTCTCCTTTATTCAAGATGAGCTTATGAGACACCGGCTCATCCGGAACGGTTCATTCTATGGGAGAGCGATAAAACTGGTGCTGGCAGGGTTGTTTCGGGCCGGCATGCGCATCGAACGAGTCACCGCTGTATCATTGAGGCGTTCCCGTCCCGCACATGATGGATTTGTTTCTCCATCGCCCGCATCAATCGCACGAATCAAGAAAGAATCATATGACCTATGAAGCCGAAGTCATCGCCGCCACCCAGTTGTGGCTGGAAAAAGCCGTCATCGGGCTCAACCTGTGCCCCTTCGCCAAGGCGGTGCATGTCAAGAAGCAGATACGTTATGTGGTGAGCGCGGCCACTACGGCGGATGCTTTGCTGGAAGACCTGATGACCGAATTGCGCAAGTTGCAGGACACGTCCCCGGAAGAGATCGATACCACGCTGTTGATCCATCCCCATGTGCTCACCGACTTCCTCGACTTCAACGATTTTCTGGATACGGTCGATATCGCCGTGGCCGAGCCGGAATTTGGCGATGAATTTCAGGTCGCGAGCCTGCACCCGCAGTATCAATTCGCCGGAACGGCGGTGGACGATATCGAGAATTATTCCAACCGTTCGCCTTACCCGACGCTGCATCTGCTGCGCGAAGCGAGTGTGGATCGCGCGGTGGATGCCTTCCCCGATGCGGACCGGATTCCCGATACGAATATCGAGACGTTGGAAAAACTGGGACACGAAGGGTGGGCGAAGCTGGGGTTGTCGAAATAAGTTTCGTAAGTCGGGCTAGCGTAGCGTAACCCGACGTTTATCCCGCAAATTTATCCGTCGGGTTACGGCCTTGCAGGCCTGCCCCGACCTACTGCTCTTCATCTTGCAGCCACGCCGGAATATCGCGGCGGCCGTGCAGTACGCGCCAGATGTCGATCTGTCGCTCGGTCTCGATGTAGAACACCAGATAGGGGAAACGTTTGCATTGCCGAAATCGCAAGCCGGGCAAGTTGAGTTCGTGCGCGTAGCGCGGTGAGCCGATGGCCGGGCGTCGTTGTATCTGGTAGTAGGTTTGTTCCAGCGCGTCGACAAACGGCAGGGCGGCTTGCGGTTCATGTTGCAGGTAATACTCGACCGCTTCCTGTACGTCCTGGCCTGCCCGTTCGTGGCGAACGAGGGGTTTCATTTCGATTGGTTCAGGCGCTTCTTGATGCCGGCGCGCAAGTCGGCGAAATAGTCTTCGTCGGCGAGCCCACTCGGCTTGGACTGGGCTCCCGCCAGCAGCAGTTGGCGCAATTGGGTGCGTTCCTGATCGCGACGAATCAGTTCGCGCACATATTCGCTGGACGTGCCATAACCCGCCGTGGTGACCTGTTGATCCACGAATTGCTTGAGGGTATCCGGTAAGGAGATATTCATTGTCGACATGCGGGAAAGTCTAGTTGGCTTGGCAAAATTTGGCAAGGCGTTTTGCCTGTGGATAGCAGGGGGCACGGCGCGCCGTGCCCCTACACATCACGCTGCTATCGGCATCGCTTTCTGGTCGATCTCGTCGCCGAATCTCCGCGCCCGGAACTCAGCGAGCCTGGGCGCGGGCGATGTTGTCGCTGAGGGGCAGGGGTTTGCCGAAGAGCCAGCCTTGGCCGAACTCGCATCCCAGCGCGGCTAGCTTTGCGCTGACCGCTTCGGTTTCCACGCCTTCCGCGACGACGTTCATGCCGAGAGTGTGTGCGAGTTCGATGGAGGAGCGCACGATTTCCAGGCTTTGCGGAGCGTCGAGCATCGGGGCGATGAAGGCGCGGTCGAGTTTGAGGGTGCCGATGGGATAGCGCTGCAGGTGATCCAGCCCGGAATAGCCGGTGCCGTAGTCGTCCAGCGCCAGATGGCTGCCCAGTTCCATCAGCCGTTTCAGGATGCCCTCCGCCACTTCGGGGTGCTCGACCATGACGGTTTCCGTGAGTTCGAGCTTCAGTTGCGCAGGGGGCATCCGGTGGCGGGCAATGATGGAGCGGACATCGTCGACGAGGGTGGCGCCGGTGAGTTGCACGGCCGACAGGTTGACGCTGACGAAGGGGGCCGGGTAGTCGGTGCATAGTCTGAGTTCGGGCCAGTCCTGGCAGGCGCGCTCCAGCGTCCACAGGCCGAGCTCGCGGATCAGGCCGGTCTGCTCGGCGATCCATAGGAAATCCATCGGGGGGATCAGGCCGTCGGTGGGGTGATGCCAGCGGATCAGCGCCTCGAATCCGGCAATGCGCCGGTCGGCCAGGTTGCAGATCGGCTGGTAGTAAAGTTCGAATTCGTTCTGCGCCAATGCGCGAGTGATGCCGTGTGCGAGCGAGAGTTTCTGCGTGGCCTCGCCTTTCAGGGCGTTGCGCTGAGAAGTGCGCAGGGCGTCGGTGGGCATTGCGTCATGGTGGTTCTGGTTGATCCGGTAACGATCCAGTATCGTCAGCAGCAGGTGACGCAGGATGGGGTCGCTTTTTTCGAGCAGTTCTTCGACCAGTTTTCGATGAATCGGAATGAGCACAGTGCGCTCAAGGGCGCGGACGGTGGCGGTGCGCGGCAGGCGGTCGATCAGTGCGATTTCGCCGAATAGTTCGCCCTTGCTCAGCAGGCCGATTCGCTGCTCCCGGCCCTGGTCCGATGCGACGATTTCGACCGCGCCTTCTTCGATCAGGTAGGCGCAGTCGCCGACGTCTCCGACACAGAATACGCTCTGCCCGCCGATAAATACTTCGCGATAAAGTTTGTCGAGCATGGCCATCCTTCGTTTCGAGAGGTTGATTGCCGCCGATAATATCAGTTCGCGGCAAATAATCGAGGTGCCGGCGTAATGTTGTTTACTTAACCGTTCGTGGTGAGCCCTTCGATAAACTCAGGAGCATCTCTATAAGTTCGTCACACCGGCGAATAACCAGCGACTTGGCTGGCGTTGTTTGCTAGCTTAGTCGAATGGCTAGTAGTTCCATCAGGCCGGTGTCCAGTTAATAGAACAAACAGTGCAACGCACTGACATAAATGCATGTTAATTAAAATCGCTGGATTCCGGCCTTCGCCGGAATGACGGAACTTTTCTAATTGAACAGGCGCATGGCTCGCCGCCGGACTATCCCCCTCATCTCTGTTAAGATGCGCGGCTTCCGAAATCGCAGTCATCCCATGTCCGAACCGATCTCCATGACCCCCCTCGAACGCCGCGCCAGTATGGGCCTGGCGGGTATCTACGGCCTGCGCATGCTGGGCCTGTTCATCATCCTGCCGGTGTTCGCGCTGTATGCGGAGCATCTGCCGGGCGGCGAGAGCCATTTGCTGATGGGCGTGGCGCTCGGGGCTTACGGGCTGACGCAGGCGATCTTGCAGATTCCGGCGGGCTGGATGTCGGACCGTTACGGGCGCAAGCCGGTGATCTACGTGAGCCTGGTGCTGTTCGCGCTGGGCAGTTTCATTGCGGCTTCCGCCGACAACATCTACTGGGTGATCGCTGGGCGCGTGGTGCAGGGCGCGGGCGCGCTGAACGCGGCGGTGATGGCGCTGACCGCGGACCTGACGCGCGAGGAAGTGCGCACCAAGGCGATGGCGACCATAGGCATGACCATAGGCGTGACGTTCTCGATCTCGCTGATTTTGTCGCCGCTGCTGCACGGCGTGATCGGTGTGCCGGGGCTGTTCGCGCTGACCGGCGTGTTGGCGCTGGCCGCGATTGCGGTGGTGAAGTTCGCGATCCCCGATCCCGCGATCACCCGCTTCCACAGCGACACCGAGGCCGGCCACGGGCAATTCCGCGAGGTGCTGCGCAATCCCGAATTGCTGCGCCTGGACTTCGGCATCTTCGCGCTGCACGCGATCCTGATGTCGGTGTTCATGCAAGTGCCGTTCATCTTGCAATCCAACGGGCTGGTCGTGGCCGACCATTGGCAGGTGTATCTGCCGGTGATGCTGGTCGCGTTCGCGCTGATGGTCCCGCCGATCGTGATCGCCGAGAAGAAGGCCAAGATGAAGCAGGTGTTCATGGCGGCGGTGGCGCTGGCGCTGGCGGCGCAGGCGCTGCTGATGTTCGCGCAGCACAGCCTGTGGGGCGTGGCGATCGCGTTGCTGTTGTTCTTCACCGCGTTCAACGTGCTGGAGGCGACGCTGCCTTCGCTGATCAGCAAGATCGCGCCGCTGGCGGCGAAGGGCACGGCGATGGGTGTGTACAGCAGCGTGCAGTTCTTCGGTGCGTTCTTCGGCGCGGCCGTGGGCGGGGCGCTGATGCAGTATGTCGGCGGCGATGCGGTGTTCCTGTTCAGCATGGCGCTGCTGGCGCTGTGGCTGGTCGCGGCCTCGGGCATGCGGCCTCCGGCGGCGGTGCGCACCAGGCTCTACCATTTGTCCGAACTGGACGACGCCGCTGCGGTAGAATTGCGCCGCAGCCTGTTGCTGCTCTCCGGCGTGCGCGAGGCGATGGTGGTGGCAAGCGAAGGCATGGTCTGTCTCAAGGTGGACATGCAGGGATTTGACGAAGCAGCGGTAGAACAATTGATAAAGGGAGCTTGATATGTCGGTAAACAAGGTGATTCTGGTGGGGCGTCTGGGCAAGGACCCGGAGACCCGATACATGACCAATGGCGAGGCGGTGACCAATGCCACGCTGGCGACTTCCGAAAACTGGAAGGACAAGAGCGGCGAGAAGCAGGAAAAGACCGAGTGGCATAACCTGGTGTTCTATCGTCGTCTGGCCGAGATCGCAGGCGAGTACTTGAAGAAGGGCGCGCAGGTCTACATCGAAGGCCGCATCCAGTCGCGCAAGTATCAAACCAAGGAAGGCCAGGATCGCTACATCACCGAGATCATCGTCAACGAGATGCAGATGCTGGGCGGCAAGTCCACCGGCGGCGGCAGCTTCGAGGTGATGGATCAGTCGGCTCCGGAGCAGCGTTCCGCCCCGGCCCGTTCCGCCGCACCGGCGCGCTCTGCCCCGGCGGCCGCTCCGGCCAGCTCGGGCAGCAGCTTCGACAACTTCGACGACGATATTCCGTTTTAGCGTTTCATTTTCGAAAAGTCGAAATAAATATAAGGAAACCCCAGCCATGCTGGGGTTTCCTTATTGGGCTGGAGATTTTTGGAGCGAGTTCGGATGTCGATTTATCCCGATTGAGGCGCGGTCCCTTTGGGAGGCCGACAATCAGGCATCGGCCACAGGTAAAACAATAACTATTGCCAGGCCGCCTTCTGCACGGTTTTTCGCGGTCACCTTGCCGCCGTGCGCCTGTATGACACGTCGCGTCATGGCGAGACCTAGGCCATATCCGGACTGGCAGCCGCTTTTTTTGCCGCGGTAGAAAGGTTCGAAGATGGTCTCCAGTTCGTCCGGCGGGACGCCCGAACCCTGGTCATAAACCGTAATGAGCCACAGCCCGGAAGCATCCCGAGTGGCCGTAACGGCGATCCGCGTGTCGGCAGGGGAATGCAGCACGGCGTTGCGCACGACATTTTCCAATGCGCGGAAGATTAGTTCGTGATTGCCTTTTATCGGCATGCATTCGGGCAGATCGATATCGATCATGCATTGCTTCGATTGAGCCTCAAATTGCGCATCGCTGACGATGTGATCAAACACCTCGCGCAACTCCACCTTTTCGTCCATGCGCCCGGCCATGCCGGAGTCGAGGCGTGCGAGCGTGAGCAGCTCGCCGACAAGGGCATCCATGCGCGCGGTGTCACGCTCCAGTTGATCGATGAGTTCCGCCGCGCGCCCGGGCTGCTGACGCATCAGGTCGGTTGCCGCTTGCAGTCGCGCCAGTGGGGAGCGCAATTCGTGCGAGACATCGTGCAGCAGGCGGCGCTGCGATTCCATCAGGCCTTGCAGGCGCGCAGCCATGCGGTCGAAGTCGTGCCCGAGTTCGGCCAGTTCGTCGTTGCGCCCGGCCATCGCCGGGCCGATGCGCGTCTCCAGTCTGCCGTTCGCCACGGCATCGAATGCGCCGCGCAGATTGCGGATGGGCCGTGCGAAATACCAGGCCAGCAAGGCGGCGAAGATGAGACTCGCCACACTGCCTGCGAGGATGGGCAACAAGGGAGGCAGGAAGCCTTTGCTGCCCGGCCGCATCGGCGGCCCGCCATGAGGCGGCGGAGGCATGTCGCCGCGCATCCCCGGCGGTGGAGGCATGCCGGCGTGCATCTCTGGCAGAGGTCGCATATCGGGATTCATTCCCGGCGGAGGAAACGGCGGCGCATCGCGCATAGTCGCAAAGGCCGGGTGCGTATCCGGGCGCAAGGCCCAGACTGCGGTTCCCACCCCCATCACGGTGAATATCTGCGCCAGCCAGAAGATAAAAAAGAATTTCCAGAACAGTCTGCCCACGCCCCTACTCCTTGACCAGCATGTAACCCTTGCGGATGACGGTTTGTATGCAGGAGCGTCCATCCGGCAACGCGCCGAATTTCTGGCGAATGCTGCTCACGTGAACGTCGATGGAGCGGTCGAAGCGCATCAACGGCCTGCCCAATCCCAGCATCGATAAATCTTCCTTGCTGACGATCTGCCCGGCATGGCGCACCAGCACTTCGAGCAAGCTGAACTCGGTGCTGGTCAGTTCGACCGCTTGCCCGTTCCATTCGGCCTTGCGATTTTCCGGCCAGACGGAAAGCGCGCCCGCCCTGATAACTCGCGCCTGTCCATTTCCTGCGCCGCCGATGCGCTTGAGGATGGCGCGGATGCGCGCGGTCAGTTCGCGCGGCGTGCAGGGCTTGGGCACGTAATCGTCCGCGCCGAGCTCCAGTCCCACGATGCGGTCGGTATCGTCGCCTCGCGCGGTGAGCATGACGACGGGCATCGCGCTCTCGCCGCGGATGCGGCGCAGTACTTCGATGCCGTTGATGCCCGGCATCATCACGTCGAGCACCGCAATGGCATGTCGTCCGCTCAACGCTTCGCGCACGCCGGATTCGCCGTCGTGCGCCATGGCGACATCGAAGCCTTCGGCGACCAGATAGTCGCGAATCATTCCGGCCAGCTCGACATCGTCGTCGATCAAAAGAATCTTTTCATTCATTGCATGACGGGCTCATGTTGTACTGCACGAATGTTATGACAACTCGCGGCCTGCGGTGCGGGTATGCCTTGGCATTTACCGGAATTTACATCCCTTGAACGCGCATTACATCGGCCCTGCGCACAATCCGTCCCGACGCTGCAGCGACACTATCTGTCCGCTCCCGTCCCAGCTTCAAGGCCCGTCAAAACTTCAAGGAGAACGAAATGCACACAACCTTGCAACAAACCGATCAGCCTGCTCCGGCAGGCATCGTTATTTCCGCACTGCCGTTCCTGCTGGCTGCCGTCGTATTTACGGCCTTGCCGCAGATCGCTCATGCAGACGATGGCTGCGACGAGTTTCGAGGGCCGCCTGCACACCAGCACGGAGGCATGCCGCCGCCGCCCCGCGGCATGATGGGTGGCGGCAAGCCGCCGATGAACATGCAGCGTCCCGGCGGCCCGTTTGCAGAGCTCGGCTTGAGCGATGTGCAACAGAAAAAAATGGATGAGCTGATGCGGGCTCAGTCCCCCTTGCTCTGCGAAGCCGAAAGGACGGCGCGTCTGTCCATGCAGGAGCTGCAACAACTCTCCCGGTCCAGAGAATTCGACGAGAAAAAAGCCGGTGCTGTCGCTGAAGCTCACGGCAAAGCGGTCGCTGACCTTGCCTATCTGCACGCGGAAATGCACGCCCGGATATGGAGGCTGCTCTCCGACTCGCAGCGCAAGCGGATAGCCGAACAGGAGGAACAACGCAAATGGGCAACCCCAGATTATCCGTTAGAAAAACCACGTCATTCCGGCGAAGGCCGGAATCCAGAATGATTAAAAATTTCCCACGCAAGTGGGCCAAAACCATGGCTTTGGCCGCTTCGCGGCGTATTTTTCATCGCTGGATACCGGCCTTCGCCGGTATGACGGCCTAATGGACAATCCGGGTTAACGCCGTTTTACCTGCTTTTACACAGAAGCTGCTGAATTTATTCGGGACATAAAACGATAATCGAACCATGTGCAACACGGCGCACATACCGTAACCAACAACAGCAAAGGAGCACATCATGAGCAGCATCGGCGCAATAGGAGGAAGCAGCAACTGGTCGGCAATGCAAGGCATGCAGGGCATGCGCCGTCCCCCGGACGGCGGGCAGAAGATGGCGGCGGATCTGTTTTCGCAGATCGACAGTTCGGGCCAAGGCTATATCGATAAATCTGCGCTGCAAGCCGCATTCGAACAGAGTTCGTCTACGGGCGGCGCTTCGTCGTCCGGCAATGTGGACGAGTTGTTCTCGGCTCTCGATGGCAACAGCGACGGAAAAATATCCAAGGACGAATTTACCGACTCGTTTCAGTCGCTCGCCCGGCAACTCGAAAGCCAGTTGATGTCCGGAAACTCGATGCAAATTGGCAACATGCCGCCCCCGCCGCCTCCACCGAGAAACGATGCCGGATTCACCAAGGATGAATTGACCAGCCAGCTCGATGCAATCGGCTCTTCCGACAGCACGCGCTCCAGCCTGATCTCCAAGGTCATCGAGAATTTCGATCAGGCTGACAGCAATGGCGACGGCAAGGTCAGTTTCAAGGAAGCGATGGCCTTAGACCAATCCGGTTCGGGCGACTCGACGACATCCTCTACATCGAATTCTTCGAGTTCCGCCAGTCTTGCATCGGAAGACCTTAACGCCAAACTCATGCGACAACTGATGCAGTTGATGCAGGCATACAACCTCAACGACCAATCGAGCGAAGGTTCGAATATCTCGCTGGTGGCATAACGGTATTGGAGGGAAGCAAAATGGCTCGCTACACGCGAGCCATTTTTTTTGTAAGTGGCTGGTTACAGCCGCGAAGGGGATGAGGTGCAGCGTGCCCATCGCGACTAAAGCCTATCCTGAGTTCATCGAAGGGTCGCTCCCTCCGGCCCCCCCCTGTGTCTCGCCGGCACAGGGGGTTTTCTTTGTGCGTGAACGACTCCTCCGTCTCGACCGGCAAGCTATCCCTACAGTCTGGTCTTGCCGACAAATACAGCGTTGCACGTATCGGGATACGGGTTTTGCCTGAGTGCGTGGATCAGGTCACTGCCTGATACTTGCTGCCAAGGATACACAGTAAGC
>JALNYK010000049.1 GCA_023229845.1 Gallionella sp.
CTTAGTCTGCTAGACCTCGCACCTTCTCTCCCATGGGGAGGCTCAAAGCCTAAGGGCTAAGATGAGCGAGGTCCTAACATGGGATCGTGTCGAGCAGGGTTACTTTGCTCGAAGCTAAAACTAAGGTGACTCGTCCGGTGGCAGCCTGTCGGTTGGCGGCAAACGGATCAAATCAAACAACCAGACTAAGTATGTAGAACTATCTGTAGAGTGCTTGCGGACGGGGGTTCAATTCCCCCCGCCTCCACCAACAAAACAAAAGAGCTCACCCGCAAGGGTGGGCTCTTTTGTTTTGCTAGACGGTCACGAGAATTGAATCCCCGTCCGGTACGGACGGGGGGCGGAGGGCGTTAAACAAACAGCACCTGCGTGCTGTTTGTAGCCCGGAGCGGCAATCGCATGCAGGCGATTGTGCGGCCTGCAAGGCCAATTCCCGCGCGAGCGAAGCTCGCGACTATGCACATCTCGGGAAGTTATTGCGAAGCTGACCCTTTTAATTGCCGGAGCCGCCCCCGAAGGTGCGAGGTAGTCGCGGATGCAGCGCGACTACCGAGCAACTCCCGTGCGTGCGAAGCTCGCGATTTCTGAACTTCCACGAAAGTAATTGAGACTAGAATGGAATATCATCAATGTTGATGAATTTGTTAAAAAACTCCGGATCAGAATCTTTGACTGATTCAATTTCTTCTAGTATCAACTTCTGCCATTTTTCACTGAATCCAAATCTATTAAGAAATTTTTCTCGGAGTATGGTCGAAGCATCTGGACTTGAGACTCCCTGCACTATCAAGCGTATGTAGTGCTTAGTTCTGTAATCAGAACTACTATATATGGCATTTGAGGCATCTGCTTCTATGCTGTCAGGTAGATTCCAAAAGAAAAACTCGGCTACATAATTTTGCTCCTCATCGTCACCAGAAAGCTTCTTAGCAAGAACATTGAAAAGCTCCGGTTTGAGTGAGAAATATTTAAAAAAATCTCGAGCCCAAGTTCCAAGAGCGCCGGATTCACAGTTCTGCGTTCTTAACTCGTACCTACCTTTCTCGATAGACTGGATTAACTTGTTCTCGGTTCTGAGCCGAGCAACCTCACTTAATCGAGGCCATAAACGCTCAGGTAGCACCTGCAAAGTAAGCCTGATCTCTAAGTCAAAATTTTGTGTCCGCAGGTCATCCGAGACTACAGCGAGGAAGTCATCAATTTTGTCGTCGCCAGCTAACTCAATAAGCGCGCGGAAAATGTAGTTTAATTTATCGCCATCTCCCGATGCCTTGTTTCGAAATATCGCGATTAACGCTTCGTTGTACTTCTTGGAAGGAACCTCAGATGCCAAGAGTTTTGCATACCTATCAGAAGCAACGAAGTTTTCATCGAAAACTCTATTACTCCATTCATCAATAGTAAAAGGTTCTTTTGCCTCACTGATGACACCAACAATGTGATTTATGAATAGAATAATCGCATCAGCAGTTTCCTTAGCATCTTCAAATTGCTCATGACTACGCGGGTTCCTAATCCCCTGATAGACCCCCCGAAGTATTTGCTCTAACCCCCTTTGTTCATTTTTTTCCGTCTCAGTCTGAAATTTGTTGATTCTAAGTCTAGGACTATCACCGGACAGTGCCTGTGAGACCAAGCTTATTCCATCACCATCAATATTTGCTCTTTCTCGCAAGATGCCGCTTAGAAGATGAATCGCCTCCAGAATCGCTCCACTATAAACTTGCGACTCATATGGTTTAGCGATTGCCCCCCACAAGTCATTCCTAATTTCTGCTCTAAGATTAATAGCCATAGCTCCGAACATTCGAGGATTGCAAATTTCCCCATCCAAACAAATACAGGGACTCCAACATCTCCCCCGAAATCTACCACCCTCCCCCAAACTTATCCACGCCCAAGAATATATAGACCTTTTACTCGCCCCATACACCACCGCAGGAAAATAGGGTCAGACTCGATTAAGCCTTATTCAACCGAACGTACAAGGGCGCATTACAGAGCTAAAGGGCCCAACTTCGTTTTTCCAAACCACACAGCCCCACCTCGCTATCAAACAAGCACCCCAAGCCCGTGCTTTTCAACCACGTGCAATAGCCTTAGCGCCATGCCACTCGGTCTTTTCTGGCCTGTCTCCCACTTCTGAACGGTAGATTCGCTGGTGTTCAGGTAGCGAGCAAATACCGGCTGGCTGACATGTGCTTGTTCGCGAATTCGCTTGATCTCATTGGCATTAAGTTCAGTAATCGAATCCAGGCACAACTCATCGTATTCACGCATCGTTGTTTTGTTGATCGCACCAACGCTATGCAACCCTTTAGCCGCGCTGTGAATAGCGGCGAAAGCATCGCTCTTGTGTTTCGCTGTCGTCGATTTAGTTGTCATGGCAAATCTCCAATAATTCCTCTTGAGTCAAAAGTACCGAGATACCGGAATCGCTCGTACTGTTGTAATCTTTCGCCAGCTTCTTGAATGCAGCCAGTTCATCCTGCGCTATGTTCTCTCTGTCCTTCTTGGCATACAGGTAAGCGTATATCCAGTATTGACCCGCCTTAGCCAGGACAATTGAACGATGCATGTTGTCGTTCAGGCGCTTCTTGTATACGCCCCCACCAAGGTCATCGGCCTGACCTTTCATGACCTGTCTGATTGCGTGGCATAACACTTCATCCGTGATTTTCGCCTTGCGAGCTTCTTTCGCAAACCACGCCGTCTTGAATGCCCGACCTGCGTTATCTGGCGTCGTTTTGATTGGCTTGTTCATGCGCAATCCTAGCACCTGGTGCAACTGACATCAAGCACACGCAAAAACACCCCGCATTCGACGAATCCGGGGTGTTAGTGAAAATCGAAAGTATGGGGCATCCGCCCCTAGAGCCTGATAGACAAGCCCGACAGGCCTGCCGATCCGGAGAATGACAGCGCAGCTTATTCGTAACCCAGCGTACGCAGCACGCGCGCGTCGTCGGCCCAGCCGCTGCGCACCTTGATGAACACTTCGAGGTACACCTTGCCGTCGAACAGCTTTTCCATGTCGAGGCGCGCCTGGGTGGCGATCTCTTTGAGTTTTTCGCCTTTCTTGCCGATCAGCATCGCCTTGTGCGCTTCCTTGTCCACGAGGATCGCGGCATGGATGCGGCGCAGTTTGCCTTCCATCTTGAACTGCTCGATCACCACGCTGGTGGAGTACGGCAGCTCTTCGCCGGTGAATCGGAACACCTTCTCGCGCAGCATCTCGGCCGCGAGGAAACGTTCGCTACGGTCGGTGACGTCGTCTTCGCTGTAGATCAGTTCGCCCGGCGGCAGGTGGCGGTACAGGGCCTCGCGCAACTGGTCTAGCTGCGTTCCCTGTTTGGCGCTGACCGGAACGATCTCGGTGAACTTGAAGTCCTGCGCGACGCGCTCGGCGAACGAGAACAGCTTGCCCTTGTCCTCGACCTCGTCGATCTTGTTGATGACCAGCAGCACCGGACGGTTGTCCGGCAGCAGCTTCAGCACCTCCTGATCGCGCTCGTCGTAACGCAGCGCCTCCAGCACGTATACCACCACCTGCACGTCGCGCAGGCTGCTGGTGACCACGCGATTCATGCCGCGGTTCAGCGCGTTCAGGTGCTTGGTCTGGAAGCCTGGCGTATCGACGAACACATATTGCGCGCGCTCGTCGGTGAGGATGCCGTGGATGCGGTGGCGCGTGGTCTGCGCCTTGCGCGAGGTGATGCTGATCTTCTGTCCGATCAGGTGGTTGAGCAGCGTCGATTTCCCCACATTGGGGCGTCCGACGATGGCGATGAAGCCGCTGCGGAATTCTTCGGCAGCGGAAATGGTTGGGTCTTGTTGTTCGGTCATGTGATGTCCTATGGCGCGTTAGCGCACCTTGAGTTGTTGGTAGGCAGCGGCGGCCGCCTGTTGTTCGGCGTTGCGGCGGCTGCTGCCCTCGCCGCGCGTGGTGATTTTCAATGCGGGGATCGCGCATTCGACCTGAAACGATTGCGCATGCGCCTCGCCCTGTATCTCGACAACGCTGTATGCGGGCAGCGAGATGCGGCGGGCCTGCAAATGTTCCTGCAGCAAGGTCTTGGGGTCCTTGCCCAGCGTCAGCACGTCGACCTTCTGCAGATAGGGCACGAACAGTCCGAGCACGACTTTTTCGGCAGCCTCGAAACCGCTGTCCAGCAACACCGCGCCGAACAGCGCTTCCATCGCATCGGCCAGTATCGAAGGCCGGCGGAAGCCGCCACTCTTGCGCTCGCCCTCGCCCAGCTTCAGGTAGCCGCCCAGATCGAGCTGCTGCGCCAGGCCAGCCAGCGTCTCTTCCTTGATCAGATTGGAGCGCAACCGGGAAAGATCGCCCTCGTTCAGTTGCGGGTAGCTGGCATACAGATGCTTGGCGATCACGCAGCCCAGCACGCTGTCGCCGAGGAACTCCAGCCGCTCGTTATGCTCGGGCGCGTAGCTGCGATGGGTCAGCGCGCGCTCCAGCAACTGAGGCTGCGCAAAGACATGCCCCAGTTTCTTGCCGAGTGCGTCTTTACTTGCCACTGCTCGGGCTGAATTCGAGGTACAGGCTGATATTGGCCACCAGCGGCACCTTGACCGCATAGCTGGCGCTCAGCACGAGGTTGCCGTCGGCCTTGTCGATGTTGATATCCTCGGCGGTAATCGCACGGACATTCTCGACCGAGGCACGTCTGATGAAAGACATCTTGATATTGCCGGCGGATGCGCCCTGCATCTCGGGATCGCTGGCGATTACGTCGAACAGGTTCTTGATCGTCGCATTCTCCATATAGGCGGGAATCAGCTTCAGCCCGACGATGCTGACCATGATCAGCAAAAACGCCCCGAATATGAAACCGGAAAAACTCAAACCACGTTGCTTGGCTGGCATTGCTGTATTCATTTTGCTCTCTCTCCTCAATTGATCGACAGACCGATCCGCTTCAAATCGGAAAAGTTCATCCAGATGAAGAACGCCTTACCGACGATCTGGCGATCCGGCACGAAGCCCCAGTAACGGCTGTCACGGCTGTTGTCGCGATTGTCGCCGAGCATGAAGTAATGCCCCTCGGGGACCTTGCAGCGCACCATGTCGTCGTCGTAGCTGCAGTTCTCGCGCCCGGCGAACTCGGCCACGGCATTCAGGTGCAGCGTCGGCACTTCCGGATTCACCAGCACCTCATGCTTGCGCTCGCCCAGCGTCTCGATACGTTTCTCGGTATGCACGAAATTCAGGCCGGTCTCGACGTAATTGTAATCGCCATCAGGCTGCTGGTGCTGCTCCACGCCGTTGATCCACAAACGCTTGTTGCGGTATTCGACGGTATCGCCGGGCAGCGCAATCACGCGTTTGATGTAGTCCAGCGAGGGATTCTCCGGATAGTGGAACACCATCACATCGCCGCGCTGCGGGTTGTTGAGCTGCACGATTTTCTTGTTAA
The DNA here is from genome assembly GCA_023229845.1 of Gallionella sp. Taxonomy (GTDB): domain Bacteria; phylum Pseudomonadota; class Gammaproteobacteria; order Burkholderiales; family Gallionellaceae; genus Gallionella. The sequence goes on from JALNYK010000049.1 coordinate 5,439, forward strand.
TGATGGGCAGACGGATGCCGTAGGTGAACTTGTTCACCAAGATGAAATCGCCCACCTGCAGCGTCGGGATCATCGAGCCGGAGGGTATCTTGAACGGTTCGACCAGAAACGAGCGGATGAAAAACACCACCAGTATCACCGGGAAGAAGCTCTTGGCGTATTCGACCCACCAAGGCTCGGCGGCGCCCGCGCCACGCTTGCACGCGAGCATGAAACGGTCCAGCAGCCAGATTCCGCCCGTGGCAACCAGAAGTAAAAACAGAATTAGAGCGAAATCCATCGTTATTTATCCTCGACTCGCAGGATCGCCAAAAAGGCCTCCTGCGGAATTTCCACGTTGCCCACCTGCTTCATGCGCTTCTTGCCGGCCTTCTGCTTCTCCAGCAGTTTTTTCTTGCGCGAAATGTCGCCGCCGTAACACTTGGCCAGCACGTTCTTGCGCATCGCCTTGACGTTTTCGCGCGCGATGATGTTGGAACCTATGGTCGCTTGAATCGCCACGTCGTACATCTGGCGCGGGATCAGCTCGCGCATCTTGGCAGCGACCTCGCGTCCGCGATACATGCTGTTGGCACGGTGCACGATTACCGCCAGCGCATCGACCTTGTCGCCGTTGATCAGCATATCCACCTTGACCACATCGGCCGGGCGATACTCCTTGAACTCGTAGTCCATCGAGGCATAGCCGCGCGAAACAGACTTCAGCCTGTCGAAGAAATCCAGCACGATCTCGCCCATCGGCATTTCGTAGATCAGCTTCACCTGCTTGCCGTGATAACTCATGTCGATCTGTACGCCGCGCTTCTGCGTGCACAACGTGATCACCGAGCCGACGTACTCCTGCGGCATGTACAGGTTCACGTTAACGATAGGTTCGCGGATTTCTTCGACCTTGGACAAGTCCGGCAGCTTGGACGGGTTATCCACCATCAGCACCGTGCCGTCGCGCAGCACCACCTCGTAGACCACGGTAGGCGCGGTGGTGATGAGATCCATGTCGAACTCGCGCTCCAGCCGCTCCTGCACGATCTCCATATGCAGCAGACCGAGGAAGCCGCAGCGGAAACCGAAGCCCAGCGCCTGCGACACTTCCGGCTCGTACATCAGGGCCGCATCGTTCAGCTTGAGCTTCTCCAGCGAGTCGCGCAGCGCCTCGTACTGATTAGATTCCACCGGGAACAAGCCGGCGAACACCTGCGGCTGCACTTCCTTGAAACCGGGCAATGCGGCGGCAGCAGGCTTGGCCTGATGCGTGATGGTGTCGCCGACCTTGGCGTCCTTCAATTCCTTGATGCCGGCGATAACGAATCCCACCTGACCTGCGGACAGCGATTCGCGATCCTGAGCCTTGGGCGTGAACACGCCGATATGTTCGGTCAGATGCTGCGCGCCGGTCGCCATAAACAAGATTTTTTCCTTGGGCTTGAGCGTGCCATTGACGATGCGCACCAGCATCACCACGCCGACGTAGTTGTCGAACCACGAGTCGATGATCAGCGCCTGCAACGGTGCTGTCGTATCGCCCTTGGGTGGCGGCACCTTGACGATCAGCGACTCCAGCACATCTTCCACGCCGAGGCCGGTCTTGGCCGAACAGTGCACCGCGTCGTGCGCATCGATGCCGATCACATCCTCGATCTCGGAGATGGCATTGTCCGGATCGGCGGAGGGCAGATCGATCTTGTTCAGCACCGGCACCACCTCTACGCCGAGATCGAGCGCGGTGTAGCAGTTCGCCACGGTCTGCGCCTCCACGCCCTGAGAAGCATCCACCACCAGCAGCGCGCCTTCGCAGGCGGACAGCGAGCGCGACACCTCGTAGGAGAAGTCGACGTGGCCGGGCGTATCGATCAGGTTCAGGTTGTAGACCTGCCCGTCGCGCGCCTTGTAGCTGAGTGCTGCGGTCTGCGCCTTGATGGTGATGCCGCGCTCGCGCTCGATGTCCATCGAGTCGAGTACCTGCGCTTCCATTTCGCGGTCGGACAGACCGCCGCAGAGGTGAATGATGCGATCGGCCAGCGTGGATTTGCCGTGATCGATGTGGGCGATGATGGAGAAATTGCGGATATGTTGCATGAATATCTGGTTAAAAAGCCTGAATCGGCCGAATTCGCGAAGGGCGAATTCTAGCCGATTTGGGCACAGTTCGCAGAACCGTGATTACTTCTCGTCCAAGCGGATAGCGACATAGGAAGCTGCATCGCCGCGCCGCACCAGCAGTGCGACGTTGCGCCCCTTGGGCACCTGCTTCAGGATGTCGTTGAACTGTGCCAGCGAGCGGATCGGCATGTTGCCGATCGCCAGCAACACGTCGCCATGCTGCAATCCGGCGGCGCGCGCCGCCGAGCCCTTGACCTCTTCGACCAGCAAGCCGCCGCCGACCTGCAGTTCCTGCATCTGCTCGCGGGTCAGTTCGCTAACCGCGATACCCAGCCGGGTGATCATTTCGGCGACGTCCTCTTCCATCTTCTTCACCGCCCGCGCCAGCTTGCCTTCCTCCGGCATCTCGGCGATCACCACGGTCACCTGCCGGGTTTCGCCCTTGCGCCACAACTCCACGACCGACTTGCTGCCGGGTTTGGTCGCAGCGACGATACGCGGCAAGTCGGCGGAGCTGATGACTGCCTTGCCGTCGAACTTGAGGATCACGTCGCTGGCCTCGATGCCCGCCTTGTCGGCCGGCCCGCTCTTCTCGACGCTGCTGATCAGTGCGCCCTCGGGCTTGCTCAGACCGAACGACTCGGCCAGTTCGCGGGTCAGCTCCTGTATCGTCACGCCGATGCGGCCGCGGGTGACCTTGCCTGTGCTGCGCAGCTGGTCGGACACCTGCATCGCCACGTCAATCGGGATCGCAAACGACAGGCCCATCGAGCCGCCGGAACGGGTGTAAATCTGCGAGTTGATGCCGACCACCTCGCCGTTCATATTGAACAGCGGTCCGCCGGAATTGCCGGGATTGATCGCCACGTCGGTCTGGATGAAGGGTACAAAATTGTCCTGCGGCAGCGAGCGCCCCTTGGCGCTGACGATGCCGGCGGTCACACTGCTGTCGAAACCGAACGGCGAGCCGATCGCAACCACCCATTCGCCGACCTTGAGTTTGTCCGGCTCGCCCAGCCTGACTTTCGGCAGGCCGGTCGCCTCGATCTTCAGCAGCGCAACGTCGGTGCGCTTGTCCGCGCCGATGACCTTGGCCTTAAACTCGCGCTTGTCGGTCAGGCGCACGGTGATCTTGTCGGCGCGATCCACCACATGCGCATTGGTCAACAGGTAGCCATCCTCGCTGATCAGGAAGCCGGAGCCCAGCGACTGCGACTCCTGCTCGCGCGGCGCTTGTCCTTGCGGCATCGGGGGCGCAAAGCGGCGGAAAAATTCGAAGAACGGATCGCCTTCCGGGATGCCGGGTATTCCCTGTGCCTGGCGGATGATCTGCGTGGTGCTGATATTGACGACCGCCGATCCCTGCTTTTCGACCAGCTCGGTAAAATCGGGCAACTCCCGGGCTTGCGCCGGGATGGACAAAACGAGACTCAACGACAACAGAATGAAACCAGATAATTTTCTCAGCATGCCTTCCTCCTCATAGTGAAAAAACCGATACCCGACTAGTGCGGACAACTTAATCTTCGCGCCATTGCCGCACGATGCGCGGTAGCCGGCGAACTTGCCTCGAATCCAGCCAACGCGACAACAAGAAACCGACTGCCAATCCAAATGCGGCTCCTGCAGCCGCATAGCCGTCGCGCTGGCCGTCCGTCACCGCAACGACATTGCCTAGGGCGGCACCGGCAACCAGCAACGCCAGCGGCATCAGGTAGACCAAGCCGATGCCGCGCATCACCGTGCCATCCGCGACCGATACCACGACCCGGTCGCCGACCGAGGCATCGATAGTATTGTCTACCTGGAATTGGCGCGGCTGGCTGCAAAACATCCGGGACAGCTTGCCTGTCCCGCAGCCCTTGCCGCTGCATTGCCCGCAACCGCTGGCCTGCGCAGCTTCCACGAAGGTCTTGCCGGCTTCGACCCGCATCACGACGGCACGAGTCTCCAGCGTCATTGCGCGCCGTTGTAACGCAACGAATCGGCCACCTGCATCACCGTGCGCGCCGGCACTTCGCCGACCACGGTGATCAAATGTCCATTTGCAAGCTTGTGGTAAAGATTCATCGCACCGCGACTGGACAGGCCGTTGACATCGTCCTCGTCGCCGTCGTCCGGTTCAACGAACACGGAGATCGCACTCAGCCCATCGGAAAAGACCAGTTGCACCACCGGGGCATGCCTGCCACGCATCGGACGCTGAATTTCCATGGTCTTTCTGAAGCCGAGCGGCAACGCATCCACCACCCAGCCGCTGTTCACCGACACACCGGCTGCCGCCGACGATTTTTCATCATGAACGCGGCCTTGAGCGTCCATAGCAGGAGCCGACTTGATCCAGGAACGGTCGATGCCGCCACCGATTTGCAACTGGGTAAAGGCATATTGCTCGACCGGCTGCTTCCTGTCGTCCAGCACCGACGCCTTCAGCAACAAGCCGGAAACATTGTGCGCCCATAGCTTATGGGCGTAACGCAGGTTGTCTTTGGGCTCGAACAGGATAACTTGGGCATCGTAGCCAGCAACCCGCTCCACGCCGACCTGGCTGGCTTGATAGCTCACACCCAGTGCCGACAATTGCTCCGGCAACAGCGACGGGAACTTGCCGCGCCCCTGATTGCTGGCTCGAACCATCTTGTGGTTGTGGAATTCCCATACATGCCCATTGTGCCGGATGATCTCGCGCTTCGGCCCATCCAGACACTCCAGCTTCTCGTACTCGCCGTCCGATTCGACCACATGGATGATGCGCGAAGTCTCGACCCGTCCGCCGTATTGATAAATGAACACGCCGCTGTAATCGGTCTGATGGCCGGCAAAAGCCATGGTCTTGAGCCAATCGAGACTGACCTGCCGGCCCTCCGCGCAAGCGTTGCCAACAACTAGCAGCAAACCGACAAACGCGATGCCTGCCCTCATCGTCACTTCGCCTCCGGGCTGTATGAAACGGTGCGGATGTAGGAAGCACCGCCGCTCATGTCCGCGCTGGGAGAGAATTCCTGATGTGCCATCAGGTAGTCGTTGGCCTTGGACGTGATCTGCGCGCTGACCGGACGCAACGCGCCCTGCTGCATGGCCAACTGCGGAGCGGCTTCAGGGCTGATTTGCATCGACATCCACGCCACCACACCTACCGCCACCAAGGATGCCGCAGCGGACAGGGCAAACGCTCGCGCCCTCTGCTTGGTCGCACGAGCACGCGGCGCCAGCACAACCGGCTCATCGCGCATACGCTCCCGCACCTTGGCGCTCAGGTCGTTATGGATATGTTCGGGTTGACGCAGGACATCGCCGATCAGGTGGTAGACATCCCAGTCCTTGTGGGTGCCGGAGCCGCGCCTGATCTCGTCGAACAGGCTGTCCGCCTCGTCCTCGAACAGTTCGCCGTCCATCAATGCCGAAATTTCCTGTTTCATATCTACCACCTGTTACCCTTACTGGTTTCTAACAACGGACGCAGATTCTCAGCCACTGCTTCCCGCGCCCGGAAAATCCTCGATCTCACCGTACCGATCGGGCAATTCATCACACTGGCGATCTCTTCGTAACTCAATCCTTCGATCTCGCGCAGCGTCAACGCACTGCGCAAATCCTCAGGCAACTGCTGCAGCGACGCCTGCACCACATTGACCACCTGCTTGCTCATCAGTTCATTTTCCGGCGTACTGACCTCATGCAACAGGCTGGCATCCTCGAACGACTCCGCATCGTCCGTATCGAACAATGTCGTCGTCGGCGCGCGCCGCTTGCTGGCCAGCAAGTAATTCTTCGCGGTATTGATACCGATACGATACAACCATGTATAGAACGCGCTTTCGCCACGAAAACCCGGCAAGGCGCGATACGCCTTGATGAACGCATCCTGCGTCACATCTTCGGCCTCGGCCGGGTCGCGCACGAACCGCGAGATCAGCCGTCCGAGCCTGCGCTGGTATTTCGATACCAGCAGATCGAAAGCATGCTTGTCTCCGCGCTGAACCCGTTCCACCAACAGTTGATCGACTTCCCGATCTGCCATCCCTAGATTATTCCGATTATCATTTTGACTGCCGCTTGCATCGCGGGACGCCAGTATAACCTCTCCGATTCGCCTGCGTCAGCAGGATGGGCAACGCGGGTGATGCGACCCGACTATGCCCAATTAGTTCCATTCCCTCGCAAACGGCCCCTTTCAGAGGCCGCTCTTTTGCTATAGTTCCAGCTTGGAACACTTTCTGGACATGCAAGTGCTGAAATTCGATACGCTGATCATCGGCAGCGGCCTCGCCGGACTGACGCTGGCCCTCAAGCTGGCCGAGCACCAACGGGTGGGACTGATCACCAAGAAATCCCTGCTGGATGGCGC
>JALNYK010000050.1:0-1232 GCA_023229845.1 Gallionella sp.
CAGGCATCCGCAATCGCGGTGACCGTTTCCGCCGGGAGAGCGTTGATGTCTCCGGCCAAGGCCTTGGCCAGCGCGGCCTCGGCCAGTTCGTCGTTGCCGGCGGCGCGATGGGCGACGCTTTCGCTAGTTGCGAGAACGATCTGGCTGTGTTCGTCGCGGAAGTCCTTGCGGGCATCGGCGACGACGCTCAGCGCTTCGTCGGCCTTGCCCTGATTCGTCAGCGCCTTGGAGAGTATTGCGTAGTCGTTTACCTGGCGCACTGGCGAATATTTGTGTTTCTGTAGTGCCTGGCGCATCACCGATTCGGCCAGTTCGGGCTGTCCCGCGCTGACCGCCAGCGTGCTCAGTTCGCGTATGCGGTTCATCGTGCCCGGCGAGACTTCGCGTGCCTTTTGCAGCACGTCCAGCGCCGCATTTTTTTCGCCGGACGAGGCCAGTTGTCCGCCTAGAAAGTCGTAGGCAGCCATGAATTGGGGGGAGTCCGCCAGAATTTCTCGCGCGATCTGTTGCGCTTCGTCTTTTTGGCCCAGCAGCGCCAGCGCGCGAGCCAAGCCCAGCCTAGCCCAGCCGATAGGGCGTAGTGCCAGCATTTCGCGATACAGGTTGGCGGCTTCCTGCGGGAGGTTGCTATGCATCAGCGCCGCGGCTTTGGTTTTGCACAATTCGAAGAAGTATTTATTTTTGGCCGGCAGGGCCCTGTCGCATTCGGCGATGACGCGAGCCCAGTCCTTCGCATCGGCGGCCTTGTCTATGCCGGCGAAATACGCTTGGCGTTCCAGCAATTTCTCCAGGCGGGCGTTGAATTGACTCGCGGTGAAAGGCTTCAGCAGGTAGTCGTCTGGCGCGCATTCGGAGGCGGCTACCACTTTCTCGTAGGCCTGTTCGGCGGTGATCATCACGAAAATGGTGTTGCGGCTGATCAGGTCGTTGGTGCGCAAGTGCTCCAGAAACTGTTGACCATCGGTGCTGTCTCCGAGCGAGTAGTCGCACAGGATCACGTCATAGCGATTGTTCGCCATGCGTTCCAGCGCCTCTCTGATGTTCGCTACGATATGGAGCTTGGCAAATCCGGAATTGGTTAATGACATGCGCAGCTGCGAGCGCATTCCTTCCATGTCGTCTATGACTAGTACCCACTTGTCGGCAAATTTACTGATGTTGGACAAGGCAATCTTCCCGCGGTTAAAAACAGCCTTAACCCTACGCACTCGCGGGCTGGCGGTCAATAGGCT
>JALNYK010000050.1:1242-11876 GCA_023229845.1 Gallionella sp.
TCGAATTGACGCTGCCGCTGTCGCTGCCGATAATCGCTGCGCTCATTTCATCCGCGCAATTCCATGACGACCATCCGGCAGCAAGACTTCATCGACAGCATCGCGGACGCGTTGCAGTTCATTTCTTATTACCATCCGGCGGATTTTATCCGCGCGCTGGCCGATGCTTACCGTATCGAGCAGTCGCCTGCGGCGAAGGATGCGATGGCGCAGATACTGGCGAATTCGCGCATGTGCGCGCAGGGCCACCGGCCGATCTGCCAGGACACCGGCATCGTCGTCGCGTTCGTCCGTGTCGGCATGTCGGTGCGCTGGGAGGCGGACATGGACATTGTCGGCATGGTCAATGCCGGTGTGCGGAAGGCTTATCTCGATCCGGATAACACGCTGCGCGCTTCCGTGGTCGCCGATCCGGCGGGGAAGCGCAAGAACACCGGCGACAACACGCCGGCGGTGGTGCATGTCGAGTTGGTGCAGGGCGACCGTGTCGAGGTGGAGATCGCGGCCAAGGGCGGTGGATCGGAGAACAAGGCGGTGCTGGGGATGCTCAATCCCGGCGACGATATCGTCGAGTGGGTGCTGCAGCAAGTGCCGGAAATGGGCGCGGGGTGGTGCCCGCCGGGGATGCTGGGCATCGGCATCGGCGGCACGGCGGAAAAGGCGGTGCTGCTGGCCAAGCAGGCGTTGATGCTGCCGATGGATATGAGCGAACTGAGGGCGCGTGGGTCACAGAGCCGCATCGAGGAATTGCGCATCGAGCTGTGCGACAAGGTCAATGCGCTGGGGATTGGTGCGCAGGGGCTGGGCGGGCTGACCACGGTAATGGACGTGCAGATACTGGACTATCCGACACATGCCGCGTCCAAACCGGTGGCGATCATCCCCAACTGTGCCGCGACGCGGCATGTGCATTTCGAGCTGGACGGTTCCGGTGTCGCGATTTTCGAGCCGCCGAAGCTCTCGGACTATCCGGATATCGACTGGCAGCCGGCCGAAAATGCGCGGCGGGTAAATCTGGATGCGGTCACTCGCGAGGAAATTTCGCGGTGGCAGCCGGGCGAGACCGTGTTATTGTCCGGCAAGTTGCTGACCGGGCGCGATGCCGCGCATAAACGCATTGCGGAAATGCTGGGTCGCGGCGAAAAACTGCCTGCCGGCGTGGATTTTACTGACCGCTTCATTTATTATGTCGGCCCGGTTGATCCGGTGCGCGACGAAGTCGTCGGGCCCGCCGGGCCGACCACCGCGACACGCATGGATGGGTTTACCGAAACGATGCTGGCGCAGGCCGGCCTGATCGGTATGGTAGGCAAGGCAGAGCGCGGCAAAGAGGCAATCGAGTCGATCCGTAAGCATGGCGCGGTATATCTGATGGCGGTAGGTGGCGCAGCCTATCTGGTTTCGAAGGCAATACGCAGCGCAAGAGTCGTCGCGTTCCCGGAACTGGGGATGGAGGCGATTTACGAATTTGAAGTCGAAAACATGCCGGTGACGGTGGCGGTCGATGTGCGGGGGAGCTCCGTGCACGACACCGGTCCGGCGGAATGGCGCAAGCGTATCGGGATGATCCCGGTTCGAGCGATGTAACAAGTAACAATAGACAGCTCGCTAAACCCTAGCGAGCGACCTGAGTGCAAGGCGCACGGAGCACAGAAACCGGAATGTACTTAAGGTATGCCGCGATGCGGCCCCGGATTTCGAGCACTGCGCAACGCCGCAATCGGGGCGCGCAGTAGGTTTGGCGAGCTGTCGTACGAATTGGCGGGTCTCCCCGCATTGCAGGGTAGTGAATCTGGTCAGGTCCGGAAGGAAGCAGCCACAGCTAATTACTGCAAGTGCCGGGGGTAAGGCTCGCCTCCTTTTTTGATGGATACAGGGGAGTGCGATGAAGAAGCTCGCTTTGCTGATGGGTGCGTTGCTGTTCAGCGGCAATCTGTACGCTTTGGATACCGTATTCGTTGAGTATGGCAATGGCGATTCAGCCGACATGGCGCGTGTTGGCGCAGGCTGGGACTGGAATAAGCAGTGGTTCGCCGACGGTAGTTGGCTGGTGACCGGTTCCTGGGAAGCGTCCGTCGGCACTTGGCGCGGTAACAGCATTGTCGGCAACAACCAGACCATTACCGATATCGGCATCACGCCGGTGTTCCGCCTGCAGCAGAAACATCCTTCCGGCGTTGCGCCCTATGCGGAGGCTGCGATCGGGTTCCACCTGATCTCTCCCACATTCATCTATGCCAATCGCAAATTCGGCAGTTCGTTTCAGTTCGGCGACCATCTGGGCGTCGGCGTGCGGTTCGGCGAGCGCCAGCAGTTCGATCTGGCCTATCGTTATCAGCACTTGTCCAACGGCGGCATCAAACAGCCCAATCAGGGCATCAATTTCAGCCAGCTCCGTTTTGCCTACCACTTCTGACGCGGTGTAACTTGTCGGCTACCACGGTCCTCGCGCGCAAATGGCGTCCCAAGAGCTTCGCGCAACTGGCGGGGCAGGAGCACGTCGTCCAGGCGCTCAGCAATGCGCTCACCCAGAATCGGCTGCATCACGCCTATCTCTTCACCGGTACGCGCGGGGTGGGCAAGACCACGATCGCGCGCATCTTCGCGAAGTCACTGAACTGCGAAACCGGCATCACCGCGACGCCCTGCGGCGAGTGCAGCGCCTGCCGCGAAATCGATAGCGGACGTTTCGTCGATCTGATCGAACTGGACGCGGCGTCGAACACCCAGGTTGATAGCATGCGCGAATTGCTGGAGAGCGCGCTGTATGCGCCGACCTCCGGTCGTTTTAAGGTCTACATCATCGACGAAGTGCACATGCTGTCCAAGTCGGCGTTCAACGCGATGTTGAAGACGCTGGAAGAGCCGCCGGGCCATGTGAAGTTCATCCTCGCGACCACCGATCCGCAAAAAATTCCGGTCACCGTGCTGTCGCGTTGTTTGCAGTTCAACCTGAAACAGTTGCCCCCTGCGCTGATCGCCAGTCATCTTCAGTACGTGCTGGAGCAGGAACAGATTGCTTTCGAGGCCGGTGCGCTGGCCCTCGTCGCACGCGCTGCCGCCGGCAGCATGCGCGACGCGCTGAGCCTGATGGACCAGGCGATTGCCTTCTCGTCCGGCAAGGTCGAAGAGGCAGTAGTGCGCACCATGCTGGGCTCCATCGATCACGGCTACCTGTTCGACGTGCTGGCGGCGTTGCGCGACCGCAACGGCCTCGCGTTGGTCGGGATTGCCGACAGCATGGCGTCGCGCAGCGTGGCGTTCGACGCCGCGTTGCAGGAGTTGGCGACGCTGCTGCATCGCATCGCGCTGGCGCAGACCGTGCCGCAGGCGATCGCCGACGACGAACCGGAGCGCGTACGCCTGCTGGAACTGGCGCAGGCGCTGACGCCGGAGCAGGTGCAGTTGTATTACCAGATCGCGATTCACGGTCGCGACGAAATCGACCTCGCGCCCGACGAATATGCCGGCTTCTCGATGACGTTGTTGCGCATGCTGTCGTTTGCGCCGGCCAAGGGTGCGGTAGTCGCTGTGCCGCAGTCGCCAGTCGCACCGTCACCGGTTGTTCAGCAACAAGCGCCCCGGGCTGCCGCACCACAATCGCCAGTCCCGCAGGCAACGGCCCCGCAGGCAGCGCAGGTGGCTGAGCCTCTTGCTGTCGAAGCCGCGCCTCCCGTGCGGCGCGAACCCGTCGCGATGGCCGCCCCTTCCGCGGGCGGACTGCCGGACTGGGGAGTGTTGCTGGCGCAGTTGAACGTGCAGGGCATGGCGCAGCAACTGGCCAAGCATTCGGTGCTGGAGAATCTGGATGACGGACAGGTGACGCTGTGTCTGGCGCATGAGCAGAAACATCTGCAGACCAGAATGGCGGTCGACCGCTTGCAGGCGGCGCTGGGCGAATATTTTGCGAAGCCGGTCAGGCTGACGATCACGCTGGGCAAGATCGAGACGGCGACGCCTGCCGTGGTCGAGCAGCAGACGAAGCAGTTCAGACAGCAGCAGGCGGACGATTCGATAGGCATGGATAACTTCGTGCGAGAGGCGCAGTCCGAACTGGATGCCGTCGTGATCGACGATACGATTAAACCGATACAGTAAGAAAGGAAACGGCACATGATGAAGGGTGGTTTGGGTGGCCTGATGAAACAGGCCCAGCAGATGCAGCAGAACATGCAAAAGGCGCAGGCCGAATTGGCGACTGTCGAGGTCGAGGGGCAGGCCGGCTCCGGCATGGTTAAAGTGGTGATGACCTGCGGGCACGAAGTGCGCCGCGTGTCTCTGGACGACAGCCTGCTGGCTGACGACAAGGAAATGCTGGAGGACCTGATCGTGCTGGCGCTGAACGACGCGATGAAGAAGGCCGAGGCCACCACGTCGCAACGCATGGGTGCGTTCACCGCCGGGATGGGCTTGCCGCCCGGCATGAAACTTCCGTTTTGATGGCCGTTTCCGGAAACAGATCGTTTGAGGTTCTCCGATGATGCCCTCGCATCTCGAAGAATTGATCGCCGCGCTGCGCTGCCTGCCCGGTGTCGGGCCGAAGTCCGCGCAACGCATGGCTTATCATCTACTGCAGCGGGATCGCGCCGGTGCGTTGCGCCTCGCGCAGTCGCTGGAACGGGCCGCCAGCAATATTCAGCATTGCAGCAAGTGCAACAATTTTTCCGAACACGAAGTGTGCGAACTGTGCGCCTCGTCCAAGCGTGACGCCGAGGTGCTGTGCGTGGTCGAGATGCCTGCGGATTTGTTGATGATGGAGCAGACGCAGTGCTATCGCGGCATGTATTTCGTGCTGATGGGGCGCTTGTCGCCGCTGGACGGAGTCGGCGCAAAAGAACTGCATTTCGACCGTTTGCTCAAGCGCGCGCGGGAGCAGGTGCGCGAGGTGATCCTGGCGACCAACTTCACCGTCGAGGGGGATGCGACCGCGCATTACCTGACCAACCTGCTTCGTGCGCAGGGACTGAAGGTGTCGCGCATCGCGCGCGGGCTGCCGGTGGGCGGCGAACTGGAACAAGTAGATAGTGGCACACTGGCGCAGGCCGTGCTGGAACGACGCGAGGTGATGGCATGATCAGGAAGAACAGACGTAATCCGGATGAACGCCCTGTCGAGGACGATGTGGCGACAGAGGTAGAAGTAGGCGAGAGGCTGCAGAAAGTGCTTGCCCAGGCGGGGTTCGGTTCGCGCCGCGAAATGGAGGAATGGATTGCCGCCGGGCGCGTCAGCGTGAACGGCGAGCCGGCTACGCTGGGCATGCGCGTGGTGGCGGGCGATCTGGTGAAGACGGAACGCCGCACGATACGCGTCGGCGAACGCGAGCATGCCGTGCGCATCTTGCTGTATCACAAGCCCGAGGGCGAGATTGTCAGTCGCGACGACCCGGAAGGGCGCGCCAGCGTGTTCGACAAGCTGCCCAAGCTGCGCGGGCAGAAATGGATCGCCATCGGGCGGCTGGATTTCAACACCAGCGGCCTGCTGATCTTTACCACCTCCGGCGATTTGGCTAACCGCCTGATGCACCCGCGTTTCGAAGTAGAGCGCGAGTATGCGGTGCGGGTGCAGGGGACCATGACGGAAGAACAAATAGCGCTGTTGCTTAAGACCGGGGTCGAGCTGGATGACGGTGCGGTCAAGTTTGAAAAGGTCGAGGACGAAGGCGGCGAGGGTTTCAATCACTGGTATCGCGTGATGCTCAAGGAAGGGCGCAATCGTGTGGTCCGGCGCAGCTTCGATGCGCTGGGCCTGCCGGTCAGCCGTCTGATCCGGGTGCGCTTCGGTTTGGTCAACCTGCCGCCGCGCCTGAAACGGGGCATGACCGCCGAACTGGGCGAGGGCGAGGTGGCGCAGGTGCTCGACTGGGTCGGGCTGACTGGTGAAGAGGCCGATGCGGAAGCGCCTCAGCTGGTCCGCAAACCGCCCGCTAACAATGTGCGTCGTCCGCGTGCTGCAGCGGGGCGTCCGCGGACGCCTTTACGGGGCAGGCCCGGGCAAACTAAAGCTGGTGGAAAACGCTGACAGTCACTAGAATCTGCGCCGTTGATTCATGCCCAAACATAACCGATAGCATCGCAATGGAAGCCTGAATGGAAGACCGAGGCAACAAGACCATCATGTGCAGTGTTTTCTTCCTGGATATCGTGGCATATTCCAAGAAGTCGGTGGCCGGGCAGATTTCGTTGAAGGAACGGTTCAACAGTTATCTTTCCGAGGCCATTCGCGACGTGCCGGTCGCCGATCGCATCATCCTCGATACCGGGGATGGTGCGGCCATCAATTTTCTCGGCGACGTGGAAGATGCGCTCAAGGCCGCATTGAGCCTGCGCGAGAGTTTGCTGAAAAAAGAAGATCCGGGTTCCGACAATCCGCTGCTGGTGCGCATGGGGATCAATCTCGGGCCGGTGCGTCTGGTCAGGGATATCAACGGGCAACCGAATATCGTCGGGGATGGCATTAACGTCGCGCAACGCGTGATGGGTTTCGCGGATGCCGGTCAGGTGCTGGTATCCCGTTCTTATTACGATGCCGTTTCTCGCCTTTCCCACCAGTATGCCGAGATGTTTCACTATCAGGGTTCGCGCACCGACAAGCATGTGCGCGAGCACGAGGTGTATGCGATCGGTTATCCGGGCGAACTGGCACCCAAGGTCGCACCGGTGGTGGTGGCTGACGACGGGTGGGCTGCCGGATCGAGTTTCTTGTGGGGACGCTTCAGGCAGGTCTGGAATGCTGCAGCATTGCGGCTGGATAAGGGCGTGGCCGCAATGCTTGCTCGCATCGGTCAACTAGAGCCCAGACAGCGTCTGATCTATGCCGGTGTTGCTGTCGCACTGTTGCTGATCGCCGTGTTGGCGCTGAAACTGGCGAGCCCGGACGATGTGCAGAACGGTTCGTCGCAGGCGGTCGTTCAGCCGGTTTCGGCTGTCATGGCCTCGGTGTCAGAGGAACAAGCTGCGATGGAGAAGAATGCGGAACCGGTGCGTACAGAACCAGTTCAGGCCAAGAAGAAAGACGCTGCGCAGAAACCGGTCGAGAAGCGGTCTATCGATAGCAAGGCGGAAAACAAAAAGACCGCCGTTCAATCGAAGGCGCCCGTCGCAACGAACGGAGGCGGATTGTTCGATCCTGTCGAAAGGGGGGCGGACGGATTTATTTCGGTCAGCTGCAAGGATGGCTCCCAGGTGTTCGTGGATGGCTCGCAAAAGGGCAAGGTAGGAACGGGAGCATTGACTCTGGCGGTAGCACCCGGGAAGCATACCGTGATCGTCAGTCATTCCGCTGGTGGCATTTCTACCCAGAGTGTCGATGTCGTGTCGGGAAAGACGGTGCGCATCAGGCCGGGTTTTTGCGGCCAGTAAGGACGCGGCGATGAAGACTTTTATGGACGGAATCCATGATTAGCCAGCTGGGGCGCTACGAGATATTGGGCGAGCTCGGACAGGGCGCGATGGGCGTGGTCTACAAGGCCAAGGACCCGCTGATCGACCGCGTGGTTGCGATCAAGACCATCAATCTCGGCTTGGCGATGGAAGAGAAGGAGGAGTACGAGGGCCGCTTCTATCAGGAAGCCAAGGCTGCCGGACGACTCAATCACCCTAACATCGTGACCATTTACGACGTAGGCAAGAGCGGCGACGTCGCCTACATCGCGATGGAATTCCTGCAAGGCCGCGAACTGCGCGACATCCTGAACGACAGCGGGCTGCTGCCGGTCGATCAGGTGCTGGACATCGTGGCGCAGGTGGCGCTGGGATTGTCCTATGCGCATGAACACGAGATCGTGCATCGTGACGTGAAGCCGTCCAACATCATGGTGGTGCGCGACGGACATGTGAAAATCACCGACTTTGGCATCGCGCGCATGGCCTCGTCGGCGGTGCGCACCCAGACCGGCATGGTGCTCGGCTCGCCAAAATACATGTCGCCCGAGCAGGTTATGGGCAAGAACATCGACCAGCGTTCGGACATCTTCTCGCTGGGGGTGATGCTCTATGAGATGCTGACCGGGCAGGCGCCGTTCAATGGCGACAACGTCAATGCCATTATGTATCAGACGCTGAATGCGGCGCCGTCCCCGCCCAGTCTGCTCAATCCGGACGCGCCCGATATGCTCAACTTCATCGTCGCCAAGGCCTTGGCCAAGGCGGTGGATGACCGCTACCAGAATGCCAAGGATTTTGCCGCCGATCTGCGCGCCTGCCGCGATACCTTGCCGCGCTCTGGCCAAGTGCTCGATGTGTCCAAGTCCCCTGCCGGGGGGGAGAAGAAACTGCCGGATGCGATCTCGGTGACCGGCAACAGGAGCGTCGAAGAGGATGTCGGGTCGATCTCGACGGCCAAGCTGTCTCAGGCGTTCGATTCTGGCGCTGCGACCATGCGGTTGGCCGCGCTGACTACCAGTCCGGAAGAGGTCGACGAGCTTTCCAAGACCCTGAAGCTGGTGCGCCCCAGCACGGAGGCCATCAATCGCGCCGCCCCGGTAAAAAATGCCGCTGCCCGCATGCCGCCTGTCGCAGCTTCCCGTTCCGCGGTGCGTCAGGATAAGCGCGAGGCAACCGGCACAGGTTCCGGTGTCGGCAATTTTCTGTTGTTCGTCATCGTAGCGCTGGTGCTGCTGGGCATAGCCGCGATATTCATATAAGCGGATGCCGGGAATGGCGATCCATGCTTCGCCGCGTCTTCTTGTTCTGTTGTTTCTGGCGCATCTGCTCGCCGCTCTGGCAGTAAATGCCACCCCGCTGCCGCTGCCAGTCAGATTGGTGATATTCCTGCCGGTGCTTGTCAGCCTGACTTACCATTCGGCACGCGATGCATTGCTGCGGCTTCCGACTTCATGGATCAGTCTGTCCATCGGTGATGGCACGGCGACGATCATTACCCTCGACGGTTCCGAGCTGACCGGGCAGGTCTCAGGCAGCAGCGTTGCCACGCCCGGCTTCGTAATATTGCGCATCAAGCCGGACGGCAAGCGATGGTCAGTCGCGCGCGTGATCTTTCCGGATGCGTTGGAGCACGACGCGTATCGCGAGTTGTGCGTTCGCCTGAGGTTTCCTAGCGGGGCGTGAGTATCGTCGGTTGCGGGTTCGCTTGGATCTCCGGATAGTCCTTGCTGAAGTGCAGGCCGCGGCTCTCGTGGCGCAGCAGCGCGCTTTGCACGATCAGTTCCGCGTTCATCACCAGATTGCGCAGCTCCAGCAGGTCCGGGCTGATGTGGAAGTTGGTGTAATACTCGTTGATTTCGTCCTGCAACAACTGGATGCGGTGTTGCGCGCGCTGCAACCGTTTGTTGGTGCGTACGATGCCGACGTAATCCCACATGAAGTGGCGCAGTTCGGCCCAGTTGTGCGAAATGACGATCTGTTCGTCCGCATCGGTGACGCGGCTTTCGTCCCACGCCGGCAACGCCGGCAGCGAGCGTTGCGGCTTGTCCAGAATGTCGCGTGCCGCGGCATCGGCGAACACCAGACATTCCAGCAGCGAGTTGCTGGCCAACCGGTTCGCGCCGTGCAGCCCGGTGTAGGCGGTCTCGCCGACCGCATACAGGTTTTCGACGTCGGTGCGCGCGGACAGGTCGGTCATGACGCCGCCGCAGGTGTAATGTGCCGCCGGCACCACGGGAATCGGCTCCTTGCTGATGTTGATGCCCAGCTTGAGGCAGCGTGCGTAGATGGTCGGGAAGTGTTCCTGCAGGAATTCGACCGACTGGTGCGAGATGTCCAGATAGACGCAATCCAGCCCGCGTTTCTTCATCTCGAAGTCGATCGCCCGTGCCACCACGTCGCGCGGCGCGAGTTCCGCGCGCGCGTCGTGGGCGGGCATGAAGCGCGTGCCGTCCGGCAGCTTCAATATGCCGCCTTCGCCGCGCACCGCCTCGCTGATCAGGAAAGACTTGGCATGCGGGTGGTACAGACAGGTCGGGTGGAACTGGATGAATTCCATATTGGCGACGCGGCAGCCGGCGCGCCAGGCCATCGCGATGCCGTCGCCGGTCGCCGTGTCCGGATTGGTGGTGTAGAGGTAAACCTTGCCGCTGCCGCCGGTCGCCAGGATGATGTCCTGCGCGGCGATGGTGATGACCTCGTCGCTCAGGCAGTTCAGCGCGTATGCTCCGTAACAGCGATTGTCCGCCAGTCCTAGCTTCTTGCCGGTGATCAGGTCGACCGAGATGTGGTTCTCCAGCACCGTGATGTTCGGATGCCGCAGCACTTTTGCGGCTAGCGTTTCCTGCACCGCCTGGCCGGTCGCGTCGGCCGCATGAATGATGCGGCGCTGGCTGTGTCCGCCCTCGCGGGTGAGGTGGTAGCCCATGCCGCTGGACTCGTCGCGGGTGAACGCCACACCCTGGGAGATCAGCCAGTCGATTGCGGCCTTGCCATGTTCGACGACATGGCGCGTGGCGATCGTGTCGCATAGGCCGGCACCGGCGGTGAGTGTGTCCTGAATATGCGCGTCCAGCGTGTCGCTTTCGGACAGCACCGCGGCGATGCCGCCCTGCGCCCAGCTGCTGGCGCCATCCAGCAGGGATTTCTTGGTGATCAGTCCCACCCGTTGGTGCTCGGCCAGCTTGAGGGCCAGCGTCAGTCCGGCGAGGCCGCTGCCGATGATCAGCGTATCGAATTTCAGCACTTGCATGT
>JALNYK010000051.1 GCA_023229845.1 Gallionella sp.
CGATGCGGCCGCGAGTTTTCCGGCGTGCGCCTGCGCGAGCTGACGGTGCACCACAAGGATCACAATCACGACAACAATCCCGCGGACGGCAGCAACTGGGAGTTGCTCTGCCTTTACTGCCACGACAACGAGCACTCTCGCGTGCTGGATGAAACGGTGCGCGGCAGGAACGCAGACACGCAAGCGACAGCGACACACAACCCGTTCGCCGCCCTGCAATCGATGCTGAAGAAAAAAGCGGATTGATCGCGCGGAACAGGCTATAGACGATGAATCCGGAACACTTGCAGCTGCTGGTCAGCCGAACCATGCCCTACGGAAAGTACAAGGGGCGGCTGATCGCCGACCTGCCGGGCGATTACCTGAACTGGTTCGCGCGCAAGGGCTTCCCTCCGGGCGAGATCGGCAAGCTGCTGGCGCTGATGCAGGAGATCGATCACAACGGACTCTCGGACCTGCTGGCCCCGCTCAGAAAACGCCAATCACCGACGCCGTAAGCGACCAATCATCATGCGCCCGAAATCACCGCCGAACTACCTTGCCGGATATCCTGCAGCGCTGGTCGAACAGATACATCGGCTGATCGAACAGGACAAGCTGGCCGAGCGCTTGCTGCGGCTGTATCCGCTTGCGCATGATGTGCGCACCGACAAGGCGCTCTACGACTACGTGCAGGAACTCAAAAGCGAATATCTGCGCAACGCGGGGCAATTGAGCAAGGTCGCGTTCGACGGCAAGCTGCATGTCGTCCAGCAGGCGCTGGGCACGCACACCAGCATCTCGCGGGTGCAGGGCGGGAACCTCAAGGCCAAGCGCGAGATACGCATCGCGACGGTGTTCAAGGAAATGCCGGCGGAATTTTTGCGCATGATCGTGGTGCACGAACTGGCCCATATCAAGGAGCGCGAACACGGCAAGGCTTTCTATCAACTGTGCCTGCACATAGAGCCCGACTATTCGCAGCTAGAGTTCGACCTGCGGGTTTACCTCACCCATCTCGAAACGACAGCCCGGCCGCTGTGGCCGGGCACCCGCATCGAAGCGGCATAAAACGGCAGCTTAAACAGCGTCATCGACGCCGAAAGGGCTTCTCTATAAATTCAAATTCCGTCATTCCGGCGAAGGCCGGAATCCAGCGATTTTAATTAAAATGCTTTTATGTCAGTGCGTTGCACTGCCTGTTCTATTAACTGGACACCGGCCTGACCGTAGGTCAGTTTATCCTGAGCTCGTCGAAGGGCCGGTGTGACGAATTTATAGAGATGCCCAAAAGACTTGATGGATGGAAATCGTCAGTCCGGCTTCACCGCAGTCGCGATGGCCGCAATCTTGCCGAGCGCGCCGGTCAGTTCCCCGAGCCTGGTTTCCAGTGCGGCGACATCGCCGGCTCTGGCTTCGAGTGCGGCCAGTCTGTCGGTAATCCCGGCAACTTTGGCCTGTTCCTGTTTCAGGCTTTCGCGCAGTTGCACAATCATTTTCAATTGTTCCTGCGACCGGCCTTTTTCTTCTTCGAGCTGGGTATTCTTCTTCGCCAGTTCGGCGTCCTGCTCGGTCGAGCCTCTCACTTTGGCTTCCAGCTCCGCCGCTTTCCTGCTGACTTCAACGGTTCGAGCCTGCTCCTGCTTCAGGTTTTCGCGCAGCTGCACGATGGTCTTCAGGTGTTCGAGCGAACGGCTGCGCTCTTCTTCGATCTGCGCATCTTTCATCGCCAGATCGAGGGACTTTTCGTCTGCGGGATTGATCGGTGCAGAAGGATTCTTGATGTCGTCGGAATAGGCGCGGAGTTTGACTGTTTTTTCTTCCATGGTGTTCGTCTCGTGTTCGTGTATGCGGCGGATACGCGGTACGCATAAGCATAGCGCATCGTACCGGAGAGTGCAGGCAGCCGGCGACTAAACGCCGCCGGCCTGTTTGTATGCGGCCAGCGCCTTGGCCACTTGTCCGGCAGGTTTGGCGGCATCTCCCGCGCCGAACTCGGCCTGCCATGCGGCATGGTTGTCGCCGATGTAGCGTATCGCGCGGTTCAGGTTGTCGAGCTGGTTGGCGATGAAGTTGTTTCTGGCGTTGAGCATCTCCGCGGCTCTGGCGAAGCTCGCGCCGAATTCCCGGGTCGCGCCGACGACGGCTTGCATGTTCGAGGCCAGCATCGCATCCAGTTTCGATTCGTCCAGCGACAGCGTTCCGTCGGATGCGACGGTAACGCCGATGTCGTCGATACCGCTCAGTCCCTCACCGACACCGATGAACATGTTGCGCACGCTCTGCTCCAGTTCGTAGCGCGAAAGCTGCGCGGCCTGCGTGCCGGCCAACAGGCCGTCGCCGCCCATGTCGGGAGCGAAGCGGCGTATCCAGTCGTTGTATTGGGCGACGAAATCCTTCAGTCCCGCCTCGATGTCTTCGTGCCCGACTGCAATGTTGCTCAGGCGTTGTCCCGCCTGCTGCATGCCTGCGACGGCCTTGCCCATCTCGCTCAACTCGTGGACTTGCGCCTTGTAGAGCGAGTCCTTGCCGTTGATCAGCGTCATCATCCGGTAGGCCGATTCCGGATCGGGCAGCGCCATGTTGCGGCCCGCATGCAAAGCTGAAGACGAAACGAGCGCGGACAGCACGCCGACCGATACGCTGTTCATGTCGGGAATCTGCGACAGCAGCGCCTGCGCAAACATGCTATCGAAATCGTCGGCATCGTCGAAATCATTGCCGCACAGCGAAGCCAGCGTCTGCGCCTTGACCTCCGCGATGGCGTTCAGGATGTGAGCGGGAGAGGTGTTCATGGCATTGCCTCCATCTTGCGATGTATCAGGAGTTCATGCTGACACAAACGAGGACAGGACCATGCCGCGAACAGCGACGGCGAATCGCCCCTTATGGACGATTTGCCGCCGCTCAGAAACCGAGGCTCTCGCCCGCCCCGAGCAGCGTGGCCACGCCCAGCACCGCGAAAATCGCGGCGGCGATGCCGTGCACCAGACGTACCGGCATGCGTTCGGCGATCTTGTCGCCGAGCAGCACCGCCGGGACGTTGGCGATCATCATGCCCAGCGTGGTGCCGAGTACGACGAACAGGATGGAGTGGTACTGCGCCGCCAGCGCGACGGTCGCGACCTGGGTCTTGTCGCCCATCTCGGCGAGGAAGAATGCAATCAGCGTCGTGCCGAACACGCCGAACTGCGCGAGCTTCGCCTCGTCCTCGTCGAACTTGTCCGGGATCAGCGTCCAGCCCGCCATCGCGATGAACGACACGCCCAGCACCCAGCGCAGCGTCTCCGGCCCCATCAGCGAGGTGATCCACGAGCCGAGCGCGCCGGCCATCGCGTGATTGGCGATGGTGGCGACGAGGATGCCGAGGATGATAGGCACCGGCTTGCGGAACTTGGCCGCAAGGATGAAGGCGAGCAGTTGAGTCTTGTCGCCGATTTCTGCGAGCGCGACGATGCCGGTGGATACGAGGAAGGATTCCATGATGATCTTTCAGATGTATTGAGTGATGCGACGCCGATCAGAGGTGGCGATATTCTTGCGAAGAAAAACATGGTCCACGAAAGACACGAAAAGCACGAAACTTTAGACTGAACGGTTCGTAATTTTGCAACAGAATCCTTCGAAGAAAGATCTGCTTATCTCATTTCGTGTTTTTCGTGTCTTTCGTGGAAAAAAAGGTTTTCAGATTATTTCAGTGCGAGCACGTCCTGCATGTCGTACAGCCCCGCCGGGTTCTCTTGCAAATAGCGCGCGGCGCGCAGCGCGCCCAACGCGAACGTGGCGCGGCTGCTGGCCTTGTGGGTGATCTCGATGCGCTCGCCTATGCCTGCATACAGCACGGTGTGGTCGCCGACGATGTCGCCGCCGCGCACGGTCGCGAAACCGATGGTGGACGGATCGCGCTCGCCGGTGACGCCTTCGCGGCCGTACACCGCGCATTGCTCCAGGTCGCGCCCCAAGGTGCGGGCGATGACCTCGCCCATGCCCAGCGCGGTGCCGGACGGCGCATCCACTTTATGGCGATGGTGCGCCTCGATCACCTCGATGTCGTAGCCGTGGGCGAGCACGCGCGAAGCGGTCTCCAGCAGCTTGAACACCAGATTCACGCCGACGCTCATGTTCGGCGCGAACACGATGCCGATGTTCTGCGCCGCCGCGCCCAGCTGCGCTTTCTGCTGCGCGTTCAGACCGGTGGTGCCGACGACGAGGTTCACGCCCAGCCTGCGGCAGATCGCCAGATGTTCCATCGTGCCTTCTGGACGGGTGAAGTCGATCAGCGCATCCGCGCCCTGCAATGCAGCCTCGACATCGGAGGTGATTTTGACGCCGCCTCCGGCATCGCTGCCCAGCAGCGCATTGCCTTCGTGTTCCAGCGCGGCGTGCAGCACCAGATCGTCGGCCTGCGCGACGCAATCCAACAACACCTTACCCATGCGTCCGCCGCAGCCGGCGATGACGATTTTGATTTTATTCATGCTAAATCCTGCTCTCTGTATCGATGCGTGGCTCTTTACTTTGCGGCTTGCTCGCCGACGATCAGCCATGCGTCGCCGATTTTTTCCAGCTTCAGCGTCTTGCGGGTGCTGTCGCGATAAGCGTCGGAACGATAGTCCTGCTTGAAGGTCGCGCTGGCGTGAGTATCGTCGCGCAGCACAACCTTCAGCTCGTTCACCTTGACTTCGATGGACTGCGCACGGCCTATGCGTTCCTTGCGTTGCGCTTCCCACTTCGCGCGACTCATACCGACCGGTTTGAAGGTATCGGCATAGCTGGCGAGATAGCTCTCCACATCGCGCGCAGCCCAAGCCTCGCTCCATTGCGCGACGGCAGCCTGCACTTTTTCTTCGGCATTTCCGGTCGATACAGGTTTATCGGCCTGAGCAGCCCTGCCGAGTTGCTCGTCGGCGATCAGCCAGCGTCCCTCCTGCTTCACCAGCGCCAGCGTTTTCTGCACCTCGTCGCGATAAGCGTCGGAACGGTAGCCCTGCTTGAACGAGACTGTTGCATGGGCGTCGTCCGGCATGGCTACGGCGAATTCGGTCAGCACCACTTCGATAGTTTTGGGACGGCTGATGCGATCCACGCGCTGCTTCTCCCATTTCTCGCGGCTCATGCCCTTGGGTGCATAGTCCGACGTGTAGGCAGCCAGGTAATCGCGCGCATTCTTCGCCGACCATGCCGCCGCCCACGCCTGCACGCTGGCCAGCGCCTCGGCAGCCGGATCGACCTTGGCGACCGGAGGTTCGACCACGGGCTGTTCCACCGCCATCGCCGGCATGTCGGCAACAGCCTTGCCGCTGTCCTC
The DNA here is from genome assembly GCA_023229845.1 of Gallionella sp. Classification (GTDB taxonomy): domain Bacteria; phylum Pseudomonadota; class Gammaproteobacteria; order Burkholderiales; family Gallionellaceae; genus Gallionella. The sequence goes on from JALNYK010000051.1 coordinate 5,288, forward strand.
GACGCGAGCCAGATTGTCGCCGTCGAAATACAGCGTCAGCTGCTGTTTCTCGACGATCTCGCCGCGCTGCTCCAGCCGGTAAGGATAATCCCAGCGGTTGCCGTGGAACGTGTCGGCGAGCATAGGCGTGCCCAGCACGTAGCGCACCTGCTGCTTGGTCATGCCGATTTTTAGTTTCTCGCGCATTTCCGGCGTAACGTAGTTGCCCTGACGGATGTCCATCTTGTACGGCGACAGCAGCGGGGTGGAGATGCCGCTGCACGAAGCCAGCAGCAGGGAAGCCAGTATCAGTTTGATGCGCATAGTTATTCTCGTCGTTTGTTCGTTTTCAAAACCGCCGCATGATACCTCAAGCCGTAGCGCCCAACATCTCTGCCGCATGCTTGCGGGTCGTCTCGGTGATCTTCACGCCGCCCAGCATGCGCGCGATCTCGTCGATGCGGCGCTCGCTGTCCAGCACCGCGATGCGGCTCAAGGTGCTGCCGTCCTCCACCGCCTTGCTGACCTGCCATTGGTGATCCGCGGCGGCGGCCACCTGCGGCAGGTGGGTGACGCACAGCACCTGATAGCTCTTGCCCAGCCGCTTCAGCAGATGGCCGACGATCTCGGCCACGCGCCCGCCGATGCCGCTATCGACCTCGTCGAAAATCAGCGTCGGCACGCTGGCGACCTGACTGGAGGAAACCTGTATCGCCAGACTGATGCGCGACAGTTCGCCGCCGGATGCAACCTTGGCGAGGCTGCGCGGCGGCACGCCGGGATTCGCCGCGACCTGAAACTCGACGCTCTCCAGCCCGTACGCATTGCCTTCCGCCTGCGGTAGCAATGCGATGGCAAAGCTGCCGCCCTGCATCGCCAGCGTCTGCATAGCCGCGGTGATCTCGCTCGCCAGTTTCGCCGCGGCTTTGTTGCGCGCCGCGCTCAGCTTCTTTGCGGCGCCCAGATAAGATTGACGCGCGCCGCTCTCTTGCTGTTCTAGCGCCGCCAGATCGGCGTCGCCGCCCAGTTCGACAAGACGCGCTTCGATGCGCTGCAACGCCTCGTCGAGCTGTTCGGGTGCTGCGCGATATTTGCGCGCGGCATCCATTACGTCCTGAATGCGCCGCTCCAGTTCGCGCAGATGCTGCGGATCGGCGTCCAGCCGCTGCTGGTAATGGCGCAACGCGTACACCGCTTCCTGCAACTCGGCCTGCGCGCTTTCCAGCATGCGTAACGCCTCGCCCAGGCTGGCGTCGTGTTCGATTCCGTCGCGCAGGCGCGTTGCCAGCGCATTCAACTGTGCGAGGCAGGCATTGTCGGATTCGCTCAGCGTGTCGACGCCGAACGCGGCGGTCTCCAGCAGGCTCGCCGCATGCGACAGGCGCGCATGATCCTCCTGCTGCGCCTGCCATTCCGCGGCATTGAAGTTCAGGCCCTTGAGTTCGTCGCGCTGGAACAGCAACAGTTCGCGTTCGGCGGCAACTGCCTCGGCGTTTTCGCTGAGGGCTATGCGACGTCTGTGCAAAGCCTGCCAATCGCGATACAGCACGGCGACCTGCTCCGCCTCTGCGGTCACACCGGCGTAACCATCGAGCAGCGCGCGCTGGTAATCGGGGCGCAGCAGCGACTGGTGCGCATGCTGACCGTGAATGTCGAGCAGTTGTTCGCCCGCATCGCGCATCTGCTGCAGCGTGGCGCTGCAACCGTTGATGAAGCCGCGCGAACGTCCGCCGGCATCGAGCACACGGCGCAAGAGGCATACGCCCTCGTCGCCCTCCAGCCCCTGCTCGCGCAGCCAGTCGCGCACCGACGACAGGCCGGAGATGTCGAATTCGGCCGCGATCTCGGCGCGCTCGCAGCCGTTGCGCACCATCGCGGCGTCGCCGCGTCCGCCCAGCGCCAGCGTCAGCGCGTCGATCAGGATGGATTTGCCCGCGCCGGTCTCGCCGGTCAGCGCGGTGAAGCCGGAAGAGAAATCCAGTTCGAGCGTGGAGACGATCACAAAGTCGCGGATACCGAGAAACTTCAGCATTGAACTGTACGTTTAAAAAAGAGGGGAAACTTCATCGATTACAGGGTCTGGTTCCACAGCAGCTTCTCGCGCAGCGTGTGGTAGTAGCTGAACCCTTCCGGATGCAGCAGGCTGGCCGGTTCGGGATGGCGCGTGACGACAATCCTGTCGTGCAACTGCAGATCGTAAGTGGAGTGACTGTCGAAACGCACGCGGATGTCGCCGGTGCGATGCATCAGTATCTCGATCAGCGACGAGCTCTTCACGACGATGGGGCGATTGCTCAGCGAGTGCGGACACACCGGCACCAACTCCAGCACATCGAGGCCCGGGTGCAATATCGGCCCCCCGGCGGACAGCGCATAGGCGGTCGAGCCGGTCGGAGTCGAAACGATCAAACCGTCTGCGCGTTGGTTATAGAGGTATTCGCCGTCGATGCGCACCTCGAATTCGACCATGCTGCTGATCTGGCTGCGATGCACGACGATTTCGTTGAATGCCAGTCCGCCGAACACCTCGACGCCGTCGCGCAGCACTTTCGCGGAAAGCAGCAGGCGTTGCTCGGCGACATATTTGCCGTCCAGCATCGCGACGATGCTCTCCTGCATGCTGTCCATGGCCAGGTCGGTCAGAAAGCCGAGCCGTCCCTGATTCACGCCGATCAGCGGAATACGGTGCGGCGACAACGTGCGGGCGATGTTCAGCATCGTGCCGTCGCCGCCGATCACGATCGCCAGATCGACCGCATCGGTCATCTGCTCCAGCGTCATCACCGGATAAGGGTTGCCGGCAAGATGTTCGGCAGTCAGGTTGTCCACCACCACGCGCAAACCGCGGGACGACAAAAAAGCAGCCAGACGCAACAATGGCTCGGCAATCTCCGGCGCCTTGTATTTGCCTATCAGCGCGACATTCTGGAAGGGGGATTTCATGGTGGGCGATTAAACCACATCGCCCACGCAATGACAAAACAGGGGCCAATCCGCAAACCATCCGGAATGACGAGCCCACTGGGGATATCCCTGATACTTCACACCGGACGATTTTTTGGTTAGGATGCCGCATCGCAATCAGGCAAACCCCTGTTTTTTCCAAGCAGCACCATCCCTAATATCCAGGAACGAGACCAACCATGAGCGAACACATCCATTACGTTTCCGACGCGACCTTCGATGCCGAGGTATTACAGTCTCCGCTGCCCGTGCTGGTGGACTACTGGGCCGAATGGTGCGGCCCCTGCCGCATGATCGCCCCGATTCTGGATGAGATCTCCAAGGAATACGCCGGCCGCCTGAGCGTCGCCAAGCTGAACGTCGACGAGAACCAGCAGACCCCGCAAAAATTCGGCATCCGCGGCATCCCCACCCTGATGCTGTTCAAGAACGGCAACATCGAAGCCACCAAGGTCGGCGCGCTGTCGAAATCCCAGCTGACAGCATTTATTGACAGCCACATCTAAAGCGTTTACTGTCGCACCCGCATCGCCACTCCGGTTCGTTCAATCAGATTCTCTCTCCGCAGTTCAACATCAGAGACGAATACGTTCCAGGCCTTGCGGGCCAAAGCACCCCGGTAATCCACCACCCTGCTTCCGTAACTCAAACCACCCCTTTCTTCACTTCCAGATTCCCATCTGCGTATCGTCATGCATCTATCCGACATAAAAACAAAACACGTTTCAGAACTGATCGAAATGGCCGCGGCCAACCAGATCGAGAACGCCAACCGCATGCGCAAACAGGATCTGATGTTCGCGCTGTTGAAGAGTCAGGCCAAAAAGGGCGAGAGCATCTATGGCGACGGTACGCTGGAGATCCTGCCGGACGGTTTCGGCTTCCTGCGTTCCCCGGACACCTCGTATCTGGCCGGCCCTGACGACATCTATGTCAGCCCCAGCCAGATCCGCCGCTTCAACCTGCATACCGGCGATACGATAGAGGGCGAAATCCGCACGCCGAAGGACGGCGAGCGCTATGTCGCGCTGGTGAAGGTGGACAAGGTCAACGACGAGCCGCCCGAAAACACCAAGAACAAGATCTTGTTCGAGAACCTGACGCCGCTGTTCCCGAGAGAGCAGATGTGTCTGGAGCGCGACATCAGGGCCGAAGAGAACATCACCGGCCGCATCATCGACATCATCGCGCCTATCGGCAAGGGCCAGCGCGGCCTGCTGGTGGCCTCGCCGAAGTCCGGCAAGACCGTGATGCTGCAGCACATCGCGCATTCGATCTCTTCGAACAATCCGGACGCGGTGCTGATCGTGCTGCTGATCGACGAACGCCCCGAGGAAGTGACCGAGATGAGCCGCACCGTGCGCGGCGAAGTGGTCGCCTCCACCTTCGACGAACCGGCCAGCCGCCATGTGCAGGTCGCCGAGATGGTGCTGGAAAAGGCCAAGCGCCTGGTCGAACACAAGAAGGACGTGGTCATCCTGCTCGACTCGATCACCCGTCTGGCGCGCGCCTACAACACCGTGATCCCGTCTTCCGGCAAGGTGCTGACCGGCGGCGTGGACGCCAACGCGCTGCACCGCCCGAAGCGTTTCTTCGGCGCGGCGCGCAACATCGAGGAAGGTGGCTCGCTGACCATCATCGCCACCGCGCTGGTCGACACCGGCTCGCGCATGGACGACGTGATCTACGAAGAATTCAAGGGCACCGGCAACATGGAAATCCATCTGGATCGCCGCATGGCCGAGAAGCGCATCTATCCGGCGATCAACATCAACCGCTCCGGCACCCGCAAGGAAGAACTGCTGCTCAAGCAGGACATCCTGCAGCGCATCTGGCTGCTGCGTAAGTTGCTCTACCCGATGGACGAGCTGGACGCGATGGACTTCCTGCTGGACAAGATCAAGGCGACCAAGAACAACGCCGAGTTCTTCGACTCCATGAAGCGTTAGACTTCGAAGCCTTGCCACATGTCGACGCGCGCATCCGATACCGGCTCCGCGCGCGTCGCCTCGACATCCAAATCGGAATCAGGCCCACGGCAGATTCCTCATCATTGCAGCACGACCAGCGCGCCCCCTGCGTTAGGAATTTCCCTACCTGCGTTATCCCGACTTAGAAAAGATACGTAATTTCCCTATAGCGCCCCTCGCAAATAATTTGCATCATGACCGGCTTTTGGAAATGCGACAGGCGCCAGCCGTCGTTACCCGAAAATACCGAATTCGCGGCAATCGCCCCGGAAGGCTTGCTGGATTCCCAGAGTGACAGCACCCTCTGATAGAATGCCCAGCTGCGGCATACAAAAAATACAAAATAATGCCCGGCGTTCGAATCGCCGACGAAGCTGTCCACTCGAATTCGATCCGGATCGTATATTGGCAACATCAGGGAGATGGAAATGGAAGTAGTAGTTAATGCAGAAATAAGCGGCGCAACCATCAGCGACAAGGTCAAGGCGTTCCTCGCTACGCCCAGAAAAATGCTGATCGATGGAGAATGGGTTTCTTCCGTCTCCGGCAAGACATTCGCGACGTACAACCCCGCCACCGGCAAAGAGCTGGCCCAGGTTTATGAAGGCGACAAGGCCGATATCGACCTCGCCGTGGCCGCCGCGCGCGAAGCATTCGAAAACGGTCCGTGGCGCACGATGTCGCCGATGGAAAGAAGCCGCATCATCTGGAAAATCGCCGACCTGATGTACGAACATCGCGACGAATTGTCCGAGCTCGAATCGCTCGACAACGGCAAATCCAAGGGCGTTGCCAACGCAGTGGACATCCCGCTTTCCGCCGACCATTTCCATTACTACTCCGGCTGGGCAACAAAAATCGAAGGCCAGACCATCCCGCTTTCCGTGCCTTATGCTCCGGGCCAGAAATATCATGCCTACACGCTGAAAGAACCCGTCGGCGTGGTCGGACAAATCATTCCGTGGAATTTCCCGCTGCTGATGCTGGCAATGAAGCTCGGCCCGGCGCTGGCTGCCGGCACGACGGTGGTGCTGAAACCGGCGGAAGAAACTCCGCTGACCGCATTGCGCATGGGCGAACTGATGCTGGAAGCGGGCCTGCCTAAAGGCGTGGTCAACATCGTTCCGGGCTTCGGCGAAACCGCCGGTGCGGCGCTGACCGCGCACGACGGCGTGGACAAGGTCGCCTTCACCGGCTCGACCGAAGTCGGCAAGCTGATCGTCAAGGCCGCAGCGGGCAACCTGAAGAAGGTTTCGCTGGAACTCGGCGGGAAATCGCCCACGATCATTTTCAAGGATGCGCCGGATCTCGATGCGGCCATCGCGGGCGCGGCCAACTCGATCTTCTTCAATCACGGCCAGGTGTGCACGGCCAGTTCGCGCATCTTTGTCGAACGTGAAGTTTACGAGCGCGTT
>JALNYK010000014.1 GCA_023229845.1 Gallionella sp.
TTGAACAGCATCAGGCGGAATGATTTTGAGAATGAGCGGGTTTCATCGGAAACACACGGAAATCTGATACGCTATTTTACAGACAAACGGCAGGGGAAACGGAATGGCGATTTACGCGGTAGGCGATATACAGGGCTGCCACACCGAACTGGCTCGGCTGCTGGACGCGATCCGCTTCGATCCGGCGCAGGACCAGCTATGGCTGGTCGGCGATCTGGTCAACCGCGGCCCCGGCTCGCTGGAAGTGCTGCGCTTGGTGAAATCGCTAGGCGACAGCGCGATCACCGTGCTCGGCAACCACGACCTGCACCTGCTGGCGGTATCGACCGGCGCGGCGGAACTGCACCGCAGCGACACGCTGGACGAGATACTCGCCGCCCCCGACCGCGACGAACTGCTGCACTGGCTGCGCCACCAGCGCCTGCTGCATGCCGAAGACGGCTACGTGTTGGTGCACGCCGGCCTACTGCCAGGCTGGACCGTGAAGCAAGCCGCGAAGCTCGCGCGCGAAGTCGAGACCGTGCTGCGCGGCGACGACTACGCCACCTTCTTTGCACGCATGTACGGCAACAACCCTCACGGATGGGACGACGGCCTCACCGGCTACAAACGCCTGCGCGTCATCACCAACGCACTCACGCGCATGCGCATCTGCACCCCGCAAGGCGACATGGAATTCAAGTTCAAGGGCGAGTTGCACAACATCCCCGCAGACTACCTGCCCTGGTTCGACGTCCCCGACCGTGCCAGCCGCGACGCGACCGTGATCTTCGGCCACTGGTCCGCGCTCGGACTGATGCTCAGGGACGACGCGATCGCGCTCGATACCGGCTGCCTATGGGGCGGCCCGATGACCGCGATCCGTTTGGACGACCGCGAACTGTTCCAGGTGGAATGCAACAGCCCGGTGGCGAAGCACTGGTGAACGCATTAAGTCGCAAATTCTGCTCTTGGAGAAACCAAATGGATAACGAAGATCATGCACAGGGAACAATTGAACGGGCAGTAATAAGTCATATCTCGAAGCTAGGTGGCACTATTCGAAACAAAGCGGCGCTTGGGGCCTTGGTCAAAATCATTCCAACCGTTGGCGAGGCACTTCACCACGCGCTAACCGCGGGAGACGATGCGCTCAAGGACGAAAAAATCCAACTTCAGTTGGATCTTCTTTGCTGCTTAGTTGAAAAGATAGATGCCTCCATCACTGAAATGCTTGAGAAGTCCGAATCACTGGGCGCGGGATTTGTTGAGATCAATGGCCAGATCACCGTGCGTGGAGATAATGTTGCTAATGTCACCGGACTGGAAATTGGATTGGGACGCTCAGCAAGCATTAACCCTGGCACTGTAATTAATGTTGAAGCCACAAATGCGAAAAGCGTTACAGGGGTAAAAATATGATCACTGCTGCCTTCGGAATGAAGTGCCCACATGGACACGAGACCGTACAAGTTTTGGCAGGAAATCCAAAGTGCAGTGTATGCGGTGCGGCTATGGTACCGAATAAAGCTGCGCAACCTGTGGGCGTCCATCGTTCGTGCAACAATTGTGGCTCGTACTTCGGGATGCTCGCCAATGATTCCGGAAAATGTCCAAATTGCGGGATACCTTGGTCTTGAGCGCGCATAGATGAATGAGCAGTCACGAACCCGTCACTTGGGTTTTGTTGGGTATCGCTATCGCTCAACCCGACCTACATAAGACATGCTGCACCAATGCAAATCGGCGCCCCTCAGGACGCCGATCCGTTACTACCCTGCCCGATAAGCCGGAACCTAACCGATCAGAATCTCCGCCGCTGCGTCGGCGCACCCGGGGTGCGTCCTTCGATATGACGGAACGTGATGCGTCCCTTGCTCAGATCGTAGGGAGACAACTCCAGCGAGACCTTGTCGCCGGCGATGATGCGGATGTGGTTCTTACGCATCTTGCCGGCGCTGTAGGCGATCAGCTTGTGACCGTTGTCCAGCGTGACGCGGAAGCGCGAGTCGGGCAGCACTTCTTCCACCACGCCGCCCATTTCGAGCAGTTCTTCCTTCGCCATCTATTTAAGCGCCCCGAATGTTCGACGCCTGCTGACCCTTGGGGCCAGTGGTGATGTCGAAATTCACGCGTTGACCTTCGGTCAGCGTCTTGAAGCCTTCGCTCTGGATCGCGGAAAAATGCGCGAACAGATCGTCGCCGCCATTCTCCGGCGTGATGAAGCCGAAGCCCTTGGAATCGTTGAACCACTTTACTATGCCTGTTGCCATGTCTTGTATCTCCTGAAAAACAAGGGGGAATGCCCCCGAACGGGACGATGGTCAAGACGGCAAGGAGATGAAGGGAGAAATACCGCAGAGCGCGGGCACTGAACCAGACAGCAACGAGAGGACTTGAAAATCGTTGGCGCGCACTATGCGCCCTATCGTCTTCAATAGCAAATGAAATTATCAATCTAGCTCAGTCAGCAGGCGCTGCATCATCTGCTCCGCCTGCCTTGCGTAGCCAGTCGCCATCGTCCGGCGTTTCGTAGATAAATGGCCTGGCAGGGCGACTTGGTGGTTGCTCCCGCAATCGGCTGGCTTCGCCAGTAACGTGTCGCAACCATCCCCGCCGAACAGGTTGGCGTGGTTGAGGATGTGATAGAGGTTGTATAGCTCCTTGCGCACCGCATAGCCCGCATCCAGCGGCCATGCATCGCAGTAGGCCGCGTAGAAGTCCGCGCCGTAGCCGCCGAAGAGCTCGGTCATCGCGAGGTCGCATTCGCGGTCACCGTAGTAAGCGGCAGGATCGAAGACGACCGGCGCACCGTCCGCCAGATAGCCGTGGTTGCCGCCCCACAAGTCGCCGTGCAGCAGCGAGGGCTGCGGCGCGTAGCCGGCGAAAAACGCGGGCAGCGCATCCATCAATCTTTCGCCCAACTTCTGCAGATTCCCGCCGTGGCCGTTCTCCGCCGCAAGCCGCAACTGGTAGCCCAGCCGCCGCTCGCGCCAGAACGTCAGCCAGTCGTCGGTCCACCCGTTCGGCTGCGGCGTCGTGCCGAGGAAATTATCGTGAGGGAAGCCGAAGCGCGAAGTGTCTACCCTCCCCCCAACCCTGATAAAACTACTAGCCATTCGACTAGGCGGCAAAGCCGCCAAGTCGCTGGTTATCTCCCCGCAAGGGAGAGGAAGTGAAGTGCAACGGTGCATCGCGGCAAGTCGTTCGCCGAGTTGCGCGGCATTCCCGCGAGGTTGCAGATCGAGATATTCCAGCACGAGAAACGCGCGGGTGCCGCAGATGCCATGCGTCACCGGCTGCGGCACGCGGACGGTATTCGTCGCGGCGATGGCTTCGAGTCCCGCGACTTCGTCCGCAAACATAGCGTCGCGCCGCGCGTCGTTGAGTTTGACGAAGAAGTCGCGACCATCGCGGCCGCGCAAGCTACAGGTCTGATTGATGCAACCGCCGCCGACGGAGAAGTGGCTCGCGGGTTGAAAGGGCTGGCCGGTCGCGCTGCCGATCGCGGCGGAGATGGCAGCCCAGTCAGCCATCAGGGCTTGGGCTGAACCTTAACGGGCGCCGGATCGGCCGGCGTCCCGGCGGGAACCGGCTCTACGCGCGCCGCTCCGTCCTTGCGGACGATGCGCACGCGGTCGCCGACCTTGAATACGTCGGGCTTGCCCGGCTGCATCACGTAGGCGCTCTTGCCGCTCTCGTCCAGCTTGACCCAGATCTCCAGGCCGGGCTTGGTGGCGATGCCGGCCTGATGGCCCAACGTGCTGCCGAGCACGCCGCCGAGTATCGAGCCGACCACACCGCCGCGCCCGCCGCCGCTAGCGCCGCCGGCTTGGCCGAACACGCCGCCGACGTTCGCGCCCGCATAGCTGCTGTCGTCTAGTTCGATGGGCGTGACAGCCTCGATCACGCCGAGCTGAACGACATCCTTGGGCTTGTCGGCGGAACGGCTGCCGACGCTTTCGGGACTGCCGGCACAACCGGCCAGCAACAGCGCGATGGCGAGCAGCATGTTACGCATGATTCAATTTCCGCAAAAGACGTAGGAGCGTAGGTCGGGCTTCAACCCGACGATTTTGTCGGGGCTGCTGCCGCTGTCATGTCGGGCTGAAGCCCGACCTACGATGACTTGTTCACCGAGAGCCATGGCTTACAGCGGCAACTCGAATCCGAAGTGCTGCTGGAACTGCGCCTTCAGTTCATCGTGCGTCGGCGCGTGGTTCTGCCCGCCGCGGCTGGCGATCTTGATCGAGCCCAGCAACGACGCGAGGCGACCGGTGGTCTCCCAGTCCCATCCGCTCTGGATGCCGTACAGCAGGCCAGCGCGGTAAGCGTCTCCGCAGCCGGTCGGATCAACGATGGATGCCGGCTTCGGCGTCGGGATCGCGATCTCCTTGCCGTTCGCGTAGATCATCGAACCGTCGCCGCCCAGCGTGACGACCAGCGCGGTGACTTGCTCGGCGATCTGCTTCAGCGTCTTGCCGGTCTTGTCCTGCAGCAGCTTGGCCTCGTAGTCGTTCACGGTGACGTAGGTCGCCTGATCGATGAAGCGCAGCAGGTCGCCGCCGGAAAACATCGGCATGCCCTGGCCCGGATCGAATACGAAAGGGATGCCCGCTTCGACGAACTGCTCGGCGTGTTCCATCATGCCCGCGCGGCCGTCCGGCGACACGATGCCGAGGCCGACGTCGCTGGCGTCGCTCACCTTGTTCTGCTCGGAGAACCCCATCGCGCCCGGATGGAACGCGGTGATCTGGTTATCGTCGAGGTCGGTGGTGATGAAGGCCTGACCGGTGAAGCTGTCCGATACATGGCGGATATGTTTCTGCGAAATGCCCAGTTTCTCCAGACGCTTCGCGTAGGGCATGAAATCGTCGCCTACCGTCGCCATGATCTGCGGATTGCCGCCGAGCAGCTTCAGGTTGTAGGCGATGTTGCCGGCGCAGCCGCCGTATTCGCGGCGCATCGTCGGCACCAGGAAGGCGACGTTCAGGATGTGCAACTGCTCGGGCAGGATGTGCTTCTTGAAGTGGTCGGGAAACACCATGATGGTGTCGTAAGCCATGGAGCCGCAGATCAGAGTATTCATGTCGTTGCCGGAGTGTGATTGAAGAAAGTGGCGATTATAACTGCGTCAGGCATTCCGCCCGTAGAACCATTTGAGCAGGAACGGCGGCGTCATCGTGGTCAACGCGATGACGATCAACATCGCGGCATACAGCTCGCCGTTCAATATGCCCTGGCTGAAACCGAGCTGCGCGAAGATCAGGCCGACTTCGCCGCGCGGGATCATCGACAGGCCGATGGCGACCTGATGGTTGCGCGGCTCCTTGATGAAGAAGCCCGCCGCGAATTTTCCAACAAAAGCGACCAGCAGCAGCGAGCCCGCCAGCAACCACACGAAGCTGGAACTCCAGTCCACCGCGCTGAGATTCAGCGACACGCCGACCATCACGAAAAACAGCGGCGAGAAGGTGTGGATCAGCGGGCGCATCTGCTCTTCCAGACGGTGCGCCAGCTTGGGGCTGGGCTGGAAAATGAGCTTCGTTTTTCCCATCGGGAACTTGAAACCGAAATGCTGACTGAACGCCAGACCGGCGGCGAACCCGCCCATGATCTCCGGCGCGCCAACCGCGTGCGCGAGCCAGGAGAACAGCAGGATCAGCGACAGCGCCATCGTCAGCAGCAGGCCGGGCGAGGCGGCATGCTGGTCGAGCCGGTCGATCACCACCGACGCCAGTTTCGCGACGATGGGCGCCAGCACCATGAACAGCACGATGTACAGGCTCACCTCGCCCAGCGCCTGGAACGACACCTCCTGTTCCACCGCGAACTGGTACAGGAAGGCCAGCGCCAGCACGCCGAGGATGTCGTCCAGCACCGCCGCACCGATAACGATCTGCGCCTCGTCCGAATGGCGTTTGCCGAGGTCGTCCAGCACGCGCACGGTGATGCCTATGCTGGTGGCCGTCAGCGTACCGCCGATGAACAACGCAACCAGACTGGGCAGGCCGAACATAAAGGCGCTGACGCCGTAGCCCAGCGCGAACGGCAGCGTGAAACCAACCAGCGCGACGACATAAGGCTTGCTGCCGGAACGCGCCAGACGGGAAAGATTCGTATCCATACCGACCTCGAACAGCAGCAGGATGATGCCGATCTCGGCCAGCAGCTTCATCGTCATGTCCGGCGACACCCAGCCCAGCAGCGAAGGCCCGATCAGCAGGCCGGCCAGCAGCTCGCCTATCACCGAAGGAATGCCGAAGCGCGCAACGGTCTCGGACAGCAGGCGCGCCGAGATCAGGATGATCGCGAGAAAGAGAAAGAATTGGTGCAGTTCCATGGCGGTGTTCCCGACGAATGAATGGGGTCAACCCGGTCGGTTGTCTGCCGGATGATACAACGGGTCTCCCGGCACGTTGGTATACGTGCTCGGCAAGGCATAATGAACTCCGCGATAAAGGGAGGGAATCCTGGCAAGGATCAGGACCGTGGCCTGCCTCCAATCGCCACATGGTGATTCATAAACGGGCTAGGGTCGAGTTGAAGCAATTTGAATAGTCAAAACAAGGCAGCTCCGGTACATTTCGCTGTCCAGACATCGCCACAATCAACATGAACTTCTCTGATCTATTCAATGTCTTCTCGAAGCGAACCACGCCCATACATGCGGCACCGAAGCCGCTAACTCAGACTTTTCGTAACAGAGTCTTCATGCGATGCAGAGATTTGTTTGCCTACGACTCGATTAGTTTTTGGTCAGAGATTCAATCTAAACTCGCATACCTCCACGGACGGGTAAAGCTCACAAACGCGAGGTCAAGTAACTCTGCTGATGATGCGCTTGAGTTCCTCCATGATTGTTCTGACGCGCACTTCCTAGACTTCCTGGAGTACATCTTTCACACGCAAGCGTACTTTCATGCTTCAAGCAGGGGGAACCTTGTTGAAGATTTGAACGAGTTTCTTAAACACGATGACCTGCCCTACGCGATTACGGACTTCGTATGGACAAAGCAAATAGAGACTCGTTTCGGTAGCGAGCGCGAGACCACTACCCTAACACGCTATCCTCAGGTCATTAGGAAAGACTCCGAAGCAATGTATCAGAGTGCTATCCAGCCAACTCTTCAGCTTCTGCGGCACTCTGACTTCGTTTCGGCAAACAAGGAATTCATGGAAGCCCTTGATGACTATCGCAAGGCTGACTATGGTGATTGCCTAACAAAATGCGGGAGTACATTTGAAAGCGTTTTGAAGGTTATCTGCGCCCGCAATAATTGGCCGTATAGTGCGTCCGACACAGCCTCCCCACTATTAAAAACAGTGGTTAGCAAATCCGGAATGGAGCCGTTTTTTGAACAGCCTCTTATTTTGGTTGCGACAATTCGCAACAAACTGAGCAATTCACACGGAGCGGGGCTCACACCACGAGATGTCACTGAAGCCAAAGCCGAGTACGCAATCAATGCGACTGCCTCCGCAATTCTTCTGTTGGTAAAAGAGGCTAACAAACTGAACTAAAGCAACTAAAGTGGCTCGGGTTCGGAATATTCTCAGTAACTAAATCCATCGATCTTTTCATCCCACTCTCAATTGAAACTAAATGGGCCAAGCTCGAATTGTTTGCAGCAGCCAGTACGTTGAACGACGCATCTGAACAAACTCCGTCAAACCCATCTCAATCTTCAGCCTGATCCGCACCGCAGCACTTCTTGAACTTTCTTCCGCTGCCGCAAATGCAGGGTGCATTGCGGCTTATTTTTGGGATCTTATTTCCAGCGGTTTTGCCACTGGCGTTGTCTGCCGCACGGCGTTGCGGTGCCCAAAATTTGTATATCAAGCCTATGCTTTCCGGGATCTGTTTTGAAAGCTCTTCGCGCTGGGCCGGTGTTTCTACCAGCGCTTCTTCTGCCCCGGTGATCTCCGGCGCACCCAGCAGGTAGATCGGTCGCAACGCCACGGGGCCGTGTTTGGATTCAAACAGGGCCTTCCAGCCAGAGCGCTGCATGTCGATGCCAGTCATGAAGCCGTGCGCCCACATTTCACCGTCCATGTATTCGCGCTCGTCGCCTTCATAGACTTGCAGATCAAAAACGGGCTCGAAATGTTCTGCGTCCTGTTGCAGGCTCCAGACGATCGCGTTCATGTGGCGCATCAGCAAGTCGGTGATTCGTTCTTCCTGGGCAGCGGATTCAAATGTCGGTGCATCTTCTGCTGTCGGACCCCATACGCGCGGGATCCATTCTTCCGGTTTCGGCATCGCCGGACCGGAAGCGGTCGCAGTGAGGAATCCATCCAGGCAATCCAGCAGCATGACTTCTTTGCTTGTAGCATCGGACATCAGGAAGCTGTCGAGCTCGTCCATCTCTTTTTCGGAGAGCACGGAGGTTTCTTCTTCCTCGAATAATTCTTGTTTTGACATGGTTGTACTTACTTTCCTTTCTGAACGATCAAGCATCTTGCCTGGAGGCGCTGCCTCGATCAACCGGAAGCTCAACCGAGCCGATTGTCCGCCGGATGGTAGTGCGGATCTTCCAGCACGTTCACTTCGATCATGCCCTTCGCCTTGCCCAGCAGTTCCAGACAATCCGGGCTGAGGTGACGCAGGTGCAGCTTCTTGCCGAGCTGAGTGTAGCGTTCGGCCAGTTGGTCGATAGCTTCGAGACCAGAATGATCCTTGACCCGCGCATGCTTGAAATCGATCACCACCTCTTCCGGGTCGTCCTTCGGCGTGAACAGGTTGAGGAAATTCTGCGATGAGGCGAAGAACAGCGAGCCGTGCAGGTCGTACACCTTCCAGCCGTGCTCCTCGGTGGTGACGCGCACTTCCATGCTCTTGGCGTGTTCCCAGGCGAAGGCCAGCGCCGAGATGACGATGCCGACGATGACCGCGATGGCGAGGTCGGTTAGCACGGTGACCACGGCGACGGTGATGCCGACCACGATGTCGGTGCGCGGCACCTTGCCGAACAGGTTGAAGCTGCCCCACTCGAAGGTCTTCTCCGACACCACGAACATCAGGCCGATCAGCGCGGCCAGCGGGATCATCTCGATCCATTCCGACGCGAACAAAATGAAGCTCAGCAGGAACAGCGCGGCGGCGATGCCGGACAAATTCTTCACCGCGCCGTTGGTGACGTTGATCATGCTCTGGCCGATCATCGCGCAGCCGCCCATGCCGCCGAAGAAGCCGGTGACCACGTTGGCCACGCCCTGGCCGATGCTGGCGCGGTTGGGCTTGCCGCGCGTGTCGGTCATGGTGTCGATCAGGTTCAGCGTCAGCAGCGATTCGATCAGGCCGATGGCGGCGAGGATCACGCTGTAGGGGAAGATGATCTGCAGCGTCTCCCAGTCCAGCGGCACCTCGGGCAGGTGGAAAGCTGGCAGGCCGCCGGCGATGGAGGCCATGTTGCCCACGGTCTTGGTGTCGATGCCGGCGAAGATCACCAGTGCCGAGGTGGCGACGATGGCGGCCAGCGTGGACGGCACCACTTTGGTGAAACGCGGCAGCAGGTAGATGATCGCCATGGTCAGCGCGATCAGCCCGAGCATGGTGTACAGCGACGCGCCACTCATCCAGCCGCCCTCCGCCGTTTTGAAGTGGCTCATCTGCGCAAGAAAGATCACAATGGCCAGCCCGTTGACGAAGCCCAGCATCACCGAGTGCGGCACCATGCGGATGAACTTGCCGAGCTTGGCCAGCCCGAAGCCGATCTGCAAAACGCCCATCAGCACCACGGTGGCGAACAGGTATTCCACGCCGTGCGTCACCACCAGCGCGACCATCACCACCGCCAGCGCGCCGGTCGCACCTGAGATCATGCCGGGGCGGCCGCCGATCAGCGAGGTGATCAGGCCCACCATGAAGGCGGCGTACAAGCCCACCAGCGGATGCACCTGCGCGACCAGCGCGAAGGCGATGGCCTCGGGCACGAGGGCGAGTGCTACGGTGAGGCCGCTGAGCAGGTTGGTCTTGGCTTCGGCGAAATTCTTGATGTCCATCGTGTTGCTCCAAAAAATAACGGCGCTGCCCGCACATGGGCAGCGAGAACTGCAGATTCAAATTGAGATATTGCCTGCCCCGGTTCTACTGGCAACAAGGGAGCCTGAGAATTACATCGGAATTGCTCGGACTGATTGAGTCGGGCCGGGATTATACTCACGGCAAATTCCCCCGCGAATACGACACTGGGAATTCGATAAATTTAGCCCGCATAAGCACAGCCGATAAGCGCGCCACGGCAGCCATGCGGCGCCAGAATGCTATTCGCCATACGCCCGCTTTACACCAGTTCGCGACCGGAATTGCTTTTCATTGAAACGACCAAAAAATCGCAATAACCCTGATTGTCTTGATTGCGACTTTCTGTTTCAATTGCATCTAACGATTTAATAATTGTTTAACAATGGAACCGTAGAATGATGAAATCGGCCCAAGTGGTAAAGGCATTAGCGGCACTGGCGCAACCGACCCGGCTGACGGTCTACCGTCTCCTGGTGACGGCAGGGCCGGAAGGCATGGCGGCGGGACAGATCGCCGAAAAGGTGAAGGCGTCGCCGGCAACGATGTCGTTCCACTTCAAGACATTGAGCCATGCCGGACTGGTCGAAAGCAGGCAGGAAGGCCGCTTCGTCTATTACGCCGCCAATTTCACGGTGATGAACGGCATGGTGAATTACCTGACGGAAAACTGTTGCGGCGGCAATGCGGAGGCATGCAAGACGCCGGGCAAAAAATGTTGATTGATTGAAAGGAAAAACCAAATGAGCGAAAAACAATACAGCGTGCTGGTGTTATGCACCGGCAATTCCGCGCGCAGCATCCTGGGCGAGGTGTTGTTCAACACCCTAGGCAAGGGCAAATTCAAGGCATACAGCGCGGGCAGCAAACCGGCGGGCAATGTCAATCCCGGCGCGCTGGAGTGGCTGCAAGCCAACGGGCACAGCACCGAAGGGTTGCGCAGCAAGAGCTGGGACGAATTCGCCGCGCCCGGCGCGCCGGAGTTCGACTTCGTGTTCACCGTGTGCGACAACGCCGCGGGGGAAGTCTGCCCGGTGTGGTACGGCTCGCCGATGACCGCGCATTGGGGCATCCCCGACCCGGCTCATGTCGAGGGCGACGAGGCGCGCCGCTCCGCGTTCAAGCATGCCGCCGAACAGTTGGCGCGGCGCATCCAGTTGTTCATGAGCCTGCCCGTCGAGAAGCTGGACAAACTGGCGCTGAAGGAGAAACTCGCCGAGATCGGGCGCATCAAGGACTAACCGGAAGGATTCCAGGCTGAGTAAAAAGTAGGCAATTTTTCAACTTGAAGCGTCGGGTTACGCTGCGCTCTCGTACCCTTTAGGGTGAACCCGACCTCATAATTTGATGCATTTGTGGGAGCGGCTTTGATGGAACTACTAGCCAATCCACTAAGCGCGATGAAACCTGCGCTAAGTGGCTGGTTATAGCCGAGATAGGCGACCGATGGTAAGGCAATCGCGGCTGAAGCCGCTCCTACCAAACCAGTGAAGTAGGTCGGGTTAGCAGGTTTATCGCGTAACCCGACAAGCCATATTTCAACTCGAAGCGTCGGGTTACGCTGCGCTCTCGTACCCTTTAGGGTGAACCCGACCTACAAAGATTCGATGCATTTGGATAATTCAAGGATAACAACATGAACCTCTTCGAACGCTATCTGACCCTGTGGGTCTTCCTCTGCATCGTCGTCGGCGTGGTGCTGGGGCAGTTCTTCCCCGCGCCGTTCCAATGGCTGGGCGGGCTGGAGGTCGCCAAGGTCAACATCCCGGTCGGTCTGCTAATCTGGGTGATGATTATTCCGATGCTGTTGCGCATCGACTTCGGCGCGCTGCACGAAGTGCGCAAGCACTGGCGCGGCATCGGCGTCACGCTGTTCGTCAACTGGGCGGTCAAACCGTTCTCGATGGCGTTGCTGGGCTGGCTGTTCATCCGCCATCTGTTCGCGCCCTACCTGCCCGCCGACCAGCTCGACAGCTACATCGCCGGGCTGATCCTGCTGGCCGCCGCGCCCTGCACCGCGATGGTGTTCGTGTGGAGCCGGCTGGTGAACGGCGAGCCGATGTTCACGCTGAGCCAGGTTGCGCTCAACGACACCATCATGGTGTTCGCCTTCGCGCCGCTGGTCGCGCTGCTGCTCGGCCTCTCGGCCATCGTCGTGCCGTGGGACACGCTGCTAGTGTCGGTGGTGCTGTACATCGTGATCCCGGTCGTCATCGCGCAACTGTTGCGCAAGGCTTTGCTGCGTAAAGGTCAGGTTGCGTTCGATGAGACGCTGGCGAAGATCGGCCCATGGTCGATCTCCGCGTTGCTGCTGACGCTGGTGCTGCTGTTCGCCTTCCAGGGCAAGGCCATCGTCGAACAACCGCTCATCATCGCGATGCTGGCCGTGCCGATTACCATCCAGGTGTATTTCAACTCCGCGCTGGCCTACTGGCTGAACCACCGCAGCGGCGAAGCGCATTGCGTCGCCGGCCCATCGGCGCTGATCGGCGCATCCAACTTCTTCGAGCTCGCTGTCGCGGCGGCGATCAGCCTGTTTGGTTTCGAATCGGGTGCGGCGCTGGCCACCGTGGTCGGCGTCTTGATCGAAGTGCCGGTGATGCTCTCCGTGGTGTATCTGGTTAAGCGCAGCCAGGGCTGGTACGAGCAGAAAGATCTATAGGACATCTCCAAATATTCAAATTTCGTCATTCCCGCCTTTGCGTAATGACGAATCATTAGAGATGCCTTATAGTTTCCAAGACATCCTCTGAGGAGGACTGAATTTTTCGCGCGCAAAATAACCGGACGGATACTCGGCATGCCCGCATAGGTTTGCGATATTGTCCGCCATCTTCAACCGATAACAGGGTGTATAAAAATGGACAGTGCAAACGCAACGGATTTTCATGCCCGGCTCAAAGGCAAGTTCTACGGCATGCTGCAATGGGCCGACCTGGATGCGCTATGGGGACGCGTCAAGACCGGCCAGTGGTTCTTCTACCAGATAGGCGAGACGGTGCCGGACAAGGCGTTGAGCAACGACGAACTGATCACGCGCATCGATGCACTGGACAAGCTGCTGCGGCAGGATCACGACTTTCACTTGTGCGGCATCGTCTATGCCGATCATGTGGAGCAACCCACGCTGATCAAAGTCTACGATCCCAATACGTTGGGTTCCATGTGCGGCAGCAACACGAAACCGACACCGCCGCGCTGGGTGCTCAGCACCACGCCGCCCGAGACGATAGTGACGGACGCACCCGTACCAAACAACCGCAGGCGCTGGTGGCAACATTTCTCAGGGTAAATCGCCGATGAGCGTATCCCCGGGGGAAATATTTTTCCACGTTGTCTCGGTGCACCAGAGCTGAGTCATGGCATTCATGGCGCTCCATATCATCGCCCGCCGCATGATGTTTTTGCGGAGCCGCGCGACGATTCGGAAAAAATTTTTACTCATCGCCGCCTGCCTTTTTGCACTGCTCCCCATTGCCGGCCATGCCGACGACATCTGGGTGAAGACGGATGCCGACGGCCAGCCGGAAGTGCAGCTTTATTTCTTCTGGTCGCTGACCTGTCCGCATTGCACTGCAGCGCATCCCTATATCGAAGCGATCCCGCAGGCGCGGCCATGGGTCAGGCTGCATGCGCTGGAGCTCACGCGTAGCGCCGAGAACGTTCAGTTGTACCGGAGCATGGCGCAACGGCTCAGCCAGACCGCTGCCTCCGTGCCCGCCTTCCTGTTTTGCGGCGAGATGCATGCAGGCTGGGACAACGACGCGACCACCGGCGCATTGATTCGCCGGCATCTCGACGACTGCCGCGCGCGCAGCCTCGGCGGCGCGACCAGCGAACTGCCGCCGACACAGGCGCCTCCACCCATCCGATTGCCGCTGATCGGCACGGTCGATCCCGCCGGCCTCTCGCTGCCCGCGCTCACGCTGATTCTGGCGGGGCTGGATGCTTTCAATCCCTGCGCTTTTTTCGTACTGTTGTTCCTGTTGTCGATGATGGCACACCAGAAGAGCCGCGCGCGCATGCTGACCATAGGCGGCGTGTTCGTGCTGGTCTCGGGGCTGATGTACTTCGCCTTCATGTCCGCCTGGCTCAACGTCTTTCAACTGTTCGGCCATCTCGCCTGGGTGACGCTGGCGGCGGGCGCGCTGGCGGTATTCGTCGGCGCGGTGAACGTGAAGGATTTATTCCTGTTCGAGAAAGGCATCTCGCTGTCTATCCCCGAATCGAGGAAGCCCGACATCTTCCGCCGCGCCCGCGCCATCCTCAACGCCGAGAGTCTGCCGACCATGCTCGCCGCGACAATTTTTCTGGCCGTCGCCGCCAACTTTTACGAACTGCTGTGCACGGCGGGTTTCCCCATGGTCTATACCCGATTGCTGACGCTGGCGGACCTTTCCGTCGCCGCCCGCTATGGCTATCTCGCCGCCTACAACCTGATCTACGTGATGCCGCTGGCGCTGATCGTCGTTGTCTTCGCCCGCAGCCTGGGGACGCGCAAGCTCACCGAACGCGAAGGCCGCTTGCTCAAGCTGATGTCAGGCGTAATGATGCTGGAACTGGGCGGCTTGCTGCTGCTCGCCCCGGAACTTGTCAGTCAGGCCGGCATCGCCTTTGGCCTGATGGCGCTGGCGGTGGGAGTCACGTGGATCGCGGCGCGCTTAACGCGAAAAGAACAAGGATGAAACAATGAGCCACGATCATCGACATGCCCGCGCCGGTACGACGCTGGTGCTGGCCACGCTGTTCACGCTGGGCTTCGCCGCCGTCGAGGCGGGCGTCGGCTTGTGGGCCGGATCGCTGGCGCTGGTGGCGGATGCGGGACACATGGTCAACGATGCCGCCGCACTGGCGCTGGCAGCGGGTGCGGCCTGGCTGGCGCGGCGACCGCCTTCGCCGCGTCACAGCTACGGTTTCGGGCGCGCCGAATTTTTCGCCGCGCTCGTCAACAGCCTGGCGTTGTTGGCGCTGGTGGCGTGGCTGGTAGCGACGGCCATTACACGACTACAGGCGCCGCAGGCGGTAATGGGCGAGGCGGTTTCCATCACTGCCGCCATCGGCCTGGCGATCAATCTGCTGGTGGCATGGCTGCTGGCGCGCGGCGAGAAAAATCTCAACACCCGCGCCGCCATGCTGCATGTCATCGGCGACCTGCTGGGATCGGTGGCGGCACTGCTCTCCGGCCTAGTGATTGCCTTCACCGGCTGGACGCCTATCGATCCGCTGCTGTCGTTGGGTATCGGCGCGCTGATTCTGTTTTCCAGCCTGCGCCTGCTGCGCGAAGCGCTGCACGGTCTGATGGAAGGCGCACCGTTCGACATCGATCCGCAAGCGGTTGGACAGGCGCTGGTTGCCGTCCCCGGCGTGGCCTCCGTACACGATTTGCACATCTGGTCGGTGAAGTCGGAAGTGCCGTTGCTCTCCGCCCACCTAGTGGTACGGGACATCGGGCAGTGGGAAAGCGTGCTGCAAGCCGGCCATGTCATGCTGGCCGAACGGTTCGACATCCACCATGCGACCCTGCAACCGGAACCGATGACGCGCACCGTACGGTGGCGCAAGCGGCCTGTACGCGGACACGATCACGAGGGATAAGCAGAGGCTGGCTAGTCTGGCGCAGGCGAGGCTTCGAGACTCTGCTTTTTCCCCAGCGCACGGCCATACAACTTTTGCATCGCCGGCAGCGGATACGCCATCACCAGCAAGGCGGTCAGCGTGATACTGACCAGCACCACCATGTAGGTCGTGTCGCGTATCAGTTCGCCGCCGGCGACGCCGTACTGCAGCGGCAATGTCGCCAGCACCGCGGCGGCCAGCCCCTTGGGAGCGAGCATCGAGGTGAATGCGGTGTCGCGCAGGCTGTATCCCTCGCCGCGGAACACGATGCGGGTCAGGCCGATGCGCATCGCGAACACCAGCAGCACCATCGCCAGCGCGACGACAGCCAGCTCTACCGCGCCGAAGTGGATCGAGATGCCGAGATAGACGAAGAAGTAGGTCTTCAGCAGGAACACCGCCTCGCGGTAGAAGGTCAGATCCATGTCGTTCAGCGGCACGATGTTGCGGTCGATGCGGTCGAAACGCGTCAGGCCGAACTTCTCGAAGTTGGTCAGCGTGACGCCCAGCGCCAGCGCGGCGATCGCGCCCGAGAAACCGAGCATCTCGGTCAGTCCGTAAACGATGAACACATAGGCCAGCGTCGAGGAGATCGTGTTCGGGAAGTCGCGCACCTTGCCCAGCACCAGCAGCCAGCCTATGCCGCCCAGCACGCCGATCACCGCGGCGAAAATCAGCGCGGACATCACGCCGCCGACCAGCCTGCCGGGCTCGACGCCGCCCTGGGTATAGACCTGCAGCAGCGCGAACACGCCGACGATGCACAGCACGTCGGTCAGCGCTGATTCCAGCACCAGCACCGTAGCCGGTTTCTCCGACAACTGCAGCGCGCTCACCATCGGTATGACCACCGCGGACGAGGTGCCGCCCAGCGTCACGCCCAGCATCGCGGCGGGGAGCTGCGACAAGTCGAGCAGGTAATAACCAAGCAACGCGACAATGACAGTGGTCAGAACGAAACACCAGAACGTCAGCACGCCGGTGGTCGCCAGAGACTTGCCGAGCACGTTCAGATTCAGCGAAGTGCCGCTCTCGAACAGGATCACCACCAGCGCGATGGTCGCGATCAGCGAACCGATCTTGCCGAAATCCTCCGGCGTGACGATGCCCAGCAGCGGGCCGATCGCGATGCCGACCAGCATCAGTACCAGCACGTCGGGGATATTGGTCTTGCGGAACTGCAGCGACAGAAAGTGTGCAAAGAACACCATCAGTCCGATGACGAGTATCGTTGTGGACATATGCAACCTCAGATTGAACGAGACCGATTATAGCCGACGCGATTTTGCGGTCATCGCGCCGGAGCTTGCGCGCCGGCAGCCTGCTAGAATCGGCTATCCGAACAGACAGGAATCATGTCATGGAAAGCCTCCCTTTCGCCCAATACCTGCATCTCTCGAAAGACCTGCTGCGCGTGCTCGCGATCATCGCGTTGGCATGGCTGCTGATGCAGATCAGCCGCAAACTGATCCGCATGTTCCGCAACTACATGAACGCGCGTAGCGATTCTGCCGAAGAGGGCCGCCGCATCGAGACGCTGGCGCGCGTGTTCCGCCACATCTCCACCGTGGTGATCTCGCTGGTCGCCGGCATGCTGGCGCTCTCCGAACTCGGCCTCTCCATCGCGCCCATCCTCGGCGCGGCCGGTGTGGTCGGTCTTGCGGTGGGCTTCGGCGCGCAGAGCCTGATCAAGGACTTCTTCAACGGCTTCTTCCTGTTGCTGGAGAACCAGATACGCCAAGGCGACGTGGTCGAGATTGCAGGTAAGACCGGCGCGGTGGAGGACGTCACGCTGCGCTATGTGCGCCTGCGAGACTTCGAAGGCAGCGTGCATTACGTACCCAACGGGCTGATCACCACCGTCACCAACAAGTCGCGCGGTTACGCCTACGCGATGGTGGACGTGAGCATCGCCTATCGCGAGAGCATAGACGAGGCTTATGCCGTGATGCGCGAGGTGGCCGGGGAGCTGCGCGCGGCGGAAGACTACGCCGAGAAGATACTGGAAGACATCGATATCGCCGGCGTGCAGGACTGGGGCGATTCGGCGGTGATCCTGCGCTGCCGCTTCAAGACCGTGGCGCTGGAGCAATGGGGCGTGCGCCGCGAATTCCTGCGTCGCCTGAAAGATGCCTTCGACGCGCACGGCATCGAGATTCCCTATCCGCACCTGACCGTCTATGCGGGACAGGACAAGCAGGGCAACGCGCCGGCGTTCCGAGTGATCGGACAAGACGCCGGATAGCAATTTCGACGATGGTACAATCGGCCGCTCCCTCGGTAAGTCTTCAACTCGCAACAAAGGAGAGAGCGTCATGACCCAGAAAATACGCGTCGGCCTAGTCGGCCACGGCAAGGCCGGACAAGCCGTCGCCAACGTATTGAGCAACGACCCGCGCTTCGAATTGCGCTGGATCGCGCGCCGTTCGGTCGCAGGACAGCCGTACTCCCACCCCGGAACGGACATCCCCGTCGTCGGCACCGAGCAGCATCCCTACGCCGAACTGTTCGAGAGCATGCCCGTGGATGCGCTGGTGGATTTCTCGTCGCCGGAGAGCATCCATGCCTACGGCGAGGAGGTGCGCAAACGCGGCATCACGCTGGTCAGCGCGATCTCGGCCTACTCGGAAGACGACCTGGCCTACGCCCACAGCCTCGGAGAAAACACGCGCGTGCTGTGCTCGCCGAACATCACGCTGGGCATTAACTTCCTGATCGTCGCGGCCAAGCTGCTGCGCAAGATCGCACCCTTCGCCGACGTGGAAATCGTCGAGCAGCATTTCAGGGAAAAATCGGAAATCTCCGGCACCGCACGCAAGATCGCCGAAACGCTGGAAGTGGACGGCGAGCGCATCACCTCGTTGCGCCTGGGCGGCATCGTCGGCCACCACGAAGTAATCTTCGGCTTCCCGCACCAGACCGTGCGCCTGACCCACGAATCGATCCGACGCGAAGCATTCGGCACCGGCGCGGCCTTCGCGCTGACCCAACTCGCCGATTGCGCCAACGGCTTCTACACTTTCGACGACCTGCTGCTGAACCTGATGCGCGCGGAACTGCTGGGTGCGGACGCCGCCTGAGCGTCTGGCTTTTCCTTTGCTGACGTTCGAGCTGCTTCCGCTATGTGCCATGAACAGTCAGTCTGAGCGAAGATTTGAAGATCGGCCCCTCAGACCTTATGTGGAGCGCTACATAAGGCCGATGAGCGATCATTCGCAGCAAACGAAATGATCATCTCCAATGGGTCGATAATGGCAACTGCTCGCCTGAAAAGCTAACGTCGAATACTTTTCTGTTTTTGATATTTTGTATCTTATTATTGACAAATCAATCTATCTGCATAGAATGAGAAACACTATGCCAGCACAAGCCCCCATTATTGCAAGCGCCGTCGCCGACAAGCTCATCGCTATGGGTCAGCAGATTCGCGCGCATCGCAAGGCGCTCCGCATCAGCGCGACCACTGCGGCTGAGGCGGCGGGTATGTCGCGGGTGACGTTGCACCGGATCGAGAGCGGCGAGCCATCGGTCACCATGGGTGCGTATCTGAATGCCATGGCCGCGTTGGGTATAAATTTCGACATCATCAAGCCCGCCGACTTGGCTGCCGACCAGCCCGCTGCTGACCGCAAGGGGCTGATCCCCGCCCGCATCCGTTTGGCTGACTATCCGCAACTCAAGAAACTGGCCTGGCAGGTTCATGGCACTGATGAATTAACGCCGTTAGAAGCGCTGGGCATCTATGAGCGCAATTGGCGTCATGTGGATTTGCAGGCGATGGAACCGGCTGAGCAGCAACTCGTCGACTCCCTTCGTTTGGGGCTGGGTGATCGCAATGGAACGATTTGAACGCCCGCACCATCAGCGTATTGCTTATGCTTTGCGCGCCCTGAATGGCCCGCTATTGAAAGAAAACAACTGCTTGTTTGCCGGGGGCACCGTTATTGCGCTGCGATATGGCGAATATCGGGAATCGGTTGATATGGATTTTTTGGTATCGGATGTTGCCAGTTATCGCAATCTGCGCCAGTTGCTCACGGGTATGGATGGAATAGCCGCCATCGTGCGCGAAGATGCCGAACCATTGATGCAACTCCGCGAGGTGCGCGCCGATCAATACGGCATCCGGACGGCAATTCAGGTGGCTGACCAGGCGATCAAATTCGAAATCATTCTTGAAGGACGCATCGAGTTATCGCCCCCGGGAATCAAAGATAACGTGTGTGGCATTGCAACGCTTACGCCTTTGGACATGGTCGCGAGCAAGTTGCTGGCAAATTCTGACCGATGGAGAGACGACGGCGTGTTCAGCCGGGACATCATTGACCTTGCAATGATGAATCCGACACTGGCCTTGCTGCGGCAGGCGGTAGCCAAGGCTGAAACAGCCTATGGTCAGGCGATACGCGAAGATTTGGACAAGGCAGTCCAACATCTGCAAGATCGTCATGATCGGCTGGAACGATGCATGCAAGCCATGGCGATGAACTTGCCCAAGGCGCTGGTATGGAAAAACCTTCGCGCCTTGCGCGGGGTGCTTCGCTAAAAATTAGTGCCGGGATGCTTGGGGTTCGACAAAGCCTATAGTTCTGAGCGCACTCGAAGAGAAGCCAGAACGAACTATTTCAATTTCCACGACCGCTTTGAAATTCGATCCCGCCATCCTTGCGTGATGGATGGCGCGCATGACCAAGCCATGTCGCACTTGAAAGAGCAGTCCTCACCACGCGATAACTGGAGCGGCAGCAAGCAGAACAATTGCTTTGGCCCGCTACTTGTTGTCTGCGTCTACAGCCAGCCTGAGCATTTCGAAAATGTCCGGGATGGCCGCGCTCACCCGGTTCCAGTTCGGGATCAGCGGATTGCCCATCGGGTTTTCCACGAAGGCTTGCGATGCCATGGCGATGGCTCTGGAGAACGCCTCCACCGCCTTGGCCTCTTCGTGCCGGTCGAAGGTCAGCCCGTTTATCATCGCGTCCGCCTCGTATTTCATCAGCGTATCTTCGGCCTGGCGGAGATAGGTCACGATCAGCGATCTGAACATCCCTTCCGAGAAAACCACGCCGTCCGAGGCCAGCGTGCGGAAGATGGATTTGCAGATGTCCACCGACATTTTCATCAGCCCCTTCTCCGCGTCGTCCGCCGAGAGTATCTGGTGTTTGTGCTCGTAGGTCGCGGCGATGTCCACCTGGCATACCCGGCGCGGCGAGTAGTTGCGGTACACCTCGGCCAGCGAACCGACTTCCAGCCCCCAGTCGGACGGGATGCGGTTGATGCGCGCCAGATCGGTGCTCATGCTGAACTCGCCGGCCAACGAGTAGCGAAAGCTGTCGAGGAACGTCAGGAAGCCGTGCTGCCCGCTCAGTTGCTGTAGCGAGCGCACCAGCGGCGTCACCAGCAAGCGGGTCACGCGACCGTTCATCTTGCTGGTCACCCGGCTGTAGTAGCCCTTGCAGAACACATAGTTCAGGTTTGGGTTGGCAATCGGATAGCAGAGCCTGCCTAGCAGTTCGCGGCTGTAGGTGACGATGTCGCAGTCGTGCAGCGCGATGACGTCCGAGCGCCCGCGCGCCAGCACGTAGCCGTAGGCCAGCCATGCCGAGCGCCCCTTGCCGCGCAGCCCCGCGTCCAGTCCGTTGCGCGTCAGCGTCTCGTACACCTCGCCGATGCGCTTGCCGCTGTTGTGGATGATCTTCACCTCGGTCTGGATAGGCGACATGAATTCGCGCACGCGCCTGAAGTCGTCTTCCGTAGCCTGGTCGAGCGTGAGCACGATCTCGTTCAGGTACTTCACCTTGGAAAGCTCCCGCACGATGCCCGGCATCGCCGGCCCCTCGAACTCGGAATACAGCGCGGGCAGCACCAGCGCGATTGGCCGTGTCTTCGAAAAGCCGAGCAGTTCGGACTCCAGCCGCTCCAGTGTAGGCTGGCCCAGCTGGTGCAGCGTCGTGATGATTCCGGTCTGGTAAAAGTCGGTCATGGCACACCTCCGGTCAAATATGTTCGATGTCGTCCTGCTTCTCTTGCGGCTTTTCCTCGGCGATCTCGCGCTCGATGATCCGCCGCGCCGCGCCTATGCCGCCCACGCCGAAGGCGATGGCGAGCGCGACCACGACCCCGCCGAACGTGATCGAAAAGGCGGCCAGCACGATACTGGTGGCTATCTGCAACTGCTCCATGACCATCGCCAGGATCATCAGCATCAGCAAGGCGCGTATGACTTCGCCCAGCAGTTTCGCGTAATGGAACCCGGCATTCGCCGCGGCGATCAGCACCGCGCGGCTGACGAAACCGGAAACCACGTAACCGATCAGCAGGATCATCGCGGCCGAGAAGACGCGCGGCAGGTAGGAGAAGAACTCGCCGACCAGGCTGTCTATCGCCGCCACCCTGAGCGCGCTCAGGCCGACCATCAGCGTGACGATGACCAGCATCCAGAACGCGACCGCGCCGACGACGACCGAAGGCTTGACCCACAGGTCGCCCTTGCGCATCAGCGTGGTGAAACCCATGCGGTCGGACCAGCTGTCGAAACCGACCGCCGCCAGGAATTTCAGCAGGATCGCCCGCAGCAGCTTGGCCAGCAGCAGCCCGATGCCGACGATCACCAGCATCGCCAGCAGGTTGGGCAGAAACGCCTTGAACCTGAGCAGCATTTCCTGCAACGGCTCCAGAATCAAATCGATAAAGTCCATCATGGTCGTCTCCTTGATAACGTTATTTCCAGCGGGCCAGCAAGTAGTCCTTGCCGTTTTCAAAATCCAGACAGAGCCGCTCGACGGCCTCTTCCGCCTCGTGCTGCGCCAGCGGTTCGACCTCGATCACGAACGCCGCGGTCTTGCCCATGTAAAGCGGCAGCAGCGACTTGATCAGATGCTCTCTGGATAGCTTCCTCTGGTGGAAGGCGATGGCATAGTCGTACACGATCCGCGCCCACAGTCCGGTCGGAAAGCGGAATTCCCCGTCGCCCGCTTTGCCCAACCGCTCCACCTCCTGCAGGTCGCCCGCGCCGAGAATGTCCATCCATATCTCGCGCAGGTTGACCAACCCTTCCCTGAACACCTTCAGCATCCGCGCGGTGTTCACGTTCACATGCTCCAGCCCTACGGTGTACTCGAAGCCGAAAATCGGCACCGGCTCGGAGCCGCGCACCGGCCCCCATGCGTCGGCATATCCCTCCATCAGTTCGAAGGTTGCGCTGACCACCTGGTAGAGCATGTCGCCGAGGTCTGCACCGGGGTCCTTGGCGTCGTGGATCTTGGCACCGAGAAAGGATTGCGCCACCTTGAAGCCGTTTGCAATCGCCGTGGTGGTCATCCAGATGTCGATGCCGAAACGGGCGACATCCGAGTCCCACACTTCCTTGGTCAGGTAGAACTGCGCCAGCTTGCCGGAGAATCCGAAATCGCCGCCTATGGGCTGGCGCACCCGCTTGCCGTAGAGCGCGCGGGTAAGCGGATAGACGATGCTGTTGGTGATGGTGCCGTCGAACTTGTGGCGGTGGTAAAGCGGCGCGACATAGTCGAAGCCGCCCGAGAGCACCGGCTTGACCAGCAATTCGATCCACTCCGGCGTGATGCTCCTGAGGTCGGAGTCGATCACCACGCAGGCCTGCGCATCCAGCATCCGGGCGACCTCGAAGATCGCGCGGAAGGCGCTGCCCTTGCCGGGAATGCCGGAGTAGGGGAAAGCCATTCTGGAAACCGGCGAGATTCGGTGATGCAGCAGGATGGCGTCGAAATCCGCGATCGAGGTGTTGCGCACGACCTCCATGGTGCCGTCGCTGGAGCCGCCGTCCGAGTTCACGATCACCGCCCTGTGTTCGGGAAAGTATTTGGCGAGCCCGGCCTGCGCGGCGCGCACCACATGGCCTATGGTGTGCGCGCTGTTGAAGCTGGGGATGCCGACGACGATATCGGCCCGCCCTGCCTCCTCGATCTGGCCTTGAACTTCGGCCCTGAATGTAACGGTGTCCATGATCCTAGAAACCGTAGTTGAACGAAGTGTAGTGTGCGTTCATCGCGATGCAGGGCAAGGCGCGACGACGAGGAATGGTCGTTCCATTCCGAGGAGGAGTAACGCCGCCATGCGCAGCGAGGGACGCGCAATACGCTTCGTAGCGACGCACCCACTGGGTGAGCGTGAATAAATAAGAAAATCCTTTTCTGCTCATTTGCTTGCGTCCTCAATGGAGCGGTCGACTGCGGTTTCTAGGATGATCCGGTTTCCCTCCGCGTACACGTCCCTGCTTCACGGCGAAGCAGCTATTCCTGCCTTTCCAGCAACAGCAATTGCATATCCATCACATTGGTTCCGGTCGGCCCGGTGAACAGATGGCTGCGCCTCTTCAGGCGGCTATCGCATGCCCGGAAGAAAGCGTAGGAATCGTTGCCCGCGAGATACCCCGCGAGATCGATACCCAGCGAGCGCGCCAGCGCCGCGGTGCGCCCGTCCACCAACGCCCCGGCCGCATCGGTCGGCCCGTCGCTGCCGTCGGTTCCGGCGGACAGCAGCGCCACGCCCTCCTGCCCCTCGATCTCCAGCGCGAAGGCCAGCGCGAGCTCCTGATTCCTGCCGCCCTTGCCGTTGCCCGTGACGACGACGGTGGTCTCGCCGCCGCTGATCAGGCAACGGCGTTCGCCCGGCCGCATTCCGGCCAACGTGTCGCGCGCGGTCTGCGCAAGGAACCGTGCGGCGGCGCGAACATCGCCCTGCAGCTCGGCGGTGAGAATCTGCGCCGGAAGCCCAGATTGCCTGGCTCGTTCCTCCGCCGCTTCGAGCGCCAGCCCGAGCGCGCCGACGATGACGTTGCGCGTGCGCTCCAGACAGCGGTCGCCCGCTTTCACCGTTTCGGTGATCAATCCGTCCATCCCATTTTGCAAATGGGCGACGACGCGCGGCGGCAGCTTTTCCTCCAGCCGGTATTTCGCGATCACCGCCCGCGCATCGCCGAACGTAGAGCCGTCCGGCGCGGTCGGCCCGGAGGCGATCACGTCCAGCCGGTCGCCGACGACGTCGGACAGCAGCAACGCGAGCAGTTGCGCCGGGTATGCCGCCTGCGCCAGCCTGCCGCCCTTCACGGCGGAAAGATGCTTGCGCACGGCGTTCAGTTCGTCGATGCCGGCCCCCGCCTTCAGCAGCAGTTCGGTCGTCTGTTGCTTGTCCTGCAGCGTCACGCCCTCGGCGGGCGCGACCAGCAACGCGGAGCCGCCGCCCGAAATCAGGCAGAGCACCAGCGTCTTTTCGTCGGCGGCGCGCACCATGTCCAGCAGCCGCCGCGCGCCCTCCGCCCCGGCCTCGTCCGGCACCGGATGCGCAGCCTCTACCTGCTCGACGATCTTCAGCGGCAGCTTGTGGCCTTCCTTCACGACGATCAGCCCGGCGGAGATGCGCGCGCCGAGCAGCGTCTCGACGGCCTGCGCCATGCGCGCCGCAGCCTTGCCTGCGCCGACAACGACGATGCGCTCGAACGCATCCAGCTCATAGCGGTTGCCGCCCGCATGCAGGCATCTGTTCTCGACCCTGGCGAACCTGAGCACCGCGCGGTAGGGATCGACGGCGGCGAGCGCGGCGTCGAATATCTCCCGCAAGGGGCCCTCGCAGGACAGCAAGCGCAGCACCGCTTCGTTCCAGCCGGCCGGACCGGGCAGTTGCGTCTCGATCAGGCCGGGCGCGGAAATGCGCGCATCGCGGCTGCCGTCGTCGTGCATCACCCGCACCGGCTTGTCCACCGCTTGCAGCATTTGCAGGTCGTTCAGGCTGTCGCCGAGGCCGATGCTGGCGACGGCGCCGTAGCGTTTTGCGTAGAGCGCTTTCAGCAGGTTCACGGCGCGGCCCTTGTCGTGCCTGCCCATGATGTGAAACAGCCGGCCCTCGGTCCAGCTCAGCCCGGCTTGCTCTATCGCGCGCAAAAAGCCTGCGTCGGGCGCGCCGTCGAACACGAAGGGTTCGTCGAAATCGCGCTGCCGCGCGCGCCGCGCATCCTCCGGCCCGAGTCCGGTCAGCGCGGCCACCTCGTCCGCCGTCATGTCGCCGAAACCGCGCGCCTGCACCCGCAATTCGTCGCGCAAACGAATGAAGCTGCGGCGTATCTCCGCATAGGGCGTGCCGAGCGAGATCAGCCGATAATCGCCGCAGTCCACGGCGTCGGGAATGTCGGCGAAATACCCCTGCGGGATGAAGATGCCGCCGCCGTTTTCGACGATAAAGGGATGCTCGTTGCCCAACTGCCCGCGGACGACTTCCATCTCCGCGCGCGTCTTGCTGGAACACAGGATCAGCGGGATATCGCTCGCCCGCACCAGATTCAGCGCGGGCAACGCCGGCTCGAAGGAATACCTCGCGGCATCGAGCAGCGTTCCATCCAGATCGGTAATGATGATCGTCTTGGTCATACCGGGATTCCTGTCGCGATATTTCTTTCGTCGGGGATTTCCGGCGCAGGCCCGCCAGAGCGAAAGGCATGCTGTCATGCTTCGCCGAATCGGGTCAATCAGGCTTTCCCCCTATATGAGGGATGCGGAGTCGTCAGGCCTTGCGGTTGCTGAGCAGCCGTTTCTCGATCTCGATCACGACGAACAGCAACACGCCGAAACCTGCGATCAATCCCCAGGCCGCCGCATCCAACGCGACCACGCCGAACATCTTCTGCATGAACGGCAGGTAGGTGAATGCGGCCTGAATGACTGCCAAGACTCCGATGCTGAGCAGCACATAGCGGTTGCCGGTGAAGTCCTGCCAGCTGCGCACCGGCCCCAGCAGGTAGCGGCAGTTGAACAGGTAGGCGATCTCGCCCATCACCAGCGCATTCACCGCGACGGTGCGCGCGGTCTCCAGGCTATCGCCGCGCGCAAGCTCCCACAGAAACAGCGCAACCACGCCCACGGTGAGCAGCACCGAAACGAAGGTTATGCGCCAGATCATGAAGCGCGACAGGATGGGCTCGGTTGCCGCACGCGGCGCGCGGCGCATCACGTCCGGCTCGGCCCGCTCGAACGACAGCGCCAGCGCCAGCGTGACCGCGCTGACCATGTTCACCCACAGGATCTGCACCGGCGTGATCGGCAGCACCATGCCAAACAGGATCGCGATCAGCACGACGCCTGCCTCGCCGCCGTTGGTCGGGATGATGAACACGATGGCCTTCCTGATGTTGTCATACACGGTGCGGCCTTCCTGCACCGCGTGGGCGATGGTGGCGAAGTTGTCATCGGCCAACACCATCTCCGCCGCCTCCTTGGCAACCTCCGTGCCCTTCATGCCCATCGCCACGCCGATGTCGGCGCGTTTCAGCGCGGGTGCGTCGTTGACACCGTCGCCGGTCATCGCGACGATCTCGCCGTTGGCCTGCAAGGCCGTGACCAGTCTCAGCTTGTGTTCCGGGCTGGCGCGCGCGAACACGTCGACATCGCGCACCGCTTGGCGTAGTGCGTCGTCGTCGAGCGCATCGATTTCGCCACCGGTCAGCGCATGGCCGTTGCCGATGCCGATCTGCGCGGCGATCGCGCGCGCGGTGTCCGCATGGTCGCCGGTAATCATCTTGACGCGTATGCCTGCGGCTTTGCAGTCGCGCACCGCGGCGATGGCCTCCTCGCGCGGCGGGTCGCTGATTCCCACCATGCCCAGCAGCGTGTAGCCGTCCTGCATGTCGTCGAAGTTCAATTCGCGCTGCCCGGCATCGACTGTCTTCATCGCCATCGCCAGCACGCGCTGACCGAGCGCGCCGGTCTCGGCCATGCGCTCTTGCCAGTACGGCAGATCCAGCGTTGCATCTTCACCGACTTCGCGTTGCAGATGGCACATCGCCAGCACCTGCTCGACCGCGCCCTTCACGAAGACGAAGGCGTGGCCGGCATGGTCGTGGTGCAGCGTCGCCATGTAGCGGTGTTCGGACTCGAACGGGATATGGTCGGTGCGCGGCAGTTCGCCCTGTTCGAAGGCCACGTCCATGCCGGCCTTCAGCGCCAGCGGAATCAGCGCACCCTCGGTCGGATCGCCGGCGATGCGCCATTGCCCTTCCGCTTTATTCAGCGCGGCGTCGTTACACAGCAGGCCGACGCGCAGCAGATCCAGCGCATGGGAATAATCGGCGATGTTCGCCTCCCTGCCGGCGATGGCAAACCCGCCGTGCGGCGCGTAGCCGCTGCCGCTGACCTCGAACACCTGGGGTGCGGCGATCACGCGCTGCACGGTCATCTCGTTCTTGGTCAGCGTGCCGGTCTTGTCGGTGCAGATCACGGTTACCGAACCCAACGCCTCGACCGCAGGCAGGCGGCGCACGATGGCGTTGCGCTTCGCCATGCGCTGCACGCCGAGCGCGAGCGTTATGGTCAGCACCGCGGGCAGGCCTTCCGGAATCGCCGCCACCGCCATGCTGACCGCGGCGAGGAACATGTCGCCGAGGCCGAAGCTGTGCACCAGCCAGCCGAACAGGAAGGTGAGCACGGCCAGCGCCATGATCGCAACGGTCAGCCAGCGCCCGAAGGTCTCCATCTGGCGCAGCAGCGGCGTGGTCATGCTCTGCACCTCTTCCAGCATCGCGCTGATGCGCCCGATCTCGGTGTCGTCGGCGGTCGCCACCACCACGCCCATGCCTTGCCCGTACACCACCAGCGTGCTGGAATAGGCCATGCAGTAGCGATCACCCAGCACGGCTCGCGCATCCACTGCGGCAGGATTTTTTTCGACGGCGGTGGATTCACCGGTCAGCGCCGCCTCCTCGATGCGCAGATTCTTCGCGTTCAACAAGCGCAGATCAGCGGGCACCTTGTCGCCGGAGGCGAGCAGCACGATGTCGCCGGGCGTCAGCGTCTCCGCCGCGACCACCGTGCGCCGGCCTTCGCGCAGCACCGTGGCCTCCGGCGACAGCATGCGACGGATCGCCTCCATCGCCTTCTCGGCCTTGCCCTCCTGGAGGAAACCGATGATGGCGTTGATCACGACGACACCGACGATCACCGCAGTGTCCACCCAATGCGCGAGCAGCGCGGTGACCGTCGCAGCGGCCAGCAGCACATAGATCAGCACGTTGTGGAATTGCAGCAGGAAGCGCATCAGCGGCCCGCGCCGATGCGGCGGCGTCAGGCGGTTGGGGCCGTAGCGCTGCATGCGTTGCGCGGCTTCGGCAGCGGACAGCCCATCGAGCGTCGAGTCGAGCGCTGACAGCGCCTCCTGCGCCGACTGGCTATGCCAGTCAGGACTTGCAGCAGATTGGTGAGGGATCCCGGTGTGCGCCATTTTCACACCCTTTCGAATCAGATGAGAACCAGCCCCCATACTACCACCGCGTTGACGATGCTCAGCAGCACCGCCGCGCTGGCGATGTCCTTGGCGCGCTTCGCGAGCGGATGGCGTTCCAGCGAGGTGTGGTCCACCGCGGCTTCCAGCGCGGAGTTGACGAGCTCGACGATCAGCACCAGCAGGATGCTGGCGACCATCAGTGCCTTGCCGAGTTTGTCGACGGGCGTAAGCAATGCAACCGGAATCGCGATCAGTGCGACCAGCACTTCCTGACGAAACGCATCCTCGTGTTGCCAGGCGGCGCGAAGTCCGGCTGCGGCAGTTTGCGTGGCATGCCAGACATGGCTCAGCCCGCGCGGATGCTTGTGATCGGGCTCCATGCGCTCAGCTCACCCGTTCCACTTTGAAGTAGAACCAGAGGTAATACGCGCCTATCACCGTACCGATCGGGAAGGTGAACAGCGACAGCGCCGAGCAGGGCAGGCATATCCACGAGGAGCGGCGCATATTCGCCACCAGCGAGAATCCCGCCGCGAGGAAGGTCAGCCCGACCAGCACGCCGGCGACAGCCGCGGGGCCCAACAACTGATCGAATTTCAGCGCCAACAGCGAGAGAATCAGCGCACCGAAGATGATCCAGCAGATGCCGATGATGCGTTTGTGTGTCTTCATGCTTGCCCGCCGCCAAGTGTTTACTGCAACGCGGCCAGCGCCGCGTCGTAGTTCGGTTCGTGGGTGATGTCATCCACCAGCTCGGCATGCAGCACGCGATCGTTCTCGTCCAGCACCAGCACCGCGCGGGCGGTTACACCGGCCAATGCGGTGTCGGCGATTTTCACACCATAGTTGCGCATGAACTCACGGCCGCGCATCAGCGACAGCGTAACGACGTTCTCCAGCCCCTCGGCGGCGCAGAAGCGGGCCGAGGCGAACGGCAGGTCGGCGGAGATCACCAACACCACGGCGTTTTCCAGCTTGTTAGCCGCCTCGTTGAACTTGCGCGCCGACGCGGCACATACCGCCGTGTCCAGGCTGGGGACAATGTTCAGCACTTTGCGCTTGCCGGCGTAGCTCTGCAGCGTCACGTCCTTCAGGCCCTTGTCGACCAACGTGAACGCCGGGGCGGTCTGCCCGACTTCCGGAAATTTCCCGTACAGCGTGACCGGCGCCCCCTTTAACGTGACGCTGGTTTTGTTGCTGATGTCTTTGGACATGATGGTCTCCTTAAAAAATTCCCGTCATTCCGGCGGAGGCCGGAATCCAGTAAAAATAAACATCCCGCGAAGCGGACGACATTTGATGTTGACCTGCTTCGCAGGAAATTATTAATCAACTGGATTCCGGCCTCCGCCGGATAACCAGCGACTTGCCCGCTTGCGGGCTTAGTCGAATGGCTAGTAGTTACATCAATGACGCAGCATTAAACGTAACTATCCACCGGCGGGCAGGCACACACCAGGTTCTTGTCGCCGTACACGTTGTCCACCCGCGCGACCGCAGGCCAGAACTTGTTGTCGCGCACCCAGGGCAGCGGATACGCAGCCTGTTCGCGAGTGTAGCTGCGCGTCCAGTCGGATGTCACTACGGCCTTGGCGGTATGCGGCGCGTGCTTGAGGATGTTGTCCTTTTTGTCCACCTTGCCGGTGATGACTTCTTCGATCTCGCCGCGGATCGCAATCATCGCCTCGCAGAAACGATCCAGCTCGGCCTTGGATTCGCTCTCGGTCGGCTCGACCATCAGCGTGTCCACCACCGGGAAGGAAGTGGTCGGCGCGTGGAAGCCGAAGTCCATCAGGCGTTTGGCGATGTCACCCACTTCCACGCCTTCCTTCTTCCACTCGCGGCAGTCGAGGATCATCTCGTGCGCGCAGCGGCCGTTGCTGCCGCTGTACAGGGTGGCGTAATGGTCCTTCAACGATTCCTTGATGTAGTTCGCGTTCAGGATCGCCATCTTCGTCGCCTCGGACAGGCCCGCGCCGCCCATCATCCTGATATAGCCGTAGGAGATCAGCAGGATCAGCGCGCTGCCGTAGGGCGCCGCGGACACCGCGTGGATGGCCTGCGCGCCGCCGACCTTGACCATGGCATGTCCCGGCAGGAACGGCGTCAGGTGTTCCGCGACGCCGATCGGGCCTGCGCCCGGTCCGCCGCCGCCGTGCGGGATCGCGAAGGTCTTGTGCAGGTTCAGGTGGCACACGTCCGCGCCGATGTTGCCGGGGCTGGTCAGGCCGACCTGCGCGTTCATGTTCGCGCCGTCCATGTAAACCTGGCCGCCGTTCGCGTGGATGATCGCGGTGATGTCGCGGATCGATTCCTCGTACACGCCGTGCGTGCTGGGGTAGGTCACCATCAGGCAGGACAGTTTGTCTTTGTGCTCTTCCGCCTTCGCGCGCAGGTCGTCCACGTCGATGTTGCCGCGTGCGTCGCACTTCACGACGACGATGTCCATGCCGCACATCGCCGCACTCGCCGGGTTGGTGCCGTGCGCGGAGGACGGGATCAGCACCACGTTGCGCTGCGCCTCGCCGCGCGAGCGGTGGTAGGCCTGTATCACCAGCAGGCCGGCGTATTCGCCGGACGCGCCGCTGTTCGGCTGGAAGCTCATCTGCGCGAAACCTGTGATTTCGGACAGCGCGGCATCCAGACCGGAGATCAGCTCTTGGTAACCCTCGGCCTGCTCCAGCGGCACGAAGGGATGCAGGTTCGCAAACTCGGGCCAGGTCAGCGCCAGCATCTCGGAGGCCGCGTTCAGCTTCATCGTGCAGGAGCCCAGCGAGATCATCGAATGCGTCAGCGACAGGTCCTTGTTTTCGAGGCGCTTGATGTAACGCATCATCTCGGTCTCGGTGTGGTAGCGGCTGAACACCGGATGGCCCAGGATCGAAGACTGGCGCTGCTTGAACGCCATCGCCTGCGCCTCGACATCGGCTGCGGTCAGCACGGGTGCGGCCTTGCCTGCCTTCTGCGCGAACACCGCGAGGATGGCGTTGAGGTCGGCGGTCGTGGTGGTCTCGTCCAGCGACAGCGTCAGGCCGTCGTTGGCGTAATGGAAGTTGATCTGCGCGGCCTCGGCCAGCGCATGCACCTTCACGTTGTCGGTGTGCAGCAGCTTGATCGTGTCGAAGAATGCGCCGGGTGCGACGTTGTAGCCGAGCTTCTTCAGCTCGTTCGCCAGCGCGACCGTGGACAGGTGCACCTTGCGGGCAATCGCACGCAGGCCGTCCGCACCGTGGTACACCGCGTACATGCCGGCCATGATCGCCAGCAGCGCCTGCGCGGTGCAGATGTTCGAAGTCGCCTTCTCGCGGCGGATATGCTGCTCGCGCGTCTGCAGCGCCATGCGCAACGCAGCGCCGCCGTCGGCATCGACCGACACGCCGATGATGCGGCCCGGCATCGAGCGCTTTTGCGCGTCGCGGCAGGCGAAGTAGGCGGCGTGCGGGCCGCCGTAGCCCATCGGTACGCCGAAGCGTTGCGTCGAACCCAGCACCACGTCCGCTCCCCACTCGCCCGGCGGTGTCAGCAGCACCAGACTCAGGATGTCGGCGGCGACTGCGACGGTCATGCCGTTGACCTTGGCGCGCGCGACGAAGTCGGCGTAGTCATGCACCGTGCCGTCGGCGGTCGGATATTGCAGCAATGCGCCGTACAGCTTGTCGTTCAACGTGACAGTCTTGAAGTCGCCGATCACCAGCTCGATACCCAGCGGCTTCGCGCGCGTCTTCAGCAGCTCGATGGTCTGCGGGAAGCACTCGTGCGACACGAAGAAGCTGGTCTTGTCCGACGCGTCGCGCGGGCGCAGGCCGTGCAGCATGGTCATCGCCTCGGCCGCGGCGGTCGCCTCGTCCAGCAGCGACGCGTTGGCGATCTCCATGCCGGTCAGGTCCATCACCATCGTCTGGAAATTCAGCAGCGCCTCCAGGCGGCCCTGCGCGATCTCGGCCTGGTACGGCGTGTAGGCGGTATACCAGCCCGGATTTTCCAGCACGTTGCGCTGGATCACCGCGGGCAGCACGGTATTGTAATAGCCTTGGCCGATGTAACTCTTGTACAGCTTGTTCTTCGCGGCGATGCCGCGCAGATGCTCTAGGTACTCGTGCTCGGACATGCATTCCGGCAGATTCAGCGGCTGCTGCAAACGGATGGCCGCAGGCACGGTCTGGTCGATCAGCGCGTCGAGAGATGAGGCGTTGATCTTCTTCAGCATGGCCTGAACGTCTGCTGCGTTCGA
Organism: Gallionella sp.; assembly: GCA_023229845.1. Taxonomy (GTDB): domain Bacteria; phylum Pseudomonadota; class Gammaproteobacteria; order Burkholderiales; family Gallionellaceae; genus Gallionella. The sequence continues at coordinate 33,090 of JALNYK010000014.1, forward strand.
GCCGTTATGGCGAGTTACAAATTGGTCGGAGTTCATGGGATTCGGCGTGAAATTCTTGGAAAAATGAGAAGGGGGAAAGGACCGCGCCTTCGGCGCTCAAGGGGAAAGGGTGGCACGCGTCGCGTGCCCGGGTTTTTACCCTTCCCCCTTCTCCCTTTACCCTTCCCGGTTCTTAGTGTGCTTCGCTGTCCACCACGACCTGATACGTAGCCGCATCCAGCAATGCGGCGACGTCGGCGGCGCTGTCCGGCTTCATCTTGAACATCCATGCACCGTAAGGATCGCTGTTGATGTTCTCCGGGGATCCGTCCAGGTCGCCGTTCACCGCGGTCACTTCGCCGGATACCGGCGCATACACGTCGGCGGCGGCCTTCACAGACTCGACCACAGCGCACTCTTCCTTGGCCTTCAGCTTGCGACCGACGGCCGGGCTCTCGACGAACACCATGTCGCCCAGCAGCTCTTGCGCATGCTGGGTAATGCCGACGCTGATCGTGCCGTCGGCTTCGGCCTTAACCCACTCGTGGGAGGCGGTGTACTTCAGGTCTGCTGGGATGCTCATTTATTTCTCCTTATTAGTTGTTAGTCGCAAGACGTAAGTCGTAAGTTAATTCGTAGGTCGGGTTAGGCGTAGCCGTAACCCGACGTTGGGCAATGTCGGGTTACGCGATGAAACCGCTAACCCGACCTACATTTTCTAAAGACTAACGACAGCTTTGCCGTTGCGCGCGAACGGATACTTTACCACCTTTGCATTCAGCAGCTTGTCGCGAATCTCCACCTGCACGGTGTCGCCGATCTGCACGCCGTTCGGCACGCGCGCCAGCGCGATAGACTTCTCCAGTGTCGGCGAGAACGTGCCGCTGGTGATCTCGCCCTCGCCTTGTGCGGAGACGACCTTCTGGTGGCCACGCAACACGCCGCGATCCAGCAGCACCAGACCGACCAGCTTCTTTGTCGGTGGATTGGCCAGCAACGCGGCCTTGCCGATGAAGTCGCGTTCGCTCTTCAGGTCCACGGTCCACGCGAGGCCGGATTCCAGCGGGCCTACGGTCTCGTCCATATCCTGTCCGTAAAGATTCATGCCCGCTTCCAGACGCAACGTGTCGCGCGCGCCGAGGCCGATGGGCTTCACGCCGACATTGTTCAATGCATACCAGAATGCCTCGACGCCCTCTTTCGGCAACATGACTTCGAAGCCATCTTCGCCGGTGTAGCCGGTGCGGGCAATAAAGTATTCACCGCAGTCGGCGGCCTGGAAGTTCACCAGATTCTCGGTCGCGGCCCTGGTCTGCGGCAGCACTTCCCACACTTTTACGCGCGCGTTCGGCCCTTGAATGGCGACCATCGCCAAATCGTCGCGCGAAGTGATCGTCAGGTTGGGCGCATGCACCGTGGCCTGCTCCTTCATCCACGCGATGTCCTTGTCCGCCGTGCCCGCGTTCACGACGATGCGGAACCACTGCTCAGTCATGAAATAGATGATCAGGTCGTCGATTACGACGCCTTCAGGGCGCAGCATCGCGGAGTAAAGCGCCTTGCCCGGCGAGGTGATCTTGTCGGCGTTGTTCGCCAGCAGGTAGCGCAGGAACGCGCGCACGCCGTCGCCCTTCGCATCCACGACGCGCATGTGGCACACGTCGAACATGCCGCAGTCGTTGCGCACCTGATGGTGCTCGTCGATCTGCGAACCGTAGTTCACCGGCATGTCCCAGCCGCCGAAATCCACCATCTTCGCGCCCATCGCGCGGTGTGCTGCATTCAAAGGTGTCGTCTTGAGAGTCATTTTGCTTTCCTTAGAAAATAAAAAAGGCGCAGCGCGAAATCGCGCTGCGCCCCATCTGTCCTTGGTACCTGAGAGATTACGACAAAGTCGCGTGCCCCTTCGGTGGTCGGTTATCAGTCGTAAGTCGTAAGACGTAAGTCGTAAGTTGGTGCTGTCCGCTACGCGGGCTCGCTTTAACTCATGACTTACGTCTTACGTCTAATAACTGATCCTGACACTCTCCAGATTCGCCTGTTCCGACTGGTTCCTGAGCCTGAGCGGTTACGGGTGTTGCGCCTTCGGCGGTGCTGATTTCGGCACGCTCTCCCAGTCGGTTTCAACGGCGGGCGGATTATACCGGAAGCGTCGATACAGACAACCAGCAAGCCCGGCCGACCGCACTCCCTGCCCCTTGGGGAGAGATGCACCTAGCGCGATACCCAAAGGGCACAAGAACCTCTTCGAGGTGAATCTCGCCCCTAAAGCTCCACCACCACCGGCGTGTGATCCGAAGGTCGCTCCAGCTTACGCGGGGCCTTGTCGATCACGCAGCCCTTACACGATGCAACCAACGGTTCGCTGATCAGGATGTGGTCGATGCGCAATCCCATGTTGCGGCGGAAGGCCATCATGCGGTAGTCCCACCACGAGTAGCTTTTCTCGGGCTGTTCGAACAGGCGGAAGCTGTCGCGCAGGCCGAGCGCTTGCAATGCCTTGAACGCGGCGCGCTCCGGTTCGCTGACCAGGACCTTGCCTTCCCAGCCCTTGGGATCGTACAGATCGGCGTCTTCCGGGGCGATGTTGTAGTCGCCCAGCAGCGCCAGCTTCGAGTAGCGCGCCAGTTCTTCCCGCAGCCAGTCGTGCAGTGCGGCCAACCACTTCAATTTATATTCGTACTTGTCTGAACCGACTTCCTGCCCGTTGGGAATGTAGACGCACACCACGCGCACATCGCCTATCGTCGCGGCGATCACGCGCTTCTGTTCGTCGGCGTAACCGGGGATGCCGAACTGCACGTCGCAGGCCGGTTCGCGGCTCAGGATCGCGACGCCGTTGTAGGTCTTCTGGCCGCTGAACACCGAGCGATAGCCGGCCGCCTCAAGCTCGGCCTGCGGAAAATCGGCGTCCTGCTGCTTGGTTTCCTGCAAACACAGCGCATCGATCGGGTTTGCGGCGAGCCAGTCCAGCACATGCGGCAGACGCACTTTCAACGAGTTGACGTTCCAAGTCGCGAGCTTCATGGCGCGGCGGTTCCGGCGGGAGCAACCGCACTGGCCGCCTCTTTACTCACGGCGGGCGGCGCTGTCAGGGAGGGTTCAGGGCGCGAGCGATACGGCGCGACCTTCGGATAACCGGCGATATCGAGTTCGCTGTGCCAGCGTCCGTCATTGAACCCATGGATGTAGGCCTTGCCGACGCCCAATACGGGCACATTTTCGCCACCCGATGCGGCCTTGAATGCATCGATCTCTTCCTTGGACACCAGATTTTTCTCGACGAACGGGATGCCGCGCTTGTTCAGCAGTTCGCGCGCCTGCTTGCACACGTCGGTGCAGTTGTCCGCGACATACAGCGTCACCGGGAAGTTCTGCTGCGCGCGCCGCGTTGCATAAGGCAAATCGGAGTCCGGCACAGCATCGGAGAATTTCTTCCTCTCGACATCGACAACAGGCGGGGGCGCATCGCCGTAATGCACCTTGCCCTTCTCGTCCACCCAGCGGTACAGCTCGCCGGCCTGCACTTGCAGGACAGTCGCCATCAAACCGAACAACAAGAACATGCGTTTCATTTTGCCTCCTTGCAGGATCAGGCTTCTTCGATCAGCCCGTTATGCCGCAGCAGCGCGTCTATGCTGGGTTCCCGTCCGCGGAACGCGGTGAACGACTGCATCGCGCCGCGGCTGCCGCCCATCGCCAGTATCTCGGCGCGGAAACGCGCGCCTACGTCCGGGTTCAGCACGCCGTGTTCTTCGAACAGGCTGTAGGCGTCGGCGGACAGCACCTCGGCCCACTTGTAGCTGTAATAGCCCGCCGCATAGCCGCCGGAGAAGATGTGCGAGAAGCTGTGCGGGAAGCGGTTGAAGTCCGGCGGCAGCATCACCGCGACTTCGGCGCGCACCTCGTCGAGCAGTTGCAATATCGTCCTGTTCCCGCCCGCCTCGAAGCTGCTGTGCATCAGCATATCGAACAGCGAGAACTCGATCTGGCGCAGCGTCTGCAAACCGCTCTGGAAGTTTTTCGCGGCCAGCATCTTGTCGAACAGCGCGCGCGGCAGCGGCTCGTTGGTGTCCGCCTGACGCGTCATGCCGCGCACCACATCCCACTCCCAGCAGAAGTTTTCCATGAACTGGCTGGGCAACTCGACCGCGTCCCACTCCACGCCGTTGATGCCGGAGACGCCGAGGTCTTCCACTTCAGTCAACAGATGATGCAGGCCGTGGCCGAATTCATGGAACAACGTAATCACTTCGTCGTGCGTGAAGGTCGCGGGCTTGCCGCCGACCGGTGCGGAGAAGTTGCAGTTCAGGTAAGCGACCGGCGTCTGGATGCCGGAAGGCTTGCGACGGCGTGTGATCACGTCGTCCATCCAGGCTCCACCGCGCTTGCTGTTGCGCGCATACATGTCGAGGTAAAACTGGCCGACCAGCTTGCCGCCCATATCGCGAATGTCGTAGAAGTGCGCGTCCTCGTGCCAGACCGGCGCTTCGGCCCGCTCGATTTGCAGGCCATATAGCGTCTCGACCAGACGGAACATGCCGGGCAGCACCGCATCCTCGGGGAAGTACTGCTTCACCTCCTGCTCGGAGAACGCATAGCGCTGCTCGCGCAGCTTCTCGCTGGCGTAGGCCGTGTCCCAGGAATGCAGTTCGTTCAAACCCAGTTCTTTGCGCGCGAACTCGCGCAGCTCAGCCAGATCCTTCTCGGCGAACGGCCGCGCGCGCTGCGCCAGTTCGCGCATGAACTGCACCACTTGCTGGGGAGTCTCAGCCATCTTCGCGGCGAGCGACAGTTCGCCGTAGTTCGCGAAGCCCAGCAGCGTCGCCTCCTCGCCGCGCAGCTTGACGGTCTCGTCCATCAGCGGGCCGTTGTCCCAATCGGACTTGCCGAACTCGGAAGCGCGCGTCGCATAGGCGCGGTACATCGTCTCGCGCAGCGCGCGGTTGTCGGCATACTGCATCACCGGCATGTAGGACGGGGCCTTCAGCGTGAACATCCAGCCGCTCCCTTCGACTCCGCTCAGGACAGGCTTGCCTGCGGCTTGGGCGGCCTCCTGCGCCGCCTGCAACACATCTTCCGGCAGGCCATTCAGTTCATCGCGGCTCTCGATCACCATCGTGTAATCGTTGGTCGCATCCAGCAAGTTGTCGGAAAAACGCGACGACAGATCGGCCAGTCGCTCCTGCACTTCGAGGTAGCGCGGCTTCTTATCGTCCGGCAACTCCGCGCCGCCCAAGCGGAAATCGCGCAACTCGTTCTCGATCACCTTCTTGCGCGCGCCGCTCAACGTCTCGAACTCGTCGCTGTTGCGCAGCGCCTTGAATTTATCGAACAGCGCGAGGTTCTGCCCCATCTCGGCGTAATACTGCGTGATCTTCGGCAGCATCGCGTTGTACACCTCGCGCAACTCGGGCGAATTCATCACCGCATTCAGGTGGCCGACCGGCCCCCAAGCGCGCGACATGCGCTCGTTCGCGTCCTCCATCGGCAACACGAAGTCGTCCCAAGTCGGCGGCACATCGTCCGCCAGCAGGCGCGCGACCAGCGCGCGATTCTCGTCCAGCAGCTGCTCTATCGCGGGAGCGACATGTTCGGGTTTGATCTCCGCAAAGCGCGGCAGACCGGAGAAATCGAGTAATGGATTCATATGGAGACTGGAAATAAATGCGGCAGTGGAAATACGAGCGTCGCATTTTACTACAGCAAACATGGCGGCCCGCTACGCTCTATCCCCTACTTTGCGCGCGGCACACCGATCTTGGGACACCAAGCCGATATCGGGCACTCGTCGCAACGGGGAGCGGCGGGAGTGCAAATCTCGCGCCCGAGAGAAATTATATTCACGTGCAGCGAATAGCGCAGCTCGGGCGGAATTTTGGATTGCAAACGATCCATATCTCGCGGCGCGCAATGCTTGTCTTTTTGTGTCGGCCTGACCCAGCCGAGACGCCGCGCGATGCGCCAACAATGCGTGTCCACGGGAAACACCTGCCGGCCCAGCGAATACATCAACACGCATCGCGCCACCTTCTTCCCGACGCCCGGCAACGACACCAAAAAAGCTTCGGCATCCGCATCGCTCATCTTGCGCAGTGGTTTAAGGGTCGGCTCGCCGAACCTCGCCACGATGACATCGAGCAGCTCGCAAATCGCCTTCGCCTTCTGGTTCGACAAACCGCCGCTGACGATAGGCCGCGCGATATATTCGGCGGGCGCTTCGGCGATTTGGTAATGAGTGGGGAACGTTTCTTTCAGCGAACGGAAAGTGCTGCGGTAACTCGCCTCGCCCGTCTTCGTGCTGCAAATGATGAACAACAACTCGTCCAGCGGGTTCTTGAGGTTGTAGTGGCTGAAGTCGCGGTAGCGGGATTTCAGGGCGGCTGCAATATTCCAAACGTTCGATGAGTATTTTCGAGTGGTCACATTGGCAGTCCGCATAGATGAGTTGAGCTCCTGTAGATGAGTGAATCCCGCGAAGCCCGTGTAGGATGGGTGGAGCGCAAGCGATACCCATCGCCAATTTCGAGCAATGATGGGTATCGCGTTGCTCAACCCATCCTACAACTGATGATTCGGAATCAACCTATGTCGAAATTTGGCGACAGCGAACAATCCCACGCGCGTACAGATTGAAAAGCCGCAAGCAAACCCGATAAAGTTCCAAAAAGTGGCAAGGTTGTTCTTTCTTCCTCACCCGCAACACGGAGTTCAACAAACTCATGCAACGCATGATCGTCACAGGTCGGCCCTCCTGACAGCTCCCACAATTCTTTGTACACAGCAGGAATTCCTACTTGCTCGGCGACAAAGTATTCACCTGAATCCAAACAGCCGCGCAATGTCGCTATGTCATTTTGCGAGGGGACGCCTGACAGAAGAATTTCTCCCCAAGCCTTATAGTTTGCTGCGTCGCGATAAAGATACTCAAAGACACAGCACTCTATCAAGGCCTCATTAGATAGCGACACCTGTTTGCTCATCGACAATTGAAATCTCCCTACGGCTACTGCTTACTGGATGGAATTGATGTTCGTCTGACTGCGCCAGTCATTTTTGCCGATTATCGACAAACAAATCTACTCTATGGCGCGCAAGAAATTCAACGCTCGGCATGAAGCGCTCCGGCAACTCAATCAACTTCCCATTCAGTGGTACTAACACATCTTTTATGAATGGCTCATCACGCCGCCGGAGCTCCTCTGACACAACGATCTTGAAATCATCGGTGAGCGTTATTAGCCCTTTATCAAAAGCCCGATCATGGATCGCCGAAAGACACAGTCCATTGCTTGGGTTCAAGCGATTCGCCTTATCTTTGCTCCACGGCACGATGTGGCTGGCAATCAGTAAGCGAGGCTCGGACAATCCAGACATGCAGCAACGCCCCCGATAACTGCTTAACACAGCGCGACGGAAAAAACTTTGTTTGATGCGCTGCTCGGTAACAACCCGTCTCGTTTCTCCCGTGTAATCTTCTGGAACAAGCTGCTCGTCGGACTCGTCTTCCGATGGCAGCGTGTGGTCAAGATTGCGCCTGAGCATTTCGCACTCCAGAGCGAGCTTTTCCCAGTCGGCATGAAATTCGGCCCATACCTCTTTATCGAGCGAACCCGCATTGCCCAAACCTGCGCGCCCCGTACCGGTAATTGCCGGATCAAGGCTGGCGAAATTCACGAGTTTCATTGCGACTGCACCCGGCGTTCGCCCTATCAGTTTTGCAAGCTGAATAATTTCAGGATTTCGGCTGTGCAATCTTCCAAAAGGAAGTTGGCAATAAAGGTGGAATGCGAGCTTGAGTTGTTCTTTCGTCCAGCGGGTTGTAGCCATGATGTCTTGCGGCACTTCGACAGCTTGCGTGCCTTCTCCCCTAAGTTGGTTTGCGACATCATCAGTTTAGCTACATATTCGACGAGCGGCATGGATTCTGCGCGGAGCTATTTCCCCGCCCGGCCTCCGGATCAATCCAGCACCGTCTCCCGATCCCGCTCGATGATGGCGCGAAACCCCGCGCTGCATGTTGCCCAATCCACCAGATCGATGGTGTAGGGGATGTCGGAGTCGCTGAAGTCTTGCCGCAACTGGGCCGAGATTTCATAGGGCAAGGGAGTTTCGCCGACGATGCAAAGGTCGAGATCGGAAGCCGGTTTCACCTTGCCGGTGACGCGCGATCCGAAAGCCCACACGACACGATCCGGCACGTTGCGCCGCAGGATTTCGCGCACCACATCAAGGTGGTCGGGACGCACGTCAAGCGGCATGGCGCAGGCGCTCGAGGGTGATCTTCGCATCTGCGAGGAATGCGCGCGCCCGTTCGAACGCGCGGGCGGCTTCTTCGTTGTCGTAAATGTGCGAGGTCTTGTTGCGCGCTTCGTAATGCCCCAGCCAAGCCTCGGTATTGTCGAGCAGCCGATATTTCGCCGCCTGACGGAAGATATCCTTCTTGGACAGCAGAACACCTTCATCGACCTGATAGATTTCCTTCAGCGCGCGCTGCATCAGCTTCCACGACAAGTCCATCGCGATCTCGAAGCGCTGGATAACGCCGTCGCGCACGACGAGCAGGTCGGGGTAGCGCGCGGCGTCAGCGAAGCCCTCCTCCAGACGCATCAGCGATTTTTCCAGCGCTTCAACACTCAGTCGCGACATCGTTCGGCCTCCTCGTTCATGTGCCGCAAGGCATGCCTTGCGTGCTAGCCCTGATAAACCACCTGCCCATCCACCAGCGTGTAACGCACCCTGCCCTGCATCTCGTAGCCGGTGAACGGGGTGTTCTTGCCTTGGCTCTTCAGCGCGGCGGGTTCGACTTTCCACCATACGGCGGGATCGAACACGCAGATATCGGCAGTCGCGCCTGTGCTGAGGTGGCCGGCGTCCAAGCCCAACACGCGCGCCGGATGCAGCGTGGCGCGGGCCAGCGCGTCGGGCAGCGCGATCTTGTCTTGCTCGGCCCATTTCAGCACCAGCGGCAGCAGCAGTTCCAGCCCGGTCGCGCCCGGTTCGGCTTCGGCGAACGGGAGTTGTTTTGCGTCTTCGTCCACCGGCGCGTGGTTGGAGCAGATCGCATCGATGGTTCCGTCCAGCAGGCCGGCGCGCAGTGCGGCGCGGTCGTGCAGACTGCGTAGCGGCGGCACGAGGTGGCAGTTCGGGTCGAAGAAGCCGATGTCGTTTTCGGACAAATGGGTGTGGTTCATCGATACGTCGCAAGTGACCTTGATGCCCTCGCGCTTCGCGGTACGGATCATCTCGACGCCCGCCGCGCTGGAGATGCGGCAGATATGCAGGCGTACGCCGGTGTCGCGCGCCAGCGCCAGCATGGTCGCCAGCGCGATGGTCTCGGCGCTGACCGGGATCGCGGGCAGGCCGCAGCGCGTGGCGACTTCGCCGTCGTGGGCGACGCCGCTCTTCGCGAGGAAGCTGTCTTGCGGGCGCAGCCACACCGGAAAATCGAAGGTCGCTGCGTACTGCATCGCGCGCAGCAGCACGCGCGTGTCGGTCAGCGGCGCGTCGGCTTGGCTGAACGCGATGCAGCCTGCGTCCACCAGCTCGGCCATCTCGGTCAGCTCTTGCCCATGCAAGCCCGCAGTCAGTGCGCCGACCGGATAGACCTTCGCTTGATTCAGGTTGCGCGCCTTGTGCTTGAGCATCTCGACCAGCCCCGGCTCGTCCAGCGCCGGGTCGGTGTCCGGCGGACAAGCCAGACTGGTGACGCCGCCCGCGACCGCCGCCGCCATCTCGGATTCCAGCGTCGCCATGTATTCGTAGCCCGGCTCGCGCAGCCTTGCCGCGAGGTCGATCAGGCCGGGGGCGACAATCAGGCCGCTCGCGTCGATGACCTTGTCCGCGACGAAGCCCGCCGGGGCACTGCCGATAGCGGCGACCTTGCCTGCGGAGATATACACATCTTGCTGCGCGTCGATGTTGTTCTTCGGGTCGATCAAGCGACCGTTCTTGATATGGATGTTCATCGTTTATCTCCCGCCAGCATGCTCATCACCGCCATGCGCACCGCGATGCCGAAGGTCACTTGCGACAGGATCACCGAGCGCGGGCCGTCGGCGACGACGGAGTCGATCTCGACGCCGCGGTTCATCGGGCCGGGGTGCATCACGATGGCGTCGTCTTTCGCATGCGCCAGCTTCTCTTCGGTGAGGCCGTAGTTCTTGAAATATTCCTGCGCGGACGGCAGCGCCGCACCCTGCATGCGCTCGTTCTGCAAGCGCAGCATCAGCACCACGTCCACATCTTTCAGGCCCTGCGCCATGTCGTGGTAAACGCGCACGCCGAGGTTCTCAACCATGGTGGGCAGTAGCGTCTTGGGCGCGATCACGCGCACTTCCGGCACGCCCAGCGTGGTCAGCGCGTGGATCTGCGAGCGCGCGACGCGCGAGTGCAGCACATCGCCGACGATGGCGACGCGCAGGTTGTGGAATTCTTTCTTGTAGTGGCGGATGGTGAACATGTCCAGCAGCGCCTGCGTCGGGTGCGCGTGGCGTCCGTCGCCCGCATTGACGACGTGGATGTCCGGCGCGACATGGCGCGCGATCAGGTGCGCCGCACCGCTCTGCGAGTGGCGCACGACGAACATGTCGGCGTGCATCGCGCACAGGTTGTCCACGGTATCCAGCAGGGTTTCGCCCTTGCTGGTGGAAGACGAGCCGATGTTCAGGTTGACCACGTCGGCGGACAGCCGCTTGGCCGCGATCTCGAAGGTGGTGCGGGTGCGCGTGCTGTTCTCGAAGAACACGTTGAACACCGATTTGCCGTGCAGCAGCGGCACCTTCTTGATCTCGCGCCCTTCGGCGACGTCGAGGAAGGTCGCGGCGCGATCGAGGATGTCGCGCACGATGCGCGCGGGCAAGCCTTCGGTGGTCAGCAGGTGCTGAAGCTCGCCGTCTTTGTTTAGTTGAGGATTCATTCTTAAAACCTTTGCCTATCCACGGAAGTCACGGAAAAAATCTATTACTTGTTCAGGCATCGCCTGCCGCCCGACGGGTGATGCCGCCAATCGTTATGTGGGCATCTCTATAAATTCGTCACACCGGCGGAGGCCGGTGTCCAGCCAATAAAATAGGCAGCGCAATGCACCGACATAAAAGCATTTTTCATTAAAGCCACTGGATTCCGGCCTTCGCCGGAATGACGAAATTTGAATTTTATAGAGATGCCCATGTGCATTCGAATCTGTCCGTGTATTCCGTGGACAGATGTTTTTTCCGAATTCATACGATCATTCCCGCAGAGGGTTCATCAAAATACGCTTGCAAGATCTGCTGCGCGGCATACTGGTCGAGCACCGCTTTCTGCTTGCGGCCGCGCACGCCGACTTCGTTCAGCCGCGAGCTCGCGGCGAGCGAAGTATACCTTTCATCGACCAGTATCACCGGCAGGCCGAACCGTCCCTTGAGGCGGTTGGCGAAGCGGCGGCACAGCGCGGTCAGCTCGTGCGGCGTGCCGTCGTCGTTGCTGGGCAGACCCACCACGAGCGCGGCGGGCTGCCATTCGGCGATCAGCGCGGCGATGCGCGCGAAGCGCGGGTCGTTCTTCTCTTCGTCTATGGTTTCCAGCGGATTGGCCGAGGCCGAAATGGTGTTGCCGGTCGCGATCCCGATGCGCCGGGCGCCGAAGTCGAATGCGAGGAACGTGCCTTGTGGGAGTGCCGCTCCCTCAGGCATGCCCGGCCTCGTCCGACAGCGTGGCATAGTCCACGCCGAGCAGCGCCATCGCCGCCGGCAGCCGCTCTTCCGGCGGCAGTTCGAACAAGATGTGCTCGGAAGCCGGCACGGTCAGCCAGGCATTCTCCGATATCTCGTGCTCCAGCTGCCCCTGATCCCAGCCGGTGTAGCCCAGCGTGACGATCATGTGACGCGGCCCGGTGCCTTCGCCCATCGCCTCGAGAATGTCCTTGGAGGTGGTCAGCGACAGCTTGTCGTTGATGCGTAGCGACGACTGCCATTCGCCATGGGTGTCGTGCAGCACGAAACCGCGCTCGGTCTGCACCGGTCCGCCGAAATAGATCGGCATTTGTTCCAGCTGTGGCTGGTGCAACGGGATCTTGATCTGGTCGAACATTTCGCCCAACGTCAGGCTGAGCGGACGGTTTACGACGATACCCAGCGCGCCGTTGTCGTTATGTTCGCAGACATAGGCGAGCGCGCCGGCAAACACGCCCTCCTGCGTGCCGGGCATCGCGATCAGAAAATGGTGAGTAAGGTTAAAGTCAGACATGGGCGCATTGTAGCCGCAAGCCGCCCGAAGGCATAGCCGGGCTCAAGGCTAGCGCCGCCAGAAATGTGGCGTGAACAGGATCAGCACGGTGAAAATCTCCAAACGTCCGACCAGCATGCCGAATGTACACACCCAGGTCTGGAAATCGGTCAATCCCTGATAGTTGCTGGCCGGACCGACCGAACCCAGGCCCGGACCGCAGTTATTCACCGAGGCCAGCACCGCAGTAAGAGCCGAGATGAAGTCCATGCCGCTGATCAGCAGCACGAAGGTCAGTGTCGCGAGCGTCATGAAATATAGGAAGATGAAACCCAGCACCGAGAACACGATATTGTTCGGCACCACCTGCCCGCCGATCTTCATCGGATTCACCACCGCCGGATGCAGCAGGCGCAGCATTTCGCGCCCGCCCTGCTTGAACAGCACCAGCGTGCGCATCATCTTGATGCCGCCACCGGTCGAGCCGGAACTCGCAGCGATCGCGGTCAGGAACATCATCCACATCGGGGCGAAGATCGGCCACTGCGCGTAATCCACGCTGGCATAGCCGGAACTGGTCGCGATGGAAACCACATTGAAGCTGGCATGGCGCAGCGCCATCAGGAAATCGGAGTAGACGTTGTTCCACCACAGGAAGAAGGCGATGCCGAAGCAACTCGCCACGATCAATCCCACTGCGGCACGCCCTTCGGCATCGTGCAGGTAAATAGACAACGATTTGCTGCGCCAAACCAGAAAATGCGTCGCGAAGTTGACCACCGCGAACAGCATGAACACGATCATCACGAACTCGATCAGCGGCGAATTGAAATAGCCGACACTGGCGTCGTGGGTGGAGAAGCCGCCCAGCCCCATCGCCGAGAACGCGTGGCACACCGCATCCAGCCAGCCCATGCCGGCCCATTTCAGCGATGCGATGCAGGCCAGCGTGATGACGAGATAGACCGCCCACAGGTTGCGCGCGGTGTCGGCGATGCGCGGCGTCAGCGCGGAATCCTTCATCGGCCCCGGCGTCTCGGCCTTGAACAGCTGGCGTCCGCCGATGCCCAGCAGCGGCAGCACCGCGACCGCCAGCACGATGATGCCCAGCCCGCCCAGCCAGTTCAGCTCGTGCCGCCAGACATTGATCGCCGGCGGCAGGTTGTCCAGCCCGACCAGCACCGTCGCACCGGTGGTGGTCATGCCGGACATGGTCTCGAAATAAGCATCGGTCAGCGACAGGCCGGGGATCACCAGCAACAGCGGGATGGTCGCGAACAGCGGCATCGCGGTCCACATCGTCACCACCAGCAGGTAGCCGTGGCGGATCGACAGCTCGCCCTTGTAGCGGCGCGTCAGCATCCACATCAATATACCGGCGGAAGCGGTCCACAGCATCGCCAGCAGAAAGTCGAAGAACATCGTGATGTCGCCATAAATCAGCGAAGTGACGACCGGGATCACGTAGGCGAAGCTGAACATCACCAGCAGCAGGCCCAGCGCGTGGAGAACCGTAAGCGTGCGTCCCATCAGAAGAACCCGAGGTTGACCTGGAACAGTTTCTCGACCTTCCTGACCATGCGCTTGTCGATAACGAACACAATGACATGATCCTCCGCCTCGATCACGGTGTCGTGGTGGGCGATGACGACCTGCTCGCCGCGCAAGAGCGCGCCGATGGTTGCCCCCTTGGGCAGGTCGATCTCGTCGATGCGCCGCCCAACGACCCGCGACGATTTGCGGTCGCCATGCGCCACCAGCTCCAGCGCCTCGGCCGCGCCCCGGCGTAGCGAATGCACCGCCACCACGTCGCCCTGACGCACATAGGCCAGCAGCGAGCCGATGGTCACATGCGCCGGCGACAGCGCGATGTCGATCTTGCCGCCCTGCACCAGGTCGACGTAGGCGCTGCGGTTGATCAGCGCGATCACCTTGCGTGCACCGCCCTGTTTGGCGAGCAGCGAGGACATGATGTTGTTCTCGTCGTCGTTGGTCAGCGCGCAGAACACGTCGACCTCGCCGACATTTTCCTGCTGCATCAGCTTCTCGTCCGTGCCGTCGCCGTTCAGCACCAGCGTGTGCTTCAGTTCGCCGGCGAGCTTCTCGCAGGACTTCTTGTTGAACTCGATCAGTTTGACTTGGTAGTCGCGCTCCAGCGCATTGGCCAGCCGTCGTCCGATGTTGCCGCCGCCGACGATCATGACCCGCCTGGAAGGCTTGTCCATGCGGCGCATTTCCATCAGCACGCTGCGGATATTGGCTGTCGCGGCGATGAAGAAGATCTCGTCGCCGTCCTCGACCACCGTATTGCCCTCCGGGATGATGGGGCTGCCCTGGCGGAAGATCGCCGCGACGCGGGTCTCGACCTGCGGCATGTGGGTGCGCAAAAAGCTCAGCGGCTTGCCCACCAGCGGCCCGCCGGTAAAGGCGCGCACCGCGACCAGCGAAGCCCTGCCGTCGGCGAATTCCAGCACCTGCAGCGCCTCCGGGAATTCGATCAGCTTGGTGATGTATTCGGTGAGTATCTGCTCGGGGCAGATCGAGAAATCGACGCAGAAGTTCTCGGCGCTGAACACCTCTTCGCGGTTCAGGTAGTCGATGGACCGGATGCGCGCGATGCGCGTCGGCGTGTTGTACAGGCTGGCGGCCAGTTTGCAGGCAACCAGGTTGACCTCGTCGCTCTGCGTCACCGCGAGCAGCATGTCGGTGTCGACGATGCCGGCCTGTTCCAGCACGGAAGGATGGGCGGCGTTGCCGGTGAACGTGCGCAGATCCAGCCGGTCCTGCAATTGCCGCAGCTTCACGCCATCAGAATCCACGACGGTGATGTCGTTGGCCTCGCTGACCAGGCTTTCCGCCACCGTGGAGCCGACCTGGCCCGCTCCCAATATCATTATTTTCACGTTTTCTCCTGTTGCCGGGGGCGGCTCGCCTTATGCGAGGGCACAGCACGCCTCACGAAGGGCACGGCGCGCCGTGCCCCTACGGGTGCGGTGAATTTTCACGTGGGCACAGAAACGTGCCCACCCTACACCGAACGTATCCAATTTTTCCATTCTTCGAACAGCTTGGCGTCGCGGGCGGCGATCACCGAACGCTGCCAGATGTCCCCTTGAGCGAAGTCGTCGCACTCGATGCAGCAGGCATGGCCGCCCGCCTCCCACAGAATCAGCGTGCCGGCCGCATAGTCCCACAGTTTCTGTCCGCCATGCAGGTACAGGTCGTAGCGCCCGGCGGCGGTGTAGCACCAGTCCAGCGCGCTGGCGCCGAAGTTGCGCTGCGAGGAGTAAGGCGGATGGGTCGCCAGCTGCTCGACCAGATGGAGGCTCAGCCGCTTCAGGTCGACGTTCGCCAGCGCCTGCGCCATCGATTCCGCGGCTTCGCGCGCGACCAGCTTCTCGCCGTTCAGGAACGTGCCCTTGCCCTGCTCGGCGGCGAACATCTCGTCCCCGACCGGGTCGTACACCACGCCCAGCACGCTCTTGCCGTCGCGCAGCAGCGCGACCGATATCGCGAAGTAAGGCAGGCCGCGCACAAAGTTGGAGGTGCCGTCGAGCGGGTCTATGCACCACAGCCCATCCTTGCCGGCCTGCCAAATTTCATGCTGTTCATCGGCCGGCATTTCCTCGCCCAGCACCGGCACATTCAGTATCGCCTGCAGCTTGCGGGTCAGCGCTGTCTGGGCAGCCGTGTCCGCCTCGGTGCACAGGCTGCCGTCGCTCTTGCGCCGGTGCGTCACCTTCAAGTAACGCGGCATGACCTCTTCGGATGCGACCAGCTTGACCGCCGCGGCCACCGCCTTGAGCATAGCGCTCATGCCGTTATTTCGCGATGTCCTGCGGTTTTCCATGGCCGATCAGGACTCGTTCTTCCATTTGATGGAGCAACCCATGCTGGCGAGCTGCTCGCGCGGCCCCTGCCCGGTCTTCGCCACCTGCAGCATCGCGTCGAACAGGTCGCGCGCCGCATCGGGTACGGCCTCCTTGCGCGAGGCGTCCAGACGGCCGCGGTATTGCAGCTCCATGTTGGCGTTGAAGCCGAAGAAGTCGGGGGTGCACACCGCGCCATAGTCCTTCGCGATCTGCTGGGTTTCGTCCCACACATAGGGGAAGGGATAGGCGAATTCCTGCGCGACCTTCCTCATGTTCTCGAATGAGTCTTCTTCGTAGTCGGCGGGGTCGTTCGACATGATCGCGATGGTGTTGATGCCATGCTGCTGCAGTTCGCGCGTGTCGCGCACGATGCGGTCGCGGATGGATTTGACGTAGGGGCAGTGGTTGCAGATGAACATCACCAGCAGGCCGTTCGGGCCGCGCGCGGAATCCAGCGTGTGGCGCTTGCCGTCCACGCCGGGCAGGTCGAAGGGGCGAGCCTTCCAGCCAAAATCGCACAGCGGGGGTTGCAGACTGACCATGGGAAATTCCTCACAACATTCGAGGGGCGTTATATTATCACGCTGACCAATTTCGAACCCCGCACATCCGCTATGCCACGCTTCTACTGTCCGCCCCCCTTGCCCGAACAAGGCTCGTTCGACCTGCCGCCCGATGCGGCCCACCATGCCAGCCGCGTGCTGCGCCTGCGCGAGGGCGATGTCGTGGAGATTTTCGACGGGGCCGGCAACGAACGCTGCGGAAAGATCGCCCAAATCAGCGGCAAGCACGTGACCATTGGCGATCTCTCCGCCACTAACAGCGAGCGCGAATCGCCGTTGCGCGTGGTGCTGGCACAGGCGATGGCCAGCAGCGAGAAAATGGACTGGGTAGTTCAGAAAGCCACCGAACTGGGCGTGACCGAGATCCAGCCGCTGGACACCGAGCGCAGCGTCGCCAGACTCTCCGCCGAACGCGCCGAGAAACGACTGGAACACTGGCGCCAGGTCGCCGTCTCCGCCTGCGAACAATGCGGCCGCAACGTGTTGCCGGAGATCCACGCACCGCTGGACATCATGGCCTGGCTGCGGCAAACGCAGGGCGCAGCAGAGACCAAGTTCATCCTGCTACCGCAGGGCGCGACCTCGCTGCATGCCCAGCCGAAACCGACGGCAGGGGTCGTACTACTGATCGGTGCGGAAGGCGGTTTCACCGCGGCCGAGAGCGAGTCAGCACTCCAATGCGGCTACACCGCTATCCGCATGGGTGCGCGCGTGTTGCGCACCGAGACTGCAGCCGTCGCCGGGCTGGCCGCCTTGCAGATGCTGTGGGGAGACTTTTGATTCATTAGGATGAAGAAACCCGGGGTTGCCTTTACCCTTATCCCTTCCCTCTTCTCCCTTCTCCCAACACCTACTAACTGGAGACCAACATGCCCTACGTCAACATCCGCATCGCCGGCACATTGAGCCGCGAACAGAAGGCGAAAATCGCCGAAGAGATCACCGATACGCTGGAGCGCATCGCGCTGAAACCGAAGAGCTACACCTATATCGCCTTCGACGAGCTGCCCGACGAAAACTGGGCCATCGCCGGAAAGTTGCTCGACGAGCAATAGCGCGGCATGATTCGCACATTCCAACAGGGAGACCACTGATGCCCGCCACCACTAGCCCCGCCGATTTCGTCGCCTGGTTCCGTTCCGTCGCGCCCTACATCAACGCGTTCCGCGGCAAGACTTTCGTCATTGCGTTCGGCGGCGAAGTGGTCGCCGACGGCAAGTTTGTCGAACTGACTCACGACTTCAACCTGCTCGCCGCGCTGGGCATCCGGCTGGTGCTGGTGCACGGCGCGCGGCCGCAGATCGAGCAACATCTGGCGAAGAACAATCTGGACGATACCTACCATCTGGGTATCCGGATGACCGATGCCGAAACGATGCAATGCGTCAAAGAAGCGGTCGGTCGCGTGCGCGTCGAGATCGAGGCGCTGCTTTCGATGGGGCTGGCGAATTCGCCGATGGCCAACGCCGACATCCGCGTCGCCGGCGGCAACTTCATCACCGCGCAACCGATAGGCGTGATCAACGGCATGGACCTGCAGCACACCGGCAGCGTGCGCAAGGTGGATGTCGCAGCACTCAACGACCGCATGGAGTTCGGCGAGGTCGTACTGCTATCGCCGCTCGGCTATTCGCCCACTGGCGAGGTGTTCAACCTGACGCTGGAGGATGTCGCCACCGCGACCGCGATCGCACTGGACGCCGATAAACTGGTATTCCTGATGGATACCGACGGCGTGACGGGCAAGAAAGGCGAGTTGCTGAAGGAACTCACCGTCGCTCAGGCGCAGGAAGCGCTGACCGGCAAGCGCAAATTATCCGACGACGTCAGCCTGTTCCTGCCCTGCGCAATCCGCGCCTGCGAGGCCGGCGTGGCGCGCACCCATCTGATCAGCCGCCACACCTACGGCGCGGTGCTGCAGGAGTTGTTCAGCGACGAGGGCATAGGCACGATGGTGGTGGAAAGCACGCTCAACACCTTGCGCGAGGCAACCATTGATGACATCGGCGGCATCATCGAACTGCTGCGACCGCTGGAAGAAAGCGGCATCCTAGTGCGGCGCTCGCGCGAGTTGCTGGAGCGCGAGATCGACCGCTTCACGGTGCTGGAACACGACCACCGCATCATCGGCTGCGCCGCGCTGTACCCGTTCCCGGACGAAGCCGCTGCGGAGCTGGCTTGCCTGGCCGTGGATACGCAATGCCGCGACCGCGGCTACGGCGAGGCGCTCCTCAATCACATGATCTCGGTCGCGAAGATGCAGGAACTGAAGAAGCTGTTCGTGCTGACCACGCGCACCGCGCACTGGTTCATCGAGCGGGGATTCAAGGAAAGCGATGTCGCCGAACTCCCCGCGCAGAAGAAGTCGCTGTACAACTACCAGCGCAAGTCCAAGGTGTTCGTGCGCAAGATCTGAGCGCGGCTCAGCGCTGGTCCCGATACCATTCTGCAGTGGCGCGCAGCCCCTGCTCCAGCGTATACGGCGGCACCCAGCCCAGTTCGCGACGAATCTTCTCGTCGTTGATGCGCAACGAGCCGAACAGGCGATCGACCTGGGCCGAGCGTCCCAGCAGCGCAGCTGCGGCACGCATTAACACCGGCGGAAAATAGAACGAGCGGCTGCGGCATCCCAAGGCCCCGGCAATCTTCTCGACCAGCGCCGCCGTCGAGACCGGCGCGCCGTCGCTGACCAGATAAGTCTGCCCGGCAGCAGCCGGATGAGTGGCGCAGGCGATCAATGCATCCACCAGATTGCCCACATACACCAGACTGCGCGCATTGTCGGCGCCGGCCAGCGGAAGCGGAACCCCCTTGCTCACCGCCGCCAGCAGACTGATGAAATTCCCCTTTACCCCCGGCCCGTAAACCAGCGGCGGGCGCACGATGACCACCTCCAAGCCAGTCTCCTGCGCGACGCGCTGCAAGGCCTGCTCGGCCTCCCACTTCGAAACACCGTAAGGATCTTGTGGCGATGGCGCATCCTGCTCGGTGTAGCTCTGCTGCCCCACAGTTTCTTCGCCGTTCACCTTGATCGAGCTGACGTATACCAGCCGCATCACCCCCGCGCGCACTGCCTGCCGCGCCAGATTCTCCGTGCCCAGCACGTTGACCTTGCGGAACTCCGCCAGCGGATCGGTCGAGGTGTCTTTCATCACATGCACGCGGGCGGCGAGATGGATCACGACCTCGACTTCCTGCAACGCGGCCGACCAGTCGGTGTGCTCATCGAGCGCGGGCACGATAGCCTGCTCGTTCCCGGTGAAATCCGGATGCGGCTTGCGCAATGCCGCCCTGACTTGGAAACCATGCCGATGCCGATGCAATTCGGCGCACAACGCCTGACCAACGAAGCCGCTGGCACCGGTGACGAGAACAGTTTTCATAACACGCGCTCCAGCAATCTGATCGGAAGTTTCAAGACCAGGAAAAACAGGTTGGTGTACAGCCCGTTCTCGTTGCAGGCTCGCACGATCTCGCGATTGAGTATCCAGCGCGACCCAAGTCCGCGGCTGCTTAGTCCACCGGAGCGCATCTTGACGGTGGTTTGATCAATGAATTCCCAGCTGATGCACTGCTTTAGCAGCAGACGAACCATCATTTCGAAATCGGCTGCGATCCGGTAGTCGATGCGGTATGGCCCGGCTTTTTCGTAGCAGGATTTTTTGCAATAGAACGTCGGGTGCGGCGGCATCACGCCTATGCGCAGCATAAAGGCGCTATAGCTGGAGATGCGGTATTTGCGCAATATCCGTTGCATATCGGCGGGATCGACGATATCCAGGCAGGAGAAAACCGCATCGGCATGACTCGATTCCAGAGTGCTTGCGATCTTTTCCAGCACGGCCGGACCGGCGAAATAATCGTCGGCGTTCAACATGCCGATGTATTGCCCGCGAGCCAGTGCGATGCCTTTGTTCATTGCATCGTAGATGCCGGCATCCTTTTCGCTCACCCAATAATCGATGTGCTGGTCGTATTTGTGCAGTATTTCCAGCGTACCGTCGGTGGAGCCGCCGTCGATGACGAGGTGTTCGATATTCCGGTAGCTCTGCCCGATGACGCTGTTTATCGTGTGTTCCAGCGTCGCCGCACCGTTGAATACCACGGTGATTACGGTCAGCAAGGGGGACGCCAGCGGCGGTTGCCGATGCCGGACGCCTCCCTCTTGTTTCGGATTCGGCATCGGTGCGGAAAGTGGGGTGGTCAAGTCAGCCGGCCCGGACATCGCTCAAATACGAAAGGGAATGCTTTTTTCCCCGTCTATCCATTGATGTTTGAGCGTCGCCAGCCTGCCGATCCAGCCGGACCGGCGCGGCAGGCAGGGAATCTCGATTCCCGCTTGCCGCAAGATGGAGATCATCTTACCTAGCGTCACGATGAAGGAGTCATACAGCCGATCTGCGGCCGCACCGACGCGATAGCCCGAGTACAACAGCAACTCTTGGCGCGAGAGTATGCGGAACCCGTGGAAATGATAGAACACAGGGGCAACCACACCTTGTCCGAGACGGCTGTAATAGGCCACGTTCCACGGGGCGAGCGTCTTGTCTTTCTGCGCCAGGATATGCACTTCAGCGGCGAACAATTCGGGCCAGACGTCCAGGTATTTCTGGTCGCCGAACTTACCATCCTCCACTCGCGCATAACACCATTCCAGACAGCGCTCCTGCCACCAGTGCATCACCTTCTCAGCTTGCGGCGTGCGGCGGAATGTCATGAACTGCACGCAGAACCTGCCGCCGCGTTTGGCGCGCCCGAACCGCTCATAGCGTGGATCGTAAGCATGTTCGGTGATTTGCACATGTTTTTCGGAGCGGCTGAATTCATCCAGCAAGATTCGCGGGGAGGCGAAAAAATACAGATCGGCATCCAGATAGGTGACGCGCTCTACTGCAGCATCGCGCTCGAACACGAATTGCGGAGTGAACGGGGTCAGCGTCCAGCAGTATTCGCCGCGGCTGCGTGTCGGCTTGACCGCCAGCAAGCGCGCATCCTCCGCTTCGCGCAAGGGAATCAACGTAACGTGCGGCAAGGAAAGTTGATGCAAATTCCGCTCGGCCAGCTCGTCCATGCAGAGTATCCACAGGTGAAACGGCTGGCCGTGCTCGATCAGCGATGCATGCAGGCAAAGTCCGATCGGCAGGAAGTTATTGTCGAACAGGGTGACGAAATGCTCAACCTTGCCGTCGGCTTCACTGGAAGGCATTGATCTCCTCGATCACGGCATTCACGTCAGCATCACTCATCTGCGGGTGGCACGGAATGGAAAGACAGACTGCGGCATGCCGCTCGGCAGCAGCAAGACCATTCGGGTCGCATCTCAAGTCCTTGCATGGGGGCTGACGATGCACCGGCACGGGGTAATGAACATAAGTTTCCACTCCGCGGGATTTCAGGTGTTGTGCCAGACGATCGCGCTCGGGGCTGGTCAGCACGAACAAGTGATAGACATGACTCTCGGGCTGAAGCGGCGCTGCCAGCATCCTGACGCCAGGATTGACGATATGTTCGCGGTAGGCGGTTGCGATTGCGCGGCGGCGCGCAGTGTACACATCCAGATAATTGAGCCGGACCTGGAGCAGCGCTGCCTGCAATTCGTCCAGACGGCTATTGAGACCGAGTTCGGTATGGTGATAGCGCACACTTTGCCCGTAATTGCGCAATACGGCAGCACGTTGCGCCAAGGTTTCACTGTTGCACACCAGCGCACCCGCGTCGCCCAGCGCACCGAGATTCTTGGTGGGATAAAAGCTGTATGCGCCGAACAGACCAAAACCACCGGCGGTTTTGCCATTCCATTGTGCAAGATGAGACTGTGCGCAATCTTCCAGCAAGGCGATGCCATGACGATCGCACAGTGCAGCCCAGCGCTCCATGTCGCGGATCTGCCCATACAAATGGACCAGCAACATCGCCCTAGTGCGCGGGCCGATGCAACGCTCGACACTCGCCGGATCAA
This sequence comes from Gallionella sp., assembly GCA_023229845.1. Classification (GTDB taxonomy): domain Bacteria; phylum Pseudomonadota; class Gammaproteobacteria; order Burkholderiales; family Gallionellaceae; genus Gallionella. The sequence goes on from JALNYK010000014.1 coordinate 55,670, forward strand.
GCAGGGCGGTCTCCGGATCGATGTCTGCCAATACCGGAGTCGCTCCGGCACGGATGATGGCCAACACCGTGGCAAATGCCGTCATTGGCGTAGTGATGACCTCATCTCCCTCGCCGATGTCCAGTGCGCGCAAGCCAATCTCGATGGCGTCCATGCCGTTGCCCACACCGACAGCTGATGCAATGCCGCAACGCTCTGCCCACATTTTCTCGAACGCTTTTACTTCGTTACCCAGTACATACCAGCCGGAATGCAATACCCTGCCGACGGCCGCCAGTTCGGCGGTCCGCAGCTCCTCCGGCTCGGCCTTAAAGTCGTTCATCAGAATCATATAGTCCCCACGGAAGCGGTTCCGTCCCGATCTCCGCCGGCCTTCTGCAAGACCACCATGTGAGTCTGGCCAGAACACTCCGAAACATTACGCAACAGGTACAGAAGCGGCAATAACCATAACACCGCAATCTTCTGCATGAACTTAACCGCGCCCCATATCTGGCTTTGCGCTATCTGCGCGAACAGCAGGGCGCGCAGATATTCATAATTCATTGGCTCAGTCTCGTAATGAACCATTTTCAGATCATAGGCCTCGGCCAGATACTCGAACGGCTCATTGGACCAGCAGGTATTGTGATGTGGCGGCATATCCAGAAAGACCACGTCTATGTGCTTCATGTATCCATTCGGGTTCGGCACCGCCAATACCAGATGCCCGCCCGGATTTAATCTGGCAAGCACATCAGCAATGAATACGCCCGGAGCATCCAGATGCTCAAGCACCTGGAACATGAATATCATGTCGAACGTATCCGACATTTTTGCAAGGCTCTGGTTCGTTACATTCAGGCCCTTGCTCCTGGCTGTTGCAATTGCATGCTCGTTAATATCCACGCCGACGACTTTATCTGCGCATCCGGTCAGCCGATGGAGAAACTCACCGGCGCCGCAGCCCACTTCCAGCACACTTTGGGGATTGTGTTCTCTCACCAGACCGATAGCCTGGTCGAACTCCCATTTGTTTTTTGGGTAATACCAATCGAACTTCGATAGCTTGCTATATAGAGTATGGTCGCCGATTATCTTTGGGCTGAAATAAGCAAGACCGCATTTAACACATAGCAATTTACGGAGATCCCCAGCCTTCTCGGCCGGCAGGAATGGGTCGAATCCCACTTTCCGTTTCCAGATCGCGGCCAACTCATGCATCCCGAATTTTCTTGTTACGGCTGCCCTGTGGTCCCCACATAGCGGACACTTTGCCTCATCACTCACTCAAGACCCCCAATAATACGCAGAATTGTTTTCATAAAAATCCAGGCTGGCCGCCAACCCTTGTTTCAAGCCGATCTTAGGCTGCCACCCCAGAGCCGCCTGAAACTTGTCGTAATTGCTGTAGTAATCGCCGATATCGATAGCCTTGCGCTCCGGCGGGAAGGGCACGATCTCATAGCTTGACCCCGGACTTAGCTCACAAAGCATCTGAGCCAGCTGATTCAAGCTCACCACCTCCCGGCTGCCCAAGTTAAATACCTGCCCATCTGCCTTTTCATCAAGCGCGGCCATCAAGAGCGCCTCAACCACATCGTCTACATAGTTGAAATCGCGCAACTGCAAACCATCGCCGAACACCAGGATAGGCTTACCCTCGATGATATTTCTGACCCATATTCCCAGAAATGTCTGCCGTGCGTCCTTCACCCGCATGCCCGGTCCATAGGTATTGGTCAGCCGCAGTGCGCACGCCCGGATGCCATACACATTGTTGTACAGCAAGTGATACCACTCACCGGCCAGCTTGTTGATGCCATTCACATCTACAGGCCTGATCGGATGTGACTCATCGACTGGCAGATATTCCGGCTTGCCATATAACTGGCGGGTGCTGGCAAACACGATCTTGATTTTCTGATTGTGTTGTCGACACGCCTCCAGAATGGACAATTGCGCCGCCGCATTGATATCAAGATCGGCTTGCGGATTATTCATCGAATCCAGATGACTGGTTTGCCCCGCGAGATTGAACAGGTAATCCTTGCCCTGCACCAGATAAGCCATCGCAAACGGATCCCGCACATCGCTGATATTCAGCGTCACGCTATCCTTGATGTCTTCTATGTTGCGAAGATTGCCCCCGTAAAGCGGGATCAAACTATCCACCAAAGTCACCTTTGCCCCCAGCATCACCAGGCACCGTGCCAGATTGGAGCCAATAAATCCGACTCCGCCGGTGATCAACACCTCTTTGCCATGCAAGTTTTTATAGTCAACCATGCGCATTCTTTCTGGCCAGCACTACCTGATCCAGATACAAGTCCGGGTTGGCCGGCAGCACTTTATATAATATCGCGCCCAGGATATTGAACGGCGCCATCACAATCGCGCAGATCAACAGGTTGGCCGGCGACCATCGAGTCCACAACACCTTGAACAAATACGCGTTGACCAGCTGGAACAACACTCGCACATCAGCATTGATTTTTTGCTGCTCCAATATTTCGAAGCCGTTCTTCTCCAACAGGCTTTTCAGTCCGAATGAGGAGTAGCGTGCATAATCCCACGGCTGCTCATGCTCATCCCAAACAAAGGGAACCGTCAACAATAGCAATCCATCCGGCTTCAATACGCGATTGATCTCGCCCAGGAACTGGTCTGGTGTAAACACATGTTCCAGCACCTGATTGCACACCACCCCATCAAAACAGCGGCCATCGAACGGGAATGAATCGCCGTCGTAAAAGAAATCCGCCTGTTTGCCGGCCCGGTTCTCTGGCGTGTCTATTTCCAGGCCGACATATTCATCCGCCGGAAACATGTCGCGATACGGCTTGCGACCACACCCCACATCCAACAAGCGGCCGCTCATATGCGGCGCCAGCTGCCCAATAGCCTTCCTCAATCCGTTACGCGAGTGATAGAACGGATTGAGCCACAGCCCCCAGAAACCGGGGGCGTACTGTTGTCTCAATACATACTGTTTGATGGTCTTTATCATTTCTCACTTTTCGAGAATGAATTCTTCAATTTGCGAAATATCCTGACTGGCAAAGAGGAACGCCAGCGTCTGTGAAATAACATAATTTGTTTCCGAGCAAATTCGTTTTCCTCAACCCTAATCGCCCTTATAGTGACAGGAACGGTTGCCATATCGCCCGAAAAAACATCCGTAGGCGCACAATTCGTTCCACTGCCATCCACTCCGATGTTATGTACCAGAGTTTTTCCTGGATACAGAGTAAATTTGTTATGCAAGAATGCAGTTGCATGCCAACGTATCGCCCATGAATTGTTTTTGCTCTTGATCTGGTTCCTAAGCATCTGCGTAAACGGATAGGTCCCATTAGAATCGAAGGTGTGCGTCAATCCTTGCTCCTCCAACCCTTGCAACAACACCTTGCCATCCGGCTCGAACAAGCTCCACCCTCGCGCCCAAGTCGCCCATCCCCAACAGTCCGCCCCCCTAAGTAAGAAGGTCTCAGGCAATTCTGTTTCTACAGGGTAAACATAACCCGAAATGCTAATGAGGCGCTCGTCGTTCTCATAGAACCGCAGACCATCATTCATGAACTGCAAAAAATGACGGGAAGTCACGATATCGTCTTCCAGCACGATAACTTGCCCATATTGCCGACATACTTGTGTCACACCGTCGATGATCGACTCTGCCAATCCATAATTCCGATCTCTTTCAATGATCGACACAAACTTGAACCCCGAGATACTTGCCACGTATCTTCTAACCTCAGCGACCCCCTCGCTTGCTGCGGCATCCTTCGGCGCATCCGAGAATATATACAGCGGAGTTTCCGCGGCCTCAAGATTGGCCAGCAATGCTTCAACGGTCTGGCGTGTATGCCATGGCCGGTTGTACACAAATAATGCGACAGGCGCGTAACTCACTTTGCCCCTCCCAAGATAACTACTGAAGACACACAGTCACGCATTGCGCTTAAGCGCCTCATCGGAAATGAAGAAATAGGTATTAAAAGTTTTGGCTATAGCTCGATAGCCGTATCGATTCAATATCTGAGCAGTCGGATGATTCTCAAGATTCTGGAGGGCGGTATTTAGTAACTCCACCAAGACTATGCTGGGGCGATAGCAATCCCAGTCGTTGGAAGAAATAATCTCATGATCAAACCCTTCCGCATCGATAGTCATAAAATCGATCTGCGTTCCGTTGGGCAAATGTTCGTCCAGGATCTGCTTCAGTGTCACAACCGGGATCTGACGCGTATCGACAATACGGTACCGCCCCCCCTCTTTCCTTCTAGCTTCCTGTTCCGAAAAGGTGTTCAGCGCCGGTTCGTTGAACAAAAAATATTCCAGCACACCCTCGCTCGATCCAACACCACATTCTATGGTTATATCGTGCGACCTCATGCGCCGAAACAGTTTTTTCGTTCCCGGCAGCGCATCGACATTGATACCGCGCCATCCGCGGCGATAGAAATAATATGTGTTCGAGAATCGCACAGGATGATGCGCCCCGATATCAACGAAGAAACCCTTAGTTACATTCAATTCCCCAAGGATCCGGGCAAGCACCATATCCTCCCCCTCTTGCGAGTAGGACATACGGCCCATCGGAATATAGTTCCGTAACCACGCCCCAAAACGGGTTACCCACGCTGGCCGATTGCTCATATGGACACCATCCTTTTTTCAACCGTCAATTTACCCTTCTTTATCTGCCACACTTCATCGGCAACCTCGATCACATGACTATCATGCGTGATGAAGAGCAGAATCTTGCCTCGAAATAATTCGCGCAAATGTTGCACCACCATATCTCGCGTCTGCCCATCCAGCGCACTGGTTGCCTCATCAAGAATGAGCACATCTGGTTTGCGCACGATCGCTCGCGCCAGGCCAATACGCTGTCGTTGCCCGCCTGAAAAATTGGCGCCTTGATAGTCCAAGCGGGTATCGAGCCCTTGCGGAAGCGAATCGATGAACTCCCCCAGACCTGCTGTCTCTATCGCCACCTGCATCTCCGCATCGGAAATCGCCAATCCAAATGCGATGTTCTCTCTCACACTACCGCTGAATATCCGCGTCTGTTGCTCGACCAGCACCACCCTGCGACGCAGGGACGCCAGATCGATCTGATCGTACGACAAACCATCTATTTGCAACTCACCTGACATGGGGGGCAACAATCCGAGCAACACATCCGAGAGCGTGGATTTCCCGGAGCCCGATTTGCCCACAAGAGCATAGCTGCGCCCTGCTTCCAGCTGCGCAGAAACTCCTGTTAAAACTGTTTTGCCAAGAACATATCCACAGGACAGGCTCGACATCCCGATATTGCTAACGGAAGAAATTATCCTGCCTCCAGATGAGATCGATTTTCCCGTCGGGGCTTTTCCAATAATGTCATCCAAATCAAATGCTGCACGAATATCGATTGCAACTCGCCCCCCCGAGGCAACTGCCGTGCCAAGAAAAGAAAGTATTCGAATCAGCATCGTCGTTACGGTAAAAAAATATATTGCGGAAAAATCCTGGAGAAAACCGCCCGAGGGAAACAAAACAATCAGTCCGAGCACAATCAATATCAGCCCGGGCAGGGAACGAGAGCCGTGATTAAATACGTCCAGAAGAAACAGCACGCGCCCATAACGATGGATAAAGTTTCGATAGCGCTGAGCAACAAATTCCTCTCCGGCCATTGAGCGAATGGAACGAATGCCATTAAAGGCCTCGATAAACGTGGTGTTCGCTTCACGCGACAACTGCGCAGATTCGTTACTCCAGGCAAAGACTCTCTTCATTGCGAATCCGATAGACAGCCCGGACAGCAAAAGAAACAACAGCGTCAACTTGAAAACCGGGAGAGAAAATATCAACAAAACAATCAGCCCAATAATCGCGGCGATCAATGCGGACAACGTCTGCGCCAGATGAAAGAATACCTGGCCTACCCGCACAGCCTCATCTCCGGCAAGCGCAGTGTAATGCCCTACCGTGCGCCGATATATCTCTGCCAACGGCTCAAGCACCAGAACACGAGAAAACGTTCCGCCACTCAAATGAGCCAGAATGCTTTTTGAAACCCAAGTATTCAAAGTTATCTGAGCAAACCCAACGGCGATTCGGACGCCGAGCAGCAACAGGAACAACCATAACCAGGTGCGCGGCTCATCTGGCAGCCCTATTGTCGCCACAATAGCATGCCAAAAATCGACTACCGCCGAAGATACTCCGGAGCTCCCTTGTCCATTACCGCCGGCGAGCGGCATCATTACGCTCAACGCAGCGTACTCAAGTAGCACTCCCAGTGCCGCGACAATCACTGCCAGCTTCGCGGAGGGGAAATGGCGGAATACATACGATGCGAAATGCGGCAAGTAGGAAACCACCTTCAACAGGCCATAGGGATTCATTTGGTTCGACATATCTCAGCCGTTCGGATAATCGAACCACATATACTGCTTCCAACGTAAAAGTTGCGACATCCCTGTTGCACGCAACAAGCGCCTCAACAAGCGCCACATGCCGCTTCGCCCTTGCCAGAAATACCGGCCAGCGCGATGCCAAACAACAATACTGTTTTTTATCGTCCTGGCTGCGGCCGCATCAAATACTCCGGCCGCCTCTGCCTTTTCGATCATGAAATAGGCCTCGCTGAAGAATCGATAACCGCAAAGCGCTACTGCCAGCTTGCGAATGGATGCAGCATCTTTTTCCGCCACCAGCAGTCTCCAGTCGCGCACATACACCACATCCGCCTCCCATATCCGCGCCGAAAGAGAGGGACTATTTTCATAAACATCGAAAACTTCTCGCTGATACCAGTCGCCGTCAGCCCCCTTGGCGCGATAACTGCGCGCCACGCTTACATCCAGCAGCCGCATTCCCTCCGCAGTAAGCAGTTCATCCACCTCTCCCCAAGTAGGCCCGCCCTCATAGGGTCCAATATTGTTGGTCACGCCACTGCTGACATTCACCTCGATCTCTGCCAGCAGAATATGTTTGCGTCTGGCATCGCCCAAGCCCTTGAGTATTTCCAGTTCGGCCCCTTGAACATCCAATTTAATGATGTCCACATCCGTCACTTTTTGTTCGCTCAACACTTCGTCCAGGCAGCGCGTCTGAATCTGGACTTCGCGAATGGGGTAAATGTAACTATTGTCCGGGCTGGCAAATTCACTGGCAGGATTCACCGGATACAGCGAACTGCCCGTCGGACAATTGAGCATGTGCAAGGTCCGCTCGCCTCCCGCCGCGGCCAACCCAATGGGCAGCACATGAAATAGATCCGCATATGGAGAGTCCGAGAAGAGCGCTTTCAGCTTCTCATAGCTTTCCTGATGGGGCTCAAAAAGGTAAAAATCCACAACGCCCTCATATGAGCGCCAGTGCGGCTGCATCCCACCTGCCGAGCCGACATCCACACCAATCATAGGCTCATTGCCCAGAATGGCCTTCTTGATGGGGAGCAACGACATTGCCCTCAATTCTCTGCGCTGCTTTAAAAAACGACGAATCATCCGACTTCCTCTGCACTCAACCAAACAGTTATACGTATCCCATTACGAACTTCCGTGCATATTTCCTCGCAAGCGCCATCTGATCCTTCAATAGTGTTTCCTTTGTCAAATGAGACTTGAGACGCTCCTCATTCTGGTTGCGGTAGATCACCTGAAGCGCCATCCGCTCCCCCGATTTGACGAGGCTGCCACGATGCAACAGGTGCGGCCCATCAAACACCAAGGCCTGTCCTCCCTGGCTGAGGTAAGCGATCTCTTGCTTGGCCAATGTATTGGCCAGCTCGGTTCCTGCAAGAACATCGTCACCGAAATGACTGGAACCCTGAAACGGCTTTGGCAGCTCCATAAAAATACGACGCAACTCTGCATGCCTAGCCAGAGGGCGATAGTGCGCCTTGCGCACATATTTCGCATAACGATCCCCCACCACCCGATCCAGCGCCTTGTGCATGCGAAAGCGACACTCCGATATCTCCCAGCGATTGCTGCCGGGAATGGCCCGGGTCGCACCATTTTCTTCATCCACGGATGTAACGTAGATCATGGACTTGGGCAAACAGTCTCCCTCGTCGACATGCAGATATTGCATTGGGCTATCCGCCAGTCCTACATCCGAATATAAGCTCTGGTACCAGTCCTGCTCCGGGCACGAATATTCCAATCCTGCCCCCAGCAAAGTCAAGCGATTCCGCTTAAGCTCGCTCAGTACATCGAAAATTCCCGCTTCTTTTGCCGCTCGCTTGATCGATTTCCACAACGGGGAATTAAAGGCCACATTAATCACCGCCCGGTTAAACCGATCCGACAGAGCCCTTTGGCGCAACTCGGGCCTATGTTCCAATGCCAGTCGACGAATATCCGCATATACATCAGCCGGCAAATCCGCGATGTACATACCCTGCTCTTGCAACAGCGCGAATTGCTTCGACTGTCCGGCAGACAAGGCCTGCCCATGATAATCCCGCGCCGAAAAAACCCTGCGTGCAAGTTCATGACTTAAATCGGCGATGGTCCACTTTACCGTGCTATCCAGCCACTCTTCAGCCAATATGGAAATGTTCTGCTCTCTGGCATGGCGCAAGATCTGGTATGTATGCTTTCCTATCTGCGCCAAAACATCAGTCGCATCGCCATCAGATGGAGCTGTCAGATTGCAAAATTTCGCATGTATGTCATCGACTTCACGAATGTGTTGCAACAGCAATTCACTGTCATAGCTCACCTTGCTCTGATAAGGTGCATATGCAGGATGAGTGGAATAATCTATTTCTGGATAACGCATAACCCCTCCGATAAATTCAACGCCCATGCAACGATCACATCAATACAAGAAAACAGACCATGGATCGCCAATCCGAAATCGGGCGCATGCTACCATGTCCCCCATGGCTCAGACCGCATAAGCCTCAATCATTCGAGCCACACTTTGCCTGTACCCTGGCAGCATCGCAATCTGCTTCAACGCCCCGACCAAGTCGCATTCTTCGCCTGCGTTCTCACAATTCATCCGAAATGCCATGGAATCATCCCTGAGAACCTTCATCTCTTCGCTCAAATGCAGGTTGTGCATATAGTAAAAAATCAGACTTTCTCGACGCATAACCTCCTTATCAAAAGAAAGCCGTATCGAGCCTCTCAATAGCTGCTCATATTCATTCCGTGATTGTGCCGTCCTGCAGAAACCAAAACTGATATGCGGATGATGCGCACAGGCGATGCTGGGAACGCCCAGATAAGCCACTTCGTGGGCGACAGTGCCATAGACCGTGACTGCGCAAGACATGCCCGCATCAACCAACTGCCTGTTTGTAATCCCTACCGGGATCATCGAAAGTCCGGGGTAGCGACGCTTGATCTCGTCCAGCACGCCGACACTCAAACCGATCTGATTCGGATGCGGCTTGATAAAGAAAGGAACGTTTGCGCTCGTCAAGGTCTCGATAGAGAAACACAGCCATTCCCAAAAATCGGGGAATACCATTTCCCGATAAACATGGGGACTATCGTAAAAGTCGTGCAAGAAAATAACGACCGCGCCACGCACATCCGGAACAGGATCGGCTGATCCGGCATATGCCGATTTCCTCATGTAGGCGGTTGCGCCATCAACTCCGCCCGACAAACGCGCGGATAAGGCCTGCTCTGCCAAGGCCAGTTTTTCATTTTGCCGATCCAGTTCAAAGAACGCTTTTGCATAACCATCCGGATTCTTGGTGTGTACCCAGTCTTGCAGCGTCAGCTCCTTGATGAACTCCTGATAATTGCCGAATGAAAACACCCGCACACCATTCCGCAAGGCAGCCCTGACCGGAATGCCATGCTGTATATATGTACTGTAAGAGGTCAAATACAACGACGGTCTGGCGCGCGAGAAATATTCGTTGGCGCGCCGTACGTCACGATAGGCCTGCCAGAGCAGCACCGGCAGATATATATCTTTCAAATCCAATGTTGGCGCAGGCTTAAAACGCAGGAAACTATCGTTAATCAAGTCTCCCACAACAATGCCATCCATCTGCAAGCCGAGAAGCGAGTCCTTATCGGTCAAGCCCCGCCAACATTGCCAAGCCCGGCAAGCATCAATCACATCACATATCGGGCGCATGGAGACACTGCGATAAGCCACCCCATCGCAAAAAGATTTGTATATGCGCACCCATTTGAAACTATGCAATTCATTGATGAATAGGCGAGAAACCGCGAAGCCAGTCAGCGATCTTGATTCGCCCACGCGCAGACTTCGCAAAACATACTGTTCGGCACGAATCGACCTTCTCTCTCTCAACGAAGACACGATCTGCCCAAATATGCCCAGGCAATATAAATCCTCGACGCATTGTACCAACACGACTTCTTGAGTTGGCATCCCGGGCTTGCGCAGCCGCCAGAAATATTTCGCGATTGCATTTTGCTGCGGGTCGGAAAGCCATTTTTGCAAACTTCTGATCATCTGCCTCAACCAATCAAATCCCAGGACATAGCCGTTCCCTTTTGCACATCTTTTGCAAATCGATGTCCCAACAGAACCGAAAGATATTTCGGCGGCATCCCATAACCCGGACGAATGGCCCCCAAATTCTCCGGAGTCAGCAGCTCACCGGCCTTTACGTCTTTCACCACATACAGGGAGCGCCTGAACACCAGCGATTTCTTCTCCTTCTCCGTAGGCCCGTAGCTGACCTGCCCAAGCGATTGCCAGGCTCGCTCAGTCTCGACCACGAGTTGCGACATCTCGGATGGCTCCATGGAGAAGGTGCTGTCCACCCCGCCATCGGTACGATTGAGCGTGAAGTGTTTCTCGATGACAGTCGCACCCAGCGCAACACTGGCGACTGATACGCCCACGCCCATGGTGTGATCGGACAAGCCAACTTCGCAATCGAACAACTCGCGCAAATGCGGAATGGTGAGGATATTGGTGTTCTCTGCCGTCGCAGGATAGGTGCTGGTGCATTTGAGCAAGATGAGATCTTTGCATCCGGCTGCACGCGCGGCGCGCACGGTTTCGTCGAGCTCGGCCACCGTTGCCATGCCCGTAGAGATGATGAGCGGCTTACCCGTGGCTGCCACACGGCAGATCAACGGCAGATCGGTATTCTCAAACGAAGCGATCTTGTAGCAAGGTACATCCAGACTCTCGAGAAAATCCACCGCCGTGTCGTCGAACGGGGTGCTGAATGGAATAATGCCCAGCTCACGCGCACGATCAAAGATAGGCTGGTGCCATTCCCAGGGAGTGTAGGCCTCACCATAAAGCTTATAGAGTGAAGTGCCCGCCCACAAACTATTCGGGTCGCTGATGTGGAACTCGCGCTCGTCCAGATCGAGCGTCATGGTATCCGGCGTATAGGTCTGTATTTTCAGCGCGTGCGCACCGCTCTTGGCCGCTGCCTCGACGATCTCCAAGGCGCGTTCCAGCGACTGATTATGATTGCCGGACATCTCGGCGATCACAAACGGCGGATGACCTCGCCCAATTATCCTTCCAGAAATTTTGATCTTTGCGGGACTATTCATTCTCAACTTTCTCTATCTTGATCAAATAGCGCATTCCTTGATAATCAAAGAATGCCGGATATCTTTTTGAGTCAACAACACGTAACAGATTAAACTGCTCTGCAATCGTTCTGTATGGATCAAGCTTACTGTCTGCGGGCGATCTTTTTGTCATATATGGCCCAGGATCACCTTCTTGTCGTACCGGCTCTATCGATTCAAACCGCTCGATAGCTTGAGTCATCAGCCTGGTCTCTGCGGCAAACAGTTTTGCATTGATTTCCGGCAATAGTTCATGCCCCTCAAGAGCAAACGTTGTCTTGAGCCAAATGGCACCGCTATCGACGGGATCGCTCGCCTCCAACAAACTGACGGTGATTATGTTGGCCCCACCCAATATCGACCAGATATAGGGCGACCATCCCCTGCCCTTAGGTAAATCACTTGCGTGCAAAACTAGTGTCGCTTTGTATTTTTCTCGCTCCGCATCGCGAATTAGTTGGCTACACGAAACCAGGAAAAGAATATCCCCACCCTGTAGTTCGGCCTTGTCAAAGACAAGCGAGACATCATGCCCCTTACGGGACACTTCATCAGTCCATTCGCGCAGGTTGTTAACGACCGGATGATTCGGATCAGTGCATAAGATCGAAATCTTCATCTAGCACCCAATTCTTGACAGACTCTTCCAGCACCTATGCCATCAACAAGCGAGAATGCGCATTGTGAAATCATCGCTATCCGGTCGGGCATTCCTGACAAGTCCCTTATTGCTCGTTGGAAAGTTAACGAATTCGCCGTCTCTTTTGTTCCAATGTAAATGCCGGCGCCAATCGAATCGAGTTCTTTGGCGATGTCAACCTGATTGTCGGCCAACGCAACAAGCAACGCAGGCAGCCCCAAACAACAGCGCTCCCAACTTGCCGATCCACCCGCGCCTATCGCCAAGTCGGCCGCCGCCATCAGTTCGGCCATGCGCGAGGTCTGTATATGACAAGCATAACCTTGCGCAGCACACGCCTGCTGTATCTGCTCACGATAAGGATGCTGCACACCAATCACAACATCGACATGCATGCCTTGATTGGCTATGCCCGTCAGTGCTTGGATTGCCAACCCGGTGTAATTATCTGCATCGACTCCGCCAAAGAACACCAAGATGCGCCTTACCTCGCCCGTGCGCGGTTTGACTTGTTCGCGCACCCTCCAAAACTCTTCACGCAACAGAGCGTAACGGGGACCGAGCAATAAACGGCAACGCTCGGGCACTTTGCCCACATAGCGCGTCTGCATATCCGCATAGTAGTTCTGATCCAGCAGCACATCGCAATCATGCTGGCGATCTGCAAGATCATCGATAGCCATGATTCCTTCGACAAAGCCTCGCATGGCGCGCTCCCAGCGAACGTCCAGCGCGTAGTGGTCGACAACTAGCCAATCCCACTTCCGATCCCCAAGCGCTTCGACAGTGCCCCTCGCATCCTGTGCCTGACTGGTTTCCAACCACTTCGAGTGCGCCAGATCGTCGAGGGGGGCTTCTACGACATCGCTGTTTAATGGCACAAATTCCATGCCCTTAGCCGCCAGCATGTCGCGCAAATGAACTGGCAGACCTCGGCTGACAAAGCGTATCTGCGCACCTCGCTGTCGCAGCGCATCGGCCAAGGTCAAGCAGCGCATGAAGTGCCCGGTGCCGATCTGGCTGGTTGCATCGGCGCGGAAGGCAATGTGATACTCGGCCATGCCTACGCCTTGCACCCCATGATAATTGGCGCCAGTATTTCGGCTCTCTCCCAGTCATCTGGAGTGTCGATGTCTTGTACTCGCCAACGGGGAACCATGATCGGTTTCGAATATTGGTCAAAGATGCGTTTTTCCTCCAACCAGGCAGCCGGACGCCCCCAATAAAACTGGCCCGCATCATGAAGTGCCACAGGTAAATCTTGAGAGCGTGTCGCAAAATGTTCCGGAAAGAACATCTCTATGCCGCCCCCGGCAGTTTGCTTGAACGAGCGAAAGATCGGTGCCGCAAAATCGGTAACGCTAAATGCGTAATCCCAAGCGCCCGCACTCAATTCATCCCATCCGCGCTTCAGGTCGTCCATCTGAATGAACGGCGCAGTTGCATAGATACAACATACGGCCTCGAGATCGAGGCCTTGATCCAGAACCCATCGTGTCGCATGTGCCACGACAGGGGTAGTTCCCGCGTAGTCATTGGAGAGTTCTTCAGGGCGCACAAAGGGGACATTTGCCCCCCATCGTTTTGCTACGTCTGCAATCTCCATATCGTCGGTCGAAACGATGATGCGATCAAATAGCCCAGACGATTGGGCGGCCTCGATCGACCATGCGATCATCGGCTTGCCGCAGAACAGCTTGATGTTTTTGCGAGGAATGCGCTTGCTCCCTCCGCGCGCCGGGATAACCGCGATCTTCATCTTGCAGTAGCGAGCTGCAACGATTCGATGACGCGATCCTGCATAGCCTCGGTCAGGCCCGGATACATCGGCAGGCTTATCGCTTCAGCGTAATACTGCTCCGCTGCCGGACAATGCCCAGCCTTGAATCCCATGCCTTCATAGTAAGGCTGGCGATGCACAGGAATGTAATGCAGGTTCACGCCGATCCCCGCCGCGCGCAGTGCCTCAAATACCTGTCGATGCGTCTTGCCTGTCTGGTCAAGTTTGAGCCGGATGACATACAGGTGCAGCCCCGAATATCCATCGGGGTGCTGCCAAGGTGCGGTCACAGGCAGGCCCGCCAGCAGTTGGTCATATCGCTTAGCGATGGCATGCCGCTTGCTGACGAACTCATCCAGCCTCTGCATCTGACTTAAACCCAAGGCAGCTTGCAGATCGGTCATGCGGTAGTTGTAGCCCAGATCGATCTGCTGGTAATACCACGAACCCTCCGGCGCATGAGTCATCTCGTTCACGTCGCGTGTGATGCCATGACTGCGCAGCAACTGCATGCGTTTGGCCAACTGCGCATCGTTGGTCATAGCCATGCCACCTTCGGCGGTGGTGATGATCTTGACCGGGTGGAAGCTGAACACGGTGATGTCGGAATAGCGACAATTGCCTATGGGTTCTCCGCGATACTGGCCGCCGATGGCGTGCGAAGCATCTTCGATGATCTTAAAGCCGTAGCGCTGGCCTAAAGCATGGATCGCAGCCATATCGCAGGGTTGCCCGCACAGATGCACGGGAATCACCACCTTGGGCAGCTTCCCTGATCGTTCGGCTTGCGCCAGCTTCTCGGCCAGACGCGCCACACTCATGTTATAGGTGCGCGGATCGATATCCACGAAATCGACGTGCGCACCACAATAGAGTGCACAGTTCGCGCTCGCCACAAAAGTGATCGGCGTAGTCCAGACCAAATCACCCGGCTCTACACCTAGCGCCAAACAGGCGATGTGTAGGGCGCTGGTTGCGCTATTTACTGCCACCGCATGCTGCGCGCCACAATATTCGGCCAAGCTCTTTTCGAAAGCGGGAACGGCCGGACCTTGCGTCAGGTAATCCGAACGCAACACATCGATCACAGCCTGGATATCTGCTTCAGATATATCCTGCCGTCCGTAAGGAATCAACCCGGTCATATCTTCCCGACTTTTCCACGGTTCTGTATGATCCATGCCTGCAGGGTTTCAACGCTCATCCACTCGGCGTTATTGTCCGAGCAATAGGTGAAGTCTTCGGCCACTTTCTTGCCATCCTTGATGCGAAATGGATCACTGCTCCAGTTATGAATCGCCGGCAGTATCTTGAAGTGCTCCGAATATTCGTAAGTATAGAGCGCGTCTTCTGTTCCTATCATCTGCTCGTGCAATTTTTCTCCAGGACGGATACCCACGATCTCGTGTTTTGCGCCCGGAACCGTGGCATTCGCCACTTCGGTCACTTTCATCGACGGAATCTTTTTGACGTAGATCTCACCGCCCACCATGTCTTCAAATGCATGCCATACCAGCTCGACACCTTGCTCCAGGGTGATCATGAAGCGTGTCATGCGGTCATCGGTGATCGGCAAGATCCCTTGATCGGCGATCGACAAAAAGAACGGAATGACGGAGCCGCGCGAGCCCATCACGTTGCCGTAACGCACAACACCAAAACGGGTATCGTGCGCGCCCGCGTAGGAATTACCCGCCACAAAGAGTTTGTCGGACGCAAGCTTGGTCGCACCATAGAGGTTGGCCGGGCTGCTGGCCTTGTCTGTTGAAAGCGCGACGACTCGTTTCACGCCGCGATCGATACAGGCATCGATCAGGTTCATCGCACCGATGACATTGGTCTTTACGCACTCGAACGGGTTGTATTCGGCCGTGGGCACAATCTTGGTCGCGGCGGCATGCACCACATAATCGATGCCATCCAATGCGCGAGCCAGACGATCCTTGTCGCGCACATCCCCGATGAAGAAACGCACACGCGAGTCATTGGCATAGAGCTTGGCCATTTCCCATTGTTTCATTTCATCCCGCGAATAGATCACCAGACGGCGAGGGTTGTATTTAGCCAGAGTCATCGGCACGAAAGTGTGACCGAACGAGCCCGTGCCTCCAGTTATTAATATATTTTTCCCACTTAACATTATGGCCTCAACAAATCATAGAAATTCGGTCCAACCATCTCGATTCTAATCGCCGAATCTTTCCCGAAAACTTGTCCACCACATCGCAATATCGTTGGCGATTGGTAACGATGACATTCGCCTCTTTCTTGAATTGGTCCGCTCGGAATGAAAAAATTTGGACTTCTTGTGGAGCGTTTCATACACAATCACCTCCAGTTCGCACAATCAAACCTTGTTTAGCATGTCTTGGTAAGACAATGCAATTCCTGCCTTTAAGAGCATCTGTCGTTTCCAGCCCAGAGCATTGATACGCGACACATCCGTCAACTTCCGCATCGTCCCGTCCGGCTTGGAAACATCGAAGGTCAACTCGCCGCCGAACCCCACCACCTCCCTGACCAGTTCTGCCAGTTCGCGTATCGTCAGGTCCTCGCCGCAGCCCACGTTCACCAGCGGCGGCTGGTCGCTCCCGAACAACGGCTGCAGCGTTTCTTCCGGCTGTTCCAGCAGGTAGATACAGGCCTCCGCCATGTCGTCGCTGTACAGGAATTCGCGCTTCGGCGTGCCGGTGCCCCATACCACCACTTCTTTGTCGCCGCGCTGTTTGGCTTCGTGCATCTTGCGGATCAATGCGGGCAGCACATGCGAGTTATTCAGGTCGTAGTTGTCGCCCGGGCCGTACAGGTTGGTCGGCATCGCGGCCATATATTTCGTGCCGTACTGGCGGTTGTACGACCAGCACATCTCGATGCCGGCGATCTTGGCCAGCGCGTAAGGACGGTTGGTCGGCTCCAACGGGCCGGTGAGCAAATATTCTTCCTTGATCGGCTGCGGGCAGTCTTTGGGATAGATGCACGAGGAGCCGAGGAACAACAGGCGCTGAACATCGTTGCGCCAAGATTCGTGGATCACGTTGGTCTGGATCGCCAGATTCTGCTGGATGAATTCCGCCGGATAGGTGTTGTTAGCGTGAATGCCGCCGACCTTGGCCGCAGCCAGCAGCACATACTCCGGCTTCTCCGCGGCGAAGAAGTCGCGCACGGCGGCCTGGTCGGTCAGATCCAGTTCGGCGTGCGTGCGCGTGACGAGATTCTGGTATCCCTTCGCCTGCAACTGCCGCATCAGCGCCGAGCCGACTAGGCCGCGATGGCCGGCAACATAGATTTTGCTGTCTTGTTTCATTTGGACTGCCCGATCATTCGTTGTGATCCAGCACCTTGTAGCCATGCTTCTTGACCAGTTCGTCGCGTTCGGATGTCTTGAGGTCTTCGCGCACCATTTCGGCCACCAATTCCTTGAACGTCACCTTGGGTGTCCAACCGAGCTTCTCTTTGGCCTTGCTCGGGTCACCCAACAATGTCT
>JALNYK010000015.1 GCA_023229845.1 Gallionella sp.
TGGCCTATTGCCTGCTGATTACCGACCTCGATCCGCTGCGCTACGAACTGCTGTTCGAGCGCTTCCTGAATCCCGAGCGCGTGTCCATGCCCGACTTCGACGTGGACTTCTGTCAGGACGGCCGCGAACTTGTCATCAACTACGTGAAGGATAAATACGGCGTGCACTGCGTGTCGCAGATCGCCACCTTCGGCACGATGGCGTCCAAGGGCGTGATCCGCGACGTGGGCCGCGTGCTGGACTTCCCCTACGGCCTGTGCGACCGGCTGTCCAAGCTGATTCCGCTGGACGGGCCGAAGCCGGTGTCGCTCGCGAAGGCGCGCGAGATGGAGCCGGAGATCGGCACGATCATCGCCGAAGAAGAGGGCGTGGACGAGCTGATGGAGCTGGCCGAGAGCCTGGAAGACATGACGCGCAACGTCGGCATGCACGCGGGCGGCGTGGTGATCGCCCCCGGCAAGCTTTCCGATTTCTGTCCGCTGTATTGTGCGGAAGGCAGCGAAAGCACGGTGAGCCAGTACGACAAGGACGACGTCGAGGCAGTCGGCTTGGTGAAGTTCGACTTCTTGGGATTGCGCACGCTGACGATCATCGACTGGGCAGTGCGCTACATCAACAAGCTGCGCGAGAAGAACGGCGCGACCGACGCGCCGCCGTTCGACATCGACCGGATTCCACTGGACGACAGGGCGACCTACGACCGCATCTTCAAGAACGCCAATACCAAGGCGGTGTTCCAGTTCGAGTCGCGCGGTATGCAGGACACGCTGGTCAAAGCGCAGCCCGACTGCATCGACGACCTGATCGCGCTGAACGCGCTGTACCGTCCCGGCCCGATGGATTTCATCCCCGACTACATCAACCGCAAGCACAAGCGCGAGCAGGTCATCATCCCTCACCCGCTGCTGGACAAAGTGGTCGGCAGCACCTACGGCATCATGGTGTACCAAGAGCAGGTGATGCAGTCGGCGCAGGCGGTCGCGGGCTACAGCCTCGGCGGCGCGGACATGTTGCGCCGCGCGATGGGCAAGAAAAAGCCGGAGGAGATGGCCGAGCAGCGCGGCATCTTCGTTGCCGGTGCGGCTGCGAACAACATCGACGAGAAGAAGGCGAACGAGATCTTCGACACGATGGAAAAGTTCGCGGGCTACGGCTTCAACAAGTCGCACGCCGCCGCCTATTCCGTGGTCGCCTACCAGACCGCCTACCTGAAGTGCCACCACGCGGCCTCGTTCATGGCCTCGACGATGACCTCGGAAATGGTCAACACCGACAAGGTCAGCTTCTTCTATCAGGACGCGTTGCAGCAGGGCCTGAAGATGCTGCTGCCGGACGTGAATTCGTCTGACTTCCGCTTCGCGCCGGTGGACGAAAAGACCATCGCCTACGGCCTGGGCGCGATCAAGGGCACGGGCCAAGCCGCCATCGAAAACATCGTCCAGGCGCGCGAGCGCGGCCCGTTCAAAGACCTGTTCGACTTCTGCCGCCGCGTGGACAAGCGCGTGGTCAACCGCCGCACCATCGAGGCGCTGATCAAGGCCGGCGCGTTCGACAAAATCAGCGACCATAGAGCCTGCCTGATGGCGACGCTGGACGCCGCGATGGCGAGCGCCGACCAGCAAGCGCGTTCGGCGAACCAGAACAGCCTGTTCGGCGACGACGAGGCCGACGCGGTGCTGACCGAGCAATACGCGGACATCGCGCGCTGGACGCTGCGCGAACAATTGTCGCAAGAGAAAATCAGCCTCGGCTTCTATCTCGGCGGCCACCCGTATCAGGAGTACGAAGCGGAGCTGGCGAACTTCATCAAGGTCAAGCTGGGCGACATCACGCCGTCCTTCGTCGGCAAGTCACCGAACGGCGGCGGGGGCAGTTACGGCAACGGCGGCGGACAAGGCCGGGGGCCGCGCGGCGTTGCCGTGACGCTGGCCGGCATCGTCTCCGGGCAACGCATCATCCAGACCCGGCGCGGAAAAATGGCGGTAATTATGCTGGACGACGGCAGCGCGCAGATCGAGCTGACCGTGTTCGACGATGTCTACGACCGCAGCCGCCCGTGGATCAAAGAAGACGAACTGCTGGTGGTGAAAGGCCGCGCCAGCATGGACGAATACTCCGGCGGCATCCGCATCAGCGGCGAAGAACTATTCGACTTCGCCTCGGCACGCTCCAACTTCGCGCAACAACTCTCGCTGCGCTGCGACGGCAAAGTCGGCATCGCACAACTGAAAAAAATCTTCACCCCGTATCGCGACGGCCAATGCCCGGTGCTGATTAGCTACCGCAACCAGGACGCGACTTGCCAGTTGCGCCTCGGCGAATCGTGGCAGGTTACGCTGGATGACAATATGCTGCGCGAACTGCGCGAGACGCTACAACCCGAGAACGTGAAAGTGGTCTATTGATGAATGCCATTCTGCAAGTGAGAGTCCTGGTATCCACCACCCATCCGGAATATCGCCTGGTGCTTCCGGGCGACGAGAGCGTCGCGGCCATCGCGCCCCACGTCCAGTCCGCCATCGACTATCTCGGCCCTTGGCGAGAAATATCGAAGGACAAATTCGACTGCACCGACCCCGAACATCTCGAAGCGGCGGAAGACATCGCCGCGCAGGGCGCGTACCTGCGATTGATAACCGCCGATTACATCGGGCGGGTAGCGATTCAGCCGGGCTGACGCGTAACGGTTTTAGCACTTTGATGCCGCTTAATGGGCGTTTATGCATACCGCCTTCGACATGGAGCGCACGACCACGCTAGAATCGCGCGGAAACCTCAGGGACAGACCACGGTTTCCTGACTCCGGGGATTTTTAAAACCTTTCGTCCACGGAAAACACGGAAGGTACGGAAGGTACGGAAGGTACGGAACCAACCCATCGATGGTTCCGACTTGGCAAGCCCCAGATAGGGTGTGCTAAGAGCCTGCTCGCGCGATTTTAAATGTTGAGCAAAACTAATTCTCGTACACCCTTTTGATCTACGAAAAATCACCCGCAAGTTGTCATTTCTCCTTATCCCGTTCGAGCGTAAAATCGCCTCGCACCTTTGAAAGGGACACATCATGCTGGACGAACTTAAATTACCCAGAGCACTCGCTAAGCGGCTGGAGAAAGCCGCAGCAACTGCCCACATAAATCCTGAAACGTTAGTCAGAACCGCCATCAAAGACCGTCTGGATTATCTGGAATGGAAAGAGAACGCCATAGCCGAAGGGCAGGCGGATCTGGATAGCGGCAAAGTCGTTTCCACCGACCACATCCGCGCATCGCTCACCAGACAAAGAGCGCAACGTGTTGCCAAGAGCAAAAAAGCAGCTTGAATGGTCGGCTCGCTCCGAGCGCGACTTGCTGGCAATAGACGCTTACATTTCTGCCGATGCCCCCGTTGCCGCCGAACACGTGGTGGATTACATCATCAGCCAAGCCGAACAGCTTACCCGTTTCCCCTTGATGGGCCGAATACACAAACCGGGCGCGCCGCGCGAACTGATCTTCACCCGCTACCCTTACAACCTCATTTACCGTGTCACCCGCACCAAAATCAGAATCGTCAGAGTCCTCCACCAGTCACGTTTATATCCGTGAGCAGGTGCGGCTACGCCGTAGGGCCATAGGGATCAGGCTCGCTTCGTTCTGACCGGCTGATACCAACAACTACTTTTACATCTGCCTAAACAAATGCGCATAGCTGCGGCTCACCGCGACCTTCTCCGGTCTGTCGCGCAAGGCGAGCGAGATCTTGCCTAGCAGGTCGTGGTGCGCCGAGACGATTTGTTTGACGTTCACCGCCGTGCCGCGATGCACTTGCCAGAACTGGCCGGGGTCGAGTTGCGCGATCAGTTCCTTTAGCGGCGTGCGCAGCAGCAATTCGGCATCGCGTGTCAGCACTGTGGTGTATTTGTCTGCGGACTGGAAGTAACACACCTCATCGACCGCCACCATGTGTACCGTCTGGCCCACTTGCGCGCGTAGCCAGCGCAGCGGTTCGGGTTTGGCGGGCGCGGCCAGTAGTTGTTGCAGGCGCGTCAGCAATGCATCCGGTGCGGCTTGGGTGTGTTGCTTCAGGCGTTCCACGCAACGCGCGAGACGTTCGTCCGAAACGGGTTTTAGCAGGTAATCTACGGCGGCTTGTTCGAAGGCCTGCACCGCATGGTCGTCGAACGCGGTGACGAACACCACGCGGCAATTGCTGGCCGCTGAACGCGCCGCATCCAGCCCGCTTTGTCCTGGCATGCGGATGTCGAGGAAGGCGATGTCCGGTTCGAGTTCTGACAAGGCCGTCGCGGCGGCCACGCCGTCGTGCAGCACCGCGACGATCTGCAACTCCGGCCACAATTTTTTCAGGCGACGCTGCAAGTCGTCAGCCAGATGCTGTTCGTCGTCGGCGATGATGGCTTTCATTTTTCGTCATTCCGGCGCAGGCCGGAATCCAGTTGGTGTAAATGACGCTTGCGAAGCAAGACAAGGTCGTGGTTTTGTCCGCTGCGCGGGATGTTAATTGCTGCTGGATTCCGGCCTGCGCCGGAATGACGGTGTGGTAAATGTTCGCGCTTCATCGCGGTAACTCCAGTATCGCGGTCACACCGTTATCGGCGTTACTCTGCAACTGTA
Source organism: Gallionella sp. (assembly GCA_023229845.1). Taxonomy (GTDB): domain Bacteria; phylum Pseudomonadota; class Gammaproteobacteria; order Burkholderiales; family Gallionellaceae; genus Gallionella. Next base: position 4,613 of record JALNYK010000015.1, read on the forward strand.
AGCGACCTTGCGCGCCGTAGAGAGTCGCCAGCCGCGCGCGCACATTCGATAGCCCCGTGCCGCCCGCATCGCCCATCAGCCCGACTCCGCTGTCGCAGACTTCGATATGCAATTTTGCATTCTCGATATGCGCGCGGATGACGATTTCGCCGCCGCCGATTTTTGGCTCGATGCCGTGGCGCACCGCGTTTTCCACCAGGGGTTGCAGCAGCATCGGGGGGAATATCGTTTGCCTTGCTTCTTGCGCTGCGGCTATTTGCCAGCGAAGTCGTTCGCCGAAGCGGATTCTCAATATTTGCAAATAGTTTTCCAGCATGTCCAGTTCGTCGCCCAGCGTCGCGCTGTCGCTGCGCGCCCGCACCAGCGCGATGCGCAGCCAGTCGTTGAGACGTTCCAGCAAGGTCTTCGCCAATGCGGGATCGCTGTCGATCAGGCTGCTCACGTTCGCCAGCGTGTTGAACAGGAAGTGCGGTTCGATCTGCGCTTGCAGCATCTTGAGTTGCGCTTCCATCTGGCGCTTCTCGTTCTCGATCTCGTTCATGCGGCGCTGTTTGACTTCGGCATCCAGTTTCTCGATGCGCCAGTTGAGGAAATAAGTGATGCCTCCGATGCCGCCGAAGAACAGGCCGATGACCACGGCGACCCAGGCCTGCGGATCGCTCCAGTCGCCGACGCCAGTGAGCCATGATGCGAGCTGGATGCCGAACAGGATGCTGCCCGGAAAGGTGAGAAACAGGATCAGCCAGCGCCAGCGCCGGTCGGCGAAGCGACGTATCACGCCAGCGTTGACGGCGTAGATGGACAGGCCGATGCACTGCGAATAGACGAAATTGACCCAGAAGCGCTCGAAGCTGACCAGCGTGAGCAGGCCGGCGATGGCTGTGTTGAACAGCAGTGCGGAAAGCGTGGAGATCAGCAGGTTGTGGCGCATGGATGGATTATCCTAGATTGTCCGTTAGAAAAACCACGTCATTCCGGCCTTCGATAAACTCAGGACAGGCTGCCCTGCGGGCAGGCCGGAATCCAGAATGATTAAAGGGCATTCATATAAATTCGTCACACCGGCGAAGGCCGGTGTCCAGTTAATAGAATAGACAGTGCAACGCACTGACATAAAAGCATGTTAATTAAAACTGCTGGATACCGGCCTTCGCCGGTATGACGGCCTAATTTATCTCTGTGCGCTCATGGCAGGGCAACCTTCAATCCCAATGTCACGCTTTGCGTAAACAGCGACGACAATTCCTGTCGCGCATTGCCGCTATTCCACGCGCCCATCGCAAAGGCGCTGAGGTGCGGGGTCAATGTTTTCTCGCCATACGCGCCGAGTTCGTTGCTGCCGTCGGTCGTGTTGTGCGTGTACATCAAGCGCCAGTAACCGTCGCTTTCCATCAGGTTGCTCTGCCACACCAGATGCAGATAGTCGCGCCCGAGCAGGCGTGGGGCCAATCCCAATGCTTGCGCGGCAATCAGAGGGGAAGCGGCGGCGCGCACAAAGTAGGCGGATATTTCCGCCGCCGCGTAGCCGTGGCTTTCGTGCAGGTATTCCGCGCTCAACGACTTGCCATTCTCGGCGGTGTAGGTTGCGCCGACCAGCGCCGTAGTGCGGCGCGGCGACAGCGTTTGCACGACGAACGGCTGCGCGGCATTGGCGGGCGATTGCAGCGCGGAGGGGCGCGCGGAAGACCCGGCTTCGCCGTACAGCAGCCACGCGTCGCTCAGCGTTGTCTGCCCATGCGCCCCGTAGAAGGCGGGCAGGTTGGGCGCTTTGACCGCGACTGCGCCGTATGCGAACTCGTCGCCGCGCAGATCGAGCTTCGCCAGCCAACTGTCGCGCCACATGTCCGGCTGCGGCGCGCCGTAGCCCGAGCGCACGATGCGTGCCAGGTTGAAGCTGCTCCGCATGTCCGGCGTCCAGGTGAGCTTCAATGCATCCATGCCGACGAGTTCGCGCATCGGGTCGCTACGCCCGTTGTCAAAATAGAACGGGCTGGACGGCGAGCGGAACTGCGCCGCCCCCCAGTTCATCACCTCGCGCCCGGCAGCGACGTTCCATCCGTCGGCGGCGCGCACGCGCACCTGATACTGGCTGAGATAAGCTTCGCGCCGAGTCTGCCCGCCGAACGCGTTGCGCTCATCGCGCAGCGCGATGATGGGGCGAGCGGTGATGCGCATCGATTCGCTTTCCGCCTTGAAGTTGAAGCGCGCTTCGAGGTTGTCGCCGCGTTGCGCGAGACGCGCAATCCGGTTGCTGGGGTTGAGCACGCTGTCGCCGCGCAACATCATGCTGTTGGCGTAACCGTAGAGCGTGCCGTCCCACGAGGTGCGCCAGTCGGAGTCTTCGGCGAATGCGTTCAAAGAAAATCCGCCCAACATTAGCGTCATTCCGGCGCAGGCCGGAATCCAGCCGATTAAATCTTTCCCGCGTGAGCGGGACAATATCGAGGTTTTGTCCGCTACGCGGGCTATTTTTATTGCTGGATTCCGGCCTGCGCCGGAATGACGGAACTCTGAAAGATTGCGTGTCACTGCATCTGCCCCAGATCGAATTCCGACGCGGCGATTTTCTTCACCTTCACCGTGCCGAATTCCATCGTCGTTTCGGCATCGATCAGTGCGTCGCGTATGGTCATCTTGCTGACGAAGGGGATGCGCTTGCCGTTGTGTTCGATGGTGTTGTCGTATTCGAAGCGCGCGGTTTTCAGCAGCTTGCCGCTGACGGAATAGAACTCGGCCTTGACGCCGACGCCGCGCTTGACCGACACCCAGTAGCGTATCTTGTCGTAGGTCGCGCGCTTGTGTTTCGCGGTGAGGTCGAGCACGTAGCAGGGCTCGCCGTCCAGGCTCTCCGTCTCTTTCAGTTGCGCATCATAATCGCCCGCGTAGTTGGTCGCCGCGATGTCGCCGTTGGACGCCTGCCCGCTCATGCGCTGGCGCGGCGAGATCGGGATGGGTTTGGACAGGCCCGGTTTGGTGAGCCACATGTTGCGCTCCACCTGCAATAACTTCGAGCCTTTGAATCGCACCGGCTCCTGCGTCTCGGCCACGCTGGATTCGTCCATCGCTTTCACTATGATGCGCTGCGGCTCGTCCATCTTTGCGCCGTCGCGCGATTGCAATTTGATTTCCCACACGATGCCTTGCAGACCGCCGCCTCGCGCCTGGTCGGAGTTTTTTAGGATGCTTTGCGCATCGGGCGCGGCGATGGCGGCAGAGCCGATGCAGAGAAACAGTGCGGCAAGCAGCGTTTTTGAAATTGGTTTCATTGGCAATCCTTCCTGGTAGGGTGGACACGCTTCATGTGCCCACGCGGTACGAAAATGGGAAAACGCGTGGGCACACCCAAAGGGTGCAAGAACCTCTTCGAGGCAAAAGACGTGCCCACCCTACACATGCCCGAGCGCATCGATGATGTCCTTCTGCGCCGCGCGCCTTGCGGGCAGGTAGGCCGCGAGGGTTCCGACTGCGCCCATCAGCGCGAAGGTGAACAGGGTGCGCCCGATATCCATATCCACCAACAGTGGGACCGGGCTGGGGCTGTTGGGCGGTGTGTAGGAGATGTTCGCCAGGTTGATGCCCCAGCGCACGCCGAGCGCGATCAATAGTCCGGTGACGCAGCCGATCAGCGTGAGCAGCATGGACTCGGTGGTGAACAGCCGCACCACGCCGCCGCGTTTCAGGCCGATGGCGCGCAGCGTGCCGATTTCGCGGGTGCGTTCGATCACGGTCATGCCCATCGAGTTCGCCACGCTCATCACCACCACGGTCAGCACGATGGAGAAGATGAAGCCGAAGATCATGTCGAACATGCCGTGCACCTGGGTATAGAAATCGGATAGCTCTTGCCAGGTTTGTATCTCGACATCGAACCCGGCCTTGTTCAGTTTCGCCAGCAAGGCATCGCGCATCGCCCCGGTCTGATTTACGTCATCCAGCAAGATGGTCAGCCTGTCCGCGCGCCCCTCCGCATCCAGCAGGGTGCGCGCCAAATCCAGCGAGACGAAAGCGAACTTGTCGTTGCTGTTTGCGTTGCCGGTATTGAAACCTTGTCCGAGCGTGATATCCAGCGCGTTGGCTTGCCCGGTGAGCGTGTTCGCCAGCACCACCGCCTGACCGCCAACTGAGAGATGCAGCATCTCGACCAGTCCCGAGCTCAGGCTCGCCACTTCCGGATGGTTGGGATCGAGCCGCATCTTCATGCTCTCGAACATGCCGCTTTTCTTTTCCCGTTCGGTCAGCGAACCCTCCCGCAAAAGGACAACCGCAGCAGGTTCGATGCCCTCGGCGATGAAGATGGTGCTGGCGCGTCCGTTGCTAATCAGGCCGCTCAAGCCCAGCCTCGGCGCGACCAAGACGACATGCGGCTCGTCTTTCAGCGTCTTGGTGATGGCGGAGACCTCGCTTGCGGTCAGCATGTAGCGTTCCGGATCGAGCTTGCCTTCCTTGCGCATGCCGCGCTTGCTCAGGGTCAGATGCCCCAGCAACTCGCCGTGTATGGATTGGCGCGCGAGCCCGTCATACACGTTGTGCGTGTAACCCGCGAACAAGACGATAGCCGCGAAACCGAAGGCGATGGCGAGCAGCGTCACCATGGAGCGGCGGCGGTTGCGCATCAGTCCGCGCAATGCGAGTTTGAATAAGTTTTTCATGCCATCACCTCATCGCTCACGATGTTGCCGTCGCGCAATAAAATTTTTCTGTCCACATGGTCGAGCAGGCGCGGGTCGTGCGTGGTGAACACGAAGGTTACCTTGCGCGCGCGGTTCATCTCGCGCATCAGGTCCACCACCATGCGGCTGTTCTCCGAATCCAGATTCGCTGTCGGTTCATCGGCGATGACCAGTTTCGGATTGACCGCCAGCGCGCGCGCGATGGCGACGCGCTGGCGCTGTCCGCCGGAGAGTTTGTCCGGCAGCGAATTTATGAAGCGTTCCAGTCCGACATCAACCAGCGCGGCGGCGGCGCGTTTGCGTGCCGCATGATCGGCCTCGCCCTGTATTTGCAACGGTAGCATCACGTTTTCCAGCGCGGATAGCACCGGCACGAGATTGAAGTTCTGGAACACGAAGCCGATCTTCTGGCCGCGAAAATCGGTGAGGTCGTCGTCCGCCAGCAGGTGCGTGTCCTGTCCGTCGAAACTCACCTCCCCTTCGGTGGGCGAGTCGATCAGCCCGATGATGTTCATCAGCGTGGATTTTCCGCTGCCGGACGGGCCCCATACCGCGAGAAATTCGCCGGCATGAATGTCCAGCGAGACGCTGTTCAGCGCGTCGATGGTCGTTTCGCCGAGCATGAAGCGGCGGCGGATATTCCGGATGCGCAGTAACGGCTCCGGTGTGGCAAGGTCGGTTGTCATGCGATGGCCCTCGGTTAATGCAAATTAAAAGTATGAGTGACATCGGCATCGCCGATGCGGAATGCCGCTTCGGCGAAGTCCGGCGGGCCCAGGCGTCCGCGCGCATCGCGCGAGAAACCGTAAGGCTCGGCGGGGATGCCGATAAAGTTTTTGTCGAGGCGAGCGTTGCCGTTGATGTCCGCAAATGCCGTCGCGGCATAGTCGCCGGGCGGCAAGTCGGAAAATCGGAACGCGACTTCGTCGCTCGCGGCGATTGCAGTTGCCGTCCTGATTCCGTCCTCCCTGTCTGGAAAGCTTCTAGCCGAAGAGTGCAATGCGATCCGCACCGGATTGCCCTTCAGGTCGTTGCCCTGCACCAGCAGCATCAGCTCCGCCGCGCTGGAGGCGGGGGCAAGCAACATCGCCCATATCGGTAATATAAATTTCGTCATCATCGCTTCCCGTGCATGCAGTAGATGCCATGAATTTGCATGGCATGATGCACTGTGTCGAAAAATGGGGAAAGCGGCGAGTCTTTTGAGACGAGTTGTTAAAAACGTGGGGCGAGTTGCAATACGCGGGCACAGATGACCATTGATTTCAGATATCGAGGGATGTGGGTTGCGTCAGGGGGGCGGGTGTCGAACAGCCATCCGGAATGGCGTCTGGCGCTGCCGTATCGATGGGAACGGAATTATTCCGGCTCGCCCTGCCACAGCATGTTGTAGCCCAGTTCCTTACTGTCGGTGCACAACTCGGCGAGCGCTGAGAACTTGGCCTTGAACACATGGTCGGCATGCGACTTTTCGTGTTCCGCGAAAGAGCGCCAGTAGGTCACGATTGCCAAGTGTTTGTCCGCATCGTGCGATTCGCCCAGCGAGCCCTCGTTCGAGACGAAGCCGGAGAATTGGAATACCTGTCCGGCGATGAACCCGCCCTTGTCGCCGCCGTAGGTGTCCTTCACGACGTTGCACATCTCGGCCAGCGCCAGTTCGACATCGTCGAATTGCGTGTCGGGTTTCAGCTTGATGGTGTTGAACAGCATCTTCGCGCCGAAGGGGATGGTGACGGGTGAATACATGGCAGACCTCCATTGAGATGTCGCGCCGGCATTCCCCCTGATCTATGCTTCCCGTCCCGCGCCGGCATGGGGACGGTGTGAATTTTTCCTGAAGTCGTCTTGAAAATTCGCGAGGAGGGATGGATGCAAGGCGCACGGAGCACAGAAACCGGAACGTACATAAAGTTTGCCGCTACGCGGCCCCGGATTTCGACAACGCCGCATAACCAGCCACTTGGCTGCTGTATTTCGGCAGCCAAGTGGAATGGCTAGTAGTTCCACCAGACGCCCTCCGCAGCAATTTTAAAGAGGCTTCAGACGCAGCCGGTCGGCTTGGGCATGCCACCGTACTTGGTGATCGGCTTCATCGGACCGGTCATCCATAGCTCGAACACATCCTTCTGGTCTTCCTCGATGTACTTGGCGAACTTGCGGATAGGCGGCACCGAGCCGAATTCTTCGTAGAATTCGCGCGCCCTCATGATCTGTTCCCACTTCTTGTCGTTCAGCTCGTAGCCGTCCGCCTCGGCCATCAGGCGGCCGATCTCTTCAGTCCAGATGTTCATGTCGACGAGATAGCCGTCGCCGTCGCGATTCGGGATATTCATGGTCAGTGCCTTTCAGGTTTGTGGATAGTGGCTATCATTTAACTGTTCCATATCAAAATAGTCAAGTATTAAGATGCTGCCTCGACAGAAGATAACTTGATGCAAGGTATTGCCGGGGCGGGTTCGGCGGGTTGAACGGCGCGGAACAACAAGAGTAGAATCCCCGCCTTGTCGAATCCGCCGGTATTTGAGAGGTGCACAAGTAACATCCGATGAACGCAGTGAATGTATCGCCTCTGGAACTATTGGACGGAGTGATTCTGATCTGGATATTGCTCGGCTTGACCGGGCTGGCATTGCAACGTTCGTCGCGCTTCATCACCGGCATCATTTTTCCTCTTGGGGCGCTCGCCTCGCTGGCGCTGGCTGTAACCGCATTTCTGTCGCTGGGCGCACCGCCCGAAACTCAGGTTCTTCTTCTCGGTCTTCCCGATCTTCCCTTTCACTTGCGGCTGGATGCGCTGTCGGCGTTTTTCCTGGTCCTGCTGGGCGCGGCATCATTCGGCGTCTCGATCTACGCGGGCGGATATTTCCGCAGCATGGAGGGCCAGACGCTGGCGCTGCTCTGTCTCCAATACCACCTGTTCCTCGTCGGCATGACGCTGGTGCTACTGGCCGACGACGCCTACATGTTCATGGTGGCCTGGGAGACCATGGCGCTGGCTTCCTATTTTCTGGTCACCACCGACCACGCCATCCCCGACATCCGCAAAGCGGGTTATCTCTACCTGCTGATCGCGCATGTCGGCGCCATCGCAATCCTGCTCAGCTTCGGGGTGATGCAGGGCGGCAACGGCATCGGCGCTTACACCTTCGATGCGATGCGCGGCGCGGAGCTGGCACCGTTCTGGTCTTCGGCGGCGTTCCTGCTGGCGCTGTTCGGCTTCGGTGCGAAGGCGGGTGTGTTGCCCATGCACATGTGGTTGCCCGAGGCGCATCCGGCAGCACCCTCGCCGGTGTCCGCTCTGATGAGCGGCGTGATGCTCAAGACCGCGATCTACGGCATCCTGCGCGTCACCTTCGACCTGCTCGGCACGCAGCAATGGTGGTGGGGCGTGCTGGCGCTGGCGCTGGGCCTGATCACCGCGGTGTTCGGCGTGATGTTCGCCGCCGTGCAGGGCGACATGAAGCGGCTGCTGGCTTATTCCTCGATAGAGAACATCGGCCTGCTGCTGGTGGGCATCGGGCTGACCATCATCTTCCACGTCTACGGCAAGGACGCGCTGGCGGCGCTGGCGCTCACCGCGACGCTGTATCACAGCCTGAACCATGCGATGTTCAAGAGCCTGCTGTTCATCGGCACCGGCTCCATCCTGCACGCCACCGGCGCGCGCAACATGGGACGCATGGGCGGACTGATACGCCGCATGCCCTGGGCCGCGGCGCTGATGCTGGTCGGCGTGCTCGCCATCTCCGGCCTGCCGCCGCTTAACGGCTTCGTGTCGGAATGGCTGCTGCTGCAGGCCTTCCTGCTATCTCCCGGTTTGCCCAATAACTACATCAATATGCTGGTACCGGTAGCGGCGGCCGTGATCGCGCTGGCGGCGGCGCTGGCCGCTTATGTGATGGTGAAGTTCTACGGCGTGATCTTCCTCGGCCAGCCGCGCGAGCCCGAGCTTGAACATGCGCACGACGCGGGCGCGTGGGAGCGCGCCGGCATGGGCTGGCTGGCGCTCGCCTGCGTGGCGCTGGGGTTGGCACCCGTGTTCGTCGTGCAGCAGATCGACTTCGTCTCGCTGTCGTTGCTGGGCTCCGGTCTGGGCAATGCCACGAACAACTGGGTGTTCTTGGCACCGGTGGATACCGAACGCGCCAGCTACAGCCCGCTGTATTTCCTGCTGGCGGTGCTCGGCGTGATGCTGCTCACCACGTTGCTGGTGCGGCGTTTCTATCACGGCCGCCTGCGCCGCAGCGCGCCATGGGATTGCGGATTCCCCGCACAGACCGCGCGCATGCAAGACACCGCCGAAGGCTTCGGCCAGCCGATACGCCGCATCTTCGAACCGTTCTTCCTGATCGAAAGAGACGTGCCCAGCCCGTTCGACACGCACCCCCGCTACCACGGACAGAGCGACGACCGCCTGTGGTTCATCCTGTATCAGCCGATCAAACGCATCACGGAAAAAATGTCGTCATGGGCCGGGCTGCTACAGCACGGGCGCATCCATTTGTATCTGACCTACACGTTCGTCACTCTGATCGTGTTGCTGGTGTTCGTGTGATGGGAAATAGCAACCTGTCCGGCGCGGATAGCGAAGTATTCGCTCAGGCCATCGCGGATCATTTTGTTGACGTCAACAAAATGATCGAACTCGGCTCGGGTAGCCAGCGTGAAGTGGATGACATCATGCTCTCTGATACTCAATTTCAAAATTTCTGGGGGGCTGCAATGAGCAACATCAAGTTGTTTGAAGCTAAGCATATCCGTTCAATCTGGAGCGAAGACGATCAGAAATGGTACTTCTCCATTATCGACGTAGTCGCGGCGTTGACGGACAGCCAAAATCCACGGGACTATTGGTATCGCATCAAACAGCGCGAAAAAATCAGCGGCATGGAACTGTCGACAATCTGTCGACAGTTCAAACTCGAAGCGCCGGATGGCAAGTTGCGTGAAACAGATTGCTCCCACACCGAAGGCCTGCTCCGCATCATCCAGTCCATCCCCTCGCCCAAGGCCGAACCCTTCAAGCGTTGGTTGGCTCAAGTGGGTTACGAACGGCTCGAAGAAATCGAAAATCCGGAACTCGCTGCAGCGCGGATGCGCGAGCTATACAAGGCCAAGGGCTACAGCGACGAATGGATCGAAAAGCGCGTGCGCGGCATCGCCATACGAGATGAATTGACCAACGAATGGAAAAAGCGCGGCGTGAAAGAACAACGCGAATACTCCATCCTCACCGCCGAAATCAGTCGTGCCACTTTCGGCATGACACCCGCCGAGTACAAGGAATTCAAGAGCCTCGACAAACCTGCGGACAATCTGCGCGACCACATGAATGACTTGGAGCTGATCTTCACCATGCTGGGCGAAGCCTCCACCACCGAGATTGCGCGCAATAAAGATGCACAAGGCTATGTCGAAAATCGCGATGCAGCCGTGGAAGGCGGGTCGGTAGCGGGACGTGCGCGGCGCGACCTGGAGAAAAAATCCGGGAGGCGCATTGCCAGTAAGGAAAATTACAAGCAACTCCCCGAAGCGGTGGCGCGCAAAAGGGTGAAGAAGGAGGCATCTTGAATAACGATGCTGTTTGCGTGGGGACGGGAACGTGCCAACCCGTGACAGGTGTTTGTGAAATGGAAAATTTCAAAATTTCCGTCATTCCCGCGCAGGCGGGAATCCAGCAAGACAAACATTCCGCGAAGCGGACAAGACTTGGACTTTGTCCCGTTACACGGGGATTGTTCAATCTGCTGGATTCCCGCCTGCGCGGGAATGACGAGTTTATGTGCCCTATGGGCAAATTTGAGTGATGGAAAACTACAACCTTTTCTTCGCAGCCCTGTTCCAACTAGCGCAATTGCTGCTGGTGGTGCTGGCCGCGCCCTTGCTGACCGGCTGGGTCAACCAGTGTCAGGCGTGGTTGCAGAACCGTTCCGGTGCGGGCGTGTTGCAGCCGTATCGCGTGTTGCGCAAGCTGTTTCACAAGGACGCGGTGATCGCGCATAACGCGTCCTGGCTGTTCCGCGTCACGCCCTACATCGTGTTCGGCTGCATGTGGCTGGCTGCGGCGATCATCCCTATCATCGCGGTGGACTTGCCGTTTTCGCAGGCCGCCGATGTGATCGCGCTGGTCGGCGTGTTCGCGTTGGCGCGGATGTTCATCGCGTTGGCGGCGATGGATATCGGCACGTCGTTCGGCTCGCTGGGCGCGCGGCGCGAGATGCTGGTGTCTTTCCTCGCCGAACCGGCACTGCTGATGGTGCTGTTCACCGCGTCGATGATTAGCCACTCCACCCAGTTGCCGCGCATCGTCGAAGCGTTGGCGCATCACCAGTTCGTGCTGTACCCGAGTCTGGCCTTCGCCGCGCTGGCGTTCGTGATCGTGCTGCTGGCCGAGAATGCGCGTATCCCGGTGGACAATCCCAGCACGCACCTGGAACTGACGATGATCCACGAGGCGATGATTCTGGAATATTCGGCGCGTCATCTGGCGCTGATCGAATGGGCCAGCAGCCTGAAGCTGTTTGCCTACATGTCCATCGGCATCGCGCTGTTCCTGCCGCAGGGTATCGCGGAGATGGGCCACTGGGCGGGGCTGCCGCTGGCGATCGTCATCCTGCTGCTGAAGCTGATGCTGGCGGGGGCGGGGCTGGCGCTGCTGGAGACGGTGACCGCCAAGATGCGCATCTTCCGTGCGCCGGAGTTTCTGGGCACGGCCTTTCTGCTCGCCGTGCTCGGTCTGTTGATCCACTTTTTGCTGGGAGCGTGATGCAGATTCCTTACACGCTCCAGTTCATCAACCTGCTGGCCGCCATGCTGCTGCTGGTCGCGTTTGCGATGCTCTCGCAGCGGCGCATCCTGTCGCTGATCAACCTGTTCGCATGGCAGGGCGCCTTGCTGGCGCTCAGCACCTTTATCGTGGCTTATTCCACGAACCAGCATCATCTCTATTATTCGGCGGCGCTGACGTTGGTTCTCAAGGTGATGTTGCTGCCATGGCTGCTGCACCGTTTGATCCGTCGGCTGAACGTGCGCTGGGACGTGGAGACGCTGATCAATATTCCCACCACGATGTTGGTCGGTATTGCGCTGGTGATCTTCGCGTTCAATCTGGCCGCGCCGATCACGCAACTGGCCGAAGGCATCACGCGCGGACTGATAGGCATCGCGCTGGCCTGCGTGCTGCTGTCGCTGCTGATGATGCTGACGCGACGCAAGGCGGTGTCGCAGGTGGTCGCTTTCCTGTCGCTGGAGAACGGGCTGTTCTTCGCCGCGACCAGCGCCACGCAGGGCATGCCGCTGGTGGTGGAACTGGGCATCGCGCTGGACGTGCTGGTGGCGACTTTCATCTTCGGCATCTTCTTCTTCCAGATACGCGAGACCTTCGACAGTCTGGACATCACGCACATGGAGAAGTTGAAAGATGATTGATCTCCAACTCCTCGCGCTGTTGCTCATTCCGTTGCTGGGCGGCGGTTTGCTGGCGGTGTTCGGTTCGCGCAAGTGGGCGGCGGAACTCAATTCGCTGATGAGTTTCTTCACCTTCGCCGCCTCGGTGGTGCTGACCGCGCGCGTGATCGATTCCGGCCCGCAGGTCGCGTTCGGAGAGCAGTTTTTCATCGACCAGTTCAACGTGTTTCTGGTCGCGCTGACCGCCTTCGTCGCGTTCACCACCTCGCTGTTCTCGCGTCCCTACATGCGTATCGAGCAGCATCACGGCAAGCTCACCACCGGCATGCTGCATCTGTACTACAGCATGTACCAGTTGTTCACTTTCGCGATGCTGGTGGCGCTCACGACCAACAACATGGGCATCATGTGGGTCGCGATGGAGGCGGCGACGCTGACCACCGTGCTGCTGGTGTCGCTGTATCGCACACCGGCCAGTCTCGAAGCGGCGTGGAAATATTTCATCCTGTGCGGCGTGGGCATCGCGCTGGCGCTGTTCGGCACCATCCTGCTGTACTTCGCCGCCGAGCGCGTGCTGGGGCAGGGCGGCACCGCGCTGCTGTGGACGCACCTGAACGAGGTGAAGGCTCAACTGGAGCCGACCGTGCTCAAGCTGGCGTTCATCTTCCTGCTGGTGGGTTACGGCACCAAGATCGGCCTGGTGCCGCTGCACAGCTGGCTGCCGGATGCGCATGCCGAAGGCCCGACGCCGGTGTCCGCGGTGCTGTCCGGCTTGCTGCTCAACGTCGCGCTGTGCGCGGTGGTGCGCAGCAAGGTGCTGGTGGACGGATCGCTGGGCAACCACTTCGCCGGCAACCTGATGATGGGCTTCGGCCTGCTGTCGGTGATGGTGGCCGCGCTCTCGCTGTTCCGGCAGAAGGACATCAAGCGCATGTTCGCCTACTCGTCCATCGAGCACATGGGGCTGGTCACCTTCGCCTTCGGCATGGGCGGCCCGGTGGCGACCTTCGCGGGCATGCTGCACATGACCATGCATTCGCTGACCAAGTCGGCGATCTTCTTCGCGGTCGGCCATGCGGTGCAGAAGGCCGGTACGCAGCAGATGGACAGCATCCGCGGCCTGTTGCAAGTCAGTCCCACGGTCGGTTGGGGACTGGCGCTGGGCACGTTCGCCATCCTCGGCATGCCGCCGTTCGGCGTGTTCGCCAGCGAGTTTCTTATCATCACCACGGCCATGCACGAATACCCGTGGACCACGCCTATCCTGCTGGTCGCGCTAGGCATCGCCTTCGCCGCGATCTTCGGCAAGATACAGCCCATCGTGTTCGGCGAGACCACCGCACAACCTTTGCCGCATCCGCCCGCGCTCGTGCCCGTGTTCGTGCACCTGCTGCTGGTGCTGATACTCGGTCTGTACATGCCGCCCTATCTGGCCGACTGGTATCGCCAGGCGGCGGCTTTGCTGGGATAAACGACCATGCCGATCAAACACCCCAACCTGAAATTGAGCCGAATGACCGATGCCATACCGGCATGGACGGGCGAGATCGCGCCGGACGATTTGTACGAAATCTGCCGGCAGGTGCGCGACGGCGGCGGCAGGCTGGTGGCGCTGTGGGGCAGCGATGCGCGGCAGCGCGGCTTCATGCTGCATGTGGTGCTGGTCAACGAGACGGGCATGGTCTGCCTGAATGTTCTGCTGTCTGCCGATCAACCTGCGTATCCGGACATCAGCCGGATATTTCCCGCCGCCAACCGCATGCAGCGCGCGGCTTACGACCTGCTCGGCATCTGCGCGCAGGACGGACATGACCACTGCAAGTGGCTGCGCCACGGCGTGTGGCAGGGATTCCCGTTGCGCAAGGATTTCGATGCCGCCGCGAGCCGCATCGACGAGCAGGACAACTACCCTTTCGTACAGGTCGAAGGCCAGGGCGTACACGAGATCCCGGTCGGCCCGGTGCATGCCGGCATCATCGAGCCCGGACACTTCCGTTTCTCGGTCATCGGCGAACGGGTGCTGCGCCTCGAAGAGCGTCTCGGCTACACCCACAAGGGAATCGAGAAGCGCTTCGAGAGCATGAGCCTGCAACAGGGTGCTGCGCTGGCCGGGCGCGTCAGCGGCGACAGCACCGTGGCCTATGCGTGGGCCTATGCGATGGCGGCTGAGAGTGTCGCCGGCGTGACGCCGCCGGGGCGTGCGCTGTGGCTGCGCGCGCTGTTGCTGGAGCGCGAGCGCGTCGCCAATCATCTGGGCGACCTCGGCTATCTGGGCAACGATGTCGCGCTGTCGTTCGGCTTTGCGCAATTCTGGATGCTCAAGGAACAGGTGCTGCGCAACAATGCCGCGCTGTTCGGACATCGCTACCTGATGGACAGGATCGTTCCGGGTGGTGTCACGGTGAGTCTCGATGCCGGGGGCAAGCGCATCATCGAGGAGGAATGCGCGATGCTGGAGCGTGAGGTGAATATCCTGCGCGGCATCTACGAAGAACATGCCGGGGTACAGGACCGCTTTATCGGAAGCGGGCGCGTCGAGCCGAAGCTGGCCGCTCAGCTCGGTCTATGCGGCATGGCCGGACGCGCCAGCGCGCAGGCCTGGGATGCGCGCGTGCAGTTTGCTACCGCCCCCTACGACAAGCTGGACGTGAGGATGGCGACCTACCGCAACGGCGATGTCGCGGCGCGCGTCATCGTGCGATTCGACGAACTGTTCGAATCGTTGCGTTTACAGCGTGAGATATTGACCAACCTGATCCACGAAGAAGATGCGCCGGCATTGTTGGAGAAGCTGCCCGCGAACGGCTTCGGCATCGGTATGGTGGAAGGCTGGCGCGGCGAGGTAATGGTGGCGATCCATACCGATGCCGAAGGCAAGCTCACGCGCGTCCATCCGCACGATCCTTCCTGGCAGAACTGGCCGCTGCTGGAACACGCGATCATCGACAACATCGTGCCGGACTTCCCGCTCATCAACAAATCGTTCAACCTCAGTTATACAGGGCAGGATCTCTGATGTATCAGATGCTGAAACAGATCATTAAGACCGGCATCAAGACCGAGACGCCGCCGCACGCGGACGAAGCCATGCGCCTGGTCGAGCAGCGTCTGCAACAGGAGATACTGGACGTGTTCGGCGGCGCGCTGGCGATCCGCATGGTGGACGCCGGTTCGTGCAACGGCTGCGAGCTGGAGATACACGCGGTCAACAACGCCTATTACAACATCGAAGGGCTGGGCATCAAATTCGTCGCCAGCCCGCGCCATGCCGACCTGCTGCTGGTCACCGGCCCGGTGTCGCGCCACATGGAAGAGGCGCTGAAACGCACTTACGATGCCACACCCGAACCGAAGCTGGTCGTCGCGATCGGCGATTGCGGATGCAGCGGCGGCATCTTTGCTCCCGACGACGGGAGCGAGAACTACGCCACCTGCGGCAAAGTCTCCAACGTCATCCCGGTGGACGTGGTGGTAAGCGGCTGCCCGCCCACGCCTACCGCGATCCTGCAAGGCATCCTCACAGCCGTCAGCGCGAAGAAATAGGCATCGCTAAACGCGCGCACGCGGCGACAGCGCGGAGAGCACGGCTGCGGGCAGCGGCGGCAGTTGTCCGCAGGCTTGCGCTGCGATGGTCTCGGCGGCAAGTCCTGCGGTGAGCAGGCCGCGGGTGCCGTGCGCGAGGCTGCAATACAGGCCGCGCTGCACATCGCCGACCAGAGGCGTCGCGCCGGGTGCGGAGCATCGCACCGAGGCCCGCCCGTCCAGTCGTTCGATATCGGGCTCGCCTAGCGCCTCGCGCAGCGACGGCGCGAACGATGCCAGCTTTGCCAAGTTGTCCTCATGGTCCGCCGAGCGCACATCGCGCGACTCGTCGCCGAATGCATGCGTCGCGCCGATCACATGCACGCCGCCGGCAGCGGGTGCGCAATAGCCGTCGCCGCACACCACCGTCTGCAACTTGCTGCTTGCATCGGTCGCGGGCAACAGGCTGACCTGGCCGCGTACCGGCGTCAGCGGGAACTGCGCGAACGGCTCCAGTGCGAGCGCAGAGTGCGCGCAGCACACCACTGCGACCTCCGCCTCAACTGCCCAATCTTGTCCGGCGGCACGCCAGCCTGTATCCGTCTGTGTCAGAGTCTCCACCCGATAATCGAAGCGCCGTTCGATCAGCGCATGATCCGCGAGCCGTTCGCACAGTGCGGGCGGCACGACCCAGCCGCCGCCGGGGAACCACAGCCCGCCATGCGCCATTGCCATGCCCGCGAGTCGGGAGGCCGCATCGGCATCGACGAACTGCATCAGGTGTGCGGGCCATTCGATACCGGCGAGCCTCGCGATGCGTTTTCGCTCGGCTTCGTTGCATTCCAGTTGCAGCAGCCCGCATTCGGCGCGCAGTTCGCCATCCGCCGGCAGCGATTCGTCGAGCATTGCCAGCGCATGACCGTAGGATGCCAGCACGAAGCTGTGCAGCGCGTTCATGCCCGCGCCGAAGCGCGCATGAAGGATGCCGCGCGGGTTGCCCGAGGCCGCGCTTGCCAGCCGCGGCGCGCGCTCCAGCAACGTCACCTGTACGCCGCGCTGCGCCAGTGCATGCGCTGCCGCACAACCCGAGATGCCGCCGCCGACGACGAGAGCGGTTCGAGGCGTGCAACGTTTCCGGTTGTCCGTGCGGTGAACAGAAAAATGGCCGCGCAACATCTCGCGCTTGAAGCCGAATCCCGGCGCGCGTGCCACGTCGAATCCGGCTTGCAGCAGCCCGCGCCGCACCCAGCCTGCGCTGGTGTAGGTCGAGATCGTCGCACCGGCACGCGAGGCGCGCGCGATCGCGGCCAACACTTGTTCGCTCCACATTTCGGGGTTCTTCGCCGGAGTGAAGCCGTCGAGGAACCATGCATCCACCGCGTTTTCCTGCAGTTGCGGCAACGCCTCGGCAATGTCGGTTATCGCTAGCGTCAGCCGCACACGCCCGAACGACCAGCGGTTCCAGCCCGGCACGCGCCGCCGCCATCGCGCCAGCAGCGCCTCGGCATCGGCGGCAAGCTCGGGCCACAGCGCCAGCGCGGCGCGCAGGTCGTCGTCTTTCAGTGGAAATCTTTCGACGCTGAAAAAGTCCAGGCTGGCCCCCGGCGGAGCCGTTCGTTCGAACAGTCGCAGCGTGCAAAGAAAATTTAGCCCGGTGCCGAAGCCGGTCTCCCCGACGGCGAAGCTCTCGCCTGCGGACAGCGCGGCGAATCGTTCCGCCAGCCGGTTGGCCTGCAGGAAGACGTGTTCGGTCTCTTCGAGGCCGGAGTCGGCGGAAAAATACACATCGCCGAAGCGCGATGAGAACGGCAGGCCGTCTTGCCAGGCTAGCGTCATGGCGGGTGCGTAGGTGTAAAAACAGAGCGGCGAAGTCTAGCAGACCGGCGCGACTCTGCGCGCGCAAGACCGCTATCTGTCGTGCCGGCGATGGCAGGCGTTACAATGCGCCGCCGTCGCAGCGGCGACCACCAGACATCGACAGGAAATCCATGGCAATCAAGGCAACCGTTTTCAAGGCCAATCTGCAAATCGCGGATATGGAGCGGCACTATTATCAGGATCACGCGCTCACCCTGGCGCGGCATCCGTCCGAGACCGACGAGCGCCTGATGGTGCGCCTGCTGGCGTTCGCGCTGCACGCGCACGAGTATCTGGAATTCGGGCAGGGCATGACCGATGACGACGAGGCCGATCTGTGGCGCAAGGATCTGACCGGCGCGATCGAGCAATGGATAGACGTCGGCATCCCGGAAGAAAAACTGATCCGCAAGGCCTGCGGTCGTGCCGATGAAGTGGTGGTGTACTGCTATGGCGGACGCGTCGCCGATATGTGGTTTGCGCAGAACAGCGCGCAGTTCGAGCGCCAGAAGAATCTCACCATCGTCAACCTGCCGCCGGAGAGCACGCAGGCGCTGGCGAAACTGGCGCAGCGCACGATGAGTCTGCAATGCACCATCCAGGACGGGCAGGTATGGCTGGGCGACGGCGACGCCAGCGTGCAGGTGGAGCGGGTGGTGCTGAAAGCGGCGGCAGGCCGCAGGTGAT
This sequence comes from Gallionella sp., assembly GCA_023229845.1. Taxonomy (GTDB): domain Bacteria; phylum Pseudomonadota; class Gammaproteobacteria; order Burkholderiales; family Gallionellaceae; genus Gallionella. Next base: position 22,756 of record JALNYK010000015.1, read on the forward strand.
CCGCCGCCGCTGATCGCGTTCGGTGTCGCTCAGTGCCGTTCAACACTCAACACTCAACACTCAACACTCAGCACTCAGTCCTCAGTCCTCAGTCCTAGCAAGTGAAGCTGACCACCCGGTTGCGGCCGGCTTCCTTGGCGGCGTAAAGCGCTGCGTCGGCTTCCGCCAGCAGGTCTTTCAGTTCCCGCGCTTTATCGTCCGGGCAGCATGCTACGCCGATGCTCACGGTGACTTGGACAGGGCCATTTTCGGAGGACAGCGTCTTGAAGGCAATGATTTCCCTCAGCGACTCGGCCAGCGTTCGCGCGCCCTCGGCATCGGTGTCGGGCGCGAGCACGCAGAACTCCTCGCCGCCGTAACGCCCCAGCACGTCGCCGCCGCGCAGCCGTCCCGCCAGCAAACGGGTGACCTGGCGCAGCACCGTATCGCCGACCGGATGGCCGTAGGTGTCGTTGATGCGCTTGAAGTGATCCACGTCTATCATCATCAGGGTCATCGGCGAGCCGCCGCGACGGGCCAGTGCATGTTCGGCCAGTTCCATCAGCGCGCGCCGGTTGGGGATGCCGGTGAGACTGTCGGTCATCGCCAGTTCCAGGACTTCGCGGTCCGTGCGTTCCTTGACCATCAGTATGAAACCAACCGAGCCGATCAGTGCGGTTGCCATGATGGCGATGAAGGAAACGATTTGCACCGGATGCGGTGCGATGGCGTTCTGCGGCTGCGCGAATTCGGCGTAACCGGACAACGCGGCGGCGGCACGCAGCCCCAGCACCAGCAGCATCCCAACGATTCCGCCGAATAGCAAACGCCATGCGCGTCCGGCGCGGGTCTCCCGGTCGGTCAGCAGCATGCGCGCGATCAGCGCCAACTGGAAGGCAAAGATCAGGCTGCCCCAGACGAAGCGGCCGCGTATGTCGTCGGCCAGCAGTGCGGCCATCACCATCGCCAATGCGATCGGGACGAAATACTGCCAGCGCGGCACCGGACGCCGCTGAAATTCGCAGATGGCCGCGAGGGCCAGCGCATGGGCGCCGGCCTTGAAACCATTGGCGACGACGAGGGAAAGTACATCCGGGATCGCGCCGCGTGCAGCGACCAGTATCCAGGTCAGGGTCTCCAGCAGCATCGCCATTGCCCAGAGACGCATGCCGTCGCGCTGCTTGTCCTTGCCGCCGGCGGCAACGAACAGACTCAGCGCCATCATGACGTTGGTCAGAATCAGCGCAAACAGCAATGTGCGTGGATCGAGATTCATGGCGTTACGGGATGCTCGCTTTCAAGTTGGTGCATGCCGGATTTTCGAATCGGATCATGCTTCTCTGCTGCGTCTCTCGACGCAGCGGCAGACCGTGCACTATACCTGCTTTGCCGGCCTTCTCGAAGCGGCGGTTACGGAACAATATGGGGGATTCTGCGTATTGCCGCCCCTTTGTCCGGCGCATATAACTTCTGCATGACGATGAACGTGCGGGAGTGGCGATGCACCTATGGTCCGTAAACGCAGCGGCAAGAAGATTTTTCTTCCGGGTCGCGCTGCTGCTGTCGCTGCCGTTCGGGGCGATGGCCGGAACGGTCGTGGTCGCCGGGATAGACGGCGCGATCAGCCCGCCCACGGCCGCCTACTTTCTGCGCGCGCTGGAACAGGCAAAGGAGTCGCAGGCGAAACTGCTGGTGCTCAGGCTCAACACACCGGGCGGACTCGATACCTCGATGCGCGAAATGATCCAGGCCATCCTCGCCTCGCCCGTTCCCGTGGCCACTTACGTCTCGCCTTCCGGCGCGCGCGCCGCCAGTGCCGGCACCTATCTGTTGTACGCCAGCCATATCGCCGCGATGACGCCCGGCACCAACCTAGGCGCCGCCACGCCGGTGTCCATAGGCATGGGCGGCGAGCAGCCGGACCGAAAGGACGACGGCAAGGGCCGCGCGCCGGGCGGTACAACGATGGAGAAAAAAGTCACTCAGGATGCCGCGGCCTATTTGCGCAGCCTCGCCCAGTTGCGCCACCGCAACGTCGAGTGGGCGGAGAAGGCGGTGCGCGAGGCGGCCAGCCTGTCGGCCGAGGACGCGCTGAAGCTGAAGGTCGTGGACTTCGTCGCCACCGATCTGGCCGATCTGTTGCGTCAGGCCGACGGGCGCAGCGTAGGCATGGAAGGCGGCAAACGCCGGCTGAACCTCGCCGGCGCCGCCATCGTCACCGTCGAGCGCAACTGGCAGGAGCGTCTGCTGGAGGCGGTCGCCGATCCCAACATCGCGCTGATCCTGATGATGCTTGGCGTTTACGGGTTGCTATTCGAGTTCTACAACCCGGGTATCGGTGTGGCCGGCATCGTCGGCGTCATCAGCCTGCTGCTGGCGATGTACGCGCTGGCGATGCTGCCGATCAACGCGGTCGGCGTGCTGTTGCTGATCGCGGGCATCGGCATGATGGCGGCCGAGGCCTTCTTCCCCAGCTTCGGCGTGCTGGGCATAGGCGGTGCGGTCGCCTTCGTCGTCGGTGCGCTGATGCTGATCGACGCCGACGTGCCCGGCCTGCAGGTTTCGCTCGCGCTGGTCCTGCCGCTGGCGATAACCAGCGCGCTGGTGCTGGCCGGCATCGGCTCCTTCGCGCTGCGCGCGAGGCGGCGGCCGGTGGTCTCAGGCGCGGAGGCGATGCTGGGCGGCACGGCGGAGGCGCTCGAGGACTTCGAAGGCAGCGGGTGGGTGCTGGCTGCCGGCGAACGCTGGCAGGCGCGCAGTGACAGTGCGATGAAGCGCGGCGAGCGGGCGAGGATAGCGGCGGTAGACGGGCTCATCCTGGTGGTGCAACCGGACGGGCATGGCAACTTTGCCGCCCCTGATAATGAAACTTGCCATGCCCGTCCCCCTCTCTCCGGCTCTCTCCCGCAAGCGGGCGAGAGGGACAAAGTCTCGCTACGCGAGTTTCATGTTAAGCAGAAAGGAGAAGGATTATGATCTGGAATTTCGGCTGGAGCGGCTTGCTGCTGCTCGTCTTCCTCGCGGTATCGAGTTTCCGCATCCTGCGCGAATACGAGCGCGGCGTGGTGTTCATGTTGGGGCGCTTCTGGAGAGTGAAGGGGCCCGGCCTGATCGTCGTCCTGCCGGGCATACAGCAGATGGTGCGGGTGGATCTGCGCGTGGTCGTGATGGACGTGCCCAGCCAGGACGTGATCTCGCGCGACAACGTCTCGGTGAAGGTGAACGCGGTGGTGTATTTTCGCGTCGTCGATCCGCAGAAGGCGATCATTCAGGTGGAACATTTCGTCGAAGCCATTTCGCAGCTGGCGCAGACCACGCTGCGTTCGGTGCTGGGCAAGCACGAGCTGGACGTGATGCTAGCCGAACGCGAACGCCTGAATCTCGACATCCAGCAGATCCTCGATGCACAGACCGATGCATGGGGCGTCAAGGTATCGACCGTGGAGATCAAGCGTGTGGACATCGACGAGTCCATGGTGCGCGCCATCGCGAAACAGGCCGAGGCCGAGCGCGAACGGCGCGCCAAGGTGATCCATGCCGAGGGCGAGTTGCAAGCCTCCGAGAAGTTGCTGCAGGCCGCGCGCGTGCTGGCGCAGTCGCCGCAGGCCATGCAGTTGCGTTACCTGCAGACCCTCAACGCCATCGCCGGCGACAAGAGCAACACTATCGTCTTCCCGCTGCCGGTCGAGTTCCTCGAATCGCTGGTCAAGCCCGGACGCGGCTAGCGCCTTCAGCAGCGTCCGGCAGCGCGCGACCGGGGCGATCTCCGCGCGTTCGCCGGCCGTATGAAACTTTTGCCTTCCCGTCGCATTCAAATAGGTTCGGGTGAGCTAACAGGCTTGCCGGCAAACCTCATCGGGAGGTCGCCATGGATTCTTTATCGGGAATCAACGCCAACAGCCTTCTTGCCAACATCTTCGCGAGTGGGGTCATCACCCCGTCGACCGCGCTGCGGGCATCTAGTCTTTCGTCGGGTATTTTGTTCGACAATTCCTCGACGGTCGTCGAGCTTTCCGGGCTGGGCCGGGCGCTGTCTGCCGCCACCCAATTTCAGGAGCATCTGCTAGCCCTGAAACCGGGTTCGGCAACGAGCGGCGGGGGCACGAACTTCGGCACCGACTTCGCCAGCCTCGCCGCGGAAGTGCAAAGCTTTGTCGATGCCTTCAACGGCCTGCAGGACACCATTGCCGATGTCGGCGAGACGAACACCCTGTCGGGCGGAAACGTCTCGTTCGCGCAGGGCTTGAGCCAATCGCTGGATGCACAGGCGCAGAGCGACTATGCGAACGGCAGTTCTGCGCTGACTAATCTGTCGCAGCTCGGGATTACATTTCAGCCCGCTACGCTCCCCGGCGGGGGCGGCAGCCTGAGCATCGACCTGAGCGAGCTTCAGTCGGCCTTCGATACCGATGCCGCGGGCGCGTTTTCGCTGCTATCGGAAGCCGCGAACGCATTCGGCGAGTTGGGAGGCAGTTTTGCCGCACAAGGAGCCAGACAGTATTCTTCCCTTGCCACGCTGGCACAGTTCTCCTCCAACATGACACTCTTCGGCGACGGGCTTTTTACCCCGACGCAAAGCAGCGGCAACATCGGCTTGTTCGATAACTTGCTGCTTGCCGAAGCGCTGACCAGCGGCGCCAACATTCAGCAGACGGTTCGAGCCATCAGTCAATATACGCTGGTGGCCAACCTGTTCGGCTAACGGGCATGCAAGTGCGCCATCCTGATGATGAACTTGTCATGCCCGTTCCCCTCTCCTCAATCCTCTCCCGCGAGCGGGCGAGGAAGCGAACGAGTCGCTACGCGAGTTTCACGTTAAAGAGCCGTCATTGCTTAAAGCAGGTGCTTGTCCGCCATCTCGATCAGGCTGATGACGATCTCGAACAGGATCAGGCCGATCACGTACCATTCCAGTTTGTGCAGTTGCTTGTTGTCCCACACGTCGGCCAGCGTCTGCGCGGTGTCGGAGATCAGTCCGAGTTTGCGGTCCAGCGCCGACTGGCGTTCCTTCAGCTCGAATTCGTCTTCCATGCTGGCATACAGGCCTTCTAGGTGCGGGTTGTCCCATAGCGTCTCCGGCTTGTCGCCGATCTCGGCGCGTCCCACCATACGATGCTCGATCAGCAGCATGGAGCCAATCTTGGACAGCAGCTTCTTCGTGTCGGCGCTCACGCGGCCATGCGTCGCCAGTTCCTGCGCCAGTGGCTCGATCTTGTCGAACTCGCCGGCGACCTTTTTCTCGTACAGCGTCAGCACCAGGTTCTTGCTCAGCGCATCGGCGATGACCTGCAGCTTCTCCAGCGATACCACATCCAGCGACACCGCGCCGCTCTGCACGCCGATGCTGCTGCGTCCGGCGTGGATGTCCATCTCTTCGATCTCCGGCGTTTGGTACGGATTGGTCAGCAGCGGTTTCAGCGTATCGAGAAAGCTTATCTCGTCCTGTGCACTTACGCCGAACAGCACCGCCACGCCGTAACGGAACAGCACCGCGACACCGCCTTCGGCATTCACCTGCAGCGTCAGCGGCGTGGTCGCCAGGCAATCGGCAAGCTTGAACAGACGCAGATCCAGTCGGTCGCCGAGCAGCAACGCGCGCGCCTTCAGGTCTTTTTGTTCGGTCAGCAGCATGGAGGTTACTCGTTCGGGATTTATATGGTCAGCATATTGCGCCGGTGCAGCAGCGTCAAACTTCGCTTGCTCTTCTTCAGTCGTGCTTCGGCGCGGTATTCTGCTTGTCGGCGATCATCGCCTTGGCTTTTGCACGGGCCTCTTCCAGGCTGATGTCGCCGTTGGCGCGCATCACGCGGATCATCGTCATCAAATCGCCTTGCCGCGCCAGCTCTTGCAGATCGGCTTCGCCGGCCTGGCTGGTCAGGTCGTTTGCGGAATGCATGGGGCTGGCGATGCTTACGCCGCGCTCGCGCAGCAGGGCGAGTATGGCCTTGATGCCGGGCGATGCGCGCCACTCTATCCGCAACAGATCGTTCGGTTCCAGCGCGACAGGGTAATGCCCCCATCGTCCCTGACTGATCTTCTTGCCGTCCGGGTTTCCGGCGCGCTCATCGGCCAGACGTCGTGCCAGTTCGGTGGTATCCGTATTCCGCAGCTGCAGTTCCAGAAACGTATTGCGGACCTCGCGATTGCCGCCGTGGCGATTTTCAGGCGTGTTCCAGTGGCGCTTGTGGCGTCTGGCTTCGGCAATATTGGCATAAGGCACATACAGCACCTGCGGACCTTCCGTTTGCCATGCCACATTCTGGTAGGAGCGCCATTTGATGTAGAGCCCCTGGCTGTCGGCGCGCACTAGCCAGGCCGAAGGCTGGCGCGACTTGAGGCAAAGATTGACCAGCATCAGCCAGAACAGACCGAGCCAGAAAACGATCCACCAGGCGATAAAGGCCGGCAACGCACCGCCTTCGCCAAAATAGATTCCTCCCCGCAATCCGACCCAGATACAAAAGCCGACCACGATCCCCATCAGCAACATCGTTACCCACGGCGACGAAGCCCGGAACTCCCGGATATCGCTATCGGGTGCTTCCTGGAGTTGCAGCAGGTGCAAGGGCTTCATGCGGGCGACCTAAGCCAAGGCCTGCAGCACAGCCTTCAGCAGCGTCCAGCAGCGGCCCACCGATGCGATCTCGACGCGCTCGCCCGGTGCATGCGCGCCGCGGATGTCCGGGCCGAAAGAGATCATGTCCAGCTGCGGATGGCTGGCCGCGAGCAGGCCGCATTCCAGTCCGGCGTGGATCACCTGCAATCCGGCGGGCTGGCCGAACTGTTCCGTATAGACTCGTCGGCACAGCGCGAGCAGCGGCGAAGCCGGGTTCGGCGTCCAGCCCGGATACGCGCCGTCCTTCCATGCCCGCAATCCGTACGACGCGGCATGTGCGACCAGCTTGTCGGCCAGTGCATCGGCGCGTGCGCCCTGCAGCGAGCGCACCTTGAACGTCGCCTTGAATGTGCCCTGTTCGAGCGCGACTACGCCGAGGTTGGATGAAGTGTCGGTCACGCCGTGGAAGTCGGAACTGACGCGCGACACGCCGTTTACGGAAGTGTCGAGAAAGGCGAGCAGGCGGTCGCGTTCAGCGTTCGCAATTGCCATGCCTGCGGACTCATTCCCTCCCCCTTGCAGGGGGAGGGCTAGGGTGGGGGTAGAAGCTGTAGCATCCTCCGGCATGTCGTAATGCCGGCAGGCGAATGACACGTTCGCGTCGGCTGCGGCGAAGCGCTCGCGCCACGACTCATGCCGGTGCTGCGCCCACTCGTCTATGCTGGCCGCGATTCCGGCGGGCAGTGCGCAAGTCGCGAACGCTTCGCGCGGGATCGCGTTGCGTGCGCTGCCGCCGTTGAATTCGATCAGGCGCAGGTCGGTATGTGCGGCCAGGTCGCGCAACGCTTCTGCCAACAGCTTGATCGCGTTGCCGCGGCCGAGATGAGTGTCGATGCCGGAGTGGCCGCCGCGCAACCCGGAGACCTCGAATCGCACCAGCGCATAGTCGGATGATCTCCCTCCCCCTTGCAGGGGGAGGGTTGGGGAGGGGGTAGAAGCGCTTGCTTCCAACTTCTCTGTCTCGACTGTGCCGCGCACCTCCACATCCACGCCGCCCGCGCAGCCCAGATAGAAATGCCCCCACTCCTCGGTATCGAGGTTGATCAGCGTCTTGCCTTGCAAGGTGCCGGGAGCTAGGCCGCGCGCGCCGTCCATGCCGGACTCCTCGTTCACCGTCAGCAACACCTCGATCGGCGGATGCACCAATCCCGGCTCTTCCAGCGCGGCCAGCGCGAGTGCCACGCCTATGCCGTTATCCGCACCCAGCGTGGTGTTCTCCGCGACCACCCAGCCGTCGCGCACTACCGCATTGATCGCATCGCGCTCGAAGTCGTGCACCGTTCCTGCATTGGATTGACACACCATGTCGAGATGGCCCTGCAGGATCGCGCCGGGCATGGACTCGCAGCCTGGGCTGGCGGGCTTCTTCAGGATCAGGTTGCCCGCGCCATCGACGATGGTTTCTATGCCGCGCGCTTGTGCCCATTCGATCAGATGCTGGATCAGCGCCGCCTCGCGATAAGAGGGACGGGGGATCGCGCACAAAGTTGCGAAATGAGCCCATACCGTATGCGGCTGCAGTGCTTCAAGAGGGCTCGCGCCCGTGGCGGAAAAGTTTGTTGTCATCGTCAATACTCTGGGGTGGATCGCCTTAACGCGCGAAATAGCCTGCATTCTATCCCGCGCGGGGTCTCCGTCGGCCCTGCTCGTCATCGGTCGGCGCATGATTTTGCGCGCTTGTTTCCTTGCTTATAGTCTGGCAATCTCGCGCAGCATGGCTTGGGATGTCATCACCTCGGCAAGAACCGTTCCGGAGGGAATCGAATATGCAGGAACACGCTTACATCATCCGTACGATGAGCCTTGAGGAGCTGGATATTGCCGTCGAGTGGGCGGCGCGCGAGGGATGGAATCCGGGGCTGCACGATGCCGGATGTTTTCATGCAGCCGATCCGGAAGGGTTTCTGGTCGGGATGCTTGGAAGCGAGCCGATAGCCACGATCTCCGCGGTGAAATACGGCGACTCCTTTGGCTTCATGGGCTTCTATATCGTCAAGCCCGAGTATCGCGGCGCGGGCTACGGCATGAAAATCTGGCAGGCTGCGATGGCCCGTTTGACCGGACGCAACATCGGTCTGGATGGCGTCGTCGCGCAACAGGACAACTATCGCCGTTCCGGCTTCAAGCTGGCGTACCGGAACATTCGCTATCAAGGCACGGGTGGCAAGCCGGTCGCGGCAGACGGGCGCATCGTGCCGCTATCCGCGGTGCCGTTCGAGTCGCTGAGCGCTTACGACCAGCCCTTCTTCCCGGACTGTCGCGAAGACTTCCTGCATTGCTGGAGCCGTCTGCCCGACAGCGCTGTGCTGTGTATCCTGCATGACGGCGAACTGGCCGGCTATGGCGTGTTGCGAGCCTGCCGCATCGGCTACAAGATCGGCCCGCTGTTTGCCGACGATGCGGCGCTGGCAGAAGCCTTGTTCATGGCTTTGCAGGCGCAAGCGCCGGAGAATGCGGCAATTTTCCTGGACACCCCGGAAACCAACCCGGCGGCGATCGAGCTGGCGCAGCGCCACGGCATGAGCGTCTCTTTCGAGACCGCGCGCATGTACACCGGAACCGTTCCTGATCTCCCGATGCAGCGCCTGTTCGGCGTAACGACATTCGAACTGGGGTAAGGCGTGGAGTTTGCGTCCCCGGTTTTATCTGCATTGCGCCGGATTTCGTGCTTCGCTCCAGCGCTCCTCGCTAAAGAAGACAAATTTAGCCCGGATATTTCATGGAGCATTTCATGTAGGAGCTCGGCTTGCCGGGCGATACGAGTTTCAGAGGTTCAACGTTCTTTAGCGTAACCGCTTCAACCGGAACAGGCCGTTGGCGTCGCTGTCGCTGCTGAAATACAGCGCGCCGTCCGGCCCGAAAGCGACGCCTGCCGGGCGCGCCCAGCGCTCGCCGTCGGGCAGCTGGAAGCCGGTGACCAGATCGTCCACTCGCACCGCCTGTCCATTCTGGAAGCGCACCGCGACGAGCTTGGGCGGGCGGCGCGTGGAAGGGCGGCCGATGAATCCGCCGCCGGGTTGGGTGCCCCATGAACCGTGCAGCGCGACCGCCGCGTCGAATTCCAGTCGCGCATCCATCGCGCCCTTGGGCACGAATGCCATGCCCAGCGGCGCATTGCGAGACGGAAACGTCGCCGCCGGCAGCATCACTTGGTTGATCGGGCGCGGCGGTGAGCTAGCGACGCAGTCGTCGCGCTTCACCTGTTTTCCGTCGAACTGGAACCATGGCATGCCGTGAAACGAACCCGCATCCAGTTTGCTGAAATATTCCGGCGGCCGGTCGTAGCCCAGATGATCCGGCCCGTTGTTGCTGGCGTAGAGCGCGCCGGTCTGCGGATGCCAGTCGAAACCGACCGGGTTGCGCAGCCCTGAGGCATAAGGCTCCCAACTTGCCTTGCCGGCACCCTCGCGCAAGACCAGCACGCCGCCGCGCCGTTCGTCGAAGGGATAGCCCGCGCCCAGATACTGGTCGCTGCAATTGCGCTGTATGCCCAGGCTCGCATACACGCGTCCGTCCGGCCCCACGCCTGCCGTGCGGCTGTCGTGCCCGCCGCCGGCCGGCAGCGCCGCGAGCAAGGTCAGCGCCTCCGGCGAGATCTTCGATTGCCCCGGACGATACGGCGCGCGATACACCCCGTCCGTCCGCGCGATCAGGATCTCGCCCGGTCGGAACGCCACGCTGTGCGGATAGTCGCCCAACTCCACCAGCACCTCCGGCTTTTTGTAGGGCGGCGGCAAGCGATATACCTTGCCCGATTTCGAGCCGGCGAACAGGTCGCCGTTTGCGGCGAATGCCAGCATGCGCGGACTATCCATGCCGGCCAGCCACTCCAGACGGTAGCCGCGGGGAACGCGCGCCGTCCTGCGCTCGCCGTCCACCGTCAGCGCCTGCGTTTCATAGGCTAGCGTCTGGGTGCCGGCCTGTGCGGGCGCGCAGGCAAGGCACAGCAGCAAGCTACCGCAACGCATCGCGCGCACCGGCAAACGCCGCAAGAAATCGCGATCCATTTTGATCAGGCACGGTTCTCCGCGGACTAGATTTCCACGCTCAGCGAGACGTAGGTCGGCAACGCGATGATGAACGAGATCATGCCGACCATTACCCAGCGAAAGATCTTTGCAAAGAATTTGAAATATTTGTTCATTTGATCACCCCATTTTTTATCCAATCAGCCAAGAAATCGAAGGCAATCTCGACACGAGCATTGCCGCTATTGCGGCGGCGTATCCACCGGGCACGGGAAGCGCAAATATCCTGCGTCTCTTCGCGGCCGGCAGCGTTACTGGAATTTCTCATTCCTTCGGAGTGCGCATCAAAAAATTGCCGGACGATTGCATGCTATGCCCGGCAAGCGCCACAAACCATACGGATACCCCTGTATTTTTATCGGGATAACGTGGGGGCTGTATTGAACTTACTGGGGTATGTCGGACGGCCAAGGTCCATCCCGTGCGGGCCGCAAGGGGAGGTGCACGGAGTTCGTGCAAGCGCTGGAGCGTTAGCGGGATTACTCCGTCACAAGCGCGACCGCAGTTGCTGCGGTCGCCTTGTCGATATCCAACCACACTTCGCAGTATTCATCGATTTCGCCGGTGGGAGTGGGGTCGCCTGCACAGCTGCAACCGCTTATCACGCTTTTGAAGAAAATACCTGCTTTTATCCGGATGAGGTTTCCCGTTTCGGCAACACTGAGGATGGTCGCCGTGATCGGCTCGGCGAGCACGTAACTGCCGACGGACAAACCCTGCTGCAAGGGCAGTTGATCGACGTTTAATCGTTCGATTTCCTGCTTGAGTGTCGCCGCGAAATCCGGCGTACCCCAGGCGTTCAGTGTCTTGTCCAGTTTCATCATGAAATCGTATCGAGAGCGTGGCGTGGATCGGGGCAGGCCGGGATTATTTCACGCATCGCCCCATACTTTGCGATACGCCGCGAGCAGGCGCTTGTGCATGTCGCTGCCTTCCATGTTTGCGCCCAGTGTACCGAGACCGAAGAATTGCGTTTCGCGCTTCAACAATTGCTGCGCCAGTTTCAGGGTGTCCGCACCGTACAGCAGTTGCAGATTGGCTTCGTAACCCGCGGTCGAATCCGACAGCTCCTGCAGCCGCACCAGATGCGCGATGCAGCGGTAGACGCGTGCACGCTGCTCGTTCAACTCCCCGAGCTGGGCTATCCAGTCGCAGCCTTCGAGTATCGCCTCTTCGTCGCCGACGGCGATTGCCAGCAGGGCCTTCAGTTCGCCGACGCGCAGGTCTGCCCAGATGCTGCCGGGATCGGCGGCGAGGCCGATCAGCGTGGTGACGGCGAGGTTGTCGGCAAGGTCCAGATCGAGCAGCGTGTCGAGCAAGTCGTCGCATTCGTCTTCGTCGAGTTCCGGCAGGCGCAGCAGCGAGGGGCGCACCAGGTTGCCCACGGTGTTGTTCTGCCATTGCAACTCCTCGACGGGGTAGATCTCCGACATGCCGGGCACGAAAATGCGGCAGGCATACACGTCCAGATGGGTGAAGTCGGCGACATAGATGTCGTGGCCGCCGGCGTGGATCGCGTCGCAGCACCAGCGATAGTCCTCCTCGGTGGTCGTGCCGAAGTTCCAGTCGGCGAACTCGAAGTCGGGCGTGTCGCGCAGGAATTCCCAGCTGATGACGCCGCTGGAATCGACGAAGTGGATCTCCAGATTCTGCTCGTCGGCAATCTCCGCCATGTCGAATCCGGGCGCGGGGAAGTCCTTCAGGCCGTCGATGGCGCGGCCCTGCAGCAATTCGGTCAGCGCGCGTTCCAGCGCCACTTCGAATCTTGGATGCGCGCCGAAGCTGGCGAAGCAGCCCTGGTCGGCCGGGTGCAGCAGCGTGACGTTCATCACCGGATACTTGCCGCCCAGCGAGGCATCCTTCACCAATATGCCGTAGCCCGCTTCGCGCAACCCCTTGATGCCCGCAGCGATGCGCGGGTAGCGCGCGATGACGTCCTCGGGCACATCGGGCAGACAGATGCCTTCGCGGATGATGCGGAACTTGATGTCGCGCTCGAAGATTTCGGCCAGCGCCTGGGTGCGCGCCTCCATCAGCGTGTTGCCCGCCGACATGCCGTTGCTGACATACAGGTTGCCGATCAGGTTGACCGGGAACAGCACGGCCTGGTCGTCGCGCAGGCGCTGGTAGGGGATCGCGCAGATGCCGCGCTCGGCGTTGCCGGAATTGAGGTCGATCAACTGGTTCGCCAATACGCCGCCCTGCGGGTTGTAGAACTTCTGCAACTCCGGTGTCAGCAGCCCGGCGGGCCACTTGTCGCCCTTTACCGCGAACCATTGTTCGTTCGGGTAATGCACAAAGTCGCGCCGGCTGATGTCCTCGCCCAGATAGAAATGCGTCCAGAAATAATTCGTGCTCAGCCGTTCGAAGAACTCGCCCAGCGCGCTGGCGCGCGCGGCCAGTTCCGAGCCGCCCTTGCCGTTGCTGAACAATCGCGGGCAATCGCGGTCGTTGACATGCACCGACCAGATGTTCTCGATCTCGTTCAGCCAGGAACGCTCCTCGACGTGGAAGCCGATGGCTTCGAGCTTGCTGTGCAGCGTGCGGATGGAGGATTCGAGGGAGGCGTCCTTGCTGGGGATGAATGTTTCGCTGTTCTTTACAGTGATGGTCATGTGGTGGGGTGAGGCAAGAGGGGGCAGAAGCTGCGGGGGCGGTATGGTAACAGACAAGGTCGCGCGCCTTGATTTCGCCCCATTCGCCCCTTACTTGATGAAATCAGGGTAAGCCGGGAACACGTTTTCCCGGCCCCTATACTCCACAGTACAAGCGATGCATCAGCTCAGGGCGGCCACGCTGTGGCACCACGATCTCCGCCGTGCAACGAGCCCCTCCATCGATCCGTTCCGGAAGCACATCAGACAGTACAACCAGTACCGATCCCCTGAGTTTCGATTTGAGCGGATATCGCTATGCCATCGCGCAATTCCGCCCATGCGCTTTCGCCCGGTACAGGGCCTGATCTGCGCGTATCAGCCAGTCGTCCGCCTCTTCGCCCTGTTCGAGCAGGGCAACGCCGAACGAGGCGGTCACGGTGATCTCCTCTGGCTGGCGGACCACGGGGCTGCCGGCTAGGGCAATGCGTATGCGTTCGGCCAGTTGCAGCGCCGAATTCAGTTCGGTCATCGGCAGCATCAGCAAAAACTCTTCGCCGCCGTAACGGCCGAGCGCGTCTCCCTGCCGCAACAGCACCTCGACGCGGCGGCTGAAGGCCACGAGGACGTCGTCGCCCACGGCATGGCCGTAGCGGTCGTTGATATGTTTGAAATGGTCGATGTCGAACAGCACGATGCTGCACATGTTGCCATGGCGCATGAACAACTCGCGCTGCCGCTCGATCTGGTCCACCATGAAATGGCGGTTGTACAGCCCGGTGAGCTGGTCGTGGATGGCCATGACCCTGAGCTTCTGGTTGAGCTCGTCGAGTTTGGCGTTGCGCATCTCCAGTTGCTTTCGAATTCGCTGGTTCAGCACCAGTTGATGCACGCCGCCGGCGAACTGGCGGTAAGCGTCCCAGCCGAACCGTAGCTCGACCAACAGCAGGAGGCTCAGGGCGACCGCGATCTTGATGTGGATCGCATCGCCCAGCCAGATGGAATAGAGGATGGGGACGAGCAGCGTGGCTATGCAGAAGCCCGCCAGGGTGCGGAACGAGGGGGCCATGCTGACCACGTTGGTCGCCGTGACCGCGGCCAGCACGGCGAGGATGGCTATGTCGTTGAACGCGGAGGGATCGTCCGGGACGTGGAAGACCACCACCGCGAAACCCCAGCATAATCCCTGCAGGATGCGCAGGGCGACCTGCCAGTTGTGGTATGCGGCGATGCGCTCGGCAGGCGGCGTGTTCTTTTGATGCCACGAGCTCAGCGCGAAGGTGAGGGCATCGGGCAATGAGTTGACGATCATCCAGCCGATGGCGAGCGGCAAGCTTGCCGTGGTATACACGACCCAGAAAATGAACAGCGTTCCCAGCGGTGCAAGCATCGTCGCCTGGCGTGCGCGCGCGAACAAGGTCGTCACGCAATGCGCCTCGACCTCGGCCCGGTTCTCTGCGGTGATCTGATCGAACAATTCTTTGGACATCGGTTAATCCTGCAAGCGAAAGATATTGGGACCGGCCACTCTTATCGGCGGTATCGGTCGAGTCGAATATCGGAACAAATGCGATCGTCTTGCCTTATTCCGGACCGCCTCCATGAGCTTCTGGATGTAATGTTAACTTGTAGTCCCCCGCATTTCAGCCGAGCCCCGGGAACAGGCCGCGCATGCCGTTGGCGAGGAACTCCACCGAGATCGCGGCGAGTATCAGCCCCATCATCCGGGTGAACACATTGATGCCGATCTTGCCCAGGCGCTGCGCGACCCAGGGCGCGGCCAGAAAGGTCAGCCAGACCGTGATGCCGAGCAGGACGATCACCACGCCCATCATCAGGTAATGTTGGAAACCGTCCGCCTTGTGCGCCTCCACGATCACCGCGCTGATCGCGCCGGGGCCCGCCAGCAACGGCGTGGACAAGGGCACGATCGCGTTCGCCGAAACCGTCTCGCCGTCGTCGTCCTTGCCGGAATCGGCGGCGTAGAAATTGCCCAGCATCATCTTGATCGCGATCAGCAACAGCAGGATGCCGCCCCCGACGAGGAAGGAATGGATGCTGATGCCGAAGAACGCCAGCAACGGCTGCCCGATCAGCAGGGCCGTCAGCAGGATGGCGCACACCGTCAGCGACGCGAGCCGACCGACACGGGCGCGCCTGGCTGCCGTCATCCCGGCGGTGAACAGGACGATGAGGGGAATGATTCCGAACGGATCGATGATCGCGAACAGGCTGATGAAGATCTTGGTGTATTCGGTGAAGTCCAGCATGGCGCTCGGGCGGAAAAACGATGCGGCAAGGTACACCGTTAGAGGGTGCGAGGCAATCCTGCAGCGCCGGGGTGCATGAGCCAGCGGGAGCTCGCGATGCCGCCTTAGCGGTTTACCCCATATTCGCGCAACCATCGCCGCCTGTATCATCCCACTGCAGTCTGGATTGGCGGCATCAGAAACCCGACACCAAGGAGAGACATCGTGAAGACCGGCTCATACCAAATGCACATCCTCAGCGCAGTGATTTTCGGAATTTTGCTTTCCTGCTTTAGCGGCATGGCTGCTGCCGTGACGGTGGACGAGAAGCGGGCGGATATACGGAAGATGCGCAGCGAAACGCTGGATAAGTTGTACAGGGTGCATCCGCTGGCCAAGGGTGCGATCAAGGATGCGGTCGGCTATGCCGTGTTCAGCAACATCGGCATCAACGTGATCTTCCTTTCGGTCGCAGGCGGCTCCGGGATTGCCCATGACAACCGCACAGGCAAGGACACCTACATGAACATGGTCTCGGGCGGTGTGGGATTCGGGCTGGGGGTAAAGGATTTTCGCGGTGTGTTCCTGTTTGCGACCGACAAGGCGTTCAGGCAATTCGTCGAGAGCGGATGGGATGCCGATGTGCAGGCGGACGCCGCTGCCAAGGCCGGCACCAAGGGCGGGGCCTTCGCGGGCGCCATCACCGTAGCGCCCGGCGTGGAACTGTATCAGCTCACCGAAACCGGGCTGGCGCTGCAGGCCACGATACAGGGCACCAAGTATTTCAAGGACAAGGAACTGAACGCCGAATGATGCTGCGTCATCGGCAAAGGCCAGCCTCGATCTCCTGCAAACATATCGAGCCAGGCTCATTCGGTTCCATTGGCTGCGGTCAATCCTGCCGTGCGGCGCTGAATGTTATTGCGAACTTCCACTGCGTCAGCGGGGATGTCCGGTAGATGGCCCTCTTCGTTACGCTATCGAACTCGTAGGTCGTTACTCCCGCGGCATTCGACAGCATCTCGTTCACAGCCTTCCTGAGCGTCTCACTTCCCAGTTTGCGGGGATCAACAAAGCGGCGGTCAGTCTGCTTATGCAGGGTGCTATGTCCATCCGGGGCCAGGGAGAAGAAAGCCGCATCCGGCCGCAGCGCCAGCGCGGAGCCGACCTGGTCGGAGAGTTTGTCGAGGAAAAGCGATGCGCCGATCGCGCCTATCACCTTGCCGCCCCGCTTCATCGGAACCGCGATCACCGCCGAGCGCTGTCCGGTGCTTTTGCTGACGACCAGCGCACTCATGATCTCCTGTCCCGACATGAGCGCCGGGAAATAGCTCCGGTTGCTCAGCTTCACATTCATCAGTCCTTTGTCGACGGTGTAATACGTTCCGTCTGGGCGGACGAACCAGACGACAAGGCCGCCGTCCGATTTTTGATACCCACCCAGCAGCGGCCCTATCTTCTTCCAGCTGCCCGATCTCGCCTCGGCGGTGGAGGCAAGGATTTCGAGGCTCTGCCGAACGCCGCTCATGCGCAGGTCGGTGTATGAGACGAAGGCGGAGAGCAGGCTCTGCTCGTCTGCCTCGGCGGAGGGCTGCGCGAGGCAGAGTCCGGGAATGACGATCATGAGCAACGCGGCGGCTTTCAGAAAACATTGCTTGAACATCGGCATCTCCTTTATCGAAGTGAATGCGGCTTGTTCCCTTTAACGTGAAACTCGCGTAGCGATTCGTTCGCCTGGCTGCGCCCCCCTCGCTGCGCTCTCCCCGCTTGCGGAGAGGAGAGCGCAGCGAGGAGCCGAGGTGAGGGGAACGGGCGTGGCAAGTTTCATAATTATGGGCGGCACACTTGCCATGCCCGTTAACTTCGCCCATGGTACGCGCGAAAACGGATCGATTGCGATACCTTCGATGCTCTATTTCGCGCCTGGAAGAATTATTGCGATGCCCCATGATCTTTAAACACATCCGCAACAAAATCCATCACCGCACGCATACGCGCGACATGCCGCAGGTCGCCATGCACCACCAGCCATATCGTCCTCGACGGCGCTTCGTGTTGCGGCAACAGTCGCACACAACCGGGCTGTGCCATCAGCAGATGCGGCATCACGCCGATGCCCACGCCGGCCGCAAGTGCCGACAGGCGCGTCAGCGTATTGTCGCTACGAAATAAACAACGTCCGCGCCCCATCAGCCCTTCGAGCCAGACGTTCTCCTCCTGCTCCCTGAGTCCGTCGCCGTAGGCGATGAAGGCATGCTGCGGCAGCGCATCGAGCGATCCGGGGGCGCCATGCTGCACCACATAATCCGCGGAGGCATACAGGCCGAAGCCCATCGCGCACAGACGGCGCGACACCAGGTCGGCCGTGGTGGGACGGAACAGCCGCAGCGCGATGTCCGCCTGCCCGCGCTTCAGATCGGCGCTGGCGGCCGATGGCTCCAGCGAAACATCGAGCAAAGGATAGCGCCGGTACAGGTCGGGCAGCCTCGGTGCGAGCACACAAACGCCCAGCCCTTCCGGTGCCGCGATTCTGACCGTGCCCGCAATGGTGCTGTCGTCCGACTGGCTGGCCCTTATCGCATCCGCCGCGCCCTCTTCCATCAACTCGGCGGCAGCGAGCAGGCGCTGTCCGTCCACGGTCAGCGTCAGGCCGCCGCTGTGGCGCTGAAACAGGCGCAGACCCAGTTGCGTTTCCAGCGCATCAATGCGCCGCCCCACCGTGGGCTGATTGCTGTCGAGCGCGCGGCTTGCCGCAGAAAGGCTCAGCGTGCGCGCCGCAGCGAGGAAATAGCGGACATTGTCCCAGTTCAAGTTATTCATTTATGCATACAGGCGATACACATTTCGCCGAAGACGATACATTGATGACTAGCTTAGCATGAGGCCATTATTCAACCCGCCGGGAGAAATCATGCAAGTTCCGACCACCGTAGACCATGCCGCCATCAAGACCGGCCAGCTGCTTTCCATCGCGCTCCTGCTTGCCGCATTCATCCTGGGGCGCTGGGAACTGGTCGCGCTCCTCGCGGCGATATTCCTGATCACCGCCGTGCTTCACCCGCTGGGCCCGTTCGTCCTGGTGTATCGCTTGCTGCTCAAACCTCTGGGTATCGTCAAGCCGGACCTGCGCGCGGACCACCTTCAGCCGCACCTGTTCGGCCAGGCCGTGGGCGCGGCCAGCGCCGCCATCGCGGCATCGGCGCTCTATGCCGGTTATGGCTATGCGGGCTGGGGGCTGGTCTGGATACTGATCGCGCTCACGGCGATCTCTTACAAGGGCTGGTGCATAGGATGTTTTCTCTACTACCAGCTCAACCGACTGGGACTGCGCGGATTCTTTTCCCGCGAACCTGCGGACAAGAAAGCCGTGCTGGGTGCACGGCCGAGAAAGTGATCGATGGCGACATCTCACTAACGCTTCTCTTTCAACACGGAACGCACCATCTTCCCGAACGCCCTGTCCTTCTGGCGCTTGTCCACATACGACATCTCGTTGAAGTCGGACTCGGCCTTGAGCTTCAGGTAACTCTGGTAATGCTCAGGGTTCAGCTCGCCGTTTGCTATGGCTTTGCGGATCGCGCAGCCCGGCTCGTTGACGTGGCTGCAATCGGCGAAACGGCATTGTGAGGCGAACATCTTGATGTCGGCGAAGCTGTCGTCCGGCCCTTCGCCCGCACTCAAGATGCCCAGCTCGCGCATCCCCGGCATGTCGATCAGCAGGCCGCCGTTATCGAGCGTGACCAGGTGACGGCGCGTGGTCGTGTGCCTGCCCTCGCCGGTGCCGCTGACGGCGCCGGTCTCCAGCGCATCCTTGCCGAGAAGCTGGTTGATCAGCGTCGTCTTGCCGACACCCGAAGAACCGAGCAGGCAATAGGTTTTACCCGGCAACATCAGTGCCTTCAACTCATCCACGCCCTCGCCCGTCATGCTGCTGAGCGCGACGATCCGGGCCGTGATGCCCGCCGCGCGGATGCTCGCGAGCATGTGTTCCAGCTCATCCGCGCTGACCAGATCCGTTTTGGTCAACAGCAGCACCGGCTCGATATGCCCCTCGTTGACCATCACCAGGTAGCGCTCCAGCCGACGCACGTTGAAATCGAAATGGCACGACTGCACGATGAACGCCACATCGATGTTCGTCGCGATCATCTGGAAATCGATGTTCTTGCCGGGAGACTTGCGCCGCAGGAAAGACCTTCTGGGCACGACATCGTGGATGCTCGCATGCGATGCCGCATCGTGATACTCCGCACACACCCAATCGCCCACGCAGGGCATATCCACGGAGGATGCGGCGGTGTGCAGGAACTTGCCCGTCAGTTCGGCAGGCACTTCGCCCAGTTCGTTGCGGACGACATAGCGCCCGCGGTCCACGGCAGTCACACGTGCCAGGCGTTGGCCTGGTTCACACCTTGCCTGCTCCGCAAGCACGCGATCTAGGCCGAGTTCGGTCAACTCCATGGTGCGCCTGTCCCGTTGATTCATAAATTAACCCAGATAATCCATTGAACCGTCATTCCGGCGAAGGCCGGAATCCAGTTGATAAACAAACTCCCACGTAAGTGGGACAACACCTCGGGTTTTGTCTGCTTCGCAGAATATTTTTTATCGCTGGATTCCGGCCTTCGCCGGAATGACGGCTTTTTTCTAATGGACCATCTGGAATAAAACATCGCCCTTGCGGGCGATGTGTGAAGCTAATGCAATGCCGGCCCCAAGCTCCCGATCATTTTCCTGCCGGTACCGGCTTGGGTTGCGGTTTCTTGCCCTTTGATTCTTTTTTCTTGTCCTTGCTGCCCATGATGATCTCTCCTGGTTATTGACGACTTTGATTCACTGCAAACGATTCTACTCCACTAACCTTGATTCGCTTCAATCCGGTATCTCCGGCTCGACGAGGTTCGCCAGTTGCGCGAGCGACTCTTGCCAGCCGAGATAGCACATCTCGAGCGGGATCGTCTCGGGCACGCCTTCCTGCACGATGGTGATCTCGGTTCCGCACGACACCGGCGTCAGCGTCACTGTCGTCTTCATTACCCCGGGCAGGTTCGGGTCGTCGAACTTGTCCGAATAGCTGATCTTTTGAGATGGCACGAGCTCGAGATACTCGCCGCTGAACGAGTGGCCGTTGCCTGTCGTGAAGTTCGTGAACGACATCCTGAAGGTGCCGCCGACCATGGCATCCATGTGATGGACGGTGCAGGTGAAGCCGTAGGGCGGAAGCCACTTTGCCATGGCCTCCGCGTTCAGGAACGCCTTGTAGATGCGCTCCGGTTTTGCGCGGAGTACGCGATGAAGACGGATAGTGCCTGTGGTCATGGTCTATCTCCTTTCGATTCAACGCTCGATGAGGCGGGGGCCTTACATTGGAACGATTCGACTCCGATACCTTTGATACTCCTCACCAAAACTATTGCGATGCTGGCCCCATTAGCTCCTGCGTGAGCCGTCAATATCGCCCTTGAGTCTTGTGGATGTAATTCGTCAGTTCCTTGCTTTCCTGATTCATCCGCGCCAGGTTGGCGTGGGTGACGCGGAACAGCGCGCGCATCACCTTGAACGCCACGCGCGGGTGGGTGTCCAGCAACGATTCGAAGTCGGCAGGGGTCAGCGTGTAGACCGTGGTATCGCCCACCGCACGCAGCGTCGCCTTGCGCGGCGACTGCTCGACGAAGGCGCGGGTGCCGGCGCACTCGCCCTCCCGCATGGTGTAGACCGTTTGTTCCGCACCATTGTCATCCTTGCTGATGACGGTGAGCCTGCCCGCGGCCAGAACGAACAGCGTCTGATCGGCCTCGCCTTCCTTCACGAGCAATTCGCCGTCCTTCAAATGACGCACCCCCATCTTCGCGGTCAGAAGCTTGGCCTTGTCTTCCGTCAGCTCGGTTCCCACCGTTGAATTACGGACCAGTTTGTAGTCTGCGGCTTCGCTCATTACTCAACTCCTCCTTTTCATGTTTATCGGTATAACGGGTGGTGCGTGATTTCAATTCAACCGACCTGCACGGGCCTCAAAATACTCAAGCCGCCAGCGGCTCGAACCGGTGTATCTGCGCAAGCACGCCGGACAATTCCTTTGCTGCTTCTTCGGTATCGTAATCCGCCTGCAAGCCCATCCAGAAACCGCTCGAAGTGCCGAAGAACGCGGCCAGGCGCAACGCGGTGTCCGCCGTGATCGCACGCTTGCCGGAACAGATCGCAGAGATGCGCGCTTCGGTCACGCCGATCTCCTTTGCCAGACGATATTGGGTAACGCCTAGCGGAATCAGGAATTCTTCCCGCAGCACTTCGCCGGGGTGGATGTTGCGCAGTTTGGTGGTTTTGCTCATGGCTGTTACTCCTCAGAGATAATCGCAGATTTCCACGCGACTGGCCTGCCCTTCATTCCATTCAAAGCACACGCGCCATTGGTCGTTGATGCGTATGCTCCACTGTCCGGCGCGATTTCCTTTCAATGCCTCCAGCCGATTGTTCGGCGGGATACGCAAATCCTCGATGCGCTGCGCATTGTGCAACATACGCAACTTGCGTCGCGCCACCTCCTGAATCTGGTTAGGTAGGCGGCGGGAAAACTCGCCGCTCCAGACCTTGAGGGTTTCTTCGTCGTGGAAATCCGTAATCATGGGAAGCAATACTCTCGCTGCGCGAGAGTATTGTCAAGGGGGCTCAGAAGGGCTTTGTTGGAGGGATTCCCGCTTGAAACTTAATTGTGATGCTGCCTCCCATCAGTTAGCGGGCCACTCGCTGAATGGGAAGGGAACTTCCTCCGTAGCGAACGTAAGGAACAACACGATCTGCCGGAAATAGCTGGCGAGGTTGCGGCCGAGCACGACCAGCCGCTCGTTGGGCGCATCGTTCAGCAGCACGACCACGAACTGGACGAGGGCGACAATGAAGAGCACCGTGCCGCACACATGGAGCACCAGCAACATCAATAGCATCCACAGGCCGCGCAGCCAGATGTTGTGCTTGCTGCCCGACGTTTGAGAGACCTCGTTCATCGTTCGCCCTTCTGAGTAGACCATCGAATTCGATGGTAACAGACCCGGAACCGTCCGCGCCGGACTAGCCCATTCGGTCCGTATTTGCGCCACAATGACGCATGCCGAAAATCCCGCTCCGCTACCTCCTGCCGCTCGCCGCGCTCGCCGTGCTTGTGATCGGCATCCAGTTCGGCGCGCTGACCATCGCGTTCGAAAAGCTCGGCCTTTCCCCCGACTCCGCCTTTCTCCTGTTCGTCACCATCCTGGGCGGCAGCATGATCAACCTGCCCCTGTTCAGCATGAAGAGCGAACCGCCCAGCCTGGAAGACATGCCGCCGCAACTGCGCGAGCTCTACGGCCAGATGTCGCACACCGGCAGAACCCTCGTCCTGGTCAACGTCGGAGGCTGCGTGGTGCCCGCCGCATTCAGCCTCTACCTGCTGGCACACCACCCGCTGAATGTCTTTTACGTCGCGCTCGCGGTCGCCGCCGTCGCCCTGCTGTGCTTCAAGATCACCCGCCCCCTGCCCGGCATCGGTCTGGGGGCGCCGATGCTGATCGCGCCCCTGATGGCGGCGCTGGTTTCCCTCGCGCTCGATCCGTCCAACGCCGCACCGCTGGCCTTCATCAGCGGCACCCTGGGCGTGCTGATCGGCGCCGACCTGCTGCACCTGCGGGACATCCGGCGCCTGGGCACCCCGTTCGCCGCTATCGGCGGCGCAGGCAGCTTCGACGGGATATTCATCAGCGGCATTGTGGCAGTGCTGCTGGCTTAGGTTCTAACCCCTTTGATTCAATCAAGCGGCAAGCGGCTCGAATCGATGAATCTGCGACAGCACACCGGACAGCTCCTTCGCAGCCTCTTCGGTATCGTAATCCGCCTGCAACCCCATCCAGAAACCGCTGCTCGTGCCGAAGAAGCGCCTAATATATGCGCTGATAAACGGGTTTTTTTATTCCGTCTGTAGCGCAATAATATCTCCCTCCATCCGGGCCATGCGTCACCTGAGTGGCAGTTCACGGCCAACCTGGCGCATAACTTATCCATGCTGAAGAGCATGCGCATCTTACCTCGGGCAGTTTGACCGCTGCCCACCATCGCGGGGCAATGTCGGCCAGGACTGAGCGGCCGCGCATTGCATTTTCCACCCAACAACTGAGGAGACGAAAATGACTTCCTTAACACATGCCGGCGTGACCACGGTCCTCCCGGTAAAGAACATGGAACGGGCGCGCAAATTCTACGAAGGAAAACTGGGGCTGGAGCCGGAAGGCTTTGCCGCCGAGGGTAATTACCTGTTCGCCTGCGGAAAGGGCGACCACATTTCGCTGATTCCTAAGCCGGAAGGCACAAAGTCGGATTACACGGTGATGAGCTTCGAGGTGAAAGGTATCGAGAAGGTGATTGCAGAACTCGAAGGCGAGGGCATCAGGTTCGAAGACTACGACATGCCCAATCTCAAGACCGTCAACCACATCTGCACGATGAAATTGGAAAAGGCTGCGTGGTTCAAGGATACCGAGGGCAACTTCCTGTGCCTGCACGAGCAACTGCATTGATACAGGGAGAGGCAGCGAGGGCGGGGCAGTCCTGATCTGCCCCGCCTCCTTTAACTCTCGATTGTTAAATAAACCGTGGTTCCCTATTGTTCAAGAAAACAGCCATCTTCGACGATCTGGCTGTTGAGCCTTACTTGCTCTTCTTCGCTTCCGTTGCGGACTGGCGCGAAACGAAAGGCGTGCCGGTCTGCTCGGCCAGTTGGCGGGCTTTCTCGGCAGCGCGCATCAGGGCTTGCGGTACCTTTTGCAGGTCCGGGTCCTTCAAATGTGAAACGGCTACTGATTTCATTTCTGTCCCTCCTCTATCAGAACAGCGGGCGTGCCGGAATTATCGTACAGCTGCCAGCTATCCAGCAGCAGCTTGTAACGCTCGAAATTTGCGATGCCGTGCGCATAACGGCGGCGGATGACATCTTCGGGAATGTTGTGGCCGCCCTGCCTGACCCGGGTCGCCACGCGTTCGATTGCCATCTCGACATCTGGCAAGGACAGGAAGACCAGCTTCACGGCATAACCGGATGCCCGCCACGCCGGAATCATCTGCGCGTAGGTCAGGCCGGAAAGCGTCGTCTCGAATGAAAAGCTTTCGCCGCGCCTGGTGTAATCCGCTATCGTCTCCAGCATCAACCGGCCAGCCTTGAATGCAGCCAGTTCAGGCGCAAAAGGAGAAAGACCTGCGGCAATCAGATCGGCGTTCACAAAATTGGGTAACTCCGCATCGGTCGGCAAAAACTCGCGTGCAAAAGTCGTCTTCCCCGCGCCGTTCGGCCCGGCGATGATGACGATGCGTTTGTTGTGTGCCGAAGTATTCATGCTTTTCATCTAGCGCAAAATAATTGCGAAGCTGCCCCCATTAGCTCCTGACTCCATTAGCTCCCCAGTAGGCGGTCATATGTTGATCAGGCCGCCTTTTCCAACGCAGAATCCGGCTGCAGTCGATTCTGGTAGAGGTCGGCGATGGGGAAGCACAGATCGTAATCTCCCCACACCAGTTCGCCATGCTCGATGCGATAGGTAGCAAAGCGCGCGGGTTCGAGATAGGCGCGAATATCGGGATGGCGCGAAAGCGACAGGAAGGGCTTGAAATCCACCGTCTGTTCGGTGCTATCGTCGAAAGACAGGCGCAGCGCATAATCGCCGACCTGTTCCACCGATGTGATGTTGATGGTTGCAGGAATCATTTCAGCCTCCTTGTGATGCGTTCCGATTTTACAGGTTTGTGCAGCACGAAAAAATCGATCCACTTGCTCACGATATCGCTGGCGCGTGCCGACACCAGTTCCTCAAAGTTGCGCATCTCGGTATTTGCCAAGGGAGCGCGCCCGGCCACGCTCGTATAACGAATCTCCGCGATCTCGCCATTGACCACGATGATCTCGGCGCGGGATTCGCGATCATGGTATTTGCCGTGGACATGCACCGGCTCATGCTCGTTGGCATAAAACATGATGATCAAACCGAAATACTCGTAGAGCTTGGGCATTGCATGCCTCCTTCAACTAGCGCGATTTTTTGTCAAAAAAATTGCGAAGCTGACCCCCTTAGCTAATGCTGCCCCTATTAACCCTCATTTACGAGACACTTAAATCTTTACCAAGATAATCTTTAAAATCACGAGGCAACTGAGTGGCTTCGATAAGGTATGAAGCTGCCGCCAAAATAAATTGGCGAACACGATTGTTTGCTCCCATACGAAGCGAAAGACGACGATCCAAATCTGCAGTTGTTGTACTTAATTCACGAAATGCTGAGTCCTTAAGTGGAAGGCAGACGCTGCCAAGCAACAATGGGCTATCCAGAAATCCACGGAACAACTCCACAAAGCGTTCCCAAGCCGGAAACTCAAAGGGCTCAGCTTCAGTAATACCCTTCGCACTTTGGATGGCCGCCTTCAAGCGTTGTCTTATTTCATAGCTTTCTTTTCCGCCCCAGACATAGTATCGAATGATTTTCTCAAACTCGGTTCTATCCATTTCAGGATTAAAAATATTATGGAAGTCTCGCACCATTTCGCTCATGTAAAGACAAAACTGCACCAGAGTAAGCTTAAATAGGACTCTATGAATATCTTTTGTCGGATCAAGTTCAGGGCTAATTTTCTTAAACTTAGCCATCAGGCTACGCAAGCCTTGTATCGAATGCGCCTCCAACATGGCGCTTGAAGTAAGGTATATCCAATAATCTTCTAATGCTGGATACCTATTAGGAATTTCAGATAATCTTTCCCAAGCCGCAAGATTCTCAAGATAAGAGTTTGCTATTGCGTAGTCAGTTGATGATGCACGTGCAAAATTATCAAATAATTTTTCGGAAAACAGCCTAACACCAAGACTATTGCCTGCTAGGCGATGCTCCTCAGGCGCAGCTTTAGTTAAAATAACAATGGCTTCATCGCTGTGAGTCAAACTTACTAGGCCTTTGGCCCAAAGAGCTCGGTTAATAGCGCTCACTTTGTTTAGTGTTTTGCAATCAAACAACACTCGATGTGACGGACTATCACAGCACGGCTTAATGCCCAAGACATCAATGTCAGTTATGTTAATAGGCGTCTCGCTTATTTCAGATGAAAATCGCACATCTACTTCCATGTGAGGAACCATGCCTAGCGCCACACAATAGCGAATCGCTTTTAGCTTCTGGTTGATGTCTTTAATCATCTCAAATCCAATAACAATTGTTCGATTTCTTTCTGCTCATCCGGCTGCAGAATAATTTTTTCCGATGCCCTAAATTTGGATGCAGAAACGATGGATTGCACATAAGTTTCATCTTGAGAAAGTGCAATCCTCGCATCATCATCTACTGCGGACTGACTCATTTGACCTGTACGCAGCAATGACACTGCTTCATCAACCGCCCTAATATTTTCCGGCGTATCAATCAAATGAAGCTGGAACATGTCGCCGCTTGTTTTAACAAGCCTACCGACATGCAAATCTACAAGGCTTCTATATTGATGTGGCGCCTCACTATTCGCACCAATCCACTTGCGTTCTTTTAATTTATTTAGAAGTGCAATAGGGTATTTGATTCGATATCTTTCCTCCATCAATTGCCCTTTGCGCACAGCAGCAACAAGGCCCATCGCCCGCTCATAAATGTTTCTATTTCCCGCATTAAGTCGGATATTCCCTGGGCGTGGCGTAAACACGAACAGCTCAGTTGCCGCATTCGGTCTATTAATGCTCGGTGGTTTCAATATCCCATCCGAAATTAGTGCCTTCAAAATATTTAGCTCGTCGCTGCCAATTTTTTCACCCGCGACTTCCAGCTGCTTTTCAATAAGGGAAAGTGGCCACCCTTGCACTTGTCCAATTAACTTCAAAATACGTTCTACACGTCTAGCGCCACCTGCAGCTGCGATATCAGCCAGCTTATCTAGGTTGTCCGCAAAATATGTTGGGCTCACCAATATATCTTGACCACGAGCGCGCTTTGAAAGAACAAGTCCGCTCACTGAAACAATCTGCTCACATCGTCCGAAAAGCTTAGTCTCTGCACCTAGCCTACCCAGCAACGCATCACGTTTTTCAGGCTTGCCACTTAATTCATCCAAGATCGAGATTGCAAGTTGCTCATGTTCAGTAAGCGACTCATTGGATAAGTATTCACCAATGCCCGAATACACCGAATCGAAGTGAGGTATAGAAGGAATGACTTTTTTTATGGATTTCCCATCCTTAATTAGCGATAGATATTCGATCTCCGCAAGCAGATCTAGCACTTGAGGCAAAGCAATGGCTGGTATATCAAAAAAATGGTCAGAGACCTGCCTCAGAACAGCATAATCAATTTCACCTAAACCCTTTATATGAAGTGCCAATATGCTCGCCATACCAACAATCGGAAGGCGATCAAAATCAGGAATGCTCGTTCTGCCAAGACCTGACTGAAGGTCATGAGCAAGTTCGGCGATAATTTGCGGCTTCATATTCATTGAGTGTACTTTCAAATTTTCACAACTTTTGTATAAGCAGGAATTTACCGACTAATCGGCTTATACCGAATCCGCTTCGGCTTCGCGCCTTCCTCGCCCAGCCGCTTCTTCTTGTCCGCCTCATATTCCTGGTAGTTGCCGTCGAAGAACGTCCACTTCGAATCGCCTTCGCAGGCGAGGATGTGGGTGGCGACGCGGTCGAGGAACCAGCGGTCGTGGGAGATCACGGCGACGCAGCCGGCGAATTCGAGCAGGGCGTCTTCCAGTGCGCGCAGGGTTTCCACGTCGAGGTCGTTGGAGGGTTCGTCGAGCAGCAGCATGTTGCCGCCGGCGATCAGCGTCTGCGCGAGGTGCAGACGGCCGCGTTCGCCGCCGGAGAGTTGGCCGACGATCTTGCCCTGATCTCCGCCCTTGAAGTTGAAGCGGCCGATGTAGGCGCGCGCCGGGGTTTCGTATTTGCCGACGGTCAGTATCTCGTTGCCGCCGGAGATCGCGTCGAACACGGTCTTGCCGTTGTCCAGCGAATCGCGCGCCTGATCGACGTGGGCGATCTTCACGGTCTGGCCGATCTTCACGGTGCCGCTGTCCGGTTGTTCCTTGCCGGTGATCATGCGGAACAGCGTGGATTTACCCGCGCCGTTCGGGCCGATGATGCCGACGATGGCGCCGGGCGGAATCTTGAAGCTGAGGTTGTCGATCAGCAGGCGGTCGCCGTAGGCCTTGCTCACGCCGTCGAATTCGATGACTTCGTTGCCGAGGCGCTCGCCGACCGGGATGAAGATTTCCTGCGTCTCGTTGCGCTTCTGGTAATCGGTGTTGGAGAGTTCCTCGAAGCGGTTCAGACGCGCCTTGGACTTGGCCTGGCGCGCCTTGGGGTTCTGGCGCACCCACTCCAGCTCCTGCTTCATCGCCTTCATGTGGGCGTCGATCTGTTTGTTCTCGGTCTCCAGTCGCGCTTCCTTCTGTTCCAGCCAGCTGGAATAGTTGCCCTTCCACGGGATGCCGTGGCCGCGGTCCAGTTCCAGAATCCATTCGGCGGCGTTGTCGAGGAAGTAGCGGTCGTGGGTGACGGCGACCACGGTGCCGGGGAAGCGCACCAGGAACTGTTCCAGCCACTCGACCGACTCGGCGTCGAGGTGGTTGGTCGGCTCGTCCAGCAGCAGCATGTCCGGCTTTTCCAGCAGAAGCTTGCACAGCGCCACGCGGCGCTTCTCGCCGCCGGAAAGTTTCCCGATGACTGCGTCCCAGTCCGGCAGGCGCAGCGCGTCGGCGGCGATCTCCATCTGGTGTGCGGCGTCTGAGCCCCCTGCCGCGATGATGTTTTCCAGTCGCGCCTGCTCGGCGGCGAGTGCGTCGAAGTCGGCGTCTTCTTCGGCATAAGCGGCGTACACCTCGTCCAGCTTCGCCTGCGCTTGCATCACTTCGCCCAGCGCGGATTCCACTTCCTGACGCACGGTCCATTCGGGATCGAGTACCGGTTCCTGCGGCAGGTAGCCGATGCGGATGTTGGGCTCGCGCTGCACCTCGCCCTCGAACTCCTGGTCCACGCCCGCCATGATCTTCAGCACGGTGGACTTGCCCGAGCCGTTCAGGCCCAGCAGGCCGATCTTCGCGCCGGGGAAGAAGCTGAGGGAGATGTCCTTGATGATCTGACGCTTGGGAGGGACGATTTTGCTCACGCGGAGCATCGACATTACGTATTGGGCCATTTCGAGTTCACTTGCGGTTTTGGAAAGCGCGTAGCTTACCGCATCCGGGGGCTCTAGAACCACTGCATAGTCGATGCGCGTCAGTCCCCGCCGGTGAGCGGCACGAATCGCACCGGCAGGATGTTTTTACTGTGTGAGATGCCGTCTTTATCCTTGGTGATCAGGATCAGTTCCTGCGCGAACCAGCCTTCGCCGACCGGGATCGCTAGGCGTCCGCCCGGCTTGAGCTGGTCGATCAGCGCTTGCGGCACTTGGTCGGGTGCGGCGGTGACGATGATGCCGTCGTATGGTGCATGCTCGATCCATCCCGCATGGCCGTCGCCGGCTTTCACCTCGACGTTGGCATAGCCCAGTTCGCGCAGTAATCCGGCGGCATGTCTGGCCAGCGGTTCGACGATTTCGATGCTGTAAACCTCGCCGGCCAGTTCGGACAGGATCGCGGTCTGGTAGCCGCAGCCGGTGCCGACTTCAAGCACGGTGTCGTCCTTGTTCAGTCGCAACAGGTCGGTCATCAGCGCGACGATGTAGGGCTGCGAGATCGTCTGCCCGTAGCCGATGGGCAGCGGGTGGTTGTCGTAGGCGGCGTATCGTTCTTCGTCTGGAACGAAGCGGTGGCGCGGAACGGCAGCCATTGCCGCGAGCACCCGCTCCGAGATCGGCCCTGCGCCGTAGCCGACCGTTTCCTCCGCCATCGCGCGGATTTCTTCGACCATCAGACGCCGCGCTTCGATGTAAATCGCGTCGCCGGCTTCATGCGTTTTCGAGGATGTCATGATCGTCGTTTCGGCTACACGCCCTGATGAGCGGCTAACCCGTCGTCGTAAAAGCGGTAACAGTTTCTGCCGGATTCCTTGGCGGCATACATCGCCATGTCGGCCTTTTTCATCAGTTCCTGCGTGTCGTCGGTTCCGTCGATGGGATAAACGGCGATGCCGATGCTGACGCCGATCTGCACCGGATGGCTGGCGATCTCGAAAGGAGTTTCCAATACCCTGATGATTTTGTCCGCGACCAACGCCGCGTCCTGCGGATGGCTGATTTCCGCCATCACCAGAATGAACTCGTCGCCCCCGGAGCGGCTTACCGTATCGCCGCTGCGTATGCAGCCGGTTATCCTCACCGCCACTTGCCTTAACAATTCATCGCCAGCGTCGTGTCCGAGCGTATCGTTGACCTGTTTGAAACGATCCAGGTCGAGAAACATCACCGCCATGGAATACCCGTGGCGCTTGGCTTGGGTAAGCGCTTGCCGGAAACGATCGAGCAACAGCCTGCGATTGGGCAGGCAGGTCAAGGCGTCGTAGTAGGCCAGCTGGCGCACTTGTTCCTCGCTGTGCTGCAAGTCGGCGACAAGCCGGTCCTTCTCGTCGATCAGCGACACGAGTTTTACATTCGCCTCCGAAAGTTTGCTCATGGCAATGGTGAGCCTGCGGTAAAGCCGGTTCACCTCGTACAAGAAAGCCAGCAGCAATATGCCCGCGGCTATCATCGACTCGATGCGCCCGAAGTACCAGGCAACGGTATAGCGCCCGGTGGCCCCCAGACTCGCGGCAATATCGGCCAGAAACGCGGTGAGCGAAACCGCCAGCCATAGATGCAGGATAGTCCGCTGCCGCAGCCCGTGTCGCCAGGCGAGAAATGCGGCAAACGCAGCGATGGTGGCCGCAAGGCCGCCGGCGAAGTAAAAGGCAGGTGGCAACGGCGTGCCCGGTGGCGTGAGCAAGACAGGCAAGGAGTCGTGGAACACGGTGATTGCGATGCCTACGGCGAACGTCAATATCGCCGCTCCGGCGATACTGGCGGAGATCATGCGGTTGGCTTGTTGCTCGGACAGCGGTTTTTCACAGAGGCTGTTACGCGGGATCAGCGACAGCGCGACGATGGCCGGAAACAGGATGTGCCAGAAGTGCCAAGCCCAGATGGCGCTCTGTGGGCCGCCGATGACGCTGCCTTCCGCTTTCAGTGCGCTGGGAAAAGCCAGGATGAACGGGATGGTGACGAATGCGCCGAATAGGTAGGCCCCGGCCAGTATCGCGTAGAACGGCAATCGGCGGTAACGGAACTGACCCAGCAGCACGAAACCGGCAATGGCATTCACCAGAAAAATGAAACTGGCATGGAGCGTGGTGAATTGCGGGAGCACCGGCAGTTGGGTCGCGCCGAACGCAAGCACGCCGAGCGCGATGAGGACGATAAGCGCCGTAAATGCCGCGACGCGGCGCAAGGCGTTCGGATCCGCGCTACCCTTCTGGTCGAGGGCAAGCTCGCCTTGTTCGGGAACGTCATCGTATTCCCGGGCCGGATGTATTGCCGCACTGTGCGGCTTAGAGGATTCCATGATCGTCGATGATTTCCGGAGCGTCATTCCTTGCGTTTGACAGCAATGCCCACCACCTCGATCAGCACGCCGAGCGCGAACGCTAATGCGCCTGCCCAGGTTTCGAGCGCCAGATACATCATCGCCGCGCCCATTATCATCAGCAATGCCGAGATGGGGCGACGGATGTGCGGTTTTCTCAGCATGATGTCAGTTCCTTTGCCACCAATGGTTCGCAGATGTTTTCGACGTGTCTCCATCTAGGGGGTACAACCGTCCATACAATTCGCGTTTTTCGCGCGACAGTTCTTTCGGCACGCGCACCTCGATGTGTTCCGGTTGCAGGCATAACCGATGATAGCCACAGATGCTCTCGAAAGAGGCTCAGGATTTACTGATTTCGGGCTCGCGCCGCATTTCGAATCGATGTGCAGCTTCTTTGTCCTCGACGGTAGCTTTCGGGGATTGTCCGGGTTAAGGGGATAACGATCCGCGAACCTCGAAGGTGACGGCGTCGAGTTCCTCGCCGTCGGCCTCCGCCAGCGTCAGCCGGTGCCTGCCGCCAGTCGGTTGCCAGCCGATTTCGCCGCCGTTGCCGACAGCGTTACCGTCTATGCGCCAGACGACATTTTCCGGGCCGCGAGAACTGAACTGGACGCGTTGGTGCTTGATCGGAATGTCCGGGTCGATGGCGATCACCGTGCCGTCGGTGGGATAGAGAATCTTCGCGTTGCCCGATAGCCTCGCACCGCCATCGGCGACCAGCCGAATCTCGGCAGTTTCGGTTCCGGCGAGGAAGTGTTCGATGCGCGGCGATTCGACTGAGGGAGAAAACTGCACTTCCTGCGTGACGATACCCTGCGGCTTCGCGGGGGCAGCGCCGCCGCCGTCCGCATGCAGATAATCCATCAGGTCGCGCCAAACCGGCGCTGCGCCGCTCACGCCCGACACATCGTTCATCGGCTCGCCGTCGAAATTGCCGACCCAGACGCCGACGGTGTAGCGGCTGGAAAATCCGATGCACCAGTTGTCGCGCATGTCCTTGCTGGTGCCGGTCTTAACCGCGGTCCAGGCGCGGGTGGCGAGCGGATTTTCCAGCCCGAACGTCAAGGCGCGCGCACCGCGGTCGGACAGGATGTCGGCGACGACGAACGCGGCCTGCCGCGACAGAATGCGTTTGCCTTTCGTCGCATGGTCGCCGGGGAGATATCCGGCGGGATTCCATACCCCCCGATTGGCCAGCGCGCGATAGGCGTTGGCGAGTTCGATCAACCGTACGTCCACGCCGCCCAGCGCGAGGCTGAAGCCGTAGTGATCGCCGTCTTCGGTCACGCTGTTCAGGCCGTAGTCGCGCAACGTCCGGGTGAAACGATCCACGCCGACCAGAGCCAGAGTGCGCACTGCAGGCACGTTCAGCGAGGAGGCGAGCGCCGTGCGGGCGCTGATCGCGCCCTTAAAGTCGCGGTCGTAGTTCTGCGGGACATACAGGCCCATCGGCGTGACCAACTGGATAGGCGCATCGTCCAGAATGGAGGCCGCGGTGATTCGCCGCTCGGCTATCGCCATGCCGTAGAGGAAGGGCTTCAGCGTCGAGCCGGCTTGGCGCAATGCGGAGACGCCATCGACGGCGGCGGCATCGGAGATTTCTCCGCTGCTGCCGACATAGGCCAGCACGTCGCCGCTCCGGTTGTCGATCACCACAGCGGCTCCGTCCCTGACGTTCTGCCCGTTCAACGATAGCAAGTGTTCGCGCAGCGACTGGATCGCGTAGCGTTGAAGGTTCGCATCCAGCGTGGTGGCAAGGCGCATCCCCGCTTGGTCCAGCAGCTTGTCGGCGAGGTGGGGCGCGATGCTGTCCTGCGGCAGGCGGTAGCCGTGCCGGTCCAGCGCGACGCGGGACAGGGACTGCAACTCCGCGCAAGCCGGATCGCCTGCGCGCGCCGCAGTGAGCAGGGCGCAGGCCCGGTTCGCGACCTGCGCCGGCTTGGCCGATGGCCCTTTCAGCAGCGCCATCAGCAGCAGCGATTGCGAACGATTCAACGCGGAAGGGTGGACGCCGAACAACGCCAGCGCGGCGGCATGGATACCGACGGTTTCGCCGCGGAACGAAGCGAGGTTGAAATAGGCCTCCAGTATTTCGCGCTTGCTCCAAGATTTTTCGATTTCCCTCGCCGCCGTTATCTGCCGCCACTTCTGCGCCAGCGTGCGCCTCGATTTCGCGGCGCTCAGCGACGGGTCGAGAAAGCCTGCCAGTTGCATCGTTAGCGTTGATGCGCCGCGCGGACGCTTGCCGTCGAACAGATGCAGCAGCCCGGATGCACCCGACACCGACAGCGCCAGCCAGTCCACGCCGCCGTGCTGGTAGTAGCGCCGGTCTTCCGATTGGATCAGCAACTCCTGCGCGGCGGGCGAAATGTCGTCCAGCCTCAACCACTCCAGCCGCCGCACGCGCAGGTCGATACGCTTCACCGCGACGACCTCGCCGTGGCGGTCGAGCAACCAAGCCTCGGAAGGCCGGTAGCCGCTTAGGGTTTCCGCAAACGAGGGGATACGCCCGTCGAACGGCAGCAGCAAAGCAATCGCCAGACTGATAGTCGCCACCAGACAAACGACTGCCAGCAGCCGGATTTTTTTGCGCATTGTCATTTTTGAAATCTGAAAACCTATTTATCCACGGAAAGCACGGAAAATACGGAATGGGTTAAGCGGGCATTTCACTGTCAGGTGCCAGTTCGCAACGTTCGAACAGACCCAGATTGATCCTGGAAAAAGCATCTGTCCACGAAAGACACGAAAACTTTACCTGACGGGTGAGTCGTCAAAATATTGACCATCAGTTGTTTTATTTCGTGCTTTTCGTGCTTTCCGTGGACAATGGTTTTCACGGCTTCACCACCACATCCCCATTGGGCAACTCTCCAAACATCTCCGGCGCGTACATCGCTTCGACCCGTGTCGGGGGTAGCCGGAATTCGCCGTCGTTGTTCAGGCGCACGGAGTATTCCACCGCGAACTTTCCTTTCGGCACGAAACGGTAGTAGGCGCGGAAGCTGTCGAAGGTTCTTTCCTCGAACGCGGGCCAGACCCAGCCCTGTTTCTTTTCGCCCTTCGCGAGCAGTTTCGAATCGCCGCCGAGGCCGGTTCCCAGTATCGAAGCGCCCGATGGAATCGGGTCGTTGACGACCACCCAGGCCATGTCGGATTGAGCATCGACTTCGAGACGTATCCGCGCGACGTCGCCCTTGTGCCATGCGTCCTTGCTCTTTCGGCTGACCGGCGTGATCTTGCGCGTGACGCGATAGCCGGTGAACAGCGGTTCTTTGAGCGGCAGCGCGGACAGGCTTTGCAGCATGGTCCAGGGTTTGCCGCTGCCGTCGTGGGACAGGGCCACCGGGGCGGCGGCAGCAGGCCAGTCCAGCAGTTGCTGCGCCTGTTTCGTGTCGACGCGCCATTCCGCGACGAATTTATCCTTACCCAACGTGGCGGAAGTCGCGCCAGTGACCGGCGTCGCTTCGAACTTCGCGGAGAAGCGCTTCATCGCCAGCACGCCCCATGCGTTCGCCACCGTGGTGTTCCAGTGGCCGCGCTGCTGCCGGCCCAGCGAGCCGCGCGCCAGCCTCGGGATGTCCGGCGTCCAGTCGGACTGGTCGAGCAGGGTCAGCAGCGCGCGGTTCGCGTTCACGTCGCCGTTGACCATCAGCCACCACAGGGTGTCGCTCCGCTCGGTGGAGAAGCCCATCGTGGTTCCCTGGAAGTTGAGGCGGCTGCGGATGATCTGCCGCGCGCCTTCGGCCTGACGACCGGATTGCGCGGAGATACCCGGGCTGCGTTGCAGGATGGCGGCCCAGTCGAGCACCGCCGAGGTCGGCCACAGGTTGGGTTCGATCGCGATGCTGTCCAGCCATCTGCGTTCGACTTCGCCGGTGCGCGACAGCGCCTCGATGGCCGCGAGTTTGCGCACGGACAGGTCTGAGGTCGGCAGCGCGGAGTAGCGGATCACGCGGCCTTCGACGAAGCCGGTCAGGCCGTTGCGCATCCTGTTGCGCAGGCGTTCCGGGATTTCATAACCGGCCTCGTCCGCGACGGAAAGCAGGTACGCGGTCAGCGTATCGTCGCCTTCGCGCATCATGGGGAAATATTTGACCAGCCCGGCGCTGTCCAGATAGGACGGCAGCTTCTTCATCAGGCCATTCCATCGCGCTTCGTCCTGCAGCGCGACGGCCTGCGACGCCAGTTGTTCGAGACAGGTGTAGGGGTAGCGTGCCATGAATTCCTGCACACCCTCCATGCCGTCGCCCAGCCGCTTGCGGAACGTGACTTTGACACCGCCGCGTCCCGGAATTGCGCCGTCCGGCAGTTTCACGGTGACGGATTGCGGGCTGTCCAGTTGCATGAGGGTCGCCTGCAATGTGCGCACCGGCACGGCGGCGATGACCTTCTGGGTCGCCTTGAGGCGGTCGCCGTCTTCGTTAACGTGAAACTCGCGCAGCGACTCGTTCGCCCCCTCGCCCGCTTGCGGGAGAGGGTTGGGGAGAGGGGAACGGGCATGCCCGTTGGAACCCTTTTCGCGGATGGAGACCTCCCATTTGATCGCCTCGCGGTCCAGCGGGACGGCGACATCCCAGCCGACGTTGCGCGATTCGCCCGGCGGCAGGCTGATTGCGATGGGCGCGAGCGCGGCGAGGGCATCCGCCTTGGCCGACACGACGGCCTCGACCGCATGGTCGCCGGCATTGCGCACGGTGAACCCGGCATGGAAGCGGTCCTGCTCGCGCACCACCGGCGGCAACCCGGAGAACAGCATCAGGTCTTGCGACGACTGGATCGAGGCCGAGCCCGTGCCGAACGTATCCATCCCGCCGTTCGCGATCGCGACGATGCGGAATGAGGTGAGCGAGTCGTTCAGCGGAATCGTCGCCTCGGCATGGCCGTGCTCGTCCAGCTTCACGCGTGCCTGCCAGAACAGCAGCGTGTCGAACAGCTCGCGCGCGGACTTGGCCGAACCGCCGTCGCCGCCCGCGGCCAGCGCCTTGCGACCGAAGTGGCGTTTGCCTATCACCTGCATCTGCGCGGTCGAGGTCGAAACTTCGATGCCGCGCCGCGTCATCATCGCCTCCAGCAGCTTCCACGAGTCGTTGGGTTTGAGTTCCAGCAGGCCCTCGTCCACGGCGACCAGCGTGACCTCGGAGTCGCGCGGCAGGCGCGAGCCGTCCGCGCGCCGCACATCGACGCTCACCTTCGCCTTCTCGCGCACGCGATAGCCGGGCTTGTCGGTGGCGACCCTGACCTTGAGTTCGTGCGCAGACCAGCCGACCTTGATTTCGGCGAGGCCCATCTTGAACGCGGGCTTGCCGAGGTCGATCAATGCGGTCGGTTGCGCCTCGTTGATGCGTCCGCGTACCGCCAGCGCGGAGACGAACACGTTGGGCGAATAGTTGCCCTTGATGGGCACCTCTATGGTTGGGTTCGCGCGCGTGATGTGGGTCACGAAACTTTCGATAACGCCTTCGCGCTCGACGGTCACCAGCACGTCCGCCTCCTTGAACGGCATGCGCAACTGGAAACGCGCGGTGTCGCCGGGTTCGTAACGCTTTTTCTCCGGCAGCAGGTCGATGCGGTCGTTGTCCGCGGCGTCGAACCACCAGTCGTCGTTGCCGGCGACCCATATCTCGCGGTTCGCCACGCTGGCGTTGCCGTTCGCATCGCCGGTCTCGGCCTGCAGGATGATGTTGCCGGAAGCCGGAGCCTTGACGTCGCAGATCAGCAAGCCCTTGTCGTCTGTCGTGCCCGCGCAGAGTTCGCCGACCGCCTTGATCTCGCTGTGGTTGTCGAAGGCATAGAAACCGCCGATCAAGCGCCTGCGGTGCGAGAAATATTCGCGCTGGAATGCCTTGACCATGACCTTCTCGCCGGCTTTCGGTTTGCCGTTGAGATCCAGCACCAGCGCGTGGAACTTGAGGTGTTCCGCGGTCGCCATCCAGCCTTCCGGCTTGATGCCGACTATCGTTTTCGAAGGCCATAGCGGGATGCGCGTCGCGGCGGTCAGCGTCTCGCCGTTCGGGTCCTGATATTCCAGCTCGGCCTCGATCTGCTGCGGCATGCCGGACTTGGGCAGTTTGCCGAAAACGGCGCGCCCCGCGCCCGCGCCGTCGAGGCGCAGCTCTTGCGTGGCGAGCATCGAGCCGCCGCTGGCCGTTGATGAGGAGTCATCGTCCGGCTCGGATAGTTCGTATTCGCCCATATGCCACGGTTCGCGCGAGCTCTTTTGCACGCCCGGTTTGACGCCGCCGTTCGCGAAGGTGAAGTCTTCGTAGTCGGGGAAGCTGACGAATTTTGGCGTGAGCTGGCCGCGCAGTTTCACCGGCAGAAACGACGCGCCGCCGCCGGCGAGGTAGTTGACCTGCAGGTTCACTGCAGCCTTGTTGGCATTCACCAGCACCTTGATGGCCTGCTGCACGAGCGCCTTCATCGTAGGGACGCGGAAGCTTTCTACGTTGAAGCTGCCTGCATGGCCCGGCGTCAGGACGACGTAAGTGCCCTGCTTGGCATCCTGCGGGACGGTCCAGTCCAGGGCCGCACTGCCGCGCTCGTCCCAGGAAACCGGCAACGGGTATTTGTCGTCGCTGCCCTGATGCTGGATCGTGACGGTGGCGGGCAGTTTGTCGCGTGTCTGGGCGAAACCCGCAGCCGTCTTGCGGCGCGCGATCAGCTTCATGTGTACGGTCTCGCCGGCGCGCAGCAACGTGCGATCCATGATCGCGTGATGGACGTCCTGTTCCATCCATCTGCTCTGGAATGCGTTGAAGCGCCACAGCGAGATGCCTTCGTTCCAGTTCGACAGCACGAACGAGAAGTCCTTGCCCGAGCGTGCGGTGACGAAATATTGGCGGTCGTACGAGTCGAGGCAGCCGGGCAGGCTGTTGAGTTGAGGAAGCTCGCTATCGATCTTCAAAATGCCTTGCTTGTCGGTGCGCCCCTGGGAATAAGTCTCGCCATTGCAGTCGCGCACGGCCACCTCGGCATCGGGCACGGGTTTGCCTTTGTCCAGACTGGTCACCCAGACCAGCGAGGATTCGCGTCCTTGCTTGAAGTGGACGGCCATATTGGTGACGAGCGCGGCGGCATGCAGGTAGTAGGGTTTGTCCTCGGCCAGCAGGGCCTTGCCCAGCCTTGGACTGGCCAGTTCCACGACATGAAAGCCCGGTTCCTGCAACGGGATGCCGACGACCTCGAAGGCCTTGTCGCCTAGCGATTTGGGGATTGCGAACGGTTTGATCCGGTCGGCCTTTTCGAAGACCGAATTCTTGCCGGGGCCGCGGCTGCTGTCCCATTCCTCCGTTTCGCGGTTATAGCCCGAATCGACCTGTTGCAGCCTTTTCAGCCATTCGATGATCTGGAGTTCGGAATCGACTTGCAGCGTCTTGCCGGGAATCGGCGGAATCGACAGGTTGGCGGGCAGGCTGGCCTCGACATTGCGCAGGGTCACCGGCAGCAACGGTGGATTCGATGCATGCAGTTCCAGTATGCCGAAGTTGGCGGCGAACTTGGCGAGCGGCGGATATTCGTCGGTGCGGACTTGCAGCGGGAAGCTGGCGGCGTTAGCGAGCTTCCTGCCGGCATCGTCGGTGAAGGCTTCCGGCAGGACGATCTTGAATTTCGTTTTCTCCGGCAGCGGCGCGGGGAAGGTCAGCCATTGCACTAGCCCCGCTTGTTTTTCATTGTCCGGG
This sequence comes from Gallionella sp., assembly GCA_023229845.1. GTDB lineage: Bacteria > Pseudomonadota > Gammaproteobacteria > Burkholderiales > Gallionellaceae > Gallionella. Next base: position 62,455 of record JALNYK010000015.1, read on the forward strand.
ATGACGGGCGATACCGACTTGCCGTTTGCCGCCACCAGCTTGATGCGCTGCGCATTCTCCAGCGTGATCGGCGCGGTGAAATACAACTGCATGGCAATCGCCGGGATGCAGTCAGCCTGGGCATTGACGCGGCTGCACGAGAATTTCGCTTCGAACACCGGGCGCGTGTTGAACGGCAGGGTTTGATCCTGGCTGGTCGGTATGCCGGAAACCGAGGCGATGCCTTGACCCCAAACCAGCGCGACTATCGTGTCGCTCGGCAATGTGCGTTTGCATTGCAGCACGACGATGGGCGAATTTTCGGTGTCGCGTAGCTTCAGGAATTTCTCCCTGTTCGACCCGCGCTCGTCTATGCCGAAGACGAAGCTGCGCCCGGCATTTCCGCCACGCTTGAAAACGGCCTGGTAATACTGTGTCATAAACGACTCGCGCCAGCCCAGTATCGATGTGCGCAATTTGCCGGTAATGACCTGCACCGGGATGCGTTCGGAAATGCCGTCGGCCATGCAATAGGCAAATTTCTGTATCGACTCTGTGGTCGCCGGCGCATCCAGTCCGAGGATGAATATCTGGTTCTCGTCGATGTGATTGTCGTCTTCATTCGGCTCGCTCTGCATGATGGCGGGGCCGCCGGTGTTGAACGAATACATGCGCGATTTTTTTATTTCGCTGCCGTCGAGCGCGGCGAGCCCCTTCCTGACGGTGAAGCGGCAGGCGATGCCCGCAGGGAGGTCGTGCTCGAAGTCGTATACCCAGTTGCGCTGGTCGGCCCAGCGGCCTTTACCCGCGACGGGACAAGCGACATCGAAGGGTGCGACCTCGCGCGGATCGCCGAATGCGACCATCTGTGCGGAGAATCGCACCGCAACCTGCCGAACTTTCTTGACTTCGCCCTGCGGCGAGAAGAACTCGATTTCGGCAGCGGTGGCGAGCCGGGGAAACATGGTCAGTACGAAAGCGACAGTGATCCATAAACGACGATACGGGAAAACCATACATCCCCCTGAGGCTGATTTGGTGACATCGAAGTTGCGCAGTGTTTTTTGAATGCGATCCAGCATTTTATGAATCGTTGGATTTCAAACACCTGCCGATAGGCCAAGAAATTTAGCACCAAACCGCGCCGCTTGTCATAGCGAAGAATATATAGGCCTCATCAGCGCAGCTTGATTTCGGTCCAGATGCGCGACAGCACGCGGCGCTGGTGGCGGTCGAGGTCGCGCAGCATTTCCAGTTTTACCTGCTGGGTTTTGTCCGGAAATACCGCGGGGTTCTGTGCGATCTCGGGCTGTATGTATTGCCGCGCATCCAGGTTCGGATTGCCGGAGCCGATCAGGTTGGTCAGTTCCGCCGCGTTGCGTCCTTCGAGCATGAAGTCGATGAAGCGGTGTGCGAGATCGGGGCGCGGGCCGCTCTTGTGCAGCACCATCGAGTCCAGCGCCAGCACCGCGCCTTCCTTCGGGATGGCGGCGACGATGCGGAAGCCGCGCTGCGCGTTCTGCGCGTCGATGTCGGCCTGGAAGATGTCGCTGGAATAGCCGTGCACCAGCCAGATGTTGCCGACGGTGAGTTCCTTGATGTAACTGGAGGCGTTGAACGCGGCCCAGTAGGGCTTGGCGCGGACGATCAGGTCGCGTGCCTGCTTCCAGTGCGCTTCAATGGTGTCGTTGGCCGAGTAGCCCAGATATTTCAGCGCCGCCGCCAGCAGCTCGCGCTGGCTGTCGAGCACGGTGACGCGACCCTTGAGTTTCTCCAGATGGCGCGGCTCGAAGATCGCCGCCCAGCTGTCGACTGGAATGTTCAGTTCGCGCAGTCTTGCGCTGTTGTAGCCGATCAGCGTGAGCGTGTAAGCATAAGGCACGGAATATTTATTGCCGGGATCGAATGCGGTGTTCAGGTAGGCCGGATCGATGTTGTTCAGCTTGGGCAGTTGCGACTTGTCTAGCGGACGCAACGCGCGCTGGCGGACCAGCGACTCGACCGCGTTGCCGGTCGGTACGATCAGGTCGTAGCCGGTCGCTCCCGCGGCCAGCTTGGCGAGCATCTCCTCGTTGTCGGAATAGTAGTCCTGCACCACGCGGCAGGCGCATTGTGTTTCGAAGCGAGCGATGGTGACGTCGGAGATGTAGTTGTTCCAGTTGTAGAGGTGGAGTACGTCGGCGGCTTGGGCATGGCCGATGAATAACAGCAGGAAGAGGATAGGCCGGATCATGACTTGCCTTTCAGCACGTCGGGTGCAAATCTGGATGCGATCACGGTCAGGCTCAGCGTCAGCAGCATTAGCAATGTAGATACCGCGTTCACCTCCGGCGTCACTGCGATTTTTATCATCGAGTAGATGCGCAACGGCAGCGTCTGCACGCCCACCCCGGCGGTGAAGAATGTGATGACGAAGTCGTCGATGGAGAGCGTGAATGCCATCAGCCCGCCCGCAATTACCGCCGGCAGGATCAGCGGGAAGGTGACGTGGCGGAAGGTCTGCCATGGCGATGCGCCGAGGTCGCGTGCGGCCTCGAACAGGCTCTCGTCCATCGCGGCCAGACGCGCTTGCACGATCACCGCGACGAAGCCGATGGAGAAGGTGATGTGCGCGAGTACGATGGATAGCAGGCCGAGGGTGAGGTTGAGCACCTGGATGAAAAATAGCAGCAGCGACACGCCCAGCAATATCTCCGGCATCGCCACCGGCGCGAGCACCATGAAGGTCAGCACCTTGAGTTTGTAGCGGTGCATCGCGATGCCCGCCATGGTGCCGAGCACCGTGGCCGCGAGGCTGGCGACTGTCGCGATAAACAGGGAGTTGCCCGCGGCGACCAGCATGTCTTCGTCTTCGAGCAGCACCCGATACCAGTGCAGCGTGAAGCCCACCCATTCCGCGTTCAGGCGCGAGTCGTTGAAAGAGTAGGCGACGACGATGGTGAGCGGCAGGTACAGGAAGGCATATGCGGCCAGCCCCGCCGCCCATAGCCACGGCCCGCGCCGCTCGGTCAGTCTGTGTCCGGCGCTACGCACAACCAGCGACTTGGTTGTCGTTTTCTGACGACCTAGTCGAATGGCTATTTGCTTAAGCATAACGCCCTCCGCGCCCGCCCAATCGTACGGCAAGCCAGACGATCAGCAACACGGCGACAGTCAGCAGGATGGAGAGCGTGGAACCGAACGGCCAGTCGCGCGTGCCGAGAAACTGTTCCTTGATGAGGTTGCCGACCAGCATATCGCCGGTGCCGCCGAGCAATTCCGGAATCGCAAACATGCCGAGCACAGGGATGAACACCAGCGCGGAACCGGCGAAGATGCCCGGCTGCGACAGCGGGAACGTCACGCGCCAGAAGCGCTGCCAAGCGTTTGCGCCCAAGTCTTGCGCGGCGTCGAGCAGGGCGGGATCGTGCTTTTCCAGATTGGTGTACAGCGGCAGCACCATGAACGGCAGGTGCGCATAGACCAGCGCGACCAGCACCGCGAACGGCGAGAACAGCAGGTGCACCGGTGCGATGCCGAACAGGTGCAGCATGCCGTTGAGCATCTGGCTCAGCGCCGATTGCGGGCCGAGGATAATCATCCACGCATAGATGCCGATCAGGAAATTGCTGGTGAACGGCAACACCACCAGCAACACCATCAGGTTGCGGCTTTTTTTCGGGCTATGCGCGATCAGTAGCGCGAGCGGATAGGCCATCAGCAAACAGATCAGCGTAGTGGCAAGTGCCATGAACAACGATTTGACGAAGACCTCGGCGTAGATGAAATCGCTGAAGAAGAACCGGTAAGTTTCCAGCGTCACGCCTTGCAGCGTCTGCGGGTCTGCGGCGACCAGCGGCGCGAGTCCGCCGAATTCGCCGGGATAACGGAACGAGGCGAGCACGGTGATCATTCCGGGCGCCGCCACGAGCAACAACAGGAACAGCAGCGGCGGGCCGCTGACCAGCCATTTCGTCAATCGGGTTGCACTAGGTATCGTGGTCTTATTGCCCATGGAGCACCTCCATCAGGTAGGGGGGGGCACGTTTTCCGTGCCCACCCCTACTGCAGATACATCTATCGCAAAAACATCCCCGCGTCGTGACGCCAGCCCACCTTGACCGCATCGCCGGCCTCGAACAATTCGGCGCGTCCCGGTGCGGAGTTGGGCAGCAACGCTTCTATCGTCGCGCCGTTGGCGAGCCTGACGCGATAGACGCTGACATCGCCCTGATACAGCAGGCTGTGCACTGTGCCCTCGAAGTGGTTCTTCAGTTCGGTCAGTTCGCCGTGCATGCCGATGCGCACCTGCTCCGGGCGGATGGCATACACGCCCTTGTCGCCGGAGGTCACGCCATTCAGCGTCGGCGCGACGATCTCGCCCAGCCCGGCGGCGGTCAGGCGCAGATGTCCGTGAACGGATTCCACCACTTGCGCCGCTATCATGTTTATGTTGCCGATGAAGTCGGCGACGAAGCGGTTGCGCGGAAAACCGTATAGCCGCGACGGCTCGTCCACCTGCTCCACCCTGCCGAGGTTCATTACCGCGATGCGGTGCGACAGCGCCAGTGCTTCGACCTGTGCGTGCGTGACGAATACGAAGGTGATGCCGACATCGCGTTGCAGGTTGATCAGCTCGACTTGCATTTCCTCGCGCAGCTTGGCATCGAGTGCGGCCAGCGATTCGTCGAGCAGCAGCAGGCGCGGACGGTTGACCAGCCCGCGCGCCAGCGCGACGCGCTGCTTTTCGCCGCCGGAGAGTTCGTGCGGATAGGCATCGGCCTTGCCGGCGAGGCGCACTCGTTCCAGCGCCTCTTGCATCATGCTGCGAATTTCTTCGCGGGAGCGGTGCGCCATCTTCAACGGGAAGGCGACGTTGTCGGCGACCGTGAGGTGCGGGAACAGCGCGTAGCTCTGGAACACGGTGTGGATGGGACGCTTTTCCGCCGGGATGTCGACGAGGTCCTGTCCGTCGAGCAGTATCTGTCCTGCGTCGGGCAGGTCGAAGCCGGCGATCATGCGCAGGATGGTGGTCTTGCCGCAGCCGGAGGGACCGAGCAGCGTGAAAAACTCGCCCGACTCGATGGTCAGGCTGACATCGTCCACGGCGACGAAATCGCCGAAACGACGCGTGACGTTCTTGAGTTCGAGTCTAGCCATGATTAGCCACTCCCGATAACTTGCGTGGATATTACTTTAACCGATATTGCACTGCGGGAAAGTGTAGTTGACGCGAAGCGAGCAAGCAGATCATGTGAGCTGTTTCTGCCGGGGCGATCTGAGTATATTCGAGGTCAAGCACATCAGTGTTCTTGCCTTAAGGAGGGAGGGTCGCAGGCACGGCCTCTCGCCCGTGCCCGGCAATGTGGGAGCGCCGTTACTCGCCGTTCAGGTAAGCCAGAATATCTCCTTTTAGTTCGGAGAATTCCTGAACTGAAATTTCAAAGTGCTTCAATACGTTTTGTTCGTATTGAGGCCATTCCATTTCTCTTTCATGCAGGTGTTCGTCGGTAATGCATTCGGCCATGTGAATGATGGCTATCAAGTCGCGGACTTCTTCCCCGATAGTCTCGGACGCCGAAGAAAAGATGCTCTGGTCGTGGTGATACAGGATGGCCTTGCACACGTGGGCGGGGAGCATCCAGCTGCGTGTCAGCATGTTTCCGACTATGGCATGGCTGGTGGAGAAGAGCACATTCTCAACGTCGCAGATGGATTTGCCTTGTCGGCAGAGCGCCATCACGGCGTCGCGATATTCCGGGAATTTCATCATGAGCACCGGAATGCCGCAGTCATGGAATAGCGCTGCTATGTAAGCGTCGTCTTTCGATATGTTGAGAAATTTGGCGGCCACCTTTTCGGCAACGGTGGCCGTCAGACTCGATCGTTCCCAGAATTTCTCGAAACTTTGCGATCCGCCGCTCAGACTTTGCCGCAGGGCGATGTTCTGAACCAGGTTCAGTGTGCTCTGAATGCCGAGTACGCTAACTGCCTGAAGAACGGAGGTCGCCTTGCTTTTCAGGCCAATAAACGGAGAGTTCGCCAGTTTGAGCAGTGGACCGACAACGCCCGCATCCTGACTGATCAGATGGGCCAGCTTGGAAAGCTCGGCTCTTGAACTTTTTGCTTCCCGCATGATGGACGTTAACGAGGCAGGGCAAGGAGGGATGAGTATTCCGTTCAACACTTGTTCGGTCATTGCATTCGCCTGATTCATGCGGATTTCTTTCGGATGTTGGACAGATGGCTTTATATATTAATTTCTCGGAGATTGGCATAGGCCGAAATGCCTATATATTTCGGCCTATGATCTTCCGGCTGGATGGCGGGAAAAACCGATCTCAAGTTGAGCGCGTCAGCCTAACTGCTGTCCGTGCTCGCGCGTCGCGTGGAATTGCACCTTGGGCCAGCGCTCCTGCGCGAGGCGCAAGTTCACGCCGGTGTCGGCGAGGTAAGCGTAGTTGCCGTCCACGTCCTTCGCCAACCGGCTCTGATTCGCCTTGACGAACTCGTTCAGGTGGTTGCTGTCTGCGCAGGTTACCCAGCGCGCGGTGTGAATGCCGGCGCGCTCGAACACCGCGTCCACGCCGTACTCGTCCTTCAGTCGATGCTCGACCACTTCGAATTGCAGCTGCCCCACCGCGCCGATCAGCGGCGTGTTGTCCACCAGCGGCGAGAATACCTGCACTGCGCCTTCTTCTCCGAGTTGGCGCAATCCTTTCTCCAGCTGCTTGGCCTTCATCGGATCGCGCAGGCGAGCGCGGCTGAACAGTTCGGGCGCGAAGTAGGGGATGCCCTTGAAGGTTAACGCTTCGCCTTCGGTGAGCACGTCGCCGATCTGCAACTGGCCGTGGTTGTGCACGCCGATGATGTCGCCTGCGTAGGCTTCGTCAAGGCGCGAACGCTCGTTGGCCATGAAGGTGACCGCGTTGGCCAGCTTCATTTCCTTGCCGGTGCGGCGATGTTTGACCTTCATTCCCGATGTGTATTTTCCGGAACATACGCGCAGGAAGGCGATGCGGTCGCGGTGGTTCGGGTCCATGTTGGCCTGGATCTTGAACACGAAGCCGGTGAAGGCGGGCTCGGTCGGTTGCACCATGCGTTTATCGGTTTCGCGCGCCAGCGGCGCGGGCGCCCAGTCCACCAGCGCGCGCAGGATTTCACGCACGCCGAAGTTGTTCACGCCGGAACCGAAGAACACCGGCGACTGCTGCCCTTTGAGGAACTCTTGCAGATCGAACGATGCGCCTGCACCCATGACCAGCTCGGTCTCGTCGCGCATGGTCTGCATCTCGCTCGGGCATTGCTGCGCGAGCTTGTCGATCTGTGTGCCCTGCAACACTTCCACGTCCTGGTTGGCCTTCTCTTCGCCCGGGGTGAAACGCAGCACCTCGTCGTTGATCAGGTGGTATACGCCCTGAAAGCGTTTGCCCATGCCGATAGGCCAGGTGACGGGCGCACATTTGATTTTCAGCACCGACTCGATTTCGTCCAGCACCTCCAGCGGCTCGCGCACTTCGCGGTCCATCTTGTTGATGAAGGTGATGATGGGCGTGTTGCGCAAGCGACATACTTCGAGCAGCTTGATGGTCTGCGCTTCCACGCCCTTGGCCGCATCGACCACCATCACCGCCGCGTCCACCGCGGTCAGCACGCGATAGGTGTCCTCGGAGAAGTCCTGGTGGCCCGGCGTGTCGAGCAGGTTGATCACGCAGTCGTCGTAGGTGAACTGCATCACCGAGCTGGCGACGGAGATGCCGCGCTGCTTTTCGATTTCCAGCCAGTCCGAAGTCGCATGGCGGCCGCTCTTGCGCGCCTTCACCGTGCCCGCCATCTGGATCGCGCCGCCGAACAGCAGCAGCTTCTCGGTCAGCGTGGTCTTGCCCGCGTCGGGGTGGGAGATGATCGCGAAGGTGCGGCGGCGGCCCACTTCTCGTGCAAGAGGGGCTTCGCGCGCAATGCCGCTGGATTCCGCCGGCGCTGCGCCGGTGTCTTGTGGTGTGTCGCTCATGAAAGATTTTCCTGCGCGCGCCGGGATGTCCTTGAATGAGAAAGGGCCGCACGTTCTGCGTGCGGCCCTTCCCGGTGTTGCCGGACGGGGTGGGGCGTGATGCGCT